>NZ_JBWDNJ010000024.1:0-1532 GCF_056269135.1 Paenibacillus sp. J22FR21
TTTAGTACGGGTAGCCGGGGTAGAACGTCACTGCCCGTGGGGCTAGACCCCGTGCGCTAAACTGTTCACCCCCTACTTGTGGAAACATGTTTGAGGCTGGTTGGGACATCGATCCCGAATAACAAGCGAAGCTATGACACTACAAGCGGGACTAGGGGCTACCGGCGAATCTTAGGAAGTGAAGGTGATGTGCACGATGAATCCAGTAGTTGGGCTGGACATTGCTAAGGGAGAAAGTCAAGGCCAGGCCTTTTTAGACAAAGGTCAGCCTTACGGAAAGAGCTTTACCGTCCCTCATACTCGTGAAGGATTAGAGTCTTTTCAATCGTTCTTAAGACTCCTTGAAGAGCAAACCGATCAAAAACCTATGGTTATCTTAGAAGCGACAGGTCACTATCATCTTCCAGTTACTCGTTTTTTGGAGGATCATAATTACTTGTTTGTCGTGGTTAATCCGATGCTGTCTTATCAGGCCAAGAAAGCATCGAGTTTACGCAAGGTAAAAACCGATGCAGTAGACGCCTATGCCCTCTGTGAGTTGTACTACAAAGAAGAGTTTGGGCAGCATAAAACAAGAGGTCTTCAGTTGCTTAACCTGCGTAATTTAACTAGACAGCACGCTGCAATCACAGATCTCTACATTCAGATTAAACTGCAATTCCAGGCTGTATTAGATCAAGTTTTTCCTGAGTATAAAGGCGTTTTTGGGGACTTACACTCTGCGGTATCGCTAAATACGTTGATGGCATTTCCGACTTCTGACGCTGCTCTTAAAGCCGGGAAAACGAATATTGCGGAGAAGATTGCACGCTTATGTATACGCCGATCTGAGAACTGGGCACGGTCAAAAGCGGATGCTCTGCTGGCTGCAGCTGAACGGAATCCCTTTCGAAATGCACCGTTTCACAGCCATCTCATTAGTCTTGAAATGTACGTTAGCATGTTACTTCATTATCGAGAGCATCTAACCGCCCTGGAAAAGCAAATGGATGCCCTCGCTAATGAATTGGAAGAATATCAGATTATCCAATCGATTCCCGGTATCGGTGAAAAAATCGCTGCAACGATTATTTCTGAAATCGGTGAAATCGATCGGTTTAATCATCCGAAGAAATTGGTTGCCTTCGCTGGTGTAGATCCTAGCGTTCATATGTCGGGGAAATTCACGGCTACGATCAATCGGATTACAAAACGCGGCTCCAGTAGGCTTCGACACACCTTATTCTTGGCCGTCCTTTGCAGCTTGCGGCGATCTGGCAGCAAGAAAATGAAGGCATTTTATGAGAAGAAGATCGCTGAAGGTAAGCCCTACAAAGTCGCCATGATTGCCTGCGTGAACAAGCTACTACACTGGATATTCGCATTGCTTAAGCGCAAAGAGACTTTCATCGATTTGGATTTGGCCTAAGCAACCAACAAAAGAAAAACCTTCCAATATAAATTCGGAGGGTTATTTGTAATGCTTAGATTCTAGTATAGCAGTATTTTTTCAAGCTTCTAATGAAAAATGTTGACAAGATATTAGCTGGTTT
>NZ_JBWDNJ010000023.1:0-1803 GCF_056269135.1 Paenibacillus sp. J22FR21
TTAGCAATCGTCGCGGTCAACGTTACCATTGCATCGCCAGATCCGTATGCTGGACGAGTGATTGCTCCGGTTGTTGCGTTGATGGCTGCATTATCGGACGACCATGTAACTGTCGTTCCGTTCTGCCCTGTTGCTGGCAGTGTTACTGTTTGCGTTACGTTTGTAACTGTATCGCCGACACCGTAACCAACTTCCAACACCGTTTTCGCTGCGGTTACCGCTTGTGCGTCTGTTTGTGCCAGCTGAGGCACGGTCAGCGTGAACGTCTTGGTCTCGCTTGCTGTGCCTTTAGCAATCGTCGCGGTCAACGTTACCATTGCATCGCCAGATCCGTATGCTGGACGAGTGATTGCTCCGGTTGTTGCGTTGATGGCTGCATTATCGGACGACCATGTAACTATCGTTCCGTTTAGACCTGTTGCTGGCAGTGTTACTGTCTGCGTTACATTTGAAACTGTATCGCCGACACCGTACGTGATTGCCAGTGCGGTCTTCGCTGCGCTAACTGCTTGCGAATCCGTTTGGGCCAGTTCCACAACAGTCAGCGTAAATGTTTTTGTTTCGCTAGCTGTTCCTTTAGCAATCGTTGCAGTCAACGTTACCGTTGCATCGCCAGATCCGTATGCCGGACGAGTAATTGCTCCGGTTGTTGCGTTGATGGCTGCATCGTTGGACGACCATGTGACTGTCGTTCCGTTTAGACCTGATGCTGGCAGTGTTACTGTTTGCGTTACGTTTGTAACTGTATCGCCGACACCGTACGTGATTGCCAGTGCGGTCTTCGCTTCGCTAACTGCTTGTGAATCCGTTTGGGCCAGTTCCACAACAGTCAGCGTAAATGTTTTGGTCTCGCTTGCTGTGCCTTTAGCAATCGTCGCGGTCAACGTTACCGTTGCATTTCCCGATCCGTATGCCGGACGAGTAACTGCACCTGTCGTTGCGTTGATGGCTACATTATTCGATGACCACGAAATCGTCACGCCGTTCAGTCCTGTTGCCGCCAGCGTCACTGCTTGCGTTACACTTGCAGCTGTTTCGCCGCTACCGTAACCAATTTCTAACACCGTTTTCGCTGCGGTTACCGCTTGCGCGTCTGTTTGTGCCAGCTGAGGCACGGTCAGCGTGAACGTCTTGGTCTCGCTTGCTGTGCCTTTAGCAATCGTCGCGGTCAACGTTACCGTTGCATTTCCCGATCCGTATGCCGGACGAGTAACTGCACCTGTCGTTGCGTTGATGGCTACATTATTCGATGACCACGAAATCGTCACGCCGTTCAGTCCTGTTGCCGCCAGCGTCACTGCTTGCGTTACACTTGCAGCTGTTTCGCCGCTACCGTAACCAATTTCTAACACCGTTTTCGCTGCGGTTACCGCTTGCGCGTCTGTTTGTGCCAGCTGAGGCACGGTCAGCGTGAACGTCTTGGTCTCGCTTGCTGTGCCTTTAGCAATCGTCGCAGTCAACGTTACCGTTGCATCGCCCAATCCGTATGCCGGACGAGTAACCGCACCTGTCGTTGCGTTGATTGCTGCATCATCGGATGACCACGAAATGATCACTCCGTTCTGCCCTGTTGCCGCCAGCGTCACTGCTTGCGTTACACTTGCAGCTGTTTCGCCGCTACCGTAACCAACTTCTAACACCGCTTTCGCTGCGGTTACCGCCTGAGCGTCTGTTTGTGCCAGCTGCGGCACCGTCAGCGTGAACGTCTTGGTCTCGCTTGCTGCGCCCTTAGTGATCGTCGCAGTCAGCGTTACTGTCGCATCGCCCAAACCATATGATCGACGCGTTACCGCACCTGTCGTT
>NZ_JBWDNJ010000012.1:0-181077 GCF_056269135.1 Paenibacillus sp. J22FR21
CTCCTCGTGCGCTTCTTTCGCCGAAAACCCGACTTTCCTCGATCATGTAGACCTCCTCGTGCGCTTCTTTCGCCGAATACCCGGCACTCTCGCTCATGTAGACCTCCTCGTGCGCTTCTTTCGCCGAAAACCCGACTTTCCTCGATCATGTAGACCTCCTCGTGCGCTTCTTTCGCCGAATACCCGGCACTCTCGCTCATGTAGACCTCCTCGTACGCTTCTTTCACCGAAAAATCCGGCATTCTTCGCCATGTAGACCTCCTCGTGCGCTTCTTCTGCCGGAAACCCGAAATTCCCGAACATCTGTTGCTCCTAGCGCAACTCTACGTTACAAAATCGACTTTCCGCTGGCATGTTGCGTTTCCAAGACATCAGCATGCCTGCCTCAACATCGAAAATAAAAGAAGGCTGCCACCAGGCAGCCTTCAACGCCATCTATTACCGCACCAGCTCCGGCTGATGCTCCTTCAGCCAGCCTCGAAGCGGCACATCCTCGTCCGTCGGACTGTAATGGCCGTTGCAATTCACGCTCGCGCCGAGCAGCTGGCGGCGGATAGGGTCGGAGCTCTCCCACAGATGCTGCACGGTCATGTCGTCCTTCGTGCGAATCCAACGATAGCCATAACCGTAGAACAACACCTTGCGCGTGTAGTCCGACCAGTTTGGCGAACCGGCATGCCACGTGCGGCGATCGAAGAAGACCGCCGACCCCGGCTTCACGCATACCGGAATCGCGCCCTCCGGCTGGCCTTGCCGATCAGCCGGCATCTCCAAGTTGTCCTGCAGGTGACTGCCCGGCACCACCCAGAAGTTGCCGCGATCCGGCTCCGACACATCGGAGAGGAAATACGCGACCTTCAGCGATAAACGCGGACGCGGATGCGACTCCATCTCCATATTGACGCGCCCGCTGTCTTGGTGCCAGCCGAACGTCGCATCACTCTTCGGCTTCCCAGACGGAGGAGTCGCAATCATATGCGCATGGTACAAGTAAATGTTCCAGCCAAGGATATCCCATACTTTGGGCAGCACTTTATCGTAATCCACAAGATTAAGAAACGAACTGTGATCCGGGATAAAATTTGGATAAAACAATGCCGTCTTCGGGTCATGCCCGCCGCTCAGCTTATCTTCATAAATACGGTCAAATTCTGTAGTCAGCTCCGCAACCTGCTCCGGCGAGAGCGCATTCTCGACAACCAGATAGCCCAATTCGTTAAACTGTTTCCGTTCTTCTTCGGTCAACGCATACTGCAAGCACGATGGATCCACGCGTAATCCCCTCCGTATGATTGATAATCAACCTGTCTCAATCATAGATGGTTTGCTGGCTGCTTTCGAGTAACGATCCCGCTTTCTTTTGGACGATTCAACGATTATCATGATAGCGCTACCACACCCACCGCTACTAACCCGTCCTGCCCTTCATAAATGCCGTAGGCGAGCAGCCCGTCACTTTCTTGAACACCCGGTTAAAATACGCCTGATCGCAAAATCCCGTCTCCTCCGCGATTTCACTGATCGACATCATTTTATCAATCATCAACTCCTTCGCCTTGACGATCCGGACATGATGCAAATAGTCAATCGGCGACAATCCCGTGACCGACTTGAACAGATGCGAGACATGATTCGGCGTCCTCCCCGTCAAATGCGCCAAATCATCCAGCGAAACCGACTCCTTATAATGATCGAGCAGATAGGTTTTGATATCTTCCGTCATCTCAATCTTCTTCGCCGGAAGCTTCCACTTGTCGCGCTCATAATTGATAATGCTAAGCAGCTCCAGCAGAATCGCATAGCAGGTCGGTTCCGAATACGGCCCTCTCATGAGCCAGTGATGCTTCAATAACATGAACCGTTGTTTAAAATATTCAAACCCGCTAATCGTAGTCTTGCAATAACGATTCTCCGCGAGAAGCGGCAGCAGCATGCGATCATTAGTATCCAGCGTAAAATGCGTGGCATAGCGCTGATGCTCTTCACTCATCGAAATCCCCCCGCGAACCGTGCCGGCTGGCATGAAGAGAACATCTCCCTTCTGCAGCAAGACGGACTCATCATCGACGTAGTAGATGATTTTCCCCTTCGTCACGACAAGCAGGATGTGAAACTGCGTGGGGCTTTTGCCCATCTCCCACTTCCCGTGAAAATCCTTCGCATAACAGCTATGAAGCTTGATCAACGCTGATGGCCTCCTCCATCCGTTATTGCTCTGGACTCCATATTTCAATGAAATTGCCATCCGGATCATAGAACGAGAACGATTTGCCTTGATAATCGAAGAGCTGGCCGACCTTGATGCCTCGCTCAACAAACGCTTGATAAGCAGCCTCCGCGTCTTCTACCATAAACCCATACGAGGACTGAAGCGCGCCATCCGGGTAAACGAAATGCGAATTTAGATTGTGGTCATTTTGCTGGAAAAGAATGCGAATACCCGACTCATTCACTAATTCGATATAGAATGGATCCTCTTTCACCACTCGAAATCCCAGATGTTCACCATACCACAGGGTGGATTGGGCGAAGCTGCTGACCGGAATCGTCAGGTACGTGCTTTTCAACCGAATTGACATGTTCTATAACCGCTCCTTCTCTTCCTGATTTGAACAGTCCAAGCAAACCAACTTCCCATCGTCCCTAATCAAACCTTCCAGAAATCCGTCCTTGCAGTAAATCTCCTTCTTACATTGCTGGCATTGCCCGACAAGCTCCTGCATTCCGCGACCACCTCCAACCCTTGGCTTCCATTCCTCGCATAACCGGAACATCTATAGTAAAATGAGGACTTAGCTACACTAAACGAGTATGAGGTGCCCTACATGTCCATTAATTTCACCAAAGCAATTGTCGATCGTTTGCAACGCGAAATTGCTGAAATAGAGAGCAAGATCCCGCAAGAGAAAGCCAAAACGGATAAGGCGCAGGCGAAGATTAAGCAGTTGCAGCGCGACATGAAACTAAGTCAGTCCGCCAGTGATCTAAACAGCAAGCTGTCTCGCCAGAATAAGCTTAATGAAGAGATCAAGACGAGCTCGCGCAAACAAGCCGATCTAGCCAAAGAGCTGGTCACGAAAAAAGCTGCGCTCAAGCAGCACCTGCCCAAGGACTAACCTTGTCCTAGTTATTTTCATCTGTACCTTGATTATTAAGCTGACCGCGATGGGAAGTCAACCTAAATAAAGGCAGCCCACCAGGACTGCTCAGGCTTTCCGAGAAAGTCTCGACAGCCACTATCTTGCCTATACAACATGAACCAAAGTTTAACGGTTGTCAGAGTGGCTATTACATGAAAAATTGCCTGTTTCAAACGCTAACGGTTGTGACAGACGTTATTTGCAGCAAATGGGTCGATTCCGATTGGGAAACGATTAAATAAGCTCGCTGGCAACCGTTAGAAAATAAAAAGGGTACATTTGGGCCAAATAGCCACTGTCACAACCGTTAGAGTTGGCATGCGGCCCTGCGCTGAACATGCATGTACCTTAATCCCTTGAAGATAGAATCGTTGAACGGTATGGAAATTCCGCGCATAGAGAAAGGAAGCATCCAACCTTAAGAGGTCAGTGCTCCCCTTCCTACTACTTGCTTGCTACTGATTATAAACCTCAAACTCATAGATGGATGGCGTATTGGTGGCCGAGTTAATCAACAGCCTTACGCTCGTACCCGTTACCGGCGTGAAGGTCACCGTCTTGCTTGCTCCAATCGTTGTCCCCGTTGCGCTGTCCACCCAAGCAGACCCATTCCAATAGGAAATCTTGAAGCTCGTAATCCGCGTATCGAATTCCTTGAGCACCACCGTATTAAACGTCGTACTGCTGCCAAAATCAATCTGCAGCCATTCCCCCGCACTTGTTCCGGAAGCCGAGTTCCACCTCGTTCCAGCCGAATCGCCATCGTTAGCTTTGGCCGGGGTATAGTTCGCATCCCACTGGCTCGAACCCCAAATCGACTTGTTCAGCCCCAAGTTCACCGGCGTTAGACTCACATTGTCAAAGGCAATCCAATTTCCGCCATTCGCCACGGAGTAGAAGCCGATCTGCACGCTGCCATTGCTGATCGGTACGCTAGGAATCGAGATGGTCGTATAAGTGGAGGTCGTAGGGATGTTCGCAGACAGCTCCGCCCCACCGTAGTTCTTAGCAACCATTCTCGCCTGGCTCTGGCCGCCGCTTGATTTAACATTCGCTCTGAGCGTGTACGTACCGTTCGGTAAGCTAATATCTTGGCTAGTGTAAACCGTATAGGCTGCCGCTTTCCAATGGACCGCCTCGTAGGAGCCACCGCTTATTCCGCCTGCTTGCGTGTAATCAGCATCAATATTCGTGCCCTTATAGTCGCCGCCCCACGTTATCCATCCCGGCATGTTCTGGCCTGCGACGCTGGCTTCAAAATTCGGATTCTGTACAAGGTTGCTCATACCTCCGGTTGTTTGGACGACAAACGTAGATACTGAATTGGCGGGTAAGCTGGTCGTGAACGTTTTGCCGGACAACGCAAGGGTCGATAGTGTCGCGCGATTCTCCGTCGATGATGTGCGATAAGCTTGAACGGAGCCGGTCACGGTGCCGAATTTGTTCAAATCAAACGTGTAGCTGGCGGCCGAGGCCGTGTCATTGTAGACGATGATCGATACTTTGCCGGTTGCCGGATCGATCGCAGTAATCGTCTTGGCATCGTTGTTGGCAATGATTTTGTACCCTGGACGAATGAAATTACTGTACTGCCGCATCACATGAAACTTCTTCATAATCCAATAATTCTGTGTACCGTCTGAGGCAAAATGAATCAACCCCCAGTTCCCGTTTCCCGCTAGAGACTCCGCTTCCGACTCAATCGCCTGCCAATACACCCACTCTTGGGGAGCGAGGTCCTTGAGGTCGGTCGTGATGGCAGAAGCCAAACCGAGGAAGGCGGACACCGAATTATGATCATGCGTCCCGGAGGAAGTGGTCACCTCGGACATTTGCAGCCTGCGGCCGTTACCGGCAGCCTTCTGGTACAACCCTTGGCGATCCCCGCCGCTGTATGTGTGCGTATTAAACTGCGTGATTGCACCTGCTGCCGTCGCATCGAGGCTGTCCAGTGAGCTGTGGGACATCGCGATGCTCGTTTCATCGAGACCGCTGATTGTCGTGCCTGTTAGCGACTTCGAAGTAAGCGCCGAATTGGTCGCGTTAATAAGGGCAACCTGCTTCGCGCCTGCCGAAACCTTCATCCCCTCCTGCTTGCCGCCGGCTGCCCAGTAGTTGGAATTCGCTTCATTCATTGGATTCAGCGTCCGAAACGTAATGCCCCATGAGTCGCGAAAATGCTTCACCACCTCCGTCAAATAATCCGCGAACTGAGCTTCGTATCCTGTCTGCAGATTATCTTGGCTCGGATCCGTGTTCCCTGTAGATTGCCCGCTCTTCGTCATCCAGTACGGAGCCGAATAGGAGATGGCATCCGCCTTGAAATCGGCTGACGGCACTCTGGACTTCGCCGCTTGCAGCCACCACCGCTGGTTCGCATCTGCTGTCCAGTCATAAGAGGAGGTCGAAGTCGCTTTGTATCCCGGCACCGCTGCGCCGACCCGCATGGAACTGACATAAGCAGGGTCATTGCCGCCGCCAATGTTGTAACGCGCGATGTTGAACATGGTGCTCGGATTGGCATCCGTGTTCGTGGTGCTGTAGAGCAAATCCGCCAGCGTATCCTTGCTGGTCCAATTGCCCGTGTAATTCGCCGACCATGCAAGCGAGGTGCCCCACCCGCCGAACGGCAATGATCGGATGCCGGGATCGACGATCACCGTCGTCGCTGCAGCGGCGGGCTGCACTGCTATTACGCTCACTGCGAGCGTCGTCAGCAGGGCGATACTCGCGCTCTTTTTAACCTGTCGAATCATTATGAATTCCTCCTTTAAGGTACTATCAGTCGGACAATGTCCTCCCCTAAAACACTTATATGAAAACCCTTACATAATTAGATATAGGATCTGTATAATAGACAGCAGATGGAGCAATGTTTATAATGGAATGACAAGGTGAAACGTTTCACCCATACGAACAGGAGGAAGTTAACACATGAGTACAATTGAAGGCTGGATTGAGGTTTGTGAAGTTGACGATATTGATGAGGAGGATGTCATCCGTTTCGATCACGCAGACCGGACGTTTGCTGTCTACCATTCTGATAAAGGGAAATTTTACGCGACCGACGGCTTTTGCACCCATGAGAAGGTTCACTTATCCGACGGTTTGGTGATGGGACATATCATTGAATGTCCGAAACATAACGGCAGATTCGACTATACGACGGGACAAGGCAAGAAAGCTCCTGTATGTGAAGATCTCAAAACCTATCCGGTTCAAGTGGAATCGGGCAAGGTCTACATTAAACTCGACTAAGACAGGGGACTTAAATAGATATGACACAACGGGGAATGGTTATTATCGGCGCCGGCGAAGCGGGTGCAAACGCGGCAATGGAGCTTCGTAATCAAGGTTACGAAGGCAGCATTACGCTGATCGGCAAAGAAAACCGCACGCCTTACGAGCGTCCGCCGCTATCGAAGAGCGTCCTGCTTGAAGATGAAACACCGGCACCGACATTCATGCTGGACGAGGCTAAGCTCGCTGAGCTTAATATCCAGCTGTTGTCGGACAGCCATGTAACTAGCATTGATCGTGCTGCGCACAGCATTCAGCTGGCAGACGGCAGCGTGTTGTCCTATGAGAAGCTGCTTCTTGCGACAGGCGCAAGCCCGCGTAAGCTGAACATGGAAGGCTCCGATACATCCGGTGCCATGTACCTTCGTACATTCGCCGATGCGCTTGCAATTCGTTCCCAGCTACACCCGGGCAAACATATCGTCATCGTCGGCGGCGGCTTTATCGGACTCGAAGTTGCGGCGAGCGCTCGCGAGCGCGGCTGCGACGTTACGTTGCTTGAAGTAGGTCCGCGTATTCTGACGCGCGGCGTACCTGAAGAAATCGCGAACGTCGTGGAAGCAAGACATCGCAAAGCAGGCGTTACGTTCAAGATCGGTACAGCAATCAGCCGCATCACGAACGATAACGGCACGCAGATTATCGAGATGGCCGACGGAGAAACGGTTCGCTGCGACGCCCTCATCATCGGTATCGGAGCAGTGCCTGAGATTGCTCTGGCTGAAGGCTGCGGCCTTGAGATCGAGAATGGCATCCGTGCTAATGAGAAGCTTGCAACAAGCGACCCGGATATCTTCGCAGCCGGCGACTGCTGCTCCTTCCCGCTTGCGCTGTACGGCGGCACGCGTGTTCGCCTTGAATCCTGGCGCAATGCGCAGGACCAAGGTATCCATGCCGCGCAGAATATGCTCGGCGCTGATGCACCGTATGAGGCTATTCCGTGGTTCTGGTCGGATCAATACGACGAGTCGTTGCAGGTTGCAGGCCTTGTCGACTTCGGCAGCGCAAATAAGATCAAACGCGAATCGGCCGACAATGTGCATTTCTTCTTCCATCTGGCGGAAGACGGCACACTGGCAGCTGCCAGCGGCATCGGCCCCGGCATCGCCAAGGATATTCGCTTGGCGGAGATGCTCATCGAGCGCAAAGCCGTCATCGACCCGGCGATTCTCGCCAGTGCGAGCACGAAGCTGAAATCGCTGTTGAAATAATGAAAAAGCGGCGGTGCAGGATGATATCCCGCACCGCCGCTTTTGTCTTCTAAAGCCCCTTAACCCCGTAAGTCGAATATTGCGTCCGACTGCCCTTATCGTTAGCAAAGCCTACCATACCGCTCAAGTAAGGCGCAGCTTCGTCCTTGTATCGAATCACAGTGTCTCCGTTAACGGTAACTTCGAAGTCGCCGCCAATCGCGCTGATTCCTACCTCATACTCCTGACCGCATACCCACTCGAAATCGACGCTCGCGAGCTCGCGATAGCCGTTCCCGTTCTTATATAGACGGAACTTGCCGCCTTCAGAGAAGCCTGCGGCATAAGAGCGAATGCCACCTTGCACACGGAAGAGAATACGATGCTCGCTGCCGGATTGCGGGATCACCGAAGCCGCAAACCGATAATCCTTCCACTGCAGATCTCCCGTATAACTCTCGGCAGACTCGCCATAATAGCTGCCGCATAGCTTACCTTCATCCAACGTCCATAAGCCACGCAGATAGGTGAGCTGGCTCACTTCAATATGCGTACCGGTCCATTTCTCCAGTCGTTCCAGCGCAAAATCGATCGTGTAATCAGGCTTCCCGGCGAAGTGCATGTCGTCCACATAAGCGATCAACGGTCCCCAGCCTCCTTCGGGAATCCACTCTATGCCCGCTTCAAGCAGACAGACATTTTCCATTGCCGGGATCGAGTAGGCTAGCTGCGTCCACTCACCTGGCGTAAGTGTCGTCTTCTCCCCGTAATGGCGAACGTCGGCATTACGATCGCGAACGTACAGCCGCACCTGAATCGGCCGTTTCTCGGAGATAGGCAGCATGACCTTCGCTTCAATCGACTGCCCCGGGTAAAGATTCGGCGAGAAGCACGGATCATAACGGCTGTCGTTGAAATCCTCAGGACGGTAATAGGTTTGTCGGTAAGCTCGATAACCTTGTCCGCCGTGGGAACGATCGAAGACAACTTTGAGCGAGCGCTCTCCGTTTGCCGCCGCTTCCGTCGTATTCTCCACGAAGCTCGTAACATGATGGCTGCGGTCGTCCCAATCGGTCCTGAACGCATGCGTAGATCCCGGAAATTCAAAATGGAACTGCGGTTGCGCGCCGCTTAAGATCGGCTTCCATTTGTCCGAAGGCTCGGTGCCTGCGATGCGATAGCCCAACTCGGCAACGTATTGCGCGCACCACGGCAGATCGATCGCGTTCAAGGAACCGATAACGCTGGAACAGCATAGGAAATCGTTGATTGGCTTGCGCCACGATGGATCGATGCCGTCCAGGCCGACCATGACGCCCATAATCGTACCTACGTTACCGACGTTGCAATCGGTATCCCATCCGCACATGTTGCAAATATTAATCGCCTTGGAGTAATCGCCCCCGGAATATAGCAAGGATAGGACGATGACCGCGGAGTTCGGAATAATGTGGCATACGCCGGGATAGCGGTCATAACCGTAGTTGTCGAATACGAACTTGAAGCAGTCCCGCCAATTGTCCGGATTCCGGTGATAAAACTCGATCACGTCTTTGGTCATCCGGGTATATTCGCAATCCTCAGGAATAACGGCTAGGCCAGCTGCGATAATCGCTTCGATATCCCGCTCTACGAATGCGGCTGCGATACAGGCGGCAATGAACATTCCTCCATAAATACCATTGCCGTCATGCGATACACTAGCAATTTTCTCCGCATAATGAGCCGCCAATCTCGGATTACCCGGAGCGATCAGTCCCCATGCGTCGATAAAAATCTGTCCGCCGATTTGCTCTGCGACAGCGCTTCCATTTAACGCCATAGAACCGGAACGCGGTGCCATGATACCGTTCTTCAAGTTCAGATACGCGGTATGCTCCGTAGATTTGCCGTATCCGCCCCACCAATAGAATCCATGGCCGTCAGGCGCGTAATTGAGCCATGCCAGCCCCATCTGCTCGGCAGTGATATCAGGCGTATGCGTATAATCCTCAAGCGCTCGCAGGAAGAACAGCGGGCCGTTCGTGTCGTCGTCAGCGGCGAAATTCCTGAATTGATGCAAATAACCGGTAATTTCGCCGAACGTACGCTCCAGCTGCTCGTATGACCAGCCTTCAACATTGCCGCCATGGCGGACACCGATTGTTTTTCCTACCCATCCCGCATATACGCGTTCCACATAATCCTCAGGTATCGTATGATTCACAAGAGCCGATCTTTCGGAAATCCCCATCATTCCCTTTCACACTCCGTTCTATCATTTTCCATTCCAGCCGTGTTGTCTACGCTAGATGAATTGTCCTCATCATACATCAGGGCACCCACTTGGAAATATCATAATAATCGGACATTTGTGCTCGAAAACGTTCCTTTATTCCGTTTGATAAGGCAATCGGATGAATACCGATGTACCGGAACCAGGCTTGCTCTTGACCTCTACGCCGTAATCGTGTCCGAATTGCAGCTTAATCCGTTCGTTCACGTTGCGCAGGCCATAACCTCCCTTCTGATTCAGCTGTACATTCTCATCCAGCAACATCGCTACTACCTCCGGCTCCATGCCGACTCCGTCGTCACTCACCTCTAGCTGGATGACCCCCCCGTTATATCCGCCCTTAATCAAAATCGAAATTTGTTCCTTCTCATGACTGAGTCCGTGCAGAATCGCATTCTCGACGATTGGCTGTAAAATCAGCTTCAGTACGGTCGCATCCATAATGCCATCATCGAGTGCATAGATCGAGCGGATGCGGTTTTTCATCCGATACCGCTGAATGTCGATATAAGCTTTAATGCATTCAAACTCCTCCCGCATCGTGATGACATCCTTCCCCTTACTCAGGGAAATGCGGTAGAACTTCGCCAAGCTTTCTACGATCTCGCATACATCTTCATTTCCGTTCTTCCGACCAAGCCAGCTGACCGTGGACAAGGTATTGTAAAGAAAATGCGGATTGATTTGGCTTTGGAGCGCCGTCAATTCTGCTTCCTTTCTCTTTATCGAGAGCGTGTATACTTCGTCGATCAAATATTTCATGCGTTCCGCCATTTGATTAAAGCTATGGTCCAGAACGGCGATTTCATCCTTCCCGCTCACGAACCGCCCCGTCTCGATTTCTCCGTTCCTCATTCTTTGGATGCGCTTGAGCAGAATGGTCATACGGCCGAGGATCAGATTCGAGAAAAGAACAAGCAACGCTACGGACAGGGCCGCGCTGGCAAGAATAAACAGCAGTCCGTAATTTCGCATGTTCTTCGTTTCTTCCAGCAGACGGTTGACCGGAATCATATAAACCATTTTCCAGCCGTTCGACAATTCGCTGTACATCACTTTGAAATGGTCGCCACTCCGCTGCAGCAGAAAGTCCCCGCTAGCCTGCTTCCCTATTTCACCCAGCACGTCCTCTTCCAGGCTGTTGCCCAAGCTAGTCCGATCATTGGACGTAATAATATTCCCATCGGGCTCCACAAGGTAGATCGCCTTGTCCTTCCCCTCTTTGGATAGCAGCTGATAGAACTCCGATTCCTTGATTTCAATCGTCAGTAAGCCTGTTGAATGATGATCCGTATAAAATTCCAAGGGCCGATTATAGCTGAATACCCGTGTATTATGCGCGTTGCGTCTTAATTCCACGTCCCAATACAAATTACCATCGGGTATGGACTTCAGCTCCCCCCAATATCCTTTATACTTGGATGCCGAGGCTCTCTGGAAATTAAGCTGACTCGCGATTTTGTCGTCTGCATAGGTCAAATAGGGTTTGGCATTATACAGGGTCGCATTATGAAAATAAATACCGACAGTTCGTACATCGTTTTTGAATTTCAGCAATACTTTTACACGCTCGATAAAATCGTTCTCGACCTCGTATTTGTCCAGGTTCGAACTTGTGCTGTAATCCTTCTGGAGATCCAGGTTCAAATTGGTATCAAAGTAGAAATGATTAGACAGCTCCTCATACGAAGCAAGCCGGGTTTCCATGTTGTACATCAACTGCTGCATCGAGATTCCGTAGGTAAGGTTGGTTTGATTTTCGATGATCTGATTCGCCTTATGCACCAGAAAGAAGCCCATGAACAGAAGCGGCAAGAAGGCGGCAACCATATAGGCAGCGATTAATTTCGGCTTCAGCCTGATCCGGTTTATGGTAAGGTTGGATAAATCATTAAGCCAGGATTTGATACGCATCTTTGAATTCCCCCGGCGATATGCCGTAAAAGTTTTTGAATACCGCGCAGAAGTAGGAAACGTTCTCGTAGCCGACAGCAAGCGCGACTTCATTTACTTTACGCTCGGGTTGGCGAAGCAGCTCGCTCGCATTTTTCATTCGGGTTTGCACGATGTACTCCTTCAGCGTCATGCCCGTGTGGTTCTTAAATAGTTTCCGGACATAACCCGGAGCCAGGAATACTCGGCCTGCAATGGAATTGATCGTTACATCCGTCATGTACTCGCTCTTCACCCACTGCTTGATCGTCTGTACAATGTGTTCGTTTCTGTTGCCTTGATTATTCTTGATCAATTCGGCGATGCCTTGAATATAAGCGACGACCCAAGCTGATAGTGAGTCAATGGTATCCATCAGCATCAACTTCTCCCATGGCGCCTTCTCTTGCTCGAACGCCGCTTTCATCAGCTCTTTCTTCTCCGCAAGCGTTTGCAAAGCGGTATTTAGAAGATCGATCGCAACGAACCAGGCTTGCTCCTTCTTCATCGATTTACCTTGTAAGCTGGTCGCGACAATTTGTTCAATCCTAGCCGGATCGGAGGCGATAATCGCTTCCTCCAATTCAGCTTTCAAGCGATGAATGACAATCGGATATTCATCCCTGCTGCCTTCGTCGTCCTCATGCCACAGCACATTTTGCGCGCCAGAATAAAACTTGCGGCTGACTGCCATTCTGGCCATTCGGTAATAGCGTGGGCAGCTGCGAATACCATCCTCAGCCAGCGCAATGCCGACCGCCAGGGACATCCCCGTTGACCGCTGCAGCTGCTGGATCCAGCTCGTGGCCGTCTGCTCCAAATGCTCTTCCATGTCTTCCTGCGTAAGAATCGGAGAACAAGGAATCAGCACGACATATTCGCCTTCTCGGGTCATGACGACGGGTAAGCTCGTCTCCTCCCCGATCAACCCGCTGAGCTCGCGATAGACAGCAATCGTCATCAAGTGCTCCGATTCCTCGCGGTCTGCCCCAAGCTCCTCCGCTTTCACGATCATGACGGCCGTAGGGATCCCAGGCAGCGACAATCCATAGGACTCTGCCCGCTGCATCGTCCGTTCGTCGTCGATCCGTTCGATGCCGAGCAGAATGTCCCGCAGCAGCTGCTCTCGCAGCAAGGGCAGGCTTTCCTCCACCTGATGCTTGAGCTGGACCTCCTTTTTCTCGCGATGTTTCTCTTCCTGAATCCGGCCTATCGCTCCGGCAATCGTATCCATCAAGGTCTCTTTATTGATGGGTTTCATTAAATAAGCAACCGCGCTCACATCCACTGCGTTCCTTGCCGCATCGAAATCCTCATACCCGCTAATGAAGATAAATTTGACGTTCGGATAGTGTTGCTTCAGCCTACTCGCGAACTCCAGTCCGTTCATGCCCGGCATTCGCACATCTGTAATCACGATGTCCGGTTCCACGTCGGCAAGAGCCTCTAATGCAGCTTGCCCGTTCCATGCCTCGCCAATGATCGTGATACCGAGCTGGTTCCAGTCAAAGAGCGAACGGATACCCTCCCGTTCCATATCCTCGTCGTCTACGATAAACAAGTTAATCATGATGATTCCTCCTTGCCGCAATTGCCCATTAGAAATTCGGAAAGGCTCCCGTTGTGGCAACCGGAGCCTTTCCGAAACTTATCTGCTTATTGCTGCCACTCTGCTTTGCGGTCCTGATACATTTGGTTCATCGCTGCTTCCGCTTTGCCGATGCCCATATCATCCGCTTTCTTCAAGAACTCATCGTAGCCTTTATCGAAATCTGCATCAGACGCGGACAGGATCAGCTTGACGATCGAATTGTAGGATAACTGATTCACTTTAGTAGTAGCAATATACTCCGGGCTCTCCGGTTTAAAGTTAAGTCCGGCGATATCCGTGTAGTCCCACCCCGTGCTTCTTCCTTCCTCGATCCAATCCGTCCCTTTCTCGCCATAACCTTCGTTGGCCCGCTTGGTCTCTTCGTCCCACCACATGGAGAAGTCCAGTTCCTTGCGCGACATTTGGTACGTGAAGCTTGGGTGATCGTTCATATCCGTGCTAAAGGTCAGAAACCCGAAATTGTTCAATCCGCGCTTCGACGCAAACAGCTCATCGTTCTGCCATCCGTTTACTTGGAAAGTCGTGCTTTTAATATATTTTTTGCCGTCTTCATCCGTAATAAAGTAATCATAGCCATCTTTATCTTCTCCGTCAAAGTTCACGACGCCTTTTTGCAGCAAGTTGCCTTCCTGCGTATTCAAGTAATTCACGAACTGCATAAACCGCTCCGGATCTTTCATTTTACTCGAAATATAGACGCCCGAATCGTAGTTTGCTCCGTATGCGTCGTAAGTCGTCTTCGCTACTTCCGGTTTCCCTTTCAACAGGAAGTATTTGAAGCGAAACGGCTTCTTGTCTTGGGTGAAGATACTGTTCGCTTCGTACATGTTGTCGAACCAGGATCCGATGGACGAGAACACTTTCTCAGAAGCCATCTTCGCCTTAAACCCGTCTATGTTCTGAACGGCAGACTCCTCGTCGAGCAACCCTTGCTGATATAATTGGTTTAGCCACTTCAGTGAATCGCGGATGCCGGCGTCCTTATATTTGTAAATCAGCTTATCGTCAGGCGTCCAGACGTAATCGTTGTACAGCCTTACGCCCTCGGCCCCTGCCAAGGTTTTGATCATGTTCGTGTAGAAGCTTTCTGTTCCGAGCGCCAGAGACATCGGAATATACTGCGGGTACTTCTCCTTCACTTCTTTGAGCAGCGCCGTAAGTTCATCGAACGTTTGCGGCTTGTACCAGCCTTTAGCCTCCAGGACGTTCGTCAGAAACTGAAAGCTATAACCGGTTTCAAGCATTCTTTCCGCACCAGGAAGGATGTAGCTCGAAGGGATTTTATAGATCTTTCCGTCATCGTTTTTCAGCTGGCCCCATACCGAGTTTAAATTCTCCTTGATTTGACCGCCGTATTTATCGAACAATTCGTCTAATGGAATGACATATCCGGCGTCGATGAACTTCTGCGCCATGGATGGATTGGAAATGACGATCGCGTCCGTCATCTCCCCGCTGGCCAGCATAATATTCAGCTTCTCATCTACATTAGCCGGAGGCGATTCAAGGTTCAGGCGAACTTTCGTTTTATCGTAAACCTGTTTCACGACCGGCGCATCCTGAGACGCAAGCTGCGGCACGTTCCAACCAAGCATGACGCTGAATTCAGCATCCGGCCATGCAGACATATCTCCTGTCTGCGCCGCTGCGTTTCCTTGTGTATCCGACGCCCCGCTTGCTTCGTTTGATTCCGACGGCTGCTTCGTAGAATCGTTCGTCGCATTGTTGTTATTGCCTGAGCAACCGGCCACTACCGAAATGACTAACAAAGCGCTCAATATCATACCAAATACTTTCCGAACTCTTGCTTGTCTCATGTGAAACCTCCCCCATTAGTGTAAATTCTCTTTGACTATTATGCTATTACAAATCCTCTAGGAGGACGAACAGCCCCGGATCTAACCGATTAACCCTTGATGGAGCCGAGCAGCATACCTTTGACAAAATATTTCTGAATGAAGGGGTACACGCACAGTATGGGCACCGTTGCGACCATTGTAATCGCCATCTTGACCGCTTCTGGCGTTACTTTGACCATCCCACGGCGGGCCATGCTGGATTTCATCTGATTGATCATGGCGCCGGCTTCGGTCTGATTTAAAATTTTCATGAGCACGTATTGAAGCGTTTGCAGCTTGCCATTGACTGTGAAGAACAGCGTGTCCTGCCAGGAGTTCCATTGGCCGACAGCAACGAACAGTCCAATCGTGGCGATAATCGGCGTCGATAGCGGCAAGATGATTCGGAAGAATACATAAATATCGTTAGCTCCGTCGATATAAGCGGATTCAATCAGCGATTCCGGAATGGCCTTGAAATTGGTGCGAAGCAGTATCATATTGAAGGCGCTGATCAAGCCCGGGATAATATAGACCCAGAACGAATTATAGATGTGGATCGTCTTAAACAGAATAAACGTGGGTATCAAGCCGCCGTAGAGGAACATGGTCATAATGAACAGCGAATTGAAAAACTTGTACCCGATCAAATCCTTCTTACATAACGAGTAAGCGAGCATGGCTGTGCATAAGACAGAGGTTACCGTCCCGACGACGGTTCTAAGCACACTCATGATGGAAGCATTGATTAATGCATCGTAGCGGAAGATGACGCCGTAGTTCGCAAAAGTGAATTTACGAGGCCACACCGTCAGCCCTCCCCGCATGGAATCTACGGCATCGTTTAGAGAGAATGCAAGCACATGCAGGAATGGATACAACGTAACAATCATCAATATCGTGAGAGCGCTAATGTTAAAAACATCGAACGCGACATCATGCCATCTTTGTTTCATCGTCTTGTCCCTCTTTTCATAGCACGTTGTCCTCTCCGAGCCGCTTCGCCATTCGGTTTACGAGATACAAGAGCACCAGGGATACCAGCAATCGGAATAGGCCGATCGCAGTTGCGTAGGAGTACATCGCATTACCTAGTCCCATGCGGTAAACGTACGTATCAATGACTTCCGAATAGTCGTGAACCATCGGATTGCCGAGCAAGTAGGATGGATCGAAGCCGGCATTCAAGATTCCGCTTGCGCTAAGCACGAGCAGCACCACAATCGTCGGACGGATACATGGCAAGGTGATATGCCACATTTTTCGCCAGCGTCCCGCCCCATCCACACTGGCTGCGTCGTACAATTCCGTGTCTACGGACGACATCGCTGCAATGTAGATAATCGCGTCCCAGCCGATGTTTTTCCAAACGTTGATGAGTACGACGAGCACCCAGAACAGATGCGGCTCGGCGAAGAAGAAGATCGGCTTATCGATCAGACCAAGCTTCAATAAAATGCGGTTAACTGTCCCATCCGATGGTGAGAGCAGCGTCAAGAACAGGTTGGCGACAACGACATACGAAATGAAATAGGGCAAATACGATACGGTTTGAACCGTCCGCTTGAAGAAAACGCCCTTCACTTCATTCAGCAGCAGCGCAAGAGCAACCGCTCCGAACGTACCTACCACGATATTCAAGACGCTGATCGCAATCGTGTTCCGAAGCAGTATATAGAGCATTTCTTCTTGGAAGAAGGCTTGGAAATGCATGAGGCCAACCCAAGGACTGCCCGTCACTCCTTTACCGGGATTGTAGTCCTGGAACGCCATGATCCAGCCCCATATCGGTGCATAGCAGAACACGGCTGCCCAAATCGCAAATGGGAGACTGAAGAGCAGCAATATCTTCTGCCTCTTGATCTTCCTCCAGATGTGGGTTCTTCGATGAATAGGAGGGGAAGCTGCCGGCAGTAACTCTCCCGGGACATGATTCATATTCTGGTCATCCTCTCTGGCCTTTCCTCGCTGCATTGAAAGCGGATTCATTTCTTGTATTCATCATAGCTCACGCCTCTCTCAGGAAATATCCAAATAAGCGGACATTCATGTTTGAAAACGCTCTTTTTCAGGTGAAACAGCTGTCATGCCGGTGAATTAGAAAACCCGGATCGTTATCCGGGTTCGTGCTGCTCAGGCCATATGGATTGAAGCGTCCAGACCTGCAGCGAACGGAACGTGACGCTGCCGCTGCCTGCTGCAAAGACGCTGATTCGATCGCTGTCCGGCAATAACGGATATATCCGTGCAGACATACTGGATTCATAGCCGGCGAATACCTCCAGTAAGGAGTGGTCCAATAAAATATGTACGATGGCCGTATCTCCGATCTGCCAATCGATCTTCCCCTGCAGCTCCATGCGATGTGTCGAAGGTGAAAGGCTTGAACGAGAGCGGTCTATAGTAAAACGCTGCTGACTTGGATCAAATAGAATGCGCGTGGATTCTTCATCATGCTCCCCATGCAGCAGCTTGAATCCAAAAGTTGAGTCCGCATCCGTCAACTCGATTTCTGCAAGCAGCTCGAGCGCTCTCCCCCTCGTCCTCAGTGTCCGTGTTTGGCCGCTGCTCAACGTCAGGTCGCTTGTGCTCTCGCGCTCTCCGCGCAGCTGCTCGAGTTCCTTGACCGGCTCCATGCGGAGTGCGCCGTCCTCTGTCAGCGACAGTACCCGGGGAACGGTTAGCGCTCCAGCCCAGCCCTTCGCCCCTTCGAATTCTCCACGCGCAAATTCGGGCATCCAGGCCCAAAGTAATTTTCGCCCCTCGCCTTCCTCCATCACATTCGGTGCATAGAAGCCTTCCCAACCGCTGGGATCAAGTATCCCATGCCGCTCAGGCGTGAATGTAAAGTCGTCGTTTAACGTACCCGTATAATAGCGAACGGCGTCCTTAGGCGAATAGATCAACACATATTTGCCATCCAGCGGGAAGAATATTGGGCACTCCCATAAATACTCTTCTGTGCGCTGAGCTTCCATCAGCTTGTTCAGCAGCTTCCATGACTTCAGATCATCCGAACCATAGATCATGGCACAGCCTTTGCCGTCATGTTTTCCACCGATGACCATCAGCCAGCTTTCCTCGTGTTTCCAAATGTAGGGGTCGCGCCAATCGCGGATCTTCAGTTCACCATGAACGTCCTTAGAGAGAACCGGATTACCCGGATACTTGTTCCAGGTCATCATACCGTCCGTGCTCGCAGCCATCCATTGCTCTGCGCCATCTTCGTATCCCCGCTCCTCGCCGCTGCCAATGCTTGTGTAGAACAAGGTTGGAACGCCTTCCGGTCCGATCACGGCGCAGCCCGAGAAACAATGCTCTTCCCCTAGTTGCATCGAAGGGGTTAGCGCGATCGGAAGATGTTCCCAATGGACTAGATCCTTACTCTTCGCATGACCCCAATGAATCGTTCCCCATGCATCACCATTTGGATTGTATTGATAGAACATATGGTATTCTCCCTCATAATAAAGCAGGCCGTTAGGATCGTTCATCCAATTGCTCGGCGGCAAAAAATGATAGATCGGACGATAGAGATTCATATTATGTTTGCTCCTTATATCCATAGTGAGACAGACACCATCATCATAGAGCACATCATTCGAACTCGAATATATTAAAAAGCGGTTTTTCATGCTGCATTCCGTTCCATTTACTGAGAAACGACAAAATGCCTGTCACTATGCCGAGGAGGCATAATGACAGGCACTTCATAAATTAGGATTAAAGGGAGCGTGGATAGCAGTGTCGGATGCTTATTTCACGGTTTTCAGCACCAGCACCCAGTCATTCCCTCGGCCGCTGATCGGCGGCGTGAACGTTGCTTCCCCGCTGTTGTCGTACTCGCCGATTGCGCCGTGTTCCCCTGTCCGAGGATCGAACCACGAAGCTTCAATGCGATTTCCTCCCAAGATACCGAGCGCCGCACGGAATGGCAGACCGTTCGGGCTGTAGATAAAGCCATAATCTTCGCCGCGAGTAGCAACCATGTAGTTAGCGCCTTCGTAGTTCTCGGCAATCAAGCTTTGATCCGGTACCCGGTCAAAGTACGACACCGATTCAATCAGATCGCGCACATGCTGCATTTGCTGCGCGCCCGGACGGTGAATTGCTTGTCTCCAGTTCATAATGAAATACGGTTCCGGCTTCGTTGTCATCGACCAGATGGAATGGTGCCCGTACGTATGTCCCAAACCACCGGAGAACACCGCATAATACGCACCAGTACGCACATCCGCTTGATCAAAGTAACCGTTTGCCGCTTTAAAATTGATCGGATGATCCTCATAGCATGGCTCTGCATCGAAGGTCGGCTTAACCGGCAGCTTATTGTAATCCGCACTTACATGCTTATAATTGACGCGAATGATTTCATGATGACCGGATTGAATCATATTAAAGTCGAGCCATGAAGCATCATGCATATGGCGCGAAGAAGACGAATCACCGCATGGATGATACGTAATCAAATTGCGTCCGCCATCCCCTTCACGCAAGCCAGCTGCCAGCGCGTTATTCACTTCGAAATGCTCGATGGTTTGCAGTGGACGGTCACCGCCCAATACCCAAATGATGTTCGAACGATCCTTGTACCGCTCACCCAGCCACTGTCCGTAGACTCTTGCATTATCACCATTGAAGATGGCCGGCCCTTTGCCCCAAGCAACATTATATTTATCGCCCCATGTAGGCAGGAACGCTACGTAGATGCCGTACTCCGCCGCACGATCCACAACATAATCAACATGGTTCCAGTAGTTGTCATCTCCGTCAAGATCAGGCAAAGTCGGATCATACTGACCGTCAGCATTCTGCTTAAGCGGACGACGTCCGTAGAAGTTATCGACGGTCAAACCCTCAAACTCCGCCAATGCAACGATTTGCACAACGTTAAACTTCTGCTGCGCTCTAGCTCTCAAATATTCATCCGCATCCTCGCGGCTTAATCTATGAAACAGCTCCCAAGCCGTATCCCCAAGCCAAAAAAACGGCGTACCGTCCGCTTGCATCAAAAACCTCTTGTTATCGCTGACCTTTAACTGCTGCAACGTGCTCGACATCCTCTTCACTCACGCTCCCGGTATAAGTTATTGATTGGCATTTTCTCGTTGTACCCTCAGCCTATCATATATTATTTATGTACACAATATGTATACAATATATTAGTTGGGAGATTTGTGGGGGAAAGTCGCAGGGCTGTTAGGAAGGTGGTTCGGGGATGATTCGGAGAGAGATCCGCTCACTGCTCCCCCTTAACATAAAGAAGCCCCACATCCACTCTACCTGCCGCGCACACCGAACTACTTCCCCCTCATCACACTCACATCGTAAGCGGTATATCCGCTTTCGTAAAAGGAATCGGGCGTCTGATCGACCGGTTTGGATGCTGAGAGTTCGATTTTCCGACTCTCAACCAACATTTCAGGCTTTTCGAGTGCTGAGAGTTGGTTTTTTCGACTCTCGGCTCCACACTGCAAGATTGAACGTTTAGTTAGATTTCCAAACTCTTGGCCCCCGCCGCGAGGTAAAACGACCGCTTCGGAGCTAGAGTTACTTTTCCCGTCTGCACCGCTACTCCAGATGCACGCCGCTTGTTCGCTGCTCGAGCATTTCACGGACGATTGTGCCCATATGAGCTCCTGCTTCAACCGGCGCCGTTCCTCCGGCATGAATGTTGGATAGTACGGTTCGACTGCTCTCGACCGTTCCGGCGCGCGGCCGGTAGCACATGTAGGCGCTCATCGATTTCGACGAGACGAGCCCCGGCCTTTCCCCAATCAGCAGGACTAGCACCTCCGGTTCCAGCAGGTCGCCAATGTGATCCATCACGGCAACCCGTCCCCCGCGTACGAAGAACGGCGTCCCAGTGGAAAGTCCCAGCTCGCTAAGCGAATCGAGTAAGGAAAGATAGACATCGGCCAAATTAGCATTCACCGCATTCGCGCTGAGGCCGTCAGAGACGACGATTTGCACCTGTGGCCGCCTTTTGCACCTCTCCAAGATGACCCCAGCTCCCTCTTCCGTAATGACGCGGCCCATATCGGGACGTTTCAAATAATTCTCCGTATTTACGAAGCAGGTCTCGACCGCAAAAAGCTTGTATTCATCCAACAGCGTCTGGCTGACGCTCCCATAGATAGAGTCCACTGCAGCAGCATGGTCACAGCGAAAATGGAGCCACTCTCTCGTAAGCGGCCGAGTGCCTGCCCGCCATACACCGATACGCGCAGGCGTACTCGCAACCAACTCCGTCATGCCTTCCTCCCATTTGGGACTCGGCACCCGAGAGGTGCGGATGCCACCGAATGCATCTTCCACCGTTGGACCTTCTACATAACCTTCGACCGAACCTCCAATGGATTCTCTGTCCTCGGGGGGCTGCGATTGTAATTGTGACTGTGACTGTGACTGCGATCGAGAGTGAGTTTGTGACGGTGATTGCGATTGTGACTGTGACGCCGACTGCGATTGCGGCTGTAATTGTGTTTGCGACGCCGATTGCGACTGCGATGGTGCCAGAGATCGCGATGGCAGCGACGACGAAGCTATGCGTTTCTCCAGTTCAGCCATAACGCGGTCAACCAGTTGCTCCACGGATATTTTCGAATGCATGCCCGCACCTCCTTTGCGCGATCAAATTATGAAGAGGCTCGGATCGCCCGCCAGCGGCGTCAGCCTGCCATTCTCCATCAAGCCCATTCGGACGAGCCACTTCTCGAACTCCGGTGCCGGCCTTCGCCCAAGTGTCTCCCGAAGCGTAGCGATATCGTGGTAACTCGTAGATTGATAGTTGAGCATGCAATCGTCAGCCATCGCGACACCGATGATAAAGTTCACGCCGGCTGCCGTAAGCAGCACAGCCAAATTATCCATATCGTTCTGATCCGCCTTCATATGGTTCGTGTAACACACATCGACCCCCATCGGCAGTCCATGCAGCTTTCCCATAAAATGATCCTCAAGCCCAGCGCGAATGACTTGCCTGCTATCGTAGAGGTATTCCGGGCCGATGAATCCGACGACCGTATTGATCATGAAAGGCTGATATCTTCTTGCAAGTCCGTAACATCTAGCCTCTAGCGTCACCTGATCCACGCCGTGATGAGCTTCACTGGAAAGCTCCGACCCTTGCCCGGTTTCAAAATACCACAGGTTCGGCCCCGCTCCCGTCCCCTGCTTATGAATCAGCTCATGCGCCTCATCGAGAAGCTCTACGCTAATGCCGAACGCACTGTTCCCTTTCTCCGTGCCGGCTAGACTCTGGAACATCAGATCCGCCGGCGCGCCGCTGCGAATCGCACGCATTTGCGTTTTTACATGGGCTAAGACGCAGTTCTGCGTAGGGATATTCCACTTGGTCATCTCTTCCTTCGTCGCTTCGAGCAGGCTCTTCACACTGTCAGCCGTATCGATAACCGGATTGACGCCGATGACCGCATCCCCAATGCCGTAGCTTAACGCTTCGAACAAGGAAGCTCGAACCCCTTGAATACTGTCCGAGGGGTGATTCGGCTGCGCGCGCCCTGCGAGGACACCTCGCTGACCCATCGTACTGTTGCAGCTCGTGATGATCTCCGCCTTCGATGCCGCTTGAATCAGATCCAGATTGCTCATCACCTTCGTAACGGCTGCGATCATCTCGCTTGTTAAGCCGCGGCTCAGTCGGCGCAGCTGCTCTTGTCCGGTATCCTGACGCAGCACGTATTCCCTCAACTCGCCGATGCTCCAATTGCGGATTTCAGCGAAGATCCGCTCGTTAACCGCCTCTTCTATAACCCGGGAAACCTCGTCCTCCTCGGGTGCAATGAGCGGATGATCGCGAAGATCGCCAAGTGTCAGCTCGGAGAGCACCAGCTTCGCGGCCATTCTCTCTTTGGCATCCTCTGCAGCGATCCCCGCCAGCTGATCCCCTGACTTCTCCTCATTCGCCTTCGCCATAACGGACTTCAAATCATGGAAGCGGAACGCCCTCCCGAACAGGTTCGTCTTCAGCCTCATCCTTCTATCCCCCCTCGGACCCGCCAAGCTCTGACGCAGGCTGGAAAACAAGTGTCTTGATCATTACAGGGAGCATCCTACCAGGCAACGGTTCCCCCAAATCGATATAATCGCCATGCATCACCGTAATTTGATCGATGCTAATAATAGATAGCCGCTTCTCCAGCAGCTTTCGGAGCGATTGTCCAAGCGCCTGCGCCATATCATGCTCACATACAACGACCAGTACCTCTGCTGAAGCAAAATATTCCAAATACCCCTGGCAAATCGCCGCAGCCAATCTCTGTACCGAAGCATAGGAGATTTCTTTCATCCCTCGCACAGCAAGCGCAAAAGGAATCGAAGCCTCCTTGTCATAGAGGCCTGCACATACTCGCATTGCATCCGTTACCCTACCCGCAAGCACGTCCTGATTCGCGAGGATAACATCCGTCAACTCATCAAGCCGATATACCGGCAAGTTCCGAATCGGAAGCGAATGCGAAGCGTCGAGATAGATGGTCGCTCCGCTAATCTCTGTGCTTTGCATCCCTGCACCGATAACGGTAGCTCGTACGGTCTGATTCGGCTTCCCCATTGCAGTATGGTAATGATGAGCCATTGCGTCCTTAATCTCATGTGCGAGCAGAGGTCCGATATCGCCAAACGCGGCAACCTCTGCCATCGTCGTCGGTTTCGGAAGCTCCATCAATAGTCCAATGCCGCCCGAAACCATCCATTCCTCGATTACCGGCAAGTCTGCTCCCTCCACCTGCTTATCACCGCCGCCGACAAGGAGCTCCCGCAATGCCGGATCATATTCTTCGCGCGGCAAGCCACCACCTGCCACATAGTCCAGCATGCAGCAGCTCATGTCTTGGCAAATCCCCGCCAAGGCTTCGAAGCTAATGGATTGTCCCTGTTCGATCCCATACCCTCTCGATGTGAGCCACGGCCGGATTGATGGAGATACCGCCGTAACCCTCCCCATCGTATCTAACTCTATCAATCTGCCACCGACATGAAACGTTACCGTCTTAATGGTCCGTCCCCGCCGAAATATCGCAACATTCGCAGTGCCTCCGCCAATATCCAGGTTGGCCACCGCTCCTTTGGTTTGCATGGATCGCAGATCCGCTCCCGCTCCCCGTCCCGCAAGCAGCCCTTCCAGATCCGCTCCGGCCGCAGCTACAACGAAATCGCCTGAACGCTCAGCAAGCCGCTGTACGATTTCGCGAGCATTCCGCTTATTCGCAGTCTCGCCTGTAATAATGACAGCGCCTGTCTTCAGCTCGGCAGGACGTATTCCTGCATGATGATACTCCGCCATAATTATGGCCCAGACGCCGTCCGCATCCAGCTCATCCCTGCCTGAGAGCGGCGTGCTATACATCGGACTTGCATACACCAACTGCCGCTCCACAATTTCATAGCGGGGGATCGAAACCGCACTAGAGGTTCGCTTCAGTCGCAGCCTACTTACGATCATCTTGGTCGTGCTCGTTCCGATATCGATCCCGACACTCGTAATCCACTGCTCCTCCATAGCGGCTCACGCATATCCGTCGCGTTCAATGATACGTACAGCCAGCTCAGACAGCGGAACTCGCTCGGTCATGCTGTGGGCTAGGATGCGCTGGTAGGCGGCAGGTTCATCCAAGCCATGCCGCTTCATTACAATTCCTTTGGCTTTCTCAATGAGCTTTCGTTCCTCCAGCGTTTGTTGAAGCTGCCTTATATCTTGCTTTAATCCATCTAACGCTGCCTTCTGACCTAGCGCGATTTCCACGGCCGGGATTAGATCCGCCTCCGATACCGGCTTGACCAGATAAGCGACCACGCCTGCGTCGCGTGCCTGCTGCACAAGCTCCTTCTGGCTGTACGCCGTAAGCAGCAGCACAGAAGAATACTGCATGCCGCGAATGATCATCGCTGCTTTGATCCCGTTCATGACGGGCATCTTCACATCCATGATTACGAGATCAGGCTTTAACGTCGCGGCAAGCTCAATCGCTTCTTGACCGTTCTTCCCTTCGCCTACAACGGAGTAGTGCTCTTCCTCCAGCATTTCGCGAATATCCAACCGAATAATCGGATCATCGTCAATAATGACAATCGTTCTGCTCACCGTTCATCCTCCTAAGCGGGAATGTGATGTCAACCTGTGTGCCAAGCGAACTGGAAGACAGCTCGAGCGTGCCGCTAAGATTTTCGATCACCAGCGTTTCGGAGATTTGGAGACCGATATGGCCCTTCCTCTCACCAAAGTCAGCTCCGCCGCATCGCATGCCTACCCCTGTATCCGAAACCCGAACTCGTCCAGACTCACCAAGGAGCGCCAGCGAAACTTCGATTTCTCCTGTGCTTCGCTCCGCGAACGCATGATTGACGCAATTTTGCACGAGCTCGTTTAGTACAAGTCCCAGTGTCATGGCCTGCTCTGCCGATAAAATAAGCTCATCTCCGCCTATATTCGTTGTTATCCGCTGATCCGGTTTGACGGAAGAGGAGATGATGGTTTTCACGATTCGGGCCGCAACATCATGGAATGGGATCGTCTCCATCCCATCGAAAGCCAGCGTCTCGTGGATTACAGCAATACTGTTAATCCGATTGATGCTATCCAGATAGACATTCCGGACTTCCTCGTGTTTCGTTCTTCGCATTTGCAGCCGCAGAAGTCCCGCTACCGTTTGCAGATTATTTTTGACCCGGTGATGAATCTCCTTGATGACGGCCGACTTGACGAGAAGCTGCTTCTCCTTCGCCTTCAGCTCCGTCAAATCCCGAATCAGAATAAAACCGCCTACGATGCGATGATTCCGCTGCAGCGATAAGGCTTTCAGCTCCAGCGCCACATGCTTCTGCTGAAATTCACTGCGATAGACGCCGGTATGCTCTTGCTTCACGACGCTGCTCAGTTGACCGCCGAACAAATCGCCAATCGAAATCCCCTCAATTACGCCGGTATAGCCGATGTCCTTGAACAGCTTGGCAGCCTGTGCGTTCGTATAAGTCACCTTGTGCCTATCATCGAACAGCACGATGCCCTCTTGCATCAAGGACTGCATCCCGCCTTCGGACATCGCAAGCGAGAGCAGGGTTTCGCCCAGCTGCTCATTCGTTTCCAGCAATCGCTCGACATTCCGCTCCTGCTCGACATGCTTGGATATATCCGATTCCAGAATGAGCGCGCCAATAACTTTGCCTTGTTTGGAGCGGATCGGCACCACGTTCTGCTGCATGGCGATTCCTTCCTGCGAGGTGCCGCGCGAGCCTAACATCGGTTTGCCTGACAAGAGACAGAACATCACGGCAGGCTCATTATGAAAATGGGCAAATTGGCCGACAACGGAAGTCTTGTACAGCGAAGCCGCAGTCGTCGGATGCGCCTGCGCAACAACGAGCGCCGTGCGTTCATCGGTGAGCGGGCAATCTATAAAAGCATCGGATTGGGACGCATCGGCAATCCACTGCAGATGGCGCGCCAAATCCTCAATCGTTTCCATGTCAGCAATTGGCATCGTTGTATGGCTGCCGCACAATTCTCTAACCATACCCATCACCGCTCGTCACTCCTTACACGCGATTGAACGAAGCTTTACGCGAAGCTCCTCGATTCCTTGAAGCTGCAGCGATGAAGTGAAGAAGATTTCACTTCCTAGCGAGAGAGATTGCCGCAGCAGCTTGGCCGCCCTGTCGCCATCCGCACCTTCAGCGTCCATCTTCGTGATGACGCCGATAGCCGGTATAGGGAATCCGCTTGAGAATCCGGGAGGAAAATAGTTCCTCACCCGCGTCGCATCTTGAACCAGCACGAGCGCGCACGCCTCAAATGATGTAGCCATTAAAGCGCGATAGTAGAGCGGGTTCTCGCTGTACTCGCCGGGCGTATCGATCAGCCAATCTCGATAGACGAGTGACTGCGTCTTCAGTGCGGGTTCCTGCTCGCCGAACAGCCTTTTAATCAACGTGGATTTGCCCGAGCCGATCGCGCCGATCATCATAATCTTCCTCGCGGCTGCCAGCATCATGATCGCGTCAAAGGCGCAATGGTAAATTGAAGCTTCTCAGCCAGAAAAATGTTCACCGCTTCGATCGCCATACTGACAGCCGATACTTCGCCAACGATTACTAGCGAACCGGTAAATCGGTCCAAGTAGCCGATGCTTACATGGGCTGCCTTCGTTGCGATATCTGCGGCGATGATGGCTGTTTCCGTTGGCGTCAGCGTCAGGATGCCGATGGCGCTCGCTTCTTCAATGCCAAGCTTCGTGTACAGCATCGGATCGGGATTGGCAATGACATGCGCGAGCGTCAACTGCTTGCCCGGCACATATTCTTGGATGACGCGCTGCTTCTGTGGCTCCATCATTCATCCTCCGCTCCATCTTCCGGCGCCACTACGTCGAAGCTGTCGACAATGCCGACAACCATAGCGTCAATCGGAACGTTCCTGCCGCCGAACAGCGCTCTTGCCGGGCTCCCGCGAGAAATAATCACATGCTCGCCTACGCCTGCCCCAATACGATCAACGGCGATAACCGCCATTCCTTGCGACTTGCCGGCAAAATCTACGGGCTGAACAACCAGCAGCTTCAGATTGTCCATCCCTTCCTCCTTCTGGGTCGCCCAGACGCTTCCGATCACCTTCCCGTAGAACATTGGCTGCTCACCCTTCATCCCGGATTTGGACAGCGATGCCTTTCTCTCTGAGCACATCTCTTGCAAGCGGCGATAGAATTGTCCCTCTCTTCACGAGAATGACCGTGGTGCGCTTGTTGCCGGCCATCCGATTCACCCAGTCAGCGGAAAGGAATTTCCCGTCGAAACGCGCTTGATGCTCCGATGAATCAGCGGTGGACTCGACGTGCTCATGCCTCTCATTAACAACTTCATCAGCAGTAGGATTTTCGTCGTTCCCAACCTTCTCGGCAGCAGCTCCACCTACCCGCTTTACAACCCATTCCGCCAATTCTTGTGCCGGAGCAAAGTCTACGCCGTACATGTGCATTTCGCTCTTGTAGTAGCTGAACAGCTTCTGATACGGCATGGGCAATGCCAGCTCCTTGAGCGTGCGCCGATCGGAGCGCGAAAGTCCGGAACCGTCGTCACCCACGACCACAAACTTCCCCATGACGAGCGCCGCGAAAATAATTTCCGACCTCACCGTCCCCTTCATGCCAAGCGCAACTCGTCCGGCATCCCCTACGTCAATCTCCGGAATGACGATGCCATCATAGCCCATCGGAATTTCAATCGGAGCCGGCGCGGATTCGTCTATAGCGATCGTACTGCCAAGCCCGCTTGACTCTACTTTATGCATGCCAAGCCATCCCGATGTTACGCCATCGAGAAACAGCCGATCATATTGAATCCCGTTCTTCTGCAGCAGGATAAAATGATCCCGATACGCTTCGTGAGCCATACTATCGCAGAATATGTACAACACCTTAGGAGGCGGCTCGGCTGCTTGCGCCTGCATCGTGCCGACAAGCTCACGGATGATCGATTCCACCAGCTGTTTCATCTCCACCTGACTCACCTCCTCGTACCGAAGCCTGCGTTTAAGATGCCGTTCTTCCCGATAACTCTTACCCGATCTCCCGTTTCCAACCCGGCAGCATTCGCTTCATCCCGGTCGATGTGCAGCTCAAGCGCGAATCGTTCATCCACTCGCACCACGACATCCGGAAAAATAACCGGTCGTTCCGAGTCCGTCTGCAGCATTAACTGATCTCCTTGGACAACCTGATAATCCGCCGCTTCCGCTTTTGACATATGCACATGCCCCTTCGCTATGATTAGGCCTTCCTGAAGGACGACTACACCGGATGGCCCGATAATCGTTACACCGGATGTGCCGGCGATGTCCCCGGACAGTCGGACTGCGGGCTGAAGTCCAAGCTGGTGGCCATCCGTTCGGGAAATCTCCACCTGCGTAGCAGCGCGAAGCGGACCTAGTATACGAACATTCGTGATGGCACCTTTAGGACCGGCGATAGTGACTGTTTCCTTGGCTGCGAACTGCTTGGGCTGGGACAGCTCTCTGAGCACTTGCAGCATATATCCCGTGCCAAAGAGGGCTTCGAGATGCTGCTGGGAGAGGTGCAAATGGCGGCCAGATACACCAACAGGGATCACTCGATCTGCCGTTGTCCCTTCGGGCAAATTAGCTGCCGCTTTCACGGCGTCCGACAATTTAAGCAGCGGAATTCCCCGTGCTTTCAAGAAATCAGCAGCGGCCGGCGTCACTTTGTCTCCCGGTTCAACCGGATAGGGGTTCGGGAGTCCCCTAGCCAGTGCCGCGCGCAGCGATGCTTCGGTAATGAGTCTCATAGAAGGCGAGGTCAGCCTTCAAGCTTCGGCAGAATAAACTCGATGTCGGAATGCGGGCGCGGAATAACGTGAACCGATACGAGCTCTCCGACTTTCTCGGCGGCGGCTGCACCTGCGTCCGTTGCCGCTTTTACAGCACCGACATCGCCTCTGACCAGAACCGTAACCAGTCCGCCTCCGACATGGACTTTCCCCACAAGTCTCACGTTTGCCGCCTTCACCATCGCATCTGCTGCTTCTATGGAGCCAATCAGTCCTTTCGTCTCGATCATACCCAGTGCCGTGAGTTCTCCTGCCATTGTTTATTCCTCCTTATTAATTGAACTTCATTAGAGCTTTAGCTCGGAAAGCACGCTCTTCACGATCGCTAATACTTCCTCTCTGGAAATCCCGACGGGTAGGCTGCCCGCAACCTGTTCGGCGAGCTGTGATCGATCAGTCGGTTCAGAGGATGGCATCTCGCGAATGCCGAAGGCGACCCGTTTCACATTCATCAAATGCTGCGGACCGATATTATCCGAGGTTATGTTATGCCCGAGCGATCCACAGCCCAGCGTCATCGATGGCTGAATGCCTGTCGTCGCACCAATGCCGCCGAAGGTCGTCCCCGCGTTTACGATGATACGCGAGGCGGGAAGTTCAAGTCCGAAGGCTTCAATAATGCGCTCATCCTCGCAGTGGATGCCCAGCGTATGTCCGAGTCCTCCCAGCTCAAGAAGCTGCGAGCATCGGCGGCTGCCTTCCTGCCAATCGTCAACGGTGTACAGCGCCAGGATCGGCGTCAGCTTCTCCACGGATAACGGGTACTGCAGACCGACGTTGGATTCTTCCGCAATCAGCAAGGTTGATTGCTGCGGAACTGAAATACCGGCCAGCTCTGCCAGTACTTGCGGCGATTTGCCGACGATCTTCGGATTCAAGCTTTTACCGCCGTTAGTTGTCATTATGATACTTGCTACTTTCTGCTTCTCTTGCTCGCTTAGCATGAACGCACCTTGTCGTTTCAGCTCATCGGCTAGCTGAGACTTCACCTGCCGCTCGACCACAATCGCTTGCTCGGAGGCGCAGATGGTGCCGTAATCGAACGTCTTGCTTTGCACAATCTGACTGGCTGCACGTTCGATGTTCGCGCTGTGGTGTACATAGACAGGAACATTGCCCGGACCAACACCATACGCAGGCTTGCCTGAACTATAAGCAGCTTTCACCATCGCCGATCCGCCTGTTGCGAGAATAAGGTCCGTCAGCTTATGCCTCATCAGCTCCATGCTCGCTTCGACCGACGGGTACGATAAGCAATGAATCAATCCGGGTGGAGCGCCTGCCTGCTCCGCCGCTTGCCGTATGAGCTTCGAGGTCTCTTGCGAGCATTCAAGCGCAGCTGGGTGTGGGGAAATGACGACGGCATTCCTTGCTTTGAGTGCGATGATGCTTTTGAAAATGACCGTTGAAGTCGGGTTGGTCGAGGGGACGATGGCAGCGACGACGCCGACAGGCTGCGCCACTTCCCATACTTTGCGCTCCTCATCCTTGCGGATGATGCCGACTGTCTTCATATCTCGGATGGCCTCGTAAACATTGCGCGCCACAAACAGGTTCTTCGCCTTCTTATCGGTGACATTCCCGAAGCCGGTTTCCTCTACGGCCAGCCTGCCAAGGTGCTCCGCATGCTCCTCGGCTGCGGCGGCCATCGCCTGCACGATACGATCTACTTGAAGCTGCGTCATAGACTCGTACTGTTTCTGCGCAGCCTTCGCTTCATGCAGACAATCGCGAACCTCCTGGACCGCTTGCAAATCCACGTCCAGCTTCATGCCGTAGGGTCACCTCCTCCCGCCATATCCGGTGGCATTAGCGATTCTATAAAATGGGCGATCGCAGCATCCGGCCTCGCGATTACATGAACGCCAAGCAGCTTGCCCACTGCCCGCGCTGCCTGTCCGCCTGCATCCACAGCTGCTTTCACCGCCGCGACATCGCCGAGAATGTAGAGCGTCACGATGCCGGCATCGATTTTCTCGTACGCCGTAACCCGCACATCTGCCGTCTTAGCCGCTGCATCCGCTGCTGCAATAAGTGCGGGCAGCCCATACGTCTCAATCATCCCCAGCGATTGCAATGACTGCTTCTTGTCCATGTTGGCTCACCCACGCTTTCTCACAGCTTAATCGGTTTCCCGGCAATCCCCGTTACCACCTCGGCGAAAGCTTCGGCTGCAGCCATACAGGCGGATTGACTGCCTGTCAATAAACCACCGGCGAAGTTTGTTTCTGTAGGGGGTCCATAAAAGGTGCACAGCCTCACTTCCGCAGCCTTCAATGCGGCATCCAAGCCGACGACCGCTTCAAGCGGCGGTGCAATTAAGTAAGCTAACGGCTCGCCTTCCGCTATATGGGCTAGGCCGGATAGATAAGAACCTGTTCGCGAGATCACATGCGCATAATAAGCATGCGTTCCTTCCTCATTCAAGGCATAGAAGCAAGCTCCGCTTCGCATCAGCTCTACGGCTGCTTCCAATCCGCTCGTCACTTCGGCAGGCGAGGCGCCGCCAATCATGCCGATAAATTCCCCCGACAATGGGCCTGAGGCGTGTGAGGAACCGGCATAGAAGGACTTGGCATACACCACTTCAACTGCCGCTTTCTTCGTTGCTTCGTCCATCGCGGTATAACCCACATCATCGATGGTCGATGTAAGGAGCCCGATGCTCCGTATGCCGGGTCTGAGGCCGAGTTGAACAGCCAGTCCGGCATCCACATTCGGAATGACCCTGACAGACAGCGGAATGGCACGGATCGGTTGCGGTGGCAATTGCGATTGTCGGATCACCTCATTCACCTCCTTGCTTGCCGAGAAGTCGCCGGCAGACAGAAAGAGCCTAGGATGAAAGTGTGCTCCGCGCACGCTTCCTGCCTAGGCTCCATTGCCTAACTGACTATGCTTTTGTTATCAAGATATGCCTCTGGCTGCAGCGCTATTCCTTAACCGAGCCCATGACCAGTCCTTTTACGAAGAATCGTTGCAAGAACGGATATACAATGAGAATCGGCAGGGCACCGATGAAGATCTGTGCCGCATTAATCGTCTTCTGAGACAACAAGTCCATCTCCTGCTTGGAGAAATTCATGGAGCTCATGTCCCGTGACACGATAACTGTCTGCAGGTAAGAAGCAAGAGGATATTCCCCTTTGTCGCTAATATACAGAATGCCGTCAAACCAAGAATTCCAATGCCACACCATAGCAAACAGTCCGAGCGTCGCCAAGGCCGGCAGCGAGACAGGCAGATAGATGCGAAACAGGATGCCAAAATGCCCCGAACCATCGATCAGCGCCGCTTCCTCCAGCTCCTTCGGCACACCGCGGAAGAAGTTCATCAGCAAGATAATAAGCCACACGTTGACGATTCCCGGCAGCACGAGCACCCAGAAATTGTCCATGAGGTGAAGCTTCTGAATAACGATGTAAAAGGGCACAAGCCCACCGTTGAAAATCATCGTGAACACGAACAGCCATGCATAAACCGAGCGTCCTTTAAACTGCAAGGTTTCCTTCGATAGCGGGTATGCCGCCAGACAAGCGACAGCGAGAATGCCGATCGTGCCGATGACGGTACGCTTAATCGAGACCCACAGCGAGTGAAGGAATACCGGGTTATCGATGGTTTTGGTATACGCGACCGTCGAGAAGTCGACCGGCCATAAGCCGACCAAGTTGCCGTCAGCCGCCGACTTCGCGCTGAACGAAATCGCGAACACATGAATGAGCGGGATAATGCAGGCGAGCGACAATAGAACCAGGAGACAGGTATTGATGATGTTGAATACGCGATAAGGCACCGTTTTGTGATACATCTCTCTGCCCCCTCCCTAGAACACCCGGTAATTGGCCCATTTGAAGGCTAACCGGTACGAAATAATAATCAGGATCATACTGATGACGGATTTGAACAGCCCCACTGCCGTTGCAAAACCGAACTGTCCATCGAGAATCGCGGTACGGAAAACGAAGGTATCGATAATATCGCCTTTATCCAGCACCAGCGGATTGTAGAGGTTGAAAATCTGATCGAAGCCCGCATTGAGTATATTGCCGAGCGACAACGTGCCCACCACAATCGCAATTGGAATCAGCGATGGAATCGTAATATGCAGCGTCTGCTTCCAACGGCTCGCACCGTCCATCTCGGCAGCTTCATAGAGCGACGGATTAATGCCGGCAAGTGCGGCTAGGAACACAATCGTGCCATAGCCGAATTCTTTCCACACCTCGGATACGATGACGGTGAAACGGAACCAATTGCCATCCCCGAGGAAGAAGATCGGCTTGATCCCGAACAGCTGTCCCAACACGCGATTGACGAACCCTCCGTCGGAGGAGAGGAATTCCACGAGGATGCCCCCGAGAATAACCCATGAGAGGAAATGCGGCAAATAGACCAACGTTTGCACCGAGCGGTTCAAGTGCCGCTGGCGGATTTCGTTGAGCAGAATCGCGAACGTAAACGGCGTGATCAAGTTGAAAATGATTTTGAGCAAGGCGATAAAAAAGGTATTCCAGATGACCTGCAAGCTATCCTCGCGCTCAAACAGCGATCGGAAATTATCAAGCCCGATCCAATCGGATCCGCTGATGTGCAGCCATGGCTTGTAATCCTGGAATGCCATCACAATGCCGCCCATCGGCAAGTAGTTGAACACAAGGAGAAACACAAGGGCCGGCAGAAGCATCACATGAAAGTACCATGTTCTCTTGAGATAACTAGTCATCATGTACCTCCTAATGCGTTTGTTAAGTTATTCGGACTGCAACCAAGCCACTGCGAGCTGTGAATTTCGGCGGCATTCACCAACAACTTTTAAAAAAAGAGCAGCCGGTTGCCCAGCTGCCCCGGTGTCGGGTTATTTGGTGCTCTTGTACCAGTCATTGACTTCTTGCGTCATTTTGTCGCCGCCAGAGGATTTCCAGTCTGCGACGAATTGGTCGAAGCTGTCCAAGCCCTTCTTGCCATAGATGATTTCGTTGAACGTTTGCAGCTCGATTTTCTTCAAGTAGTCCAGCTTGGATTGCATCGTTTGCGTTGCTGGTCCTGTGAACAAGTCTTTGAACGAGATATCAGGCTGCGACAACAGCACTTTCGCTGCAGCAGGCGTTTCCGGCCCGTAGTTGTTCTTCACTTCTTTCTCCAGCTTCGTCGATGCTTCGCTTCCGTCAGCCAGCTTCAAGAGTGCTTTCATCTGAGCATCCGGAATACGTGCGCCGTCCTTCACGAGCCAGTAGCGGTTGATGTTTACTTCGCCGCCGGGGATTTTGTCCAGGTAGAGCGGGTTGTTGTTAGCGTCTAGATCGTAGTCATAACCCTTGAATACGCCAAGATCCCAATCGCTGCCCGTTTGCGGATCGGCCAGGTGATCGAACAGGTAATTCTGATACGTGAAAATCGCTTCCGGATGCTCCATGTCCTTATTGATCAGCGTTACGCCGCTCGTAAAGTTAGTGCCATGACGCCCAGCTTTGCCGTCAGGTCCTGTAGGAAGTGCATACGGTTTCCAAACTGCGGAAGGTACGTTCTTCGCTGTATCCAGCAGCGGCCAGCCGCTCATCCAGTAAGGTCCCGGAATGATGCCCGCTGTTCCTGCAACCGCAGGCTCCGCGGTCTTATTCTCATCCCAGATTGCTGCCTCACTAGGAATATAGCCTTTATCGCGCCATTGCTTCAGCTTCTCCAGCGCTTGCTTGGAAGCCGGATTAACAGAACCCCACTCCAGACTGCCGTCAGCCGCTTGATTCCATTGTGCCGGGATCGTGCCGTAAGCGCCGAAGATCCAAGATGGATCCCCCATCCACGTGTTCATGGTCGACTTGAAGCCGATGGACAAAGGTACCACTTTATCCGGCTTCAGACCGTCCGGATTCTGATTCTTGAACGCATCCATGATTTTCTCCAAATCATCGAGCGTCTTCGGTGCTTGCAAATTCAGCTTATCCAGCCAGTCTTGGCGGATCCACAGCAGGTAATCGTGGTTGTATGCGTAATCAAGAACCGGAATACCCATCTTCTTGCCATCGCGGATATAAGGATTCCAGACGTTTGAGTCGAGGCTCATCGCGGTTTTCCACTTCTCATTCGCATACTGGTCGAACAGCTCGCCCACATCGCGGAACGCGCCGGTTTCGATCAGATCTTGCGCCAGCTGAGAGTCGCCGACCGTCACCACATCCGGCAGATCCTGACCGGAAGACATCGAAAGCCTAAGCTTCGTTGCAAAAGCATTATTCGTATCGGTTACGGACCAGAGCGAATCGATTTTGATGCCTAGCGTATCTAGCGCCCATTTGGTAGAAACGTTATTCTCGATGGATTCACCGTTCTTGAATTTCAGTGCAGGGTCAACGCCCCATACGGTAGAGATGGTAACGGCCGGGTCGTATTTGTCTTTATAAGCGCTCTCCGGTTTCGCTTCTTCCGTCGTGTTCGCTGCTGTGTTGTTCTTCGCATTGCTCTGCTCCGTGGAAGCCGCGTTCTTGTTCTCGTTAGCGCTGCCGCCATTCTCGTTATTGCCGGAGCATGCTGCCAGACCGGAAGCAATCAGCATAAGCGCGGATGCTGCGAAAATCCCCTTTTTCCATGTGGTTGTCATGTTCTTCCCCCTACGCGTTTATGTCTTACAAGATTAATTATAGGGAAGTATAGGTGCTGAACCTATGATACTTAGCGAAGATTTCTGCACCTTTGCCAACCTTTCTGCACGCTTAGTCCCGGTACTCATTCGGTGTCATGCCATAATGCTTCTTGAACATTTTGCTAAAATATTGCGGATTCTGGTAGCCCAGCTCCGAGGTAATCTCGTAGATTTTCTTATTGGAATGCTTAAGCAGGTAGAGTGCCTTCTCCATCCGGATACGAATGATGAAATCGCCAAGACTCTCTCCTGTCTCGCTCTTGTAAATCTTCGAGAGATAGACCGGATGCAGATACACTTTATCGGCAATTGTTTTGACCGAAATATCAAGTCCAATGTCCTGCGTGACGAGCTCCTGTACCTGTTTAATCATATGGCTCTTCGTATAGCGATCCGATTCGGACATCTCTTGCTTCAGCTTCTCCAGCGAGAGCAGTGCCCATTTGCGCAACCGCTCCGGTGACTGCAGCACGCTCTGGTTCAGCATGAGATCGAACTCCAAGCCTTCAATCTGGTGGCTCAACAGCCCTTGCTTATGAACGAGGTAGAGATAAGCATTCGTGATGCATAGATACACTTCGTACAGATGCTCCATCGTAATGAATGTTTTCTCCGCTTCCAAATAGCCGAACACTTCGCCAATCTTCTCTTCAGCCGCCTTCCACTGCTTCGACTCTAGCAAATGAATGAGCGTTGGCGGCTTATACAGTGCCTCGATCGATTTCACCGAATACCGATTCTCGGGGTAATCCTCCTGAAACAGAATCGACGCTTCGTTCGTTCTTCCATGCTGGAGCAAGGCACCAAGCGCACTGCGATAAGCGGCTGAGAGCTTGCTCGGAAATTCGAACCACGGGCTGACGACAATGGAGATGTCGCCTTTGAGATGGGTGCGCACCTGCATGCCGACTTCACCTGCGAGCTTCTCCATTTCTGCCCGCAGCGGCCTGATTTCACCGGAGATCAGGAGAACGAGACAATCATGCGGCGCTTTGCTGTGCCATACGTTGAACGATGAGCCCAGCACTTCTTCGGCGATATTACCGACCGCGAACTCAATGAGCCGCACCGACTGCGGGTCATAATCGGCAAAATGGCTCCCCAGCTGAATCAGCATCAGGAAAGAAGGAGCATCCAAACTTATCGGAAGTGCATACTGACGCAGCTTATCTCCAATGGTCTGGCTCGATAACTGCCTGCCAAGCAGCAGATCATTCATGAGATTTTCTTTGAGCACGGAATGGTCCGACTTCATATCGTAGAGCAGCCGGTGGTAGCGGTCCGCTTCCTCCCACTCATCCTTGAGGGATTCAATCGCACCCAGTATGCTCCGTATAAACTCATCATCATCGACAGGCTTCAGAATATAATCGGACACCTGCAGCTGAATCGCCTTCTTGGCATATTCAAAATCGGAGTAGCCTGTGAGTAGAATTCTCCTCATATCAGGCCACCGCTCGCTTACCAAGCGAACAAGCGCAAGACCGTCCATCTCCGGCATCCGAATATCCGTCACGAGGATATCGATCGACTGACTCTCCATGATCGTAATGGCTTCCATGGCAGAAGCAGCCGTATAGACAGTACGGACGTTCAGCGCTTCCCAAGGAATGGTCTTCATCAAGCTTTCCGTCACATAGGACTCATCGTCCACGAGCAAAATTTCAATCATGCTCTCCAATCTCCTTTCCGTCACTGTGCTGTTTGGGCCAATGCAGCGTTACGATGAGGCCGCCTTGCTCTCCGCCCGCAATGGTCATCCCCGCTCCTTCTCCGTACCGCAGCAGCAGTCGCTGGTTGACGTTCCATAATCCGCAGCCTGTCTCTTCTCCCATTGGCTCTGCAAGCTTATTCATGAGCGATCGGATTCCCGCTTCATCAAGCCCTTTGCCGTTGTCCTCTACGCGGATTTGGATTTCTCCGTCCTCCTCCTTCGCGGTGAGCCGGATAATGCCTTCACCTGCTCGACCTTCGATGCCGTGCAGGACAGCATTCTCCACAAGCGGCTGAATGAGTAGCGGCGGAATGTCCAGATGTCGCAGCCAGGAGGGGAGCTCCACCTCAAAATGCAGCCGGTTCATGCGAAGCCGCTGGATTTCCAGATAGCTCGTTACAAAATCCAGCTCCTCCGCCAGCTTCACCACACCTCGCTCCTGTCTCGTCGTATAGCGGTAGTAGGCAGATAGATTTTGAGACATGGCCACGATTGCTTTGTAGTTCTCTAACTTAGCCATGCTCGATATAAACGAGAAGCAGTTATAGAAGAAATGGGGATTAATTTGCGATTGCAGCTGCTTGAGCCGCGCTTCCCGCACATGGATTTTCTCTAAATAAACGGTGCCGAACAGCTCCTGAATTTGCGCTACCATGGAATTGAATCGCATGAACACGTAGCTGAATTCGCCGTTTCCTTTGGGCACGAGTCGAACGGAATAGTCCTCTTGCTTGAGCCGTTGGAAGCTCTGAATGAGCCGCTTCATCGGTACTTGAACCTGCGCGTACAAGAGATAAGCCATCACGCAGCCCATAATGAGCAATGAAACCAGCGTGGCATAGAACAGATTGTTCGTCTTCTGAATCGGGCCTATGACGTCGCTATAAGGGATATAGTCGACCAGGTACCACTGCGTCACCGGCGACTGCTTCGTATTGACCAAATACTTGATGCCTTTCAGCTCAATCGTCTGATTGCTGATATCCATCAGATGCTGCTGCTCCAGCTTGCCTACCAGCTCCTGCGCGACGCTCCGGTCAGCCGTGTTGTTAAAAATCGTCCCTACGTCCTGCTTGTAGAAGAACGGATTGCGCCTGCCGTCGCTGTTGAATTCATCCAGCATGCCGACGATATTGCTGCTGTTGAAGCGTACCTCGATAATGAGATCGGCATCCTCAGCTCGATTCATCGCATAATACGGCGTGACGGTTAGCAGCGAGAATTCATAGCTATTCGTGGCATCCGGCGAATCCTTCCTCACATGCCAGCCTTGCCGCAGCCGCTGTTTGAGTGCCACATCGTCATAGCTGCGAACATCATTAACGGTGATGACGCGGCCAAGTCGAGGCGAGTATATGTAAAGCGAGCATTTCCAGTTAATAGAGCTCTCCTGCGTGCTTATCTTCTGTTGAATTCGTTTCACTAAATTAATCATATCGAGGTCAAGAGAACCTTCCCCGATCGGAGCCATGTCCCTCAGCTCAGAAATATCAGGATCGCGCACGAGCAAATTCGGCCATAACGTGACAGAGTCCATATTCGCGTCCACCTGCGATTGGAAGAAGTCGAGCTTGCTCGTATTCGACTTATTAAGCTCATTTCGCAGCACATCCGTGCTTGTCTGATTGGAGAGGAAATAAAGTCCCCCAATCAACACGATTAGAACTGCCAGTGTGATGACGATTTTGCTGAATAAATTCATTCTTGGCATCGCGCGTCCCATCCTTGCCTTAGGTGTAATGACATGCTTCAACATTATAATGGAGCCGCGGCGTGGTTGTCTCCAAGCTTGCGAATAAACGGGGAAGAGGATTCCCCTTCAGACCCGTTGCCGGCCTGAGGGAATCCTCTTGTTGGGCTAAGTTACCTCGCCTAGCGTAGCGTTGCCTAGCTTAGTTCAGCAGCCTAGTAACCTAGTTCAAGAAACCTTCCAATGCAATTGTCGGCTTCATATCCGCCTGCCAAGCACCAAGATTATAGCCTCCGTTGTAACCGGGGGTCGCCTCAGGCTCCCAGTAGAAGACACCTAAGCCTTTGCCGCCCGAGATGCCGCGAATCTTGGTTTTGATATCGGTAATGAAGCTCTTCGCTATTGAAGGCGAGCTGTATGCCATGCCGATTTCACAAATCATGACCGACTTGCCGTACCGGGAAATCATATTGTTCGCGTTACTCAGCGTTTGTGTATTCTTGGTGCTCCAGTCCGAGGTGGACGGATACAGCGACATCCCGATAATATCGAAGGTCGCGCCTTTACCGATCAAACCTCCGATGTTCCATACGAAGAGCGAGTTGTCGTATCCGTTAGACACATGTACGATCGTCTTCGTGGTACTGCTCACCGATTTGACGGCATTGTTCCCCGTCGTAATCAGCGTTGCGTAATTCTGCATATTCGTGGATGCTTTGCCATCGTTCCAGAGCATGCCGTCATTGGTTTCATTTCCGATCTGTACCCAGTCCGGCGTGACGCCTTTATTCTTCATCGTGTTCATCACATCTACGGTGTACGAGTACAAGGTGCTGGTCAGCTGCGAGAAGCTTAAGCTGCTCCATGCGGCCGGCTTCGTTTGCTTGCTGGGGTCGGCCCATGAATCGCTGTAGTGAAGCGTAAGCATGATGCTCATGCCGGCATTCTTGGCCCGCAGCGCCAAATCAGCTGCACGGTCCTTGTTCATGTATCCGTTGCCGTAATCGCTGGATGGATTGACGAATACGCGGATTCGGACGGAATTAATCTGATAATCGGTTTTGAGTATATCAATGATATCCCGCTGCACCCCATTCTTGTCCTTCCACTTCTTCCCTTGCGCCTCCATACCCGGCACCCAGCTGATATCAGCTCCTTTGGCAAATGCCGGAGCGGCGGCTTCGGCCACCTTCGGTTTCACCGCCGCTTGCAGCGATACCAGCGACAAACAAAGTGCCAAGACAAGCAGTATACCAATGCCTTTCTTCAACATCCCATATCCCCCTTAAGCGATGCGTGTAGAGCATTGCTGCTCCCACATTTATTGTAAGCGCTTAATCATCATGGCTTATAGGATGTTATTTAAAGATTACCAATGTTTTCATAAACAGCTGCGTGCTACTGTTCGAGTATTAAGTTCCAGATCACTTGGGCAGCTTCAGCTCTTGTTGTTGCACCTTGCGGTGCAAATTTGCCAGCCGCTTGCCATTGCACAAGTCCGAGTGCGGAAGCTTGGTTGATGGCTGTTGCAGCCCATGCCGAGATTTCACTCTGATCAGCGAATGGTCCAGGCGATTCCACTGCAGTCGGTTTACCGTTTCCGTGTACGATCCTATAAGCTCGCATCGTTAACACAGCCATTTCTTCCCGTATAATCGGGCTGTTCGGGTCAAATGTCTCAGCGCTTCTACCGGTAATGATTCCAGCTTGAGCTGCCTTTGCCACATAAGGGGCGAACCATGCTTCGGCCGGTACGTCGGTGAATGACGTCGTTGCGCCGGAAGTGGCAGCATTCGTGAGCTGGAGCTTCAATGCTTTCACAAGTAAAGCTGCAAATTCTGCGCGAGTAATCGTGCGGCTAGGCTCGAAGCGATCTTCGCCTGTTCCGCTCACGGCTTGTTTGGCTGCCAGCTGGCGAATGTTCTTGTAAGCCCAATGCTGTGGCGACACATCCGAGAAGTATTGCTCTACTTGCAGCAGCGCGTACTTGCTGAAATGGTGGATGTCCGCCGTGATGCTATCCGTTGCTGCTTCTCGAGTGCCCCCGATATATTCCATTTTGCCGTCATCCGTAAGGTAGAAGATACCGGCAATTTCTGGATCGGTGATGCCTGTAGACGAGAAGCGAATGGTGAGTGGTTCTTTGAACTGCGACAGGTTTGTTTCCTTGCCATCCTTCGAACGGATCGACAGCTTAAATTCATAGACCTGACCGATGATTGTGATAGCTGCATCGTTCTGTTTCTCTAATAGAGCTGTTTGGGTGCTGGCTGCATCCTTATCCAAAGGAGCAAGTGTCAACGTAATCGTGCTGTCTGCCAAGCTGCCGCCGAGAGCCGCCAACTGCTGGAACACCGATGACGGAATGCTCAGCGTAAACTTCTCTGTATTCAGAGTAAGCGGGTGAGTTCCCAGCAGCTCCGCCGTTTGGGCCGGAAGGGTTACGGCCGTCTTGCCTGTCGGAAGAGCGACTTCTACCTTACCATCTGCGTTGGCGGACAAGCTGCTCGCCATAATGGCGAATGGTGCTGAATCGTTTGTTGAAGTTACCGGCCCTGTTACGGGGCTTGATTCTTGAGCGGTTTGTACCGTTGTTGACGGACCTGTGGACGTCCAAATCTCACCATCCAAGCTTGCTTCCACCTTGAAGCTATACGCTGTATTCGCGCTTAGACCCGTAACGGTGTATTCCGTTGCGTTTCCGGCGGTTACCGTGGTCAAGAGTTTCCCGTCCTTGTAAATCTTGTAGCTGTCGATTTGATCCCCATCCGCTGCACCGGTCCAAGCCAGCTTCACGCTGCTCGTACCAACATTCGAAGCGGTTACTGCCTTCGCCTCTGTCCACTCGGCAACAGGCGTTTCCCTATAAAGCTCGAAGGAGTCGATCCAACCCCAAGTTTCGGCAGGCGCATCCACCGTTAGTCCAATCGTGACTTGACCATTCGTCACTTGAATACTGCCGAGCTCTGCATCGTTCCAGTTCTGCCAGCCCGTATTGACGATGTTGCCGCTTTGCACCGCTTCTGCACCGAAGTCTTGGGCAAACAGATGGATTGCATTGTCCCCGCCGCCGCCGGATATCTTTGCTTTAAGCAGATAGGTGCCATTCGTTAAGCCGGTGACGGTCTGCGACATCGTGAAGGTAAATGCTGCGTTTGCATAATAATTGACCGCTTTCGTGCCTGCATAAGCATTCGCTGCATCCATCTTCACTTTTGCTGCTTCAGTTGCATCTGTAACCGTCCAGCTCGCAAAGGCTGTGCTATCCTCGAAGCTGCCGTTAAGCAAGAGATTACGATTGGTCGTTACAGTAACCGGAACCTTCACTGCTAGCTCTGTACCTGTAATCTGTCCATCGACCTCGAAAGTACCGATTCGGCTCAGATCATCCTGTTCGATTGTGGACCACTCTACAGGCGCGGGCTCAATGCTGCCATCGTTGTAGAGCACATCCGCTGTTGCTGGCAGCAGCGTCGATACCGTTTCTGCCGATTCATTAACCGGGACGCTGATCCCCTCGGGGTTCTTTGCTGTCAGCGCGGCCTTCGTATCGAGATCGCCCGGCTCGAACTGAAATGCATCTAGCGATGGAAGGACATTGCCGTGAAAATCAAACAGGGCCTGATTGTCCCACGATGCGCCTTCGCCGCTTTTCCAGCCTGCCTGGAAGTGACCTTCATTGTCCTTCGGAACCGGAATCCAAGCCGGTTCCCAATAGAAAACACCTGCTCCTTTGCCGCCCGGCACATGCGCTACCGTGTTCATGACGGTGGTGAGCACTTGCTTCTGCCCCTCTACCGTTGCAGGGAAACCCGCTTCATCCGCTTCCTTTTGCGTGAAATTGTTCGGGTAGCCATCGCCGTCCTCAACTGTAAATCCGTAGGAGGTCTCGGCAACGATCACTTGCTTGCCGTATCTGTCCGCCATATCGTTCAGGTTATCCTTCAGCGTCTGGAACGGACCATGCCAGAAAGGATAAAAGGACATGCCGATGACGTCATAATCTACATCTGCCGTCTCCATCGCGTCGAAGAAGCTGCGGAACACCCAGTTGTTGCCGCCCTCAGCCAGATGAAGCATGATCTTAACCTTATGCTCCGCAGGAGTTGTGTCGCGTACGGCTTGAATGCCCTGCTTCAGCAAAGCGGTTAGTTTGCTATAGTCCGAAGTGGAGCCGTCCGGAAGCAGCATGCCCGGATTGATTTCGTTGCCGATCTGCACCATATCCGGGTAGGCATCCGCAGCCTTCAACCCGTTCATGACGTCTGCCGTGTAATCATAGACGGCTTGTTTCAGTTCGTCGAAGCTCAGATCCGCCCATGCCTCCGGTTTCACTTGCTTGCCCGGATCTGCCCAGAAATCCGAGTAATGGAAGTCGAGCAGCAGCTTCATGCCCTTGGCCTTCACCCGCTGTGCCATCTCTATAATATGGGCTTTGTCGTTATAGCCGTCTGCCTCTACCGGATTGTTCCAGATGCGCAGCCGAACGTAGTTCACGCCATGATCCTTCAGAATATCCAGCAAATCGCGCTCGATACCACCCTCGTAATACTTGCCGCCGGCATCTTCAATGGCTTGAAGGCTTGAAATATCCGCACCTTTGATAAACGGCTCATCGGATGGGACCGTCGGTTCCTCTGGCTCCTCCACCTTCACCAATTCCACATCGTCAAAAAAGCCCCATTTTCCCGCCAAACTATTCACCTCGAAACCAATTTTCGCTTGTCCGTTAGTGACTTGGATCTCCTCGACCGTGTAAGGCGTAATCGTACCCCAGCCGCTGTTAATGATATCCGTTGTCAGCTTCTCACTGCCGCCGAAGTTATCCGCGTACAGCTTGAAATTGTTGTTTCCCGCATCTCCGGAAGACCACGCCTTCAGCGTGTAGGTACCATTCGTAAGTCCGGTCACCGTTTGGCTCAGCTTGAACGTGTATGCACTGCCGTTCCAATAGCTCGCCGCGGCTGCTCCAGTGTGCACATCGCTTCCCGAGATGGAAAGCGTCGAGGCCGGCCCCGGCTCCGACCCCTCGAGTGATGTATAATCCCAGCCATTCAATCCATCCTCAAACCCGGGATTGGTCAGCAAGTTCGAGGCAGTTGCCCATGCCTTCCCCGGTACAGCAATAGCCGAAATGACCATAGAAAGAAGCATAATGACGGCGGTCAAGCCCGAGATCCTTTGTCTCCACCGGTTCAAACGAAATTGATGATATGAACGATTCAATCCAATTACCTCCCCTGATGAATGTCCTACATCTTCAATTATAGGGAAGGGCTGCGGCGGAACGTATGGCACGAAACGAACATATCTACAGTTTTGACAAGCAGTTCTGTGGTGGGCGGAGAGGGAGGGTGGAGGGCATACTTGCTTGTCTCTCGCATTCTGTAATCCCACAAAAAGTAAATATGATCACCTCATACTACGCATCTCGCACTCCGGATCTCGCACCCCACATCTCACACTCCGCATCTTGCATCCTGTGAAATTCTAACGAATCGTAGGAGCCTTATTGGGCAGAATTTCGGGGCTTTGAGAATCTAACGAATCGTAGAAACCTTATTTCGAAGTTATGAGCTCCCAAACACCCAGAAATCGCCAAATAGGACCTCTACGATTCGTTAGAATTATTTCGGGGTCATTATCCAGCAAATAAGCCCTGTACGATTCGTTAGAAGTTTTCTGAGCGGGTTCGGCTGTGAGAGTTGACTTTTTGAACTCTCACTCCCCCACGCACGGCCAGATTGGTTAGTTTGAACTCGGAGTGTTCGATTTCGGCATCCTCGACTTCCGTTCGACCTTCCCATACTTCCAGAAAACAAAAAAAAGGCCAAGCATCTCAATGCTCAGCCACAGTTTATATAGGAATCTCGGTTATCATTCTAGTCAATCTCTCCCTATTGAATAGCACGAATCCCCGGCCAATGCCGCCAAATATCGATCATCGGCGCTCTCCAATCCTGCTTGTGCTCGATATGAGAGACTCGGAAGAAAATCGCATATCTCGTGTTAGGAGTGGCGTTCGCAGCTACGGTATGCGCGAGCTGATAGTGAACGAGGAACACATCACCGGGTTCTCCTATTGTCTGAACCGGTTCCGGCAGCTCGACTGGAGGCATGCCATTAAACAAAGCATCCGGTGTATGCTCGCGGAAATACTGCTCATAAGTCGTATGCGTGCCCGGCCAGACTGTAAAGTTCCCGGCAAACGATTCGCGAACCGGACTAAGCAGCACACCGACTAGCATCGAGAAATTGCCGATCGTCCCTTCCTTGACCCCATTGGTCGGCGTATACATTCCGTCCAGGTGAGGCGCGTGAATGGTAGGCGGATCCTGCAGCGTAGGAAAACGCAGGGCGATCTGACCGCCAGTAATCGGGTGGGACATCCCTTCACCGAGCAGCTCATCTACGTAAGATTTTATCGGCGTGTCGTTAAACAAACCGGTAATCGGCGGCTTGTCAGAGAGCTCCGGGCAGTAGGATTGCGCGCGAAATGTGGGCATCAGCTCCGGCGGCATCCCTTGCCCAACGGAATGATTAATATGCTTTACTGCGTGGTCAATCATGACTTTAGGAATGGCGCCTTTGATATGAATATAACCGTTGGTGAGCATGGACTTTTTCTGTTCGTACGTGAGCTTCATAACGATAGTTCCTCCTTATCGCGATTCGTTTCACGAGGTCGAGAGTTCCCTTCCAGATTTATACATGTCGCCCTCGATACCCATCATAAAGGACTAGCGGAGTTCTGCCAATAGTATCGGCTTTATTTATGATAATCACAGTCCAACGAATGGTCATCCACCATGCCGCAGGCTTGCATATACGCATAGCAGATCGTCGAACCGACGAACTTAAAGCCGCGTTTCTTGAGATCCTTGCTCATGGCATCGGATTGCGGAGTGGTTGCCGGTACCTCACTTCTAGTGCTCCAATGATTCCGGATTGGCGCGCCGCCGATAAACTGCCAGATGTAAGCATCAAAGCTGCCGAATTCCGCTTGAACCTTTAAGTAACATTTTGCATTCGTGATGGCCGATTGGATCTTGAGCCGATTCCGAATAATACCGTCATCTGCCATTAACTCAGTAACCTTGGCCTCGTCGTATGCAGCCACTATATGGGGATCAAATCCATCGAACGCTCTCCGATAGCCCTCGCGTTTCTTCAGCACGGTATACCAGCTTAATCCGGCCTGTGCCCCTTCCAGTACCAGCATCTCGAACAATTTCCGATCCTCATGCTCAGGGACTCCCCACTCATGATCGTGGTAGTCGATATATATAGGGTCCTCATTGACCCAGGCACAACGTGCTGTCATATGTTCTAGCTTCCTCTCGTAGTCGGTTCATTTAAATTTGTCGTTCGTTTGTATGCCAAAATCATAATCAGCCGTATTCCTCTCCGCCCATACAGCCGACAGTCGGTATCTATAATACCCCGGCTCCATAGGTAGGTCAAAACGGAATTGATTTGGCTTACCTATCCATACTTGTTGGCCATCGTCTGTGTACAAAGTTAATGTAAACTCATCTGGATTAATCGGAAACTTAACAGAGATCACATCTCCGCGAATAGCCTTGATTGCTTTATCTTTGATCATCTTGTTGTATGTACCCGGCTCCGGAGGATCTGCACAAACCCCGTCTGTTCGCGAACCAAACCAACAATAATGAGCTGCTATATAATCAATACTAACCCCTTTTACGGTAATCGTCGGCCTTACAGGTTCGTCAGGTAATTGTGAGCCGGATGAACACCCCGTCAGTATCAAAGCTAGCAATAAAGCATACACAAGCAAGAACAGCCTTCGCCTCATTCCTCTTCCTCCACACTACGCAAGTCGTCTTCATATCCTGAGACGCAGATTAGGCCAAAAGGTTACAGAAAAACCCGCCAAAATATGGCGGGTTGGCTTCTACCGCTATGATTAAGCATGCCTCGCTTAAGCGCCTTGAATTACACTGCGAATGAAGGCTACTTCTTCCGCATTCAACGGGTTGCCGGCACCTTGTGCGTTGGACTCTACTTGCTTCGCATTCTTAAAGCCCGGGATGACGCAAGTGTTCGGAGATTGAGCAAGCGCAAACTGAATCGCTACCCGCACCAAATCTTGAACCTCCATGCCGAACCGTTCTTTGATCGGTTGAAGACGCTCACGGATCTCCAGCAGGCGCTCCTTGGTATAGGAGGAGTTGGACGCCCGAATATCGCCTTCGCCGAATTGCGGCGGGTTCTCCGGATCGAATTTATCGAGAAGCAGTCCCTGTGCCAGTGGCCCGAACAAGACCATCCCGATATTTTGCTCATCTGCCCATTGGAACAGATTTGTATCCGGTTTATCGAATTGATTACCGAAAGCATTATAGTGGAATTGCAGCACGTCCGGACGCGTAACCGGGCAGACGCGCATGAAGTCGCTGTAGCCGTAACCGGATTGCCCGATTACGCGCACTTTGCCTTCCTTTTGCAATTGACGCATCGTATCTGCAGCTTCTTCCAGATAAAGGTCATTCGGTCCGAAATTCGTATTATGGAAGAAATGAAGATCGAGATAATCCGTACCTAAATTCATAAGCGACTGCTCCAGCTGATGACGAATGTGGATAGGCTGCATCGCATTTGGCGCTGTTCCGCGGAACCAGCCTACTTTGGTCGCAATGACGACTTGATCACGCGGGACTTCTTTTAGAAAACGTCCGAGAACGCGCTCCGAGTGGCCGTCTCCATAGACATCTGCGGTATCAAAATGATTGATCCCCAGCTCGAAAGCACGGTTCAAGCCGGCAATGGACTCGTTATCATCATTACCTGACCAACCTACTGCCTCACCGTCACGCCACGAAGGTCCGCCGATTGCCCAGCAACCTAAGCTTACTTCGCTAACCCGTAAACCGGAACGACCAAGAACACGATATTCCACTATATCTACTCCATTCATCAATAGGATCGGTTTGAACCTCATATGAAACTATATACAAGTTGCAGACCGCTTGGAAGTACGCACATTATTTTCAGCTACTTCCCTTAAAGTAACTACACGCGAAACGATGAATTGAACTCATATCTGCTAGATTGCTAGATATTTTTCCAAGTAAATGCACACAAAAAGTTTCCACCCAACAAAGCCCCGTTCGTATTCGAACGGGGCTTTACTGCGACAATTCCGTATGGATTTCCTGCTTCTGGATAAAATATGCAAATTAGCCATCTAATCCGATCTGCATCGTTCAGTAATAGAGGGGGAAGTTCGACCGTGAAAATATCACCCACAGGAAATGCGCAAGCAGACTTGTATCGCGATATTCAGGAAAACGAACAGCTGTTTAAACGCATCTTTCTGAACTGCTCGGACGTCTCGTTTCGAGAAATTGCAGCTGATGGCAAGGTGCGACTGCTCTTGATTTATGCGTCTGGCATGGTTAATACGGAAGAACTCAATATGAATATATTAAAGCCGCTCTTCTACGACGGGCTGCCGCAAGGGCTGGATTCCGTTATCAGCATCTCCGAAATGCTCGAACAATCGCGGTTCTCTTTATTGCACGTCATGACGATTTCGAATGCCAGCCAAATCGCGGAATGCGTCTTGCGGGGACATGTGGCGATCCTGGTAGAAGGCGAAGCGTCGGCTATTGTAGCTGACGTGTCCAATTTCGAATCTCGCACAATCGGCGAACCCTCCGAGGAGGCGACTCTTCGCGGCTCCAGAGAAAGCTTCACGGAGCTGTTGACCACCAATACCACGATGTTGCGCCGCATTTTCGCCACGCCTGACTTGAAAATGGAGCAGTTGACGCTTGGAAAGTATACGAAAACTGAAGTCGTCATCACCTATATCGAAGGCGTCGTTGACACTTCCGTTCTGAATGAAGTCCGCAAAAGGGTCGAGCGCATCCGCATTGACGGCATTCTGGAATCGGGCTATATCGAAGAATCCATTGAGGATACACACTTCTCGCCTTTCCCGCAAATATTGAGCAGCGAACGACCCGATGTCGTTGCCGCCGGGCTGCTCGAAGGCAAAGTGGCGATCTTGTCGAACGGAACGCCGATCGCGCTTGTAGTGCCCATGACTTTCTGGGCTGGCTTACAGGCACCGGACGATTATTTCGAGCGTTTCCTGTTCGTCACACTAAACCGATGGATTCGCTATATGTTTGTCCTTGTCTCCGTTTTCCTGCCATCCATCTATATCGCACTGACCGATTTCAATCCGGAGATGGTTCCTGCCAAACTCATGCTTAGCATCGCCGCCTTGCGGGAGAAAGCGCCTTTTCCGACAGTGATCGAGGTCTTCATGATGGAATTCGTATTCGAAGCGCTGCGAGAGGCCGGAATCCGACTCCCTCGGCAGATCGGTCCTCTCGTCAGCATCGTCGGCGCTTTGGTTATTGGAGAAGCAGCCGTTCGGGCAGGCATTATATCTGCGCCGATTGTCATTATCGTACCTGCTGCCGGCATCTCATCGTTCGTCATTCCAAGATACAGCTTCAGCTTTCCCATGCGGCTCCTCCGCTTCCCGATGCTGATACTTGCGGGCTTGTTCGGGCTGTTCGGAATCGCGATTGGGATTATCGCCATTCTCATTCATTTGATTCATTTACAGCCGTTCGGTACGCCATATCTGGCGCCGGTTGCGCCTCTCAACAAGGGAAGGCTAAAGGACGTGTTGCTGCGTTGGCCGCAAAAGCTGACCCGAAAAGCAGAACCCGCTTCCGAGGCGGACCACCCATGATCAAGGCAGCCCAAATTGGTTTCGTAATGCTCTTCATGGCGCTAATCACGACCGGTTGTTGGAATCTCGAGGAGCCCGATCAACGGGCCTTCGTTATGGGCACGGGGATGGACATGAACAAGGATGGCAAATACATGCTCAGCACACTAATTGCGATACCATCGGGTATAGGCGTACAAGAGGGAAACAGCACTCGGAAAAGCTTCCGGGTATTGAGCGCTATGGGCAAAAACAACACGGATGCGGCGCAGAAGCTGCAGGCTCAATTATCGCGAACCTTGTTTATAGGCCATCGTGAAATCGTTCTTATCGGCGAGAAGCTGGCCAAGCATGGTATAGCTGATTTAGTCGACGAATTTTTCCGCAACCCCCAGTCAGAAGCCAGATCCAAAATATTCGTCGTAAAAGGTACGCAAGCGAAGGATGTCTTCGAAATCAACTCTATGTTCGATCCCTATATCACGTCAACGCTCTATGACGAGCAAGCCACGCTAGGGCTCAGAAACTTCTATTTCGCTGCCTTTATGTACGATGCCTTGGGTCAAGGCACTCAGCCTCTGCTGCCGGCGCTCACGATGAATCGGAGGAAGCACTATGTATATTCCGGATTCGCGATTTTGGACAAGGACAACGATCTCAAACTGGCGGGATATTTAAATCCAGAGGAATCCTTCTATACCAATTGGGTCAGAAGGAGAATCAACAATTACTTCATGACCTTCACGGTGTCCGGATACGAAGGAACCTTCAGTTTAAAGCTAAGATCCCTGAATCGGCGGATTCACACGAGCGTGCAAGGAAATCGCGTAAAAGTCGATATTCTATTGTCTGGAGCCGGCGTTCTCGTTGAAAATAATACGAATTTGGATCCGTCCATGGAAAGCCATCTCATGCTGATACAGAAGTCCATAAATGCACAAACCCAAAAGAAGGTTGAGCAGATCGTCGACAAAGCGCAAAAGCAAATCAAACTCGATTTCTTCGGGTTTGGCGAAATCGTTCATCATCAGCATCCCGCACAGTGGAAATCGCTGCGACCGAAATGGAACGAGATATTTCCGAGGATCGAGGTGTCGGTGCGCGTTAATCTAAAATGCAAGGATCTGGGTGAAACCAATTCTTCAATATACCGCTAATGTCAGGAGGGATGCACGTGAGAGAGATGAAATTGTCAGGCGTGCAGATCATGTGGATCTTCGCGACGGTCGAAGTCGTGCTATTCATCTGGGGAATGATTACGCCGACGATCAATCTAAACAAACAGGATGCATGGATAGCCATGCTAACCGGCGGCATTGTGGCGATGGGATTAACTGCGATCGTCGTCCGATTGTGCATGCTGCATCCCCGGCAAACACTGGTCGAGTTTAGTCAGGCCATTCTCGGGAAATGGCTGGGAAGGGCAATCGTACTACCTTATTTCGCCGTGTGGTTTGGGCTGAATGCGGCCGCGCTTCGCTTGTTTGGCGATTTTATCCATCTCATCATGCTCGACAAAACGCCGGTTTGGCTGATTATGCTGCTCATGACCGTATTAATGACCTACATCACGTACTCCGTTGGCATTATGGGCATCGGAAGATTTTGCGAAATCGCCGGACCTATTATGGTGCTTACATTGATTGTGGGCTTTAGTCTGAATATCGTCGATATTAAGTGGCATTATATCCTGCCGATCATCACTGATTTCGGAGTGCTCCCCCTTATGAAACATTCGATTCAAACGGCTTCTTTTCTGGGTGAATCCTTGATCTTCTTCAGCATCCTTCCTTTTCTGGAGCACCCGCGACAAGCCTATTCGAAGTCGCTGATTGCCGTTGGCATGACTGCTATACTGGCTTGCCTTGCAACGACTTTGGTCCTGCTCGTCTTCGGGCCGGATGTATCCGCTAGGATGCGATTTCCGTACTTTATGCTCGTACGCTCCATCAATCTTCTCGATTTCATACAAAACATGGATATCTTCGTCATCTTCATCTGGGTCTTCGGTCTGTTCGCCCGGATCTCGTTATATTTGTTCATCACAAGCTATGAGGCGGCTCGCTGGTTCCGTGTGAAGAATTGGCGGACATTCATTTGGTTCGGAGCTCCGGCGATGTTTATTATGGCGCTGTTAATCCCGAACGAGGCGATCTTGAAGTCCGTGAATCTGTATTGGCAAACAATTGCATTCCCAATTTGTTCGATAGGGATCCCTCTTCTGCTTCTGCTCGTTTCGGCGTTCCGTAAGAAAACGGTGCAGAACTGAAGCGCGAAACATCAGCGGGCGAATGGTGACACTAATGCGCTGCCATTTCTTTTCTTGGAACCAGAATAACGCTCCTACGGTTTCTGAGGCGAATCGCTTCTCCAGCTCGGAAATATAGTTCCGGAAAGCGCCGAACAGATTGTTCGCGATGAGGTACGCAATCAATAAGAATAAGAGAATAACGCCGATGACAATCAACGATGTCGTGAGCAAGACGTTCTTCGTTTTATCTGTAATGTGCTGATAAGGCGTAATCCGGATATATTTCCAGTCAAGTACGTCGGAGGTCGCGTATGAAATCAACACTTATCGACTTCATTCCTCTGTCGATGTTACTGTTAACGGATCCGGCGCCGCCGATTTTGCAGGCAACCGCAAGATCGGAAGAATAATGAAGATGCCAATAACAAAAAGACACCCGGAAATTAAAAAGGCGACAGACAGCGATGTCAGTTCTTTAATAAGACCCGCCAAGCTCATCATGACGACCATAGCGCTGCAAAATATAAAATTCAAAATCCCGGTTACCCGCCCCACGAATGCTTGTTCCGTGTTTTGCATGATCATGGTATTCGTACTGATATGATTGCAGGGCAAAATGAGTCCGAGCAAAAACTTCATAAGAAACGAAAGCCAAATCCATTCGGAAAAACCCAAAACAACAAGAGTAACGGCAGCCCCCGCATTGCCTATGAGAAACAGCATTTGCGGCGAAACCTTATTCGCGATGCCTATCGTAACGCCACTGCCAATCAACAGCGCTGCTCCCTCAACTAGTAAGAACCATTGCAGGTGCGTCTCTTTAAGCCCTAGTTGTTCCGTGATCAGAAAGATCCAAAGCGGTTCGATGATCCCGATCGCGAGTCCTCCAGCAATATAGGTTCCGCCGAGCGTAGCCAGGATTTTTGTAGAGAGCACGTACTTAAAGCCTTGTTTGATATCGGTCCTTACGGAGGTTTGCGTTTCTTTCACGACGCTTTGATCCGGTGGCAAATTTAACAGAACCAATGCCGACATAATGAAAACAGCGCCTGTAACGGCCAGCGAGACATGGATTCCGAAGCTTACATAAACAAACGTACCGATCATCGGGCCCAGGATCATAAACATGTAGAACAGCGTTTCGTACATCGCCATCCCCGCCTGCATCAGTGCTTCAGGCACGTGCAGCTTGAATAGCTTCATACCGGAAGGCTGTGAAAACTGGGAGAAAATCGACGACACAAGCGTTGCGAAGAAGATCCCTTTCCAGTTGCCGAACATAATGGTCAGCAAAACGGCAAAAATCGAAAGCGCGCTTAGAAAATCGCACCACACCATCGTACGCTTTGGGCGCCATCTGTCGGCAAACATGCCGCCTAGATACGAAAGCAGGATAATCGGTACATATTCAGCAACCGAAATTAGCGAAATCGCGAAAGCATCCTTGGTTTGATCGTATACGTAAAGCAATATAGAGAAATTCCGAACCCAAATGCCGAGCTGCAGGAACATTCCGGATAACAGGATCACCTGTACGTACCGATTGCTTAGAAGCTGTTTCGGATTTGAGTCGGAACTCATGTTATCACCCTTCCATCGTTGGACAAAAAATAAAAGCCTGATTTCTCAAGCTTTCACTTCATGAATCCTGTTGTCAGCCTCCAACCTTACGGGGATGAAATCCACGATATCCCGATTGCCCGCAACCATACAATTCACACCTTTCCCTAAATAGGGATCCCTTCAATGATAGAAACCGGTGTCGGTGTAGCTATAATCCGCGAAAGCTTGAATCCGGACTGCTTAAACAGTTCTTGGAACTCTAGTTCCGTCCGTTCTATACCATGAACTTGAACGAGCATCTCCAAATCCAAGAATTTGGCCGGATGTGGTGCGTCACCTGGTAGAATAACAGCATCCAATATGATCAGTTTTCCATTTTCATGCATCTGCTGACGGCAATGGCGAAGAATCGTGGCAGCCTCGTTGTCGCTCCAATCGTGAATGATATGATTCAGAAAATACGCATCTCCGCCTGGAGGTATGGATTCGAAGAAGTTCCCGCCCACGCAATCGCAGCGTTGTTCAAGACCGGCAGACCGAATATTTTCTCTCGTTGCTTCAATTACAGCCGGAAGGTCAAGAACCGTACCTTGCATATGAGGATACTGCTCAAGGATCGCTCTCATCATTCCGCCATGCCCGCCGCCTACATCGACCAACCGATTAATCTCGGAAAAGTCATAAAACTCCAATGCAGGAAATACGATTTGCGAATGCTCCGACATCGCATTATGAAAAACTTCTGCTGCTTCCGGATGATCATCCAGGTATTCGAAGAAACCTTGGCCATAAAAGTCTGTAAAAGCGGAATTTCCAGTCTGCACAGAATATAGAAGGCTATTCCATGCATTCCTGTACCAGCCTTCCCCACTCATTATGGCTTGTGCCCGTACGGAACCGAATGTATCCGATTGCAGGAAAGTACCGAGTGGACGAATGGCAAATGTTTTATTTTCCAGTTCAGCGAATATGCCAATGCTGGTAAGCATCCGCATCAGTCGATACAGTGACGGAGCGTGCGTGTTTGTTATTATGGCAAGCTGCTCGTGGCTTTTAGGACCATCTTTCAGTATGTCCGGGATGGCTAACTTTGCTATAACCCCTATGGATTGCTCTAATCCGCCAAAAATCATTTGCAGCAGCGGTACAGGGGATATCACTTGCTCGACTTGTTCATTTTCCACTCGATCACGTCTCCGCTCCGTCTCATTAGTATTACTGTAGACTTAAACCATTTCGCGCTCAGAGCCAGCGGCTTCTCGCAAAGCACGTGCTTTCCTGCCTTGGCGGCGCGGATCGTCTATTCTTTGTGCAAGTGATTCGGAAGCGGTATGTATACCGCATCGATTCGGTGAAATGGCAATTACGCTCCCTGTTGATGAAGCTTGAATGGCCGGTACTACGATCTGAGTAAAGAAAGCGGCACTAATGACGCCCCAAAGCAGTTTCTGCTCCAAATGAATACTCCTCTCCCAAACAATTTATATTATTGTAAAATATAAGAAAAAATTCCCTCTGCAGTGTATTTGATGCCACTATTCAGCTCGTTAGATGAGAAAACGGCAGCCAATGTCGGCTGCCGTTCTTCGTATTACTTATTCATATATAGCAGAACATCACCAATGTAATCGTCTACTGGTTGTGCGGTGTCCACTTGCATACATTCCAAGTGCGACGGCTTTTTGGCTCGGTTGATTACTTCTTGCCATCTTTCTTCAGGTATATCGACTGGACCAATTTGTGTAATCATTTTACGCTTCTATCCCTGATTGCCCTCGACGGCGATAAGCAGCACCGCAGCAGCCAGACCCAAGCGGCGATCCAGCTTGTCCTCGTGATCCACGGAGAAATCAAGGTTTAGCTTCTGGACAAACGGATTGAAATTTTGTTTGAACACCCCAACCTTGGTCCCGTTCACCTCTACGTTATAATGCTGAGGAATCAGATTCGTCAGAAATCTTCGCAGAAGCGCAAGCAGCGCATTATCTTCCTTAATCAATCCAATCTCGGACTCACTCGGGCTCAATATCGCCCATTCATCCTTGAAGATCGACTTCATCCCTTTACGTCGCAAAGAACCGATCTTGACTCCGGTTTCGACATCGACTACGTCGAAGGTTGAAGAAAAATCAATGACGCTTCGCGCTTGAATGGTGATCAACTCTTCTTGCATCGTTTCATCCCCATACAACCGGATGTCTTCCTTGAGCTTAAAGGCTTTCATCTTCGAGAACAGAACCGGTCTCTCATCGATGTCGAAAATATCGATTTTAGCGCCGACCAGAGAAAGGATCTGCTTTCTAACTACGTATTGATGATGATTGAATTTCGGATTCAAGTCCTCGCCCCCTATATGATGTACATGCTCTCACTGATTGTATCAGCAAATGGTATTTTCCGGTATATGGTTAATTCGACGTGATTTACATAACCTTCACAATCATTTATCGAAACTTCCCTACCGATCGGACGTTTAACCCTTTCGGAGGTGAAAATCATGAAAAACAAAATCGCAAAATACATGCCTATCCTTGCTGTCGCCCTCTCCCTCACAATTATTGGAACGGCGTGCAGCAACAACAACAATTCCGGTGAGAACGCTTCGGCAACGAATTCCGCAGCCGCTGGTAACAACTCCGCGTCAACGGATTCGGCTGCCGCAAACAATGGCTCATCAGCAAACGAAACGGTTACGACGGAAGAAGCGCCTGTTGCAATGTCTGGTGTATTCAACGGAGTTAATGACGACAAGACCATCGAAATTGAAACCGGTGTCGGTGCGGTCTCCTATAAGGTCAGCAGTGAGATTGCAGAGACGGTAGTCAAGTGGGAAAAAGGCACGAATGTAACGTTTGAGTACAAGGAAGACACCATCACCAAAATCGATAAAGAGTAAGACTGTTGTAATTATGAATTCAAAAAGGGACCGTGGAGCACTTCGCCACGGTCCCTTAATATGCATCTTGTCTTCAACCTACTTTGGCACCATGAGCAAGGGAGAACAATACCGTTTGCTCTCTATCCATTCTCAATCCGGTAATGGTGAGCGATTTGAAATCCACGCCTTCCATCTTGGCCCCTCTTACATCTGCACCTTGCAGCTTCGCTTTGGCCAGAATCGCCATCGTCAGATCACAACCTCTCAAGTCGGCCTTCTCTAAATTCGCTCCTGATAGGTCTGCTTCATAGAATTTAACCCCACGCAAATCCTGTCTTGTTAATGAAGCGTGTCTCATATTCGTATAGGACCAGTCACCTTTAATAATAGAAATGCCATCCATACTGGAGCCGGAGAAATCCGAACCTGTCATTTTGCATGCTTCGAATTTCGATACAAACAGGTTAGCACCGTTAAAGCTGCAATTCTCAAATGCGGTTTCATTATGAATGGAACCATTTAACGAAGCTCCGCGAAAATCACACTCTATAAAGCGGCAGTTACTGGAAATAATCTCATTCAATGATCCATTGGCAAACGAGCACCGATCAAACGTACAACTGATTAGCTCACCATACCTTAAATCCTGTGTGCCAAATTTCACTCCTGCATATTGCTGATTACTATACTGGAACATGAGGTGCCTCCGTAAACTACATAATGTCTCTCACCGTAAAATCACCTTTTTACTATAGCATACGGAAGTCAAGTACCTGTCAGTTCCCCTTGAATAGTCAAGTCTATTATTTTTTCTTCATCTGTATCGGACAGCAGTAAGCGCGGCCTCTGCATCCGATGAGCGTCCATACACGATCCAATGCTCAGAAATGAGCGGATTAATCTGCGGCCCTTCTCCCGATACTTCGGTTTCGGTGTCCTTGTCCAGATCTCCTAGGTAAATGTCCGAATTGTGGGATTCAGCTCCTACATCATGCGTGGAGGAACCGTTTCGTTCATCCATCCAGGCGACAAAATGACCATAAATGACGGGGGTCCTTTGAGCCGCATCCAAATAGGTCACTTGGGTCGTTTTTCCTGTACCTATGTCATGGACGAAAACATCTCCTGCGTAGGAATCGTTAAAAACCTCCCAAGTTACAAGGCTGCCCGATACTTGGGGACGTCCTTCCTTGTAGTCTTCTGCTGCAATGGGAATGGTTTCGCCGGTTTCGATCCGATATAGATAAATGTCCGTGTTGTTCTCCGGCACATTCTCTCCTGCTCGTAGCACCCGTTTCGTCACACGATGCCCATTCTCCCAAACGACGTTTCCTGCATCAATATCTGGATTCGTATGACCGCCGCTCTCTGATGTAATCGTCTTCTGCTCACCAGTCTCCATATTGTACAAGACAAGCTGCCAATGGGACGGGTACTCTTTGATTGCGTCGCTGGCATTATCCATCCAAACGATGTAATTCCCCCATATCTTCGGGTTGATCTGCGCCGATGGGTCCTTTGTCAGTTGGCGCTCCTCTCCTGTGGACAGATTATAGAGAAAGATATCGGCATCAGAAGCATCGTAGCTGCCCAAATCTCCGAGAGGCGTTTTCTCGTTACGCAGGTCAGACCACACCACGAAGTTACCCGAAATATCGAAGCCAGCATCATCTTTAATCGAGATCGAGGCTAGAAGTTTATTCGCGGCCAGGTCAGTTACCGTCAATCCACTCTTGTCTCTTGTGACCACCCTGTCCCCGTCTAGGGCACCTTGCCAGCCGGCCAATTCGCGCTTCTCCAGCGGTTGAAATGAATCACCTTTGGCTAAGCCTTTGACTAAATCGCCGGGCTTCGAAGTCGCCGTCCCGCATCCGCTTATAACCAGCAGCAGTATCAGCACGGAGCTGATAACCCCGTTGTATCTATTACTCATCATAATAGGTCCCCTCGCAGCATCTTTTGCCATATTAGACGATGATGACCGCTGCAAGGTTACATCGTAATAGAAGTCCAGCCTTTTCCCGCACGAATCGCTTCACACTAGCTGGATTTCAAGTAAAATAGCAGCCCTGCTCGGTCGACATCAGAAAATTGTAAAGGATCATCCTTCATTAGTTCTCTCAATAGATCTACTGCAATCCATCTTGGGTTCTTGGTTTCGTCACCGGATAGCAATAATTCCCCTTGTACTTTGCAGCGGAAGTACGCTCCAACTGAATCAAAGGGGCCTTTAACTGTCTGGTATACCGCGAATGGTTGTATGCATTCCACTTCAAAGCTCGGATCGATACCCACAGTATCAATCCTTGTCTGTTCACCTTCAATTTCCACTACATCCAACCCAGTCTCTTCTTTTACTTCTCTAATAAGCGCTTGTAAGAATGATTCGTACGGCTCGATTCTCCCGCCCGGAAGTTCGATCCGCTCAGGTCCGCCGGATTTACTCCTTGTCTGAACTACGATTTCGATTACTCCATTTAAAGTTCGTTCTATGATTGCACGAGAATTGACGAAAAACATGTGATTCACAGCTCCCTTGTTTACTGAGTAATGATTAATAAAAAGCCAACATATCACCTAGCCAACTAGATAGGTTCTACACATATATTATGGCACAAACAAATGTATAAAAAAGGAAGACATCCGGATACCGGCTGTCTTCCTTTTATCTTTGTCGAGTAGTTGTTGATTTCTCTTTAGTTTACAGGCTGTGTTTTCTCTTTCGTTATCCTATTGTTTGGACGTTTTAGATCTAAGCCTACTCCAATACGCCCAATTAAATAGCTCCCCCACGAAAATTGGTTAAGGACAGCCACTGTACCCATTGAACCTCCAAGAGCGAAAATAAATAGAATCATTGCGCCAATCATGTTGTTGGGTAAATCTAAGAAATGATCAACAACAAAAAGCACTAGCGGATGGAGCAAATAGATGCCAAATGAATACTGGCTTATTCTCACAATAAAGGATGGCATTGCTCTTAGTCTAGCCGCAATAATTAGCAACATGAACACTGTGCTCAATGTGAAAAAAATCATATCAAAGCGCTTAGAGGATATAACAGGAATAATATCACTCACTAAAAGATAAATCGCAGCTAAACCTGTGAGCGTGACTAATGCGTAAATATAATATTGATACCTTCGCAACCAATCTAGGCATCTCATATAATGGATACCCAAATAATAAGCGACTACAAAATAGAAAACCCAGCCAATAAAAGGCATCCTGTAGAACGTATCCCAAATATAGATCGCAGTTGGATGATCAGGCGGGCTGATTAAGTTAAAGAAAGCAAGATAGAGAATGTTCACCGCACCGGCTATAATCAGAATCCATTGTGGACGGAACCGATTAAACACATATCGGACGAAAAACATATGTAGAAGATAGAATTGAAAAATAATAGCGACGAAATAGGCTGATGTTTCTCCAAGAACGAAGCCTTTAAACAAATTAGCTACTAAAGCTGAGATATCCCCTTTCCCACCTGAAGCAAACGTGTTCTGAATCGAATAGATAATTACAAAACAGGTATACGGTATTGCGATATAACGTAGTCTTTTTCTCAAAAATCCATGTGGCGTATGAGTGGGGTATGCATTTGCTAATACGATCTCGGAAATGAGGATAAACGCAGGCGTGCCGAAAGATAATAGCAACCTTAACCCACCAAAGAACCAGCCATCCGCGACGTCAACGCTGTGTAGAAAAACAATACTCAGGCATGCGACAGTTCGTATCAAAAATACCTCTTTCAAGCTAACCTTCCCCACTAATTCGCCTCTTTTCCATATTTGTTCCTGTTTACCGTATACGAAATGTATCAATAAATAAGAGTGATGTAAATAGAAAACTATGAATTGTCTTGTTAAAATTAAATAAATAAGTGACTACGAATCGTAACTCATAGAACTACACTTCCAACAAAAGAGGCTGCCCATTAGGACAACCTCAGAAGTTATACACTTTGTTGATTCCTACCCGCTCCACATCTGCCTTATTGTTTCTCTTTATTATAGTGAATCTCAACATTCTCATTTTTTAGAATCATTTCATGATCCTTCAATTCGATTTCGTAGATTGAATTGTTTATTGAAATTTCGTTGTCTGACTTCCATTCATAGTTCATTGTGGCATCTGACTCTTTTACTATTTTAACCGTGCTGCCGTCCTTCATTTCATTTACATAGTTCCCTAAAGTGATTTGTCCTTCTTTAACTTCCAAGTGATTGAAGTGAGACAATTCTTCGTCACTACCCGCTCGTTGAGAAGCTTGATCGGATATCCAACTCCCTAGAATTTGTGATTTATGATCTGTCGAGCAGCTAGCTAACATCATTGATACAACAACTACAACGAGAAGAGTCCCTATATGTTTCATTTCCAGCTCCTGACGATAGTTCAATTCTTATTATTGCTCCTCAATAGCCCAGAAACGATTCCCGTAAGGATCGTTGAACATCATGACTTTATCGCCGGCGCCGCCGATGGAGATCGCCCCGGCCGACACCCCGCTTTGGATTAAAGCTGCTCGCAGTCCTTCGATATTATTCGTTTCAAACTGAATCGAATAATGCGGATTCTGTTTAATGTTACCTGTGTACCACATGCTGCTCTCTTCATCTTCTGCGCCATAAAGTAGAATCTCTGAACCGGATGCCAGCTTAAGTTTAGCAATGCCCGATTTCCAAACCAGCTCAAATCCCAGCACGTTCACGTACCACTCGATCGCCTTCTCGTAGTCGTCGAAGTTGCCCGATTGTGTGACCGGAATGCCTAGTACAAGTCCTTTTACGCCCATTGTGATTGTTACCTCCATTTATTTGATTAGTTCCCGTTAACGAAGCATTGCCATTCAGCAAAGGCCATATAGTTTAGTTAAGGACGCCACTTGAATACGAAGGAGTGCACATGCTGTGAAAAAACACATTACTGCAAGCTTGTTGTGCGCACTGCTGCTGTTTACGTCCGCCTGCACCTCGGATTCCTCTACCAACAAGGATCAGCCGATTTCGAACACAGCACCAAGCACAACGCCCAACACCAACAATGAGCCTACGACAAGTCCTTCTGACAACACAACCAATACGGACACGGTCAAACCTGATGATGAACCCTCATCCACGGGTACCAATGATCCGGCGACCAGTCCATCGGAAGATCCATCCACAACGCCTACCGATGATCCAGCAACGACGCCTGCACCGGATCCGGATCCAGACCCGACCCCGACCTTTCAATCGCCGTATGTCTTTGAATATCCCGATGCCGTACGAGGCATCTATGTTACGGGGTGGTCAGCAGGCGGCGCGCGCATGGAATCTCTGCTGAAGCTCGTAGATGACACCGATCTGAATGCTATGGTTATCGATATCAAAGACGACGATGGTTATATCACCTTTAAGCCTGAAGGCGAATTGAAGGCGAACGGGCAAGCCTATATGAGAGATCCGGATGCCATCGTCAAAACACTGCATGACCACAATATCTATCCGATCGCACGTATTGTAGCGTTCAAGGACACTGTCCTGGCTAAGAAACATCCAGAGCTGTCCTATGTGCTGGACGGCAAAGTATGGCGGAATGGGAACGGTGATGGTTTTATCAATCCATTCTTAAAATCAAACTGGCAATATAACGTGGATGTGGCTATTCTGGCTGCCAAGCTTGGATATCAGGAAATTCAATTCGACTACGTTCGATTTCCTGAAGGCTTCGAGAAGAAAGATAAGGTTCTTTCCTATTCTATGGGGGAGTACAAAGATAAGAAGCCAGCCAAATTCATTGAGGAAGAGAAAGCTTATGCAGAAGAGATGGCTGCTTATGAGGCGGGGCTTCCTCCCCTTCAGAGCGCTTATGACACGGCAACTACAACTTATAACGGTGATAAAACCGATGAGAACAAGAAGGCGCTGGATGCCGCCCACAAGGCGCTCAGCGACTATAAGAAAACCTTACCGAAATCGCCGGACTTCAGCGAGAAGGCACGTTTTACCCAGCTGCGCGTCGATGCCATTACGGACTTTGTTCATTTTGCGAAGGAGCAGTTAAAGCCATATCGGGTTAAAGTGTCGGTCGATATCTTCGGCTATTCCGCCACGCTGCCCGAAGCCCCCGGCATTGGGCAGAACTTTAGCCGCATATCGGAGAATGTCGACGTCATCTCCTCGATGATTTATCCGAGCCACTGGAGTGATGGGTATTTCGGCATTAAGCATCCGGATATTGAGCCGTACCGACTTGTCCAAGAGTATGCCAAACGCGAGAAGGAGAAGCTTAGCGCGCTCGAATCCCCTCCGATCTCACGGCCGTGGATACAAGACTTTACAGCCTCTTGGCTGGCAAAAGGAAGCTACGTCCATTACGGCAAAGAGCAGGTGGATGCGCAAATTCAAGCACTACACGACTCAGGCATTAATGAATACCTCCTGTGGAATGCCGGTAACAAATATACCGCTGGCGTTAACTATACCCCTTAGCTGGCAAAAGCCCCGTTCGAATTCGAGCGGGGTTATTCTTTAAACGACCCTCGGTTCGTTAGAGGTGCTTCGTGCAGTTGAAGAGAGTGCACTCCCATTCATCATTGTGATTAGCGATGATAGTCAAGGAGGTATTATCGATGTATGTAGATTCAAATCGCTGTGGCATTAGTCGCTGCAGTGATAGCCCGATCAACGCTCCGTGGCTAACGATTAATATCCTCTGATCCCGGTGCTTAGCTGCAACTTCTTCGATGAACGCTGCTCCCCGCTTCGCCACGTCATCGAACGCTTCGATGCCTAGATCTAGTGAGCTCCAATTGACGCCCCATTTTGCAACCCGTTCTTCTTCTGTGGTTCCCTCGATCTGACCGCAATTAATCTCTCTTATTCGTTCTTCCGTTAGTAAGCTGTCGATCCCCAACGAGCTGCGTACTGCCTCGGCGGTTTGCTTCGCTCTGGTTAGTGTGCTGGAGATGATGATGTCCCAGCTTTCGCCCGATAGCCTGTCGGCTATGGCCTTCGCTTGGATCATTCCGGTTTCGTTAAGAGGGATATCCGATATCCCCTGAGCCTTGCCAAGCTCGTTCCAATCCGTCACGCCATGCCTGATAAGCCCGATGGTTGTCATGTTTATCTCCTTCCTAGTCAATATGAAAAACCGCGATCTCTATTTTATCTATAAATTAAATTCAGATCTAATTCTCTCCGCGACTTCCTCTGGACTCAAGTTTGTGTTGTTGATTTTCATATAATTCTTGTGCTCAATCTCTCCGTCCAATGAGTTCAAACGATGCTGTTCCACTGCACTTCTCATTCTTTGCTCCGATTGTTCCACATTTCGTTTGGAAGGCTTGTGCTCCAGTCGATGGGGTGTCTTGTTACGCTCAATTCTCTCTTCCATATCAGCTTCAAGTTCAACCAAGTAAACTTCTCCGCCTTCTCGCTCAAAAGTTTCGCTGACCTTCTTCACATAATCCCAATCCGCTTGCTGATCGAAAGCCCATACATACGTGAAGATCAACCCATACGCGTCACTCTTGGCAACGGTTTCGAATATCTTCTGACGAAATAGATTCGTTAGCTCCCACATCTCGGGCGTAAATCCCAGTAACGGAACGAGTAATTCAATGGTCATGTGGTTATGAAATAGCTTTAACTCCGTGATCTTCTCTAACTCTTGTCCAACGGTCATTTTGCCAACTGCCATCGGCCCGAATACTAGAACCAGCTTCATGTTGTTTCACTCCTGCCTAAGTTGTTATTCACGTCGCTTCCTCCTCGTTCAACCAACCTTCAATCTCAGCTTGTTGCTCCGCATATCGCCTTAAGGAGTTAATCGTTCCGATCACTTGCTCCGTCCCCATCTGCTGCTCTTGTTCATCCGTGCACTCCAGCCATAGGGACCGTTTGAAGCTATATTCCAGCCAACCCAACATCCCTGCAAAACCGTTGTCTAGCACGACTTTCCAATTCGCCTCAAACGTTTCGCCCGTCTTCTTATAACCGCTTAAGAATGCCTGAAATCTACTGCGGTCTAGATGACCAGCTTCATCCGCTGACCAATAAATAGCAGTCTCAATTAAATTCTGCATGGGATTTATTGCTCCTGAGGCTTCCCAATCAATAAGAATAGGTGAGTCTTGGTTCCACAACACATTCTTGGAATCTAGATCCGCGTGACTGATCACTATGTTGGATGCCAGCAACTGCGCCGCATGGTTCGCCTTGGCGTTCCAGTCGTAGAGCTGATCCACGACACCCTTAGCCAAGCTTACCCACACCGACTGATTGCTTTCACCTAACTCTATATAGGAATTCCAATCCGTCGCATGCACACCGCCGATGCTCCCATTCGCCTTGATACCTAACGAGGAGAAGTCCATCTTATGGAGAACGCCGAGAGTCTCACCTATCCGTTCAGCGTGAGCACTCGTTATTTCAGGCGGCTTCAGACTTCGTCCCTCTACCCAATCGAATACGAGAAAATAGTGGTCATCTACTTGCTGCACGGAACTGCCGTTAAATCGCTTGGCCGGTAAAGCAGGTACGTTATTGGCTGCGATCGCAGCAATCATTTCGGAATGAATCATATTGGACATCGCGGTAGGTCGGAGCATGATTTGCGGGTTTAGTGCTTTAATGGCATATTTCCCTGTGGTTGTTTCCATTGCATACATGCGATGTAACAGCCCGCCTACCACAGGTACTGGCTGACTGACCAACTCTCCTAGCTGCAAAAGCGTGCACAGTTTCTCGAGTATCATGTTCATCTAAGATCACCTTGCTTGTACCAACTAGGTACGACGCTTTCGAAATGGGTATGATCGTCCAGCAGGATACGAATACGGTCCATCATCGAATCGAGATGCTCCGGAACGACCTTAAGCGTCCACGTAATCGTGCCAAATATCGTCATTGCCGTATACAGCGCATATAGCTGCCAGAAATGCTCCGGAACTTTCCCGTCGAAATACCCATCGATTTGCCCAATGGAGAACGGAATGCTGACCTCACGGCTAAAGTAAGCGATTTTCAAAAAGTCATGATACGGGTCTCCCCAGTCATACCGATTGAAATCGATCGCCGCGACATACGCTCCATTATGGACGAGCAGATTGGCAGGATGAAAGTCGTCGTGCTGGAACCTGTTCGGACGCCCTTCCAGCAGCGGTAAATGCTTCTCGACAAAGGCAACAATAGCCTCTTCCTCAGGAACCTTAACCCCACAGCGGAAGTATTCATCCATATGACGTTTATGCTTCGCAGCCCTGTGCGTGGACCACGTTTCCGTATCTTCCGGCGCTTGCACCTCGTGCATCATAAGAAGTTCTCGCCCGGCTTCGACGCCTACTTTATACTGTTGATCGACCGTCATCAGTGGCAGCTCTTCAAGAGCATCCAAACCCTCGACATATCGCAAAACCATATAACATCGATCAAGCGTTTCGATCGTACCGAATGCAATGGGTTCAGAAGTACGCACGCCGAGACCATGTATAAGACCGACTGCCTCAAACTCGCGGCGTTTGGATTCGGACTGTTTGAAAGTCGCAGTACGCAGAACATAAGCCGGACTGTCGCCGTCTTCGTAAACGAGATATTTGCCATCATAGGAGAAGCCTTTATGAATCTGTGAAACAGCTGTCGCTTTCTGCAATTGCGGAATATGCTCTAAAACTTCATTTACATGCATCGGGGTACTCCTCTCTCGTATAACTTGCCCATAAGGTGAAGAGAGGCAGCTGATCAAAGTGATCGCTGCCTCCTATTCAACCAGTTCCAAAACCTTCCAGCTTATAATTACTAGATTATCTTACAGCCGTTCCCATGTAAACAATTAGTTTCTGGTCTTCCTCATAGAGTTGTTCCTATCAAAATACTCGTCTTGCCGTGACGAATCGAGTTTTCCATTGCCCAGTAAACTCCTCGATATGGACGCCAAGCTTGTCCGAATAAGTGTGAAGGATTTTGCCATCCCCGGCATAGATGCCTACGTGTCCGATATCGAGACCGCGTGCGCTGAAGAACATCAGGTCCCCTTGTCGCAAGTCATCTACTTTAACTTCCTTCCCTTCCTTCGCTTGGTCGTAGGAGAGACGAGGCAGATCGACCGAAAGCACCTGATTAAACACATGCTTGACGAAAGAAGAGCAATCGAAGGTTTTCGTTTGGTTCGGATCTGCGCCGAATTCATAATGCGTGCCGAAGTAGGTTGAGCCAAATGCGATGATTTGAGCGGCTTGCATCATGGTCAGGCTCGGGCTCGAGTAGTTCGTGTACTTAGGTTTAGCCGAAATAAATCCGATCGTCTTGTCTACGGTCTGTACCTCGAGCCAGTTGGCATCGATTTCGCGAATGACATGAATCCGCTGGCCCTTCGGAAGCATTCGGATCACAGACGCCTCATCGGTTGAATTCGGCAGCGACCTAAGATTTGCACCGTATGTAATCTCTGTTTCAAACGTATTCGCAGACGAGATCGTGATGGTTTGAGAATAGGCATGCCACTGGACGACATTGCCCAGCAGCTCGCTAATGAACCGCAGCGGAACCATCGAAGAGCCGTTGATGACTTTACCGGGCACGGGAAGCGCCAGCTTGTCGTTATTCTTATAAGCAAACATATTGCCCATTTGGTAGGTTATAAGGTTGCTTTCTTTAGTAGCCGTCACCGTATGCCTGGGCTCGTCCCAGCTAACTTTAGCACCTTGTGCTTCGAATATCGGACGTAACGGAACGTAGCTGACTCCGTTCTCAATCACCGGCTGAACCGGCAATACAAGAGGTTTCCCATCGAGCAACAAGGCTGGCGATTGTTCATTCGCCGCCGCAAACACGCTATTAGTATGAATCACTGTCAGGAGTACAAGAAGAGACATGATCGTCACGCGTTTAATGGGTTTATTTCCCAAATTAATGACACCCTTTCCTTATGATGTAACTATTAGACGCAAGTAGAGGGTGAATTGTTCTGATCCGGATTATGAACATATCTTAATAATTAAATTGCCGATTCCTTCTGCAGGTTCGATAACTCCGCAAAATACTCCAGAACCACCTCACGGAACTCCTGAGCAGCCCGTGAAATGTACCGACCTTTGTTCCACAGCAAAGCGATCTCCAGTACCAATTCATGATCCTCGATTTGGAGATAATGGATATTTTGCCGTGAATGTCTGGCTGTACTTGGTATGAAGGCTATGCCAATTTCGGCCTCTACAAGATCACTTAGCCTTGCAGGTTCATCACCCTCATACACATACTTAGGCAGAAATCCGGCCAATTTACATAAAGAGTCCACGAAATTGCGAACACCATAGTCTTTCTTGACACCAACGAACCACTCATCTCTAATCTCTGTCAGAGATATGCTGCTCCGATTGGCCAGACGATGACCTTTAGGAACTGCTAATAGAATGGGGGCAATGTATACAGTCTGACTCGCTAAGTCGTTATTCTCTTGTATAGGGGGCAAAGTTATACCAAAATCGACCTCTCCTCGATGAAGAAGCGTAACCATTTCTGCGCGCTAACCATCTGCACAAATCTCCTGTTTCCCCTGTTCCAATTCAAATAAAGCCCGCTCCGCTCGGAGAAGGAATTTGCTTCCGAATTCATTTAACTTAAGCTTTCGCCCCGTTCGATCGAACAGAGGAGCGCCCAGATCTTCCTCGAGACGTTGAATCGTCTTGCTTAGCGAAGATTGCGTAACATGTAGACTGCGTGCCGCTTCCGTCACATGCTCCTGCCTGGCAACTTCGAGAAAATAGTGCAATTGAAGAAGTTCCATTCTATTCTGATCCCCCGATCATTCCTTTAAGCCAATGAAATCATACCATATGTGCCCGGAATCTTACTCTTCTGCGACGCACAAAAACGCCTCATCCTGCTGACGAGCCAGGCTGAGGCGCTGTAAGATATCTATTATTGCTCAACGGTTATCTCATATTTCTCGGCAATCTTCTTCAAATATTGCTCGACATAATCATAATCTCCAACCTTGTCGCTGGCTATGACGACCGTGCTCTCCATGCCTCTGACATGCAGCTTGATCACTTTCACCTCAACGGTTCTGAGCAGCTTTCTTACCGACTCTCTCGCCAATTCTAACCGCTCAAGCTTGCTGTACTCGATCCTCTTAGGTGCGCTATCCTTCTCCAGCTTCAGCACCATTTCCCCCGCGTCCAAGTTGACATCCACTGCTTTCAGCAATTCGATCAACCTCCTGGTTTGAAACAGAACTGGTAAACCCGTCTTATTTGCCATTGTATTCAACCTTCTCTGCATATATGCCTCTATTTGATTCCTACATCATGTAGGGTATATTATGGATACAAATTCAATATGCGGTAACTGAGGTGCAACAATATGGAGTTCATTCTTTATCTATTTCTCATCTTATTACTCACGAAGATCTTCGGACATCTCTCCACGCTGCTAGGGCAGCCTTCCGTACTCGGTAAACTAATCGTAGGCATCCTTGTTGGTCCGGCAGTCCTTGGGTGGATCGAGAATAATGAATTCATTCATTACACAGCGGAAATTGGCGTTATCTTACTCATGTTTATTGCAGGCCTGGAAACCGATCTTGAACAGCTCAAACAAACGTGGCGGTCTGCTTTTGCCGTGGCTGTCGGAGGAATCATTCTACCTTTTCTGGGTGGTTATGCCGTAGCGGAAGCCTTCGGCCTCGATCCTAACTATGCTCTCTTTATGGGGGCCGTATTTAGCGCAACATCGGTAAGTATTTCGGTGCAGGTACTGAAGGATTTGAACAAGCTTAACTCTCGAGAAGGTACAACGATCCTCGGGGCAGCAGTCATCGATGACGTCATTGTTATCATTCTACTGGCAGTTATGATGAGTTTCCTAGGAAGCGGAAACGATATCTCGATCGGGATGCTAATTAGCAAAAAGTTGCTTTTCTTCATCGTGACGCTCTTCGTCGGATGGCTGATTGTGCCAAGGTTCATGAAGCTATTCGCGCGTATCTCGGTTACGGAGCCGGTTATCACCATGGCGCTTGTTGTTTGTTTCGGTTTTGCTTATTTTGCAGAACAGATGGGGATGGCTGCTATTATCGGTTCTTTTGCCGCTGGCATCGCAATTTCCCAAACCTCGTTCAAGCATACCGTGGAATCCAAAATCGAACCCATCGCGTACTCCATATTTGTGCCTGTTTTCTTCGTCAGTATCGGATTGAACGTGTCCTTCGCTGGGGTAGGGAATCAGATTGGCTTTATGGTGGCTTTAACCCTAGTTGCTGTTCTAACGAAACTGCTAGGCGGAGCACTCGGAGCAAGAATAACGGGAATGAATTCCCGCTCGTCCTTAGCCATTGGGTCAGGTATGATCTCCCGAGGAGAAGTTGCGTTGATCATCGCAGCCACTGGTTTACAAGCTTCATTACTTCCGGCGGAGTACTTCACCTCTGTTGTCATTACCATTATCTTAACAACCTTGATCGCACCGCCATTGTTAAAATATTTCTTCAATAGAACCGCAGCACAAGGAGGGGCTCACGATGCTATCAACTGATATTCTCATCGGGATTGACGGCGGCGGGACGAACACGCGAGTGTTAGTTTGTGATCTTAAGGGACACGTTCTTGCTTATTGCGAGAAAGGGGCTGCTTCCCTCCATAAAGATATATTAGCTGTACAGAATGTACATAACGCTATTACAGAAGCGCTGGCGCTTGCTAATAAAGAGAGGCATCAGGTGGCAGGAACTGCCGCAGGGATCGCAGGATATGATGCAGCATCCGATCTCGAATGGGTGATTCCTTTAACCGATATCCCCGGCTTAACTGGTCCACATTGGCATGTAAATGATGCCGTGGTAGCTCACTATGGGGCCTTATTAGCTAAGCCCGGGATTGTTGTAATCGCAGGTACCGGCTCTATTATCGTAGCTATTACCGAAGAAGGCCGGTTTATAAGAAATTACGATTTCCATCACTACGCAGCAAGCGCTGCTCGATTTATTGCATACGACGCCGCCTATGAGATGCTTGCAGGACATACCGATCAATCGGACGAAGAACTCATGAAGTCCATGCTGCAGCACTGGCATGTACAATCGGCAGCTGAATTCTCCATGCTGGCACGAGGTGGATTTATGGAAGATCGTCAAGAGCGCGACAAGAAATTCGGACAGTTTGCACCGACGATAACCCGAGCAGCTGAGCAAGGAAGTTCTCTCGCGATCAGAGTTTGTGACCGAGCGATTAACCAAATTAAAGTTGGCATTGAGCTTCTGGCTGCTTCTTTTTCAAGCGATACGGTTGAGGTTACGTTGATAGGAAGCGTCGTGAACAGTCCTTATTTCTCTCATACGTTAAGCGGCATGCTCTTAAACGGATCAAACAGAAGGTACCACCTTGTAGAACCCACACTTCCTCCTGTTGCCGGAGCTGTTCTATACGCAATGAATCAGCTGCAGATTCCCATTACACCCGAAATCATTCACAACTTACAAAAGAATCCCTCTTAAATAATGAACCCCCGCTCATTCATTGAGCGGGGGTTCATTATGCAGCAAGTAGCTACTTCACCATATGCACCGGATAGTAAGCCGGGATTGGTTTCGTATAGTTCTCTCTTGCGAATTTGATTTGGTTAGGTGTCCATTGCGAGTAGAACAGGCGGGTGTCATGATCATCGCTGAGCGCGAGCACCTCAGGAACCGTCGCCCAGTTGGTCAGCGGGTAGCTCGATGCCCGGGAGTGGTAGTTATGCATCGTCCGCCGGCCGTGCGTACAATCCGCTCTTCCGCCCTTGCGCGTATGATAGGTCGTTATATTGTACAACACGGCGGTACCGGCTTGCCCCCGTATCGGGATCTCCCGGTAAGCTTCCCCCTGCTTCTCCTTCGCTTCATCAAGCGACCCATACATATGGCTATTCGGTACTAAGCAGAACGCCGGGCAGCACTCGTGAACATCTGACAAATAATAGATGACACAAGTATAGGTGCTGATATAGGGATTCTCCGGATCGTAAATCTTCCCGCCTATCGTTCCGTAATAGCTGATATCACGGTGGAAATTCATCTCGCTGGCGCTCGCTCGGTCTGCGGAAACATCCCGAAAATCAAATTGGGCAAAACGAGCTTCCCCGAGCAGCACCTCCTGAATGAGTGGAAAGATCCTTGGATGACGAATGAACGGATCCATCTCAAGCGGATGCTTCTCGAGGAAGCTGCCTGTACCGACTGCGCCTTCAATCGGTTGATGCCAATGCTCCGGAGACTCTTTCAAGGAGGCCTCTACCAATCCGTTCAAGTAGTCCAGTTCCTCCTGCGACAACGCATTCGGTATGACTGCGAAACCATTTTCCTTGTAGTGCGCCAGAATCTCTTCTTTCGTCGTTTGGACAGCATTCGAACCCATAAACCATCAGCCTCTCTTTCATAGCCTTATAAGATGAATATTATGGCGATACCCACTCGTAGAGAATATCCGGTAAATTTTCTTCATTTTCATGGCCCCTGGCAATAACTTTAAATCCATGCTTTTCATAAAATCGTTGCGCATTCACATTCACTTCAAACGTGTATAGGTTTAATTTGCCGCTCGATTGCGCTTTGGCTCTATTTAATAAGGTCTGTCCAATTCCGATCCCCTGATGATCGACATGAATATAGAGCTGACTTACTTCACTCTCATTGTAAGCAATGATGCCAGCTACTTTCTCATCTATAAGCGCTAAGTCAATATGAAACCGCTCCGGCAACATATTGTTCAGAAAGTAAATGTGATCGTCCAAACTGTGGAGTTCCTTCTGCCCAATCGCCTTCTCCTTACTCGCACGCCACATTTCTATCGTTTGCTCGGCGTACTTGGAGTTGTACGGAGTAATGCTAATAGGATGTTGCATCATGGATCCCTCCTTCATCGAACAATTCAACATTCATGATATGGGTCATGCATGTTAGATATAACTCAAGACTTGTTCGGCATTTCTCTTCATATCCTCTGTACGTTCCTTAAAAGCGCAGTAGGCGATATGGTCAAGCCCAATGTGAATGAGGTAGCAAAGTAGGCGTTCCTTCATCTGTGTTGGCTGGCCCCCGCGCTGCTCCCAGTGGTGGTCCAGCATGGCTTGCAAGTCGATCCCGTGCCACTGCGGATACCATGGCCACCAATAAAGAAACCAAGCATGGTCGTAGAGCGGATCGCCGTAGAACGCATTTCCCCAATCGAAAACCCCGGTTAGTTTCCCATTGTTCACCAACACGTTTCGGTTTAATAGATCATTATGGACGATTCCTCGGATCTCCGGGAGCTGCGCGGCGTTTTTACGAAGCTTTATTACGCCGGCATCAAAGATACTTGCCTCGCGTGGCGAAGCGTCTAACCGTTCGCGCCAGCCAGCAAGCCTCTCCCTTGGCTCAGCTACCGATAATAGCTCAGCTCCCCAGCTCGGACCAGTTCCCTCCGGACGCCAAAGTCCAACTTCTTGGGTGCTAGTAATATCCTGCTTCTGCAGCTCGTAGAGTGCATCGAACAAGTGCGGAAGGACAACCCGCATCTCCGATTCGTCAAGCTCATCGAGATGCTTCTCGCCTCGAACCCGTTCAGATACGGCGAAGAATCCGTTCTCCGTCTTACCCACCTCTATCACCTTCGGAATCGGCAGCGCAGCCGTGGAAAACGCCCCCATGACGCGATCCTTCTCAAAGTCCTCCACATAGGCGCCGAAACGAATAATCATTTCATGTCCATCGAGCGTAAAGGAATAGGCTTTCGACCAGTCACCGGATGCCAGAGGCGCGAGATGCTCAGCACGGCTGCCGAAGTGATCCTTCACAAAACGGTTCGCTTTTTGATTGAAATCATCCATTAGTGATCCCTCCAGATATAAAACTATTCGCATTATGGATAAATTATCCTGCTAATTCGCACGACGAAAATTACCAGTTTAACGCAGCAAAAAAGAGCTTATCTCTGTGCCCTAATCCACTGACTATCTTGATTATCTCTCCATGCAATGGCAAAGTGAAGGCTGCGCGAGAAAGTCTCGGGCAGCCGCTTTGTTGTCTATACATCATGAATAACATTTTAACGGTTGCCAGCGTGGCTATTTCATACAAATAAGCCTTTTTGAAAATCTAACGGTTGCCACAGTCGTTATTTGCAACAAATGGATCGATTCCAAGGGGAAAATGATTAAATAAGCTCGCTGGCAACCGTTAGACTATAAAAAGGGCTAATTTATGGCAAATAACCACTGTCACAACCGTTAGCGTTAGAATGCGAAGACAAAATATGCACTCATTACGGAGGTACATAGAACTACCGTACCGGAAGCTAAAAAACGACGTTGTATAAACACGGGTTTCTCGACAGAAAAAGCCTAGGACATGGTCCTAGGCTTACAGATAACCGTCAACCCCTGCGCCGGTTGAGGTGAATGAACGTGACCGCCAGCGCCAGCACGAGCACTGCCCCTTTGATGATGTCCGTAGTGTAATACTCCACGTTCATCATCGTCATGCCGTTGACGAGTACGCCGATCAGGATCGCGCCGAAAAACGTGCCGATGACGTTCGGACGTCCCGCACCGAAGACGGAGTAGCCGACAAATACGGCGGCGACCGCTTCCATGAGCATCGGCGCTCCGGCATCGACTTGACCGTTGCCAACCCGGGCGGTGAACAGGATGCCGCCGATCGCCGCCAGCACGCCGGACGCGACATACGCGAGTGTACGAACGCGTTTGACGCGCAAGCCGGATAAGCGGGCTGCTTCCTCGTTTCCGCCCATCATGATCATCTGCCTGCCGAGGCGCGTGTACTTGAAGAACAGATGCGCCGCGACGACTGCAATCACCATGAGAATGACGGGGAACGGCACGCCAAGCAATTTGCCTTGACCAATCCAGAGAAATTGCTTCGTGATCTCGCCGGGCGCCTTGCTTCCGTCCTGCATCTGCATGTTGCTGTAGATGGAGTAGCCCTTGGTGTACGTCTTATGCACGCCACTAACGATATACATGACCGCCAGCGTGGCCAGCAGATCCGGAATGCGAACCTTTACGATTAGAAAAGCATTGATCAGTCCGATTAGAGCTCCGAACACGATCGGTACGATAATGACGACGGCGAGCGGCATTTGGTACCAAACCATCATCGTCGCCGACAATACGGTTGCCAGTGACACGGTAGACCCGACGGACAAATCGAAGCCGTCGACGGTGAGCGAGATCGTCACCCCGATGGCGACGAACGTCACGATGGAGATGGAGCGCAGGATATCCGCGATATTGTTGTACGTTAGAAAATATTCGTTATAGAGCGAGAAGAACAGCAAGACGATTCCGATGAAAATAATCGCTCCATACTTAAACGAGAATTGCAGCAGCCGATTGTTCATAACATTTCCTCCTTACCCGCACTCGCAAAATAAAGCAAATCTTCCTGCGACGCTTCACCCCGCCGGAACGAGTGGACGATCTTCCCGTCGCACAGGACGAGAATTCGATCGGCCAGACCCAGCGCTTCCGCAAATTCACAGGTTAAATACAAGATGCCTTTTCCTTGTTGCGCTAACTCCCCGATGATCCGGAAAATATCTCGCTTCGCGCCGATGTCGACGCCCTTGGTCGGCTCGTCGAACACAAAAACACGCGCGTCCGTGCTCGTCCATTTGCCGATTGCTACCTTCTGCTGGTTGCCGCCGCTGAGGAACGCCGTCGCGATATCGGGATGCGACGCCTTGATGCCGAGCCGCCCGATCACATCCGACCCGTGGCGTTTCTCCTTGGCGCCGGAGATAAAGCCGAACTTGCTGAGCGAGCGCAGAATCGGCAGGCTCAAATTGTGCAGCACGGATTCGCGCACGAGAATACCTTCCTTGCGCCGTTCCTCGGGCACAAGCACGATACCCGCTTCCACGGCATCTGCCGGCGAACGCGGCACGACCTCCTTGCCGGCAAGCGCGATGCTGCCGCCCTCTGCGACGTCCACGCCGAACAGAAGTCGTGACAGTTCCGTCTTGCCGGCGCCGACAAGACCGACGACCGCGACGATCTCGCCGCTGTGTACGGTCAGATCCACGCCACGCACGCGACGTCCCGCTGCCAACCCGCGAGTCTCCAGGATCGGCTCTCCAATAACTGCCGGCAGTTTCGGATACTCCTCCTCGAAGCTCTTGCCGAGCATCGCGCGGATGACATCAACGATGTTTGTAGCGTCGGCCGATACGTTCATGACGACGCCTCCGTCCCTCATGACCGTGATCCGGTCGCTAACCCGGAACACTTCCGGCAAGCGATGCGAGATGAATACGATGCCGATGCCGGCCGCCTTCAAGCCGTCCATCAGACCGAATAACCGGTCTGCTTCCTCTATACTCAGCGGTGCCGTCGGCTCGTCGAGAATGACGAACTTCGCATCTTGCGCGAACAGCCGCGCGATAAGCACGAGCTGCTTCTCCGCCAGCGTCAACTCCGACACGCTGCTGTTAATATTGATGCCAAGCCCGAGCTTATCCAGCACCTGCGCGGCATCCTGCTTCAGTTTGCTCCAAGAGATCCAGGCGCTGCCTTCTGAAGCGGCCAAGCGGTCGAGCATAATATTCTCCGCGACGCTCAGATGCTGCACAAGCGACGTATCCACCTCCTGATACACGCAGTGGATGCCGTTCTTCTTTGCGTCCGCCGGCGAGCGGATGATTAGCGTCTGGCCGTCGATCTCGACCGTGCCATTGTCGCCCGCGTATGCGCCGGATAAAATCTTCATCAACGTGCTCTTGCCAGCGCCGTTCGCGCCGAGAAGTGCGTGAACCTCGCCGCTTCGCAGCTCGAAATCGACGCTCTTCAGCGCCGCGACGCCTGCGAAAGACTTACCGATGCCATTCATGCGCAGCACGCTCGCCGTGCGTGATGCTTGTCCAGCTACCATGATCGCTCAACTCCTCTCAGAAGCTCTTCCGGATAGAAGAAAACGGCGCGGAAGCTCCGCGCCGTTTCCTGCTGATTCTTCATCATTGCGTATCGCTATGTCGCTTATTACCAGCGCTTATTTCGCGCTTACCGCTTGCTCCAGCTCTTTCAAATAATCCGTGTTGCCTTGCTCGCTCTTGCCCCAGCCTTCGACGTATTCGCCAAGATCGGCTGTCGTTACTTTCTTGTCCGTCGGCAGCGAGTCGCGGCTGACGAATACCGGTTCAATCTGCACCGTCGCGTCCGTCTTGTCGCCATTCAGCTTCTGGTACAGGTAGCGCACTTGCACTTGGCCGATGGAGGACGGATCAGCGCCTGCCGATGCCACCCAAGGGCTGGTCGGATCTTGAATGAGCGCGAGATCCTCGTCGCTAAGATCGATACCATAAACTTTGATTTCCGTGCGTCCAGCTTGCTTGATCGCGTTCGTAACGCCTTTCGCGAATTCATCCCAAGCGGCCCAGACCGCCGTAATGCTGCCTTTCTCCGGGTACTTTTTCAGAATCGCTTCCATACGCGTTTGCGCGTCAAGCTGCGCTTTACTTGCATCGCCGAATTGCGCAATTTCCTTGATATCCGGATTCGCCTTCAGGAATTCAGCGTATTTGATTTGACGCGATTCCATCGGCGGGAAGCCGGCCACCCATACTTTGACGATGTTGCCTTTGCCGCCAGCGTCTTTAGCCAGCGCCGCAAGCGACTTGTCTGCCAACAATTGGTCGTTCTGAGCCAGGCTCGTTACGCCGTCCACGGTCAGTCCGGAGTCGAAAGCGACGACCGGGATGCCAGCGGCGACTGCTTTGTTCACGCCGTTCGTCAGCGCGTCAGCATTGCCGTGGTCGAGCAGGATACCGTCGAATTTCTGGTTGATCGCCGTATCTAGATTAGAGACCATTTTATTCAAGTCGTTGTCGGATGCCATAACGGTTACTTTGCCGCCGAACTTCTCGACTTGCTTCGTTACGCCGTCGACATATTGGGCCGAGAACGTGCCTTGATTGAATTGCATGACAAGCGCGATCTTCTTGCCCGCAAGTGCATTCTGCGCCGTATCGCCGGAGGATGCCGTATTATTCCCATTCTTATCTTTGCTGCCGCAAGCGGACAGCACGAGTGTCAATGCGAGGATGAGTGCGAGCGTGAGGCCCGCGTGTTTCCGGATGTTCATGATATTGTTGCCTCCCTATTTCTTGTTCTCTTAAATTAGAATGTTTTTACTATAAGAGCAAATTCCGAGTATGTCAATCGGAAAAATAAATTTAACACATTAAGCGCCTCCCGCACAAAAAAAACGACGCTTTATGCGACGTTTTTGTGACAAGACCCTAAACTCCCTTAAGCCCTATACCTAATAACAGTCCCCGCTATCAAGTCGTATATCGTTTGTTTCTTTTTACTAAATAAAGGACTGATCAAGTAGATAAGCACGAGACCGTAAACGGTCCCTAATAAAGAGTAAATGAATGAGTCGGGGTAATCAGTAGGAATGACCATATGCCAAATGGTAAAATGGGCCAGCTCCCACGGGGCGAATTTAAAAGCGGAACGCAGCAGTGAGACTCTAAAACGGATTGGCTTTCCATTCAGACCAGTCACTTGAATTCCCATTTTCCGTTTTCCCCATGTTGCATGCGCTGCCGATCCCTCACAAAGTGCAAAATAAAGATAGACAGGCAGCGTAATAAATAGAAATCCACTGAGCTCCGCCAACAATGGCGATGTCGTAAACAATGGAGTCAGCCAAGGACGAATCATGAAAGATAGCCCGATTAACAAAACGATATAGCCCGAAATAATCACATAATCCCATAAGAAAGCGATTAGTCGTTTACCTAAAGATACGCGATGTAAATCTCCATGCCGATGCATAACCCTACTCCTTTTGATCAACTAAGGAACGTAACCTTATTTGATTATTCAGGATTGGATTCCATTATCCTGCAAAAGTTAACCCCCATCTTGACTACAAGTTGGGGGCTGTGTGCTGCATCTATTCCTCTATGAGGCGTCCATTATCATGCCATTGACCGTACATCTTGTTCTCTTTCGTGTTGGCAATGAATTTTTCGAGTCGGCTCTGGAATAATTCCGGCTGATCTTTGTAGCTTTGGATCGTGTCGATCCTGATTCTCGTGTAGAGCTCTGGGAAAGCCATGAAGTTCTCGTAGACTTGCTGATCTTCTTTGAGCTTTTGCTCTATAGCCCCATCGATTCGAAAAGAATCCGGGCTCATATCAGGAAGCACTTTTCTTCCTCCGTCATGCATGAACCCCAAGCGTTCGAGCCGCCGGACGCGTTCTTTGTTCAATTCCGTCCATGAGCTTTTCTTACTTCGAGGAGATAATCTCTGCGCCAGCTCGGTTTCAGAAATTTTCTTCTTCACGCCATCGATCCATCCAAAACATAACGATTCCTCGACCGCGTCCAAATATAACACTGCATCGGGGGATGGCGTCATGCTTACCACGACCCAGCACGCTTTCTCAGTCGTACTGTGCTCCAGTAACCATGCCCGCAAATCTTCTCTTGATTTTGCTGCAAGTAAGTTTATCATTTCCATAAATGTTTAATTTCTCCTGTTTAAACTTACATTAAGTATTTAACGACAGCATAGGAGATCAGATTCCGATCCCGGTAAGTTGAGGTGATGATGTCTTCGTGTTTACTCATAATCCCGTTTTGCAACATGACTGGTTTAAATCCTCGTTCACTGGCACCGTTATAGGTAAACAACACGCATTGCTCTGCCGCAAATCCGGCAAGGATGACTAATTCCACTTCATGCTTCAGCAGTACTTGCTCCAAGTCTGTTTGCCAGAAAGCATTCGAGCTTTCTTTGCTTACGATGATGTCTGTGTCCTGAACTTGAATCTCCGGGATCGAATTGAAGGAATCTCTGTTTGAGTCCGAAATACCTTCAATGTCGTGAATGTGAATGACGGGGTGATGATTGGAACGAAGCACATCTGATACATAGTTTATATACTCACTGGCTCTTTCTATCATCTGCTTGTCTATTTCCTGTAGATGGATTGTTTGCATATCAATAATTAGGAATCCAATTTTCATCGATTATACGCCTCCATTTGAATGAATCCTGATACCTTTCCAATTATACCAAATGATCTTGACCCATATAAAGGGAACCAAACAAGGCAGCTGAATTAATAGGAGAGTAACAAAAATTAACTTGATTAACTTTAAGTCCTATTATAGTATCTTTGTGGGTCATACAAAAATTAACAATTAATAAAGGGGATTTTAATCAATGGAAGCGAATGCGAATCCGAATTACTACCAGTCTGTTGCTCCACAGCCGAGTGCACCTATTATCTCCGTAAAAGACTGGATGCTCACAACTCTCCTGCTTGCGATTCCAATTGTAAATATCATTATGCTTCTCGTCTGGGCATTTGGCGGCGGTGCGAATCCGAATAAAGCGAACTATGCCAAGGCAGGCTTGATCTGGGCATGTATCGGAATCGCGTTCTATGTAGTCGTGTTTGTTATCATCCTAGGCGTTTTCACTTCAAATTTCTCATAGTCATTCCATGTAAAACAAACAAGGCAGCTGATCCACGTGATCGGCTGCCTTGTTTGTTTTAAGCGGAAATTAATCATGTCTCAAGTGCTGTAACGTTTGAATGAATATTTGCTCCACATGATCATCATCTAAGGAGTAAAATACGGTTTTCCCCACTTTACGCCTCTTTACGATACGAAGGTTTCTTAGAAATCGAAGCTGATGCGAAATCGCGGATTGCCCCATATCGAGTACTTGTGTCAAATCATGTACGCATAACTCGCTCTGAGATAGCGCATGAATAATCTTCACCCTAGTGGGATCCCCTAGTGTCTTGAATAAATCGGCCATCGCACTGGCTGAGGACTCATCAACTAAATGTTCTTTCACGACTCTAAAATCAATCTGAGTCCCGCTGCATGAATCGTCGCAGGTTTCTAGCGTAAGTTTATCGTCCAAATCGTTCCACCAGCCATCGAATATGATGTCCTTTATTATAACATAGCCGATGGCCGATTGTTGCAGCACGCCGGATGGAGGAATTACATTTGACAGAAAAATAATTCCAACATATCATATGAATACATACTCATATATTAATCAAAAGAGGTGCACTTATGAAAGAATCCCGCTCCAATGGACTCTCGTGTGATCATTGCGCACCAGGTCATAACCACGCTCACGAGGGTAGTCATAATCATACCCATGATCACACTCATAGTCATGGTCATAGTCATAATCATGATCATTCTCATGAACACGGGAATTCCAAAATGGTTAAAATGTTGTTCGTCTCCGCGATCTTCTATGGTGTCGCTTATATCTCCGGCGATCAGTTAAACAGCGGTATCCAGATCGGCATGTATTTGGCAGCCATTGCTCTGAGCGGCTATTCGACCTTTCTACGCGGGCTAAAGAATCTATTGGCATTGCGATTTAACATCGACACCTTAATGACAATCGCATTGGCAGGCGCCGTTGCAATCGGCGAGTGGAAGGAAGCTACGCTCGTGGCCATTCTATTCGGCTTGAACGAACTGCTCGAAGGACTTGGAATGGAGAAAGCCCGTCGCTCTATGGAGACGCTCCTTCAAGTAGCTCCTAAAGAAGCGGTGAAACTTGAGAATGGCCACGAAGTCGTCGTCCCTATCACTTCTTTGACAGTCGGTGACCTGGTCATCGTGAAACCCGGAGAAAAGATCCCATCCGATGGAGTCGTAGTCGGCGGTAAAAGCTCGGTTAACGAAGCTGCAATTACCGGAGAGGCATTACCGATCGAGAAAGACAATGGAGAGCTTGTTTTTGGTGGGAGCATCAACAATGAAGGTGTCCTACACATCCGGATCGAGAAGGCTTACAGGGATTCTTCACTGGCGAAGATTCTGCATTTGGTTGAAGAAGCCCAAGAAACGAAAACACCGACTGAGCTGTTTATTAATAAATTCGCTAGGTACTATACACCAATCATTATGCTGATCTCAGTGCTCGTCATCTTGATTCCTCCCCTTCTCCTAGGCGGAGATTGGAGCAAATGGATCTATCAAGGCTTGGCCGTCTTAATCGTCGGATGCCCTTGTGCACTTATTCTCTCTTCACCGATAGCGATTGTAGCTGGTATAACTCGAAGTGCGCGGAACGGTATTTTGATCAAAGGCGGCGTCTTCCTAGAGCAGTTAGGCCGAATCGATACCATAGCCTTCGACAAGACGGGGACGATAACCAAAGGAGAACCGTACGTCGAGAAGATGATCGTATACGAAGAGCATCAATTCTTAGAAATCGCAGGTGCCATCGAAAGCTCTTCTTCCCATCCACTGGCCAAAGCAGTAATGAAGAAAATTACGGAACTGGGAATCCAGGTCTCAGCACCAGATGAAATCCAGACGATTTCCGGCCGAGGGATTGCCGCCCTTGTACAAGGAAAGCAATATTGGCTTGGAAATGAGCGTAGCATGGAACATCTCACTATTCCAGCCGACGTCCAAACTCAAATTACTGATATGAAGAATCAAGCGCTCACGTTAGTTCTCCTAGCTGACAGTGAGCAGGTACTTGGCATGTTCGGCATCGCTGATGAAATCCGAGCAGAAAGTAAAACGGTCATTGCAAAGCTTCGTCAGGCCGGCATACGTAACACGGTCATGCTTACCGGCGACCATCAGACGACCGCAGAGAAGGTTGCTAAATTCGTTGGTGTTACTACAGCTTACGGCAATCTGCTGCCCGAAGATAAAGTGAATAAGATTAAAGAACTCGCGCGTAGCGGTAAAGTCGCTATGATTGGGGATGGCATCAATGATGCACCTGCGTTGGCGACGGCTCAACTGGGGATTGCCATGGGCAAAGGAACGGATAGCGCGATCGAGACGGCGGATATCGTGCTCATGCAGGATCATCTGGGCAAACTGCCGGAGGCCGTATCCGTGGCAAAACGAGTGAATGCGATCATTCGGTTTAATATAGGCGTTTCACTCGGATTGAAGCTGGTCGCCTTACTGCTTACCATTCCGGGGTGGCTAACGCTCTGGATTGCTATTCTGTCCGATATGGGCGCTACCATCTTCGTTACGTTAGTGAGTCTGACGGTGCTGATTGGCCCCGATAACAAGCAAGGCAGCCGATCCCAGTGATCGACTGCCAATGTGTTGGGCAGGATGAATATGGTACAAACCAACTAATCTAGAAAACGAGCTTCTACATACCCGTTCTCTTTAAAATTAATAAACACATTCACGGTTTCTTTATGAGCGGAGAATTTGTGTATCTTTCCTTTTCGAATATCGCGCAGCGTTCTTTGGAAGAAATTCAGATGAGATACCTTCTCAGATGAATAATTGATAATTAATGACCTTCGTACATATTTTTCTCCTTCTTTGCACATCTGTTTTAATTGATCAACATCTCTGTTCTCTAAAGTTAAAAGTCGTTTTATTAACTTTAGTTGAATAAATGTCAGATGGTTCAGAGCGGATTCAAGCTCAACATGAAAGGAGTTTTTGTAAAAGAGTTCGTCGATAATCAACGAACGTAGAATCCACTCTTTCCCTTCTACCAATTTATTTTTATCTAATAATACGAAACCATATTTTAAAAAGAGAATACCAATATTCGGATGGTCTGTACTATAATATTTCCTCCTTATTTTATAAGCGATCTTTATGTTCCGTATTGCTTCACTATGATTTCTCATATTTAAATACGTACTAGCTAAATTATCATATCGGTAAGCAAGTACGGGGTGCTCGTTACCGTAGTAACCAATATCAATTTCCAGCGATTTCTGCAGAGCCAATATCGACCACTTCGGTTTCTCACGTTTCATGAGTTCAACCGATAAGTTATTGTAAACGATCGCAGCATGAACGGTATCCAACTGATTAATTTTTTTCAAGAGCTTTAATGCTCTAATGAAATATCGATTAGCCTTCTTTCTATTTAGCTGTTGTAGAATTAATCCATAATTATTAATAAAATGAATGATTAAAGGGTCATCTTCACACAATAACTGTTCAGCTAGTTCAAATGCACGTAATAGTTTGTCATGCGATTTATTGTATTCACCTAGATCCATATCTAAACGTCCGGAATTCATTAAACAATTAGCGAATTCAAAAGTATTCGTATAATCTCCTTTTTCAAATATATTTAATGCTTGGTTATAGTAGTCAGCAGCTTCCTCATATTGGTTTTGATGCTTTAGTGCAAGTCCCATATTGTTTCGAATATTAGCCTCTTCGACCTCTTCAATTCCGGGCAATTGTTTATACTGATCCGAAACATATTTAAATAAAGAGAAAGCTTCCGAGTATCGAGCAATTTCATTCAAGTAAATTCCAGTATTATTGAGCAAAGTAAGAAATCCCCTATCCTTCATATCACTCTCGTAATGTTCGGCCAATGTTTGAATATGATTAACCAATTCAACTATTTTACGATATTCTAATGGACCAGTTTCCTGCTTTTGGATCAAACGATTTAATAAACTTGTCACTTGCCGGTGCCACTCACTCTTTTCATGAAACGACAATCTTTCTCGTATTGTTGATTGCAAGAGTCTGTGTATGCTAATCATGTTCTTTTTATTATTCCGATTAATTAAGGAGTATCTTAATAGAGCAAGATGAACATCGTCATACAATAAATCATCTTTGAAAACAGAAACAAGCGAGATAATCTCAAGTTGTTCACCGAACCATTCCAGAGGTACACAATCTGGGGATAAGAACGACAACAGGATTAAGAAATCCAGACTTTCCGGTTGGATGCTCTTCAATTCTTGAAGAATAACGTCAATCAAATTCTCAAAGCTACTTCCAATGGAAATTGTAGATCCTATTCTCCTTTTTACGTCAATTGGCCGATTCAACAATAGCAAATAGAGTTGTTCGTATGTTCTGTTCGATTGATTCATAAATGCACCTGCCTGTTCGATAGCTAAAGGCAAGCACCCGAAATACTCCGTTATTTTAACTGCATAATCGTCTTCTTTCCGTCCCGTTAACTGAAAAAGCAATTCCAAAGATTCTTCTTTCGTTAGCGGCTTTAACTGTATCAATGCATTAGTGTGCTTAATAAGTTCATTTTGACTCGTCACAATCACATGTCCCTGCTTCATGCTCGGCAGGAGAAGTGAAATTTCACTTTCAGCTTTCACGTTATCGAAAACAAACAAATAATCTCGATTTTGTTCCATCCAGTTGCGAACATAACCCAGAAGTGAGAGCTCATCAAAGTTTTCCGCATTATAATCTTCATTAGCGATCCCTTGCCGAAAACGGTGCAAATCTATCATCATTGCGCTTCGAGTTTCCGCTCGAACCCAACAAATAGTTCGGTATTGTTGTCTGTTCAACGTTAGATAGCGTACAGCTAGTTGTGTTTTTCCTATTCCCGGCATACCCGTGATGTATACCGCTCCACCGTCTTCCAGTAGTGTTCTGACATTTTGCAATTCTGGATCTCTACCATGGAAATGAGAAGAAATAGGGAAAAAGTGATTTGTAATATTCGAAGTAGAGATTGGTTCAACTATAGCCTCCGACTGTGATTGCCATTTTACAATTTGATCTCTAACATAGATATAAGCATGGTTCTGATGATTAGATGCCTGAAGTATTCCCTTGTGCGTGCCAGGAAGTGGAATACCGGAGAACATGAGTGACTCCATAAAGTGCGGAACCGCGCTTTCTTTAGTTACAATGCTATCCTCAGTTCCATATGCGAAAGAGCAGATAGGCTCAAGAGTTGTTTTATAAGCGACACCAAGCCTATTTAAATGGTCCAAAAACTTACTGTTCGGAGCCAAATCGCTAATCTGATCATGCGGATGAAACCTTATAAGCTCATTAATAAACGCTTTCGATGAACCATTATATGGAGCTGCCAAACTAATAAAGCCCTTAATTGGATGGTTGGAACCATGAACAAGTTCTTGCACCAAATACCCTAATCCAACTAGTCCCCCCATACTGTGCCCGATTATGTAAACATTCTTATAAGATTGAAGATCTGTGCGACCTAATTCCCTCTTTAGCTCCTGTGTTAAGATTTCTAGCTCAGTCAGCTCATTCTTTTTACCGATTGTTAGTTTCTGTTTGAAAACCTGTATCTCATTTAAACCGAAACTAGTGAGTATTTTTGAAGCTAAGTGTGCCGTATTGTAATGAACTAAAGCGACATCGAAAACTTGAAGTTGCGAATCCTCCAAAAAAAGCTTAACCCAGTCCGTTTCTTCGAATCGCCAAGTTTGATTTGTGGCTCCAAGACCGTGAATGAGCAGGAGCATATTCTGCCGGTTACTCTGTGAGCTATAAAAAATTTCATCGATTTGGAGTCCCAATACTTGTTCCCTCGCTTTTAGTCAACATTCAATTAGAATTAATTCCCAAGTTTATTATACCAAGATTGTCTAAATAGCTCCTAATATTTATGGGTGAGATGAATTTGAACCAAAGAAATAATAAACAAAAAACCTCCATCAGCTCAGCTGACGGAGGTTTTTCACCAGTTTCTTCGATGTTGAAATCTAGCTTAATTGAATACGATCTTTCATCTTCACATGATAATAGCCGATCTTGATGCAAGGCTGCGGCGAAGCCGTGAGTTTACCCACAAGCGCCAGCTCATTATTACCTTCTCTGAGCCATGAGCGCCAGACATAGAATCTTCGTTGATAGCCGCCGGGATAATATTTGCCGATTAACTCGCCATTTACATAAATCAAAGTGAACTCTTGTACGCCCTCCAGCTCGATGTACACCGGATGAACCACATCTGTCCATTCTGAATAGGCAAATTGACTTCTAGCTACAATCAGGGAGCCTTCTTGCTTAGCTACCAAGCCTTGCAAGCTATCCTGCTCATAAGTACCGAGCTCACCCTCGATCGCAGCCTGAATTCCTGATGCTAACGGAGTAAAGCTCGCTTCCCCTTCGATTGCGGCTTTGTAGTAGGAGATACTAGCGGGCTGAAGGACACCGCCGCCTCTTGGCCCCATTAGACAACGCAGAAGGATTTGATTGTATTCTCCGAATTGAATCCAAGGGGTGATATCCCAATATTTCGGGCTATTCTCGAATCCCCAGTTGCTCCACCCTTGCCAAATCGCAGCGAGATGCTTGCCATTCACATACAAGGCGTAGATTAGATCAGCATCCCGAACTTCAAGCAGCACCCGATTTCCGGCATACTTGGCATCCGCATGAAATTGTGTTCGGTTTAGGACTTCACCCGAGCCCGAATAGTCAATATTGGCATCTTTCATCAGAAGGCCTTCCGAGCCAAATTCGAATGAGGACCAATTATTCGTCTCCTTACCGAGCGCTGCGATATCAATGCCGATCTCCTGCGCATAGCCATCTTCGTGATAGGAGAGTAACTGATCCTTGTCCTCAAACATCGCATCCTTCTCTTCCTTGGTGAACAACATCTTCTGTTTCCAGCTCACCAGCTCTTCGGAGTGAAGGGCACCCACATACAAAGGCAGCATCATTCCGCTTAAAGCCGGATCCAGCGCCATATCTTTGTCATGCCCCGTGGAGTAGCAGCGAAGCGTCAAGCTGTTGCTCCCGGCAATAAGATTGGTTAACCGGAGCTTCATGGTGCGTTGTCCCGAAGCAACCCATTCATTATTGATAAACAGATCAAAGTAATCATTTACTTCCGGTATCAATAATTGCTGCTCCTCACCATCACTGATCCATTCGCTTGTGTAGACCGCATAACCGCAATCGTTATGCCCATTGGTCTCAAAGGAACGCCCTAGATTGGTTTTCTTGGCTGCAGCCTGCGAGGACACAAATGATTTCTCCCAATCCTGACAAATGTCCCAATTCATGATTTCGGCGGTTTCCTGAAGATCAGGAACGTTATGATGAGGTGCCGTGTAAGTCATTTGCTTCATGGATGCATCCGCACTGCGAATCACCGTCAACGCATGGGTAACACCGGGTTCAGCTTCCACTTGAATATGATCGTCGTCAGATGCCGACCATTCCGCATAATAAAGGTCCGAAATAAGCAGATCCCGTTTGCCGTCGACTTCCGGCCCAAACCAGGTATGCATGGCCCGCTCCCGCGAAATCATCATAATCCGATAGGCATCCAAGCAGATCCACTGATCTTCCGGCCCAGGTGTGAAAGTAATGGTTAGTTCATTCGCACACCATGCTGTCTGTACGGCTCCGGAATCAACCACATGCGGCAGTAACTCGCTGTTCCACATCAGCTTCAATTGGTTTTCTTGTCCGATCTCCCCAAATACGATACAAACGCTCGCATCCCTGTAGAGGAATTCAGCCGAGGAATGAATCCATTTCAAGCCCGCATGTAAATGAACATGGAGCGGATAGATCTTGGTTTCCATCGGCTGAAGCACGATTCGGGTTGGAAATACGCCCAACAACTCGGACTCCCAGGTGAAAGCTTGGATGTCATCGGAAGCATTACTGAAAGCTAGCAGCTGCTTACCGCGAAGGTTGACCAGCACTTCGGGAGGAACCCCTTCTACGCAAACTTCTGTACCCGTCATCATTTCCGGCTCTTCCACCAGTAAGGATTCGAAGGAAAGCAGCTGAGCATGCGTAGTCTTATAGCGATAGTACAATTCCCCGAGCTCGCCCCACTCTTCGATGGCGGCTTCGTTATAATAGCGATTCGGGAAGAATTTAGCAGGCTGCATCCCCGGATCGGTTCCACCGGCAAACATAAAGTAGTTCAGTCCTGCGCAGCCGTTAATGAACGCAAGCTTCGTCAAGCTTTCCAGCCATACACGCGGTAAATGTCCCATTGTCGTCACGTCTGAACTTAGAGCGGTGTTTAACCAGCCCGCCTCGAATTCCTGACTAAAGATCGGCTTATCCGGATGCGTTGCCCGGTAGTTCTGAAAGTAAGCAGAGACTTCCCGTATCTGATCCGGAGCAGGCGTAGGGTAGTAATCAAATGCCCCGAGCAGCCCCTCTTCGGCATAATAATCTCCGTTATTCAGCACGATAGGTACCTCGATGCCAAGCTCTTTCACTCTGTTGGCCAGTTGAAGTAAATACGGCTTATTCCCGAAACCGAACTCATTCTCCACTTGCCAAATAATTACATTTCCTCCCGCTGTAATTTGAGTGTCTTTCAACAAAGGTGTGATCGTATCCAACCAGCGATGCAAATAAGATAGAAAAGCGGGGTCACCGGTTCTCGTTCTGACTCCTTCCGCCCAAATCCAGCTTGGGAATCCCCCACCAGAGATTTCATCGCAAACATATCCGCTCGGCTTTAATATGCCTAATAACTGATTCTGTTTCATTAACTCCACAAACTCGGCGATATCTAAACGGCCCGAGAAGCTGAACTGCTCCTTCTCGTTCTCATGTAACCCCCAAGGCACGTAGGTGCTGATGCAATTCAAGAGATTGGCTTTTAATTTGCGGATGCGATCCTCCCATTCGATCGGATCCGTTTTGAAATAAGACAACTCCCCGGAGATCACCAGTCTGCTCTTGCCATATATCTTAAAATAAGACTCCTTGCAGCTTATTGCTGGTTCAAGCTTAGTCGTCATTATGTAGTCTCCCTATCGCTGAGTGCCTGCCGTATGCTCCATTCTAACGGCGAGTAGTCACGAGGTTCATCTCGATTCAAGTTCATGCGTTCTGTTAACGGAGTCGTTCGGTTGCACATGAAGCGTGGAACGCCGTTATGGTTCTGCGATGAGGTATGATACAGAAACGGATGACAGAGGATGACATCGCCCGGAGAGCCGGTCGTTTCAACCACACGCAATTGAATACCCTTTGAATCCGTATGCAGCGTGTTCATGAAGATATTGATGCGCTCTTTCGCAGAAGAAGCAGCTTTCCCGCTCGTAATGCCGGTCAATTCCGCTAAATAGGGATGCTGCAGGTTTAGCGCATCTATTGCAGCCTGTGATTCAAGTCCCTCGGGATGCTGATCTAAGAAACGAGCGACCAGCTTATGTGAACCCTCAAGCACTAGCGTACCGCCGCCGCGAGGAGCAATTTCGGAGAATAAGCATAAACACAGCAGTCCCTGCTCCGGGCTATCTACATAATGACGGAAGTGTATGCCATCCCAATGCCACCCTTCAGTTGGAACGCTCCACTCTTTCTCCGCCCCCAGTGCAAAGTTCACCGGCCACCAGCCCCATGTAGAATGAATCTCATCCACGCCGTACACACCTTTATCTGTCCATCTGTCTGTGCCGATCAACTCTTCGATCGCATTAGCCATTCTCAGCGTGTTGCAACGGTCAAATTCCGGACTCCGATAAGCTTCCTGGATGTAAATCATCGGCTCTGTCCAAGTCGATGGATCCTCTTGCAGAATCCCTCTCACTCTCAGCTTCTCCCATAGAAATTGCTGACAGGAGCGTGCGGTATCCGGCGCAAAGGCTTGCTCGACCTTGACCCAGCCCCGTTCCTTGAAATGCTCGATTTGCTCGAAGTTAAGCACATGATTAAGCACCCGAATCCCTCCTTGGTATAAATAAGGCTAACGCTCCGAAGAGCGTCAGCCTTTGAGATGTACATTGCTGAATGGTTACAGCATTACTTCGCTGTTTTTACCCATTCATCCAGTTGCTTCTGCTTCTCTGCGATGATTTTATCTACCCCGATGGATTTCATTTTATTGATGTATTTAGGCAGGAATTCATTAGGATCAACAGTTCCGGTGAATAAGGCTGGCTCGAATTCCTTCTTCGCATTGTTGAACGCCGCAATTTCATTCTTAACCGGTTCCGGATTAAAGACAAAACCCAGTACGCTCGACTTCTCCGCGGATTCATTGAATTTCAAGAAATTGTCCCATTTAGCCGGGTTCTCATTGGCCCACAGATAATCGTTAAACTGATTACCGAACATCCAAGCGCCATTAAGCACGTAACCTGATGTTGCAGCATCTACGCCTTCCGGGAAGTCAATCACGTTATCGCTTTTCTTCACGAAATGCTTGCCTTCAATACCGAATGCAATCAAGTTAACTAAGTATTTGTCCGTGTAAAGGAGATTCAGGAACATCATCGCACGATCCGGATCCTTCGAGGTTCTGGAGATCGATGTCATCGAACCCGTTGTATCTGCCGTTCTCACGATCGGCTTTGTTAACTCCACCTGCACAAATTCAACGCCGTTAGCCAAACTATCTTCCGCATCTTTACCCGGCTTCAGTTGTTGGACGTAGGAGAAGGCTTTACCTGCTTTGAGTGCCCCCGAGATATCCGCTGCTGTTGCCGCATCCTTGTTCACATAACCGGCCAGGAACCATTTGCGAGCCAGATCCAATTCTGCTTTCACTTGCGGCGTTTCAATGCCGGACACGACTTTAAAGTCGTTCGCTCCGCGTACTACCGATCCAGGGCTGGCGTCTCCCAAATCTTCGAAATTCATCGGATTATAAATCCAATCCACGCTTGTATCTTTATTCAAGTAGAGCGGAGTAACACCGGACTCCTTCTCTTTGATCATTTGATAGATCGGTTCTAAATCTTCGACCTTCTTAATTTGAGTAATATCGATTTTGTATTTATCTACAAGATCTTTGCGGAGCATGACACCTGCCTGGCTGGCAAGCTCTTTATTGATAGGAATCCCATAATTGCGTCCATTCACCTTCGAACCCTCGAGCAACGCCGGGTTAATAACTGATTTCAGATCCGGTGCGTTTTTGTCGATCAGATCAGTCAAGTCGATAATGTTGCCTTGTTGAATCTTCGTGCCGAAGTTATCCCAGTTCATCGTTTGAAGCAAGTCAAACTGCTCGCTCGATGCAAACTTCAAGTTCACTTTGTCCTGCCAGCTGCCCCAGTCGATGACATCCAGTTCAAACGATGCGTTGATTTTATCCTTTAGATACTTGCTGATTTCCTCATTGACCAGTGCCAAGTCTTTCGGCACCGCTCCGCCCGGAACGACCATCTTGAGTTTGTATGGCGCCAGCTCCGGTGCGGAAGGAGCTTCATTGGTTGCGGTGGTAGTTTCATTGGTCGCCGTCGTTTCTTGTTTTGTATCATTAACTGCCTGCTCGTTGCTTGCGTTCTGATTATTGCTTTTTCCACAGCCTGACAACAATAGAGATGCCGAAACAATCGAGGCTACAACGAGTGGAGCTGCTTTTTTCATTTTCTTCATACAAACCCTCCTGAGTATATTTATCTATGCTAACTAGCAATGCTAGTTTTAGCCTTTTACAGCGCCTACAGTCAATCCTTTGACGAAATACTTCTGGAAGAAGGGATAGGCGAACACCATTGGCCCCGTACCAACAATACACATGGCCATACGAACGGATTCACTAGGCAAATTCGCAATCTCTGTAGAGCTCGGACCACCCGCTTGGGCGTTTGCCAGCAAGAACTGCAGGTTCATTAACACTTTATACATCATGTACTGGAGATTGATGATGTCGTCATTATTAATAAAGATCAAGCTGTTGTACCAGCCATTCCAATACCCGAGCGAGTAGAACAAGCCGATTGTCGCAAATACAGGAAGCGATAACGGGACAACAATCTGAACGAGAATTCGGCCTTCACCTGCCCCCTCCATCGTTGCGGATTCAATAATCGAGGGATGAATCGTCGTTTGAAAGAACGTTCTCATGATAATGACATAGAAGGCGTTCATTAGCAGGCCCGGGACAATCAAGGCGAAGATTGTATCTTTCAGATGAAGGAGATTCGTGTATACCAAGTACCATGGCACCAGACCGCCGCTGAATATCATCGTGAAGAAGATAAAGAAGGAGAAGAACCCGCGAAAATGAAAATCCTTCCTCGATAACGGATAAGCAAACAAGGCAGTCATAATGATTCCGGCAATTGTTCCTACAACCGTAACTACGATTGATATCCCGTAAGCCGTTATAATGCTGTGAATATCGAACCACAAATACTTGTAAGCGGACAAGCTGAATTTCTCAGGTATTAATTTATAGCCGTGGAGTGCGATCGATTTCTCATCCGAGAAGGAAACGCCTACGACCAACAAGATGGGAAGGAGACACAGACAACCGTATAGGATAAAGATAATGTTCAGAATGATATTGGACTTGGCTGAGACAGCCAGTATGTCTCGCTGGTTCCTTCTTACAGCCGAAGGTTCATCTTGCAAAGAATAGTTGACCGAAGATGTAGTTTCCAAGCTTCTCCTCCTCCTGTTCTAAAAGAGTGCATTCTCTTTGTCTATTTTGCGTACCAGGAAATTCACACTAACGACTAGAACGAATCCGACTACGGACTGATACATGCCCGCTGCCGATGACATTCCCGTATCTCCCAGTCGAATCAAGGCCCGGTACACATACGTATCAATGACATTCGTTGTTGAGTATAAGGCTCCCGCATCAAGCGGCAATTGATAGAACAAACCGAAATCCGCATTTAAGATATGACCGACTGCGAGCAAGGTCAGAATGATCATCATCGGCTTGATGGAAGGCAGTGTAATGTTTCGGATTAACTGCCACTTGGTTGCACCGTCGGTTATGGCAGCTTCATAGTACTCCTTGTCGATACTGATAATGGCCGCCAAGTAAATCACGATGGAGTAGCCGACGTTCTTCCAAATGTAGACGATCGGCAAGATGAACGGCCAATATTTCGGCTCGCTGTACCACGAAATCGGTTCAATGCCAAGCGGTGCCAATAGGATCGTGTTAATGAAACCAAATTCCTGGCTCAGCATCGAGTAACCAAGATACCCTACAACGACCGCAGACAGAAAGTAAGGGAGGAACATGATGCTCTGATACAAATTGGAGAAGAAGCGGTTTCGCAGCTCGTTCAGCAGGATAGCGAATGTAACGGCGCTGACCAGTGTAAGAACGATAAATACTAGATTGTACAAGATCGTATTCCGCGTAATGACCCAGGCATCGCTTGAGTTAAACAGAAACTTGAAATTGTCGAATCCGACCCACGGGCTCTTCAAGTAACCCAGCGCGTAATTGATGCTTTTGAAAGCGACAACCGACCCAAGCATCGGAATGTAATTGTTAATAATTAAGTAAAGCACGCCCGGCAGTAACATGAGTAATAAATAGCGATTTTGAAATACTTTCTTCATAAAGGATGTTTTGTATTGATTATTAATGGGTTTATTACCCATATTCAGCACCTTCTTTCTCGTTATCCCCATCTGTTACCTTTATTATAGAGTCTCGATTAATGGCATTCTACGAAGTGGAATGACATCATTGCCGTTATTATGACAGCAACAAGGTGAAACGGCTGCCGCCGTCCTTTTAGCGGCGCAGCGCGTTTCATACCGGAGAATTCTAAGCTCATTTATGAAGTGAAACTTATACATCCTTAGAAGCTAAAATAAACCCTCGGATGAACAATAAATTGTTCACCGAGGGCCTGTTCTTGCACTTATTTATCCAGCATTTGATATCGCTTGCGAAATTCTTGCGGATGAACACCGACTTGTTTTTTGAAAATTTTACTAAAGTGAGAGAAGTTTTCGTATCCCATAGATTCACAGATTTCACTAATCTTTAAATCTGTTTCGATGAGCATAATTTTCGTTTGATTCATGCGAACGGTAATGATGTAGTCCATCAAGGTTTGCCCTGTTTCTTTCTTAAACAGCCTTGATAGATAAGCCGAATTCAAATGCACATGAGAGGCAATCCCTTCCCTCATTACATCCTTCAAATTCGCTTGCACATACTGCCTGATCTTCTCGATAATGGCAGAGCTGTCCATCCGCATCAACTGCATATATTCAATTCCTGCTGTAATAACACGTGCGGCCCATTGCTGGAAGTGAGCAATGGAACGGGTTGCCGAAGCATCTCCAAACCACTTTCCTGTACCCAGCATTTCTTTCACAGACCGTCCATGCTTATGCGACACTTGGTACACCATATGTAAGATGGAGTGATACAGGGCATCAATCGTTTCTGCGGCACTGGCTTGATCCTCCCGAAGCTCTGCAAGGACGGCCTCCAATCGCTTCATGAGCTCCTCTTTCTTCCCTAACTCGAACAGCACGACCCAATCCGCACATTCAATATGGACCGGCGCTTTGATCGGATTCGTCGACGCGCTGCCAGTGCGCTCCGGCTGGAATTGGACAACCCTCGTATTCACAATATTACGAGCCTCAAGCTCCAGTAACGTATGATAGCTTTCCGATAGATCGCCTATCTCTGCCGGCCGTCCGATATAACAAGACAAGCTGCAATAGAACAGTCGTGAACACACGTCAATATAATCCTGACATTTGGCATGCCATTCATCCTTATCTGCTTCTGCAGGGTTCGTCAAGTAAATGAGTATGAAATGAAGGCCGTTGCGATCTTGGATCACGTCACCTGCATGTGATTGCAGAAACATCTCAGCTGCCGCATTACGCAGTGCGTACTCCATGATTTCTTCATCGCGCAGATTGAACTCCTTGCTCCACATCTCTACACTAAGCAAAATAGGCAAAATCCATGTATTCGGGTCAAAAGTGACATTATACGCAGGAAGCTGCTGCATCAAATTATCCGTGGTCGGAATGAGGCGCTGAGCTAATATATCCTGCCAGAATCGTTCGGTCAGCAGAGGCTTCTGCTTCTCCCAAAGCTTCTCATAGGTTTGGAAGCGTTCATCGAATTGCTCCACCTTCCTCAGATCCTCTACCCGCTCCTGTACCTTCACCATGACCGTTCTTAGCTGATCATAGTTAACAGGCTTCAGTAAATATTCATAGCTGCCCAGGCGAATGGCTTGTTGTGCATAGGCGAAATCGGCATGACCGGTCAAGAAAACCGGCACGATCGACGTGTTATGCTCTCTAACCCAGCCAACCAGATCGAGTCCGTTGCTGTCAGGCATTTCAATATCGCACAGCAGCACATCGATGCTCACGGTTCGAATAATCTCCATCGCTTCATCTGCGTCGCTCGCGCTGTACACCTCGCTGTAGCCTAACCCGTTCCAATCGATCCCTCGCAACAACGCTTTAATCGCATAGACTTCATCATCTACGATAAGTAACTTATACATGCTAGAGATCCCCCTGCTCTTCATATGCTGACTGTTTGGGAATAATTAAGCGGACGACTGCCCCTTTAATGGCTCCATTCTCGAACAGAATACGGAATCCCTCGCCATACTTCATCCGTAAGCGATGGTGTACATTCCAAATACCGAGATGTTTATCGCCTGAGCCCTGCCCTTCGGCATATTGACCGGCTTGGAACAGCTGTAGTTTATCAGGAGCAAACCCTTTACCGCTGTCGCTGATCCTCACTTCATAGCAATCGGCCGACTCTTCGGATTGGCTCACCGTGATCGCAATCTGAAAGATCGCTTTTCCTTTATCCATTCCATGTATGATCGCATTCTCAACAAAAGGTTGAATGATTAAGGGAGATATACTGTATGGCTTGTACATGTCAGGGACTGTAATTTGAAAGGTTAGCTTCTCCGGGAATCTAAGCTTCTGAATTTCCAAATAGTTCTCGATATGTCCAATCTCTTCGGCAAGTGTGATCGTATCCCGATGGGAACGAGTAATGAAGCGGAAATAATCGCCTAGATGCTCGGTCATCTTCTGAACCAGCAGATTCTCTTCCAGCACCGAGAGGCTGAATATAATATTCAAGGAGTTTAAATAGAAATGCGGGTTAATTTGCGCTTGCAGATGATTAAATTCTGCCCGCTGTGCTCGCAGCATTTCCTCGTATACGTTGATTTTCAAGCCTTGCATTTGCGAAGCCATCTTGTTAAACGTCTCGACCAGGAATGAGAACTCTTTGGTTGAATGGTCGCCAAGCCTCACATCCAAGTTCCCCCGGCCGATGCTCTGCATTCCTTTGATAAGAATGTTCATGGGCCGCAGCAGTACGTTCTTGACGAATAACAAGTAGAAAGCAAGTATGATAATTAACCCAATGGGGAGCAAGAAGAGCAAGCGTTGAAAATATAACAGCTTCTGCAGCACGACTTTCTCCGGTATGAAGACGGCCAGGCTAATCGGTGCATATTGGAATGGAAGACCGACAAGCATATACTTGCTCCCGCTCGATGACTTCGTAAAAGAGACGTACTTCATCTCATTGTGTTCGAGCTTCTTCACGATTTCATTCACGTTCTCGGAAGAGAGGGTCGTTTCAATAAGAGAAGTGCCCGCGTTCGACATCAGCAGCAATTCTTTGCCGCTGTTTCCGAAATTAGATTGTCTAAGCGGTTGAATTAAGTGATCAATATCGATTAGTGCGCCTACATACAGCTCTCGATTGATTTCATTCGGGCTGATCGGAATGACACGAACCAAGTAATACTTATCCTCCCATGAAGTGACCGTCCAGTTCTGTGTATCCATGTCATTCGCATGTTGTTCGAAGAAGGAATACAGGACGCCGTCAAATTCCTGGGTATCTTCATAGCTTTTTTTCACGCTGATCATATCATTATTCTTCTTCGAATAGACGAAGAAGGTTTTGATTCCTTTATAGACGCTGAGATCATCATCAAACTTGCGCAATAACCACTGCTTGGCCATAAAATAATCGCCGTTCTCCTTCGGATACAGTGTAAGCGGTATCAAATTGGTGTAGGAGAAATCGCTGCTTCCAAGGCGCAGAATATAATTGTTCGTTTCCTCCAACGTTTGATCGAGAGAGGAGACCTGCGTTTCGAGGAAGTTGTAATACGACTGGGATACCTCCGTACGGACGACATTCATGGCATAGAAATTATTATAGAACAGAAAAAAAATCAACGGCGTCGTTACGATAAAAAAACCGAGGATGAATTTGAAACGCAATGTTCTCTTCTGGTTCATTAGCTTACCTCTCTCTGCGTCAATCAATCGACCTCAGTCCGGTATGATCATAATGACAACCGCTATGGTAATGCAAATTGTAACCCGATTCCTAAGAAAATGTCGATACTTGGATTAATCATAACGGAAGGGGATAGACACAATATACGAATAGCCATGACATGATTACCGTTATTATCGCTAGTTTCGTAAACAGCGCAGCAATAAAGCCGCTGCCCTGCTGCTTAAGGCAGCAAAACAACGGCTTATAATCAAGCGTAATTATAGATGTCACCCGTAAGGACCGTGCTGATGAAAGCCCAGCAATCGTTTCAGACGAGGATTCCCTTCTGCGTAATCAATGACATCCTGCGGCATCACATAGTTAATGAAGGGCCAGAATCGCTGCGAAATCCACCTTTTCCCGTACATCATTTGCTGCACGGCGCGATCTGTATCGCTTTGATTCGTCGATCCGCGATGCCAGGTCTGTCCGGAGAAGATCAGGCAATCGCCTTTGCGCGCGTTAATCGTAACAGGTTCTTGCCCTTTATAGGTTGGCGGATCCTGATTAGCCGGCGGATGCTGACCGCTCCGGTGACTCGTCGGGATCAACTGCGTTGGACCCATGTCTGGTGCAACATCTACCAAATAGTAGATGCACGTAATGAGATAGGTCGGCATTTGGATACGCTCATCCAGCTCTGTTCCTTCAGGCAGCGGGAAGAATAGCTCCTCATCTACATGCCACGTATCAAAGCCTTTGCCTTTCTTAGTCGTGAACGCATTCATACAGAACATATGGCATTTCTCGCCAAGCAGCGCTTCCGCGAAGTCGACGATAGGTTCATTCTCGATCAATCGGATATACGCCTCTCCCCGCTCAAACATACGCGTACGGAATCCGTCCCATTGACCCGGCAGAGGCGGTTCTTCCAAATACTGCAGCAACCCGGCATGCAGCTGATCCGCCCACGCTTCCGAGATTGCCCCCCGAAATACGGTGAAACCTTGCCGATTAAACTCATCCAGATGCGATTGTAAGGTTGTCATGATCAACGCTCCTAATCCCAGCTATATTTAGGTTGCTTGAGTCCGTCCTCTATCCATAGGAATCGGCCGGTAATGGAGTCCGACTCCGGCTTCAGCAAATCGGCAATAAGCTGAACAGACTTCGCCGGCGAATCACCGCCTGTCCGCTCTACCCAAGCCACCCAGTCCTGCAGCTCTCCCGGCACGCGAACATTGTCCCTTATGGCTTCGAACATTTCGGTTTTCACTTCGCCGGGGTGAAACACGTTTGCAGTCACACCTGTACCGCTAAGCTCTGCAGCCAGCTGTCTTGTAAAATGATTTAAAGCCACTTTACTCGTAGCGTAGGCACTGTTGGTCCCCTCAGGCTCGGCCAATGCTGCCGCGGAGGTAACGTTAACGATGCGTCCCCACCCTGCCTTCACCATCTCTCCAGCCAGTGCTCTGCAGATGTAATAAGGGCTGACGGCATTGATCATCATCGTTTCCATCCATCCTGTTGGATCACTTTCCAGAATCGGACCGATTTCTTTGAACACCCCGGCCGCATTCACGACTACGGCTGGGACACCATAGCTTGCGAAGATTGTCCGGGCCATCGCCTCTACTTCATTCAACTTCGAAATATCAGCTGCAATCGGGTAAGCCGTGCCGCCTTGTTCATGGATTAATGCTGCTGTTTCTTCCAGCTTCGCCGCTCTGCGACCTACCAGTACGAGCTTCGCTCCTTGTTCCGCCAAGCCGATGGCAATTGCTCGCCCGAGCCCGCTTCCGGCCCCTGTTACAAGTGCAATTCGGCCATCCAGCAGCCTTGATGCTTCCGACATACGATCCTCTCCCATACGATGATGCGGATGATAACTATACTTAACTGTTATTGTAGAATAGGTTCAGGTATGCGTCATTGATCACAGTAGACTCAATATATACGAAATATGACTTTATCAGAAAAGGCTACCGCGCGGGTAGCCTTTGGTGAGATATGCGAGCTGTGCGATCAGCTTGTAACAAGACCAATCATGAACCCATCGTAGCCTTTGCTACCCACGGTTTGAATCGCAGTGGCTGTAATTCGGGACTCTTCTGCCAAGAGATCATAGAACTGTCTCACCCCTATTACACGTGGATCGGGGTTCTTCTCGTCTAGCACCTCGCCTCCACGTACAACATTATCGCCAACAATGACCGTCCCGGGATGGGAGAAATGAAGTGCCCATTTCAAATAGTTCGGATTGTTTGGCTTATCCGCATCAATGAAGATGAAATCGAATGTCTCCTCGCCTTCGTCCCGCATGAGAGCCAATTGTTGTAAAGCTTCGCCCACTCTAATTTCAACTTTATCCTGTACCTGTGCAAGAGCTAGATTAGCTGCTGCAATTTGTGCATGATGGGGGTCGAGCTCAAGTGTGACAATTTGGCCATCCGAAGGAAGGGCTCTCGCTAACCATATGGTGCTATAACCGCCTAAAGTACCAATCTCCAAGATTCGTTTGGAACCATGCAGCTGTACAAGCAAGTTCAAGAATTTGCCTTGTGCCTGCGAGACATCAATCGCCGGTAATCCCGCTTCTTGATTGTTCGATAACACGTTGTGGAGAATAACATCCTGTTCAATCAACCGCTCCGCAATATACTGATCAACTTTACTCCAGACCGCAGCTTGATTCATAATGATCACTTCTCCTTCTCATAATGAACTTCTGCTTCCAGTGTATTCGAGCTATAATCATAAATATAATATATGTTTAAATTGGATTTATATATTTCATATATGATTTGGTGATTAGGAGGATCTGGCTCGCGATGAATCTACATGCCTTACGATTATTTCATGTGATTGCAAGTACCGGGAGTGTCACTCGTGCATCGGAGCTGCTCAATATCAGCCAGCCCGCCATCACCGCGCAGATTAAGAAATTCGAGAAAGAGCTGCTGCTCCCGCTGCTCAAGCCGCAAGGAAGAGGGATCGCTTTAACGGATGCGGGCGAAGAAATCGCTTTGCTGGCAAAGCGACTTTTTGCCGTGGAACAACAAATTGAACAATATGCCCAGGATTACCTGAGCGGCTCGCATGGATGCATTCGTTTGGCAGCGACGTATTTGCCGGCTCATTTCTTGATTCCCGCTTGGATTGCAACCTTCAAACAGCAGTACGAGCAAGTCGAAATGATCATCACAACGACGAACTCCAGTGATGCCTTGAAACAGCTCTTGAATGTAGAGGTCGATATCGCCATTTACGGGGGACTGCCGGAGGCTTATCCGGATACGATTCAGACGGAGGAGTTGTTTCGGGATGAGCTATGGTTCGTCGTTGCTCCCGGCCATCGCTATGCGAATCAACAAGTTTCATTGTCCGACATGATGAAGGAGCCTTTCGTTATGCGCGAAGAAGGAAGCTCCACCCGTGAGCGATTGCTGTCTCTATGCCGCACCTACAACTCCTCGACACCGACGATCTCCTTGCAATTCAATGGATTGCACGAAGCGATTACCGCTGTAATTGCAGGCTACGGCGCCAACTTTGTCTCTTCCTTGGTTGTGCGAGACTACGTCAAACGCGGGGAGCTATGCCGTGTTTATGTGGAGGGGATCCATTTAACTAACACTATCGCCATATGTACGCGCAAGCACGAACCGCTCTCTGCTTCCACGATGAATTTTATCCAGATGATCCGCGCGAATCCGGTTCGCGGATAGGGATTCATAGAGCATCTGAGAGTACGATAGCCGAGAATGACGAAAATACTATTTTCGCTCAAATAAGGCCCTATGTGTTCGTTAGAAAAAACGGCAACAAGTTGCCCCCTCCCAATCGAGCCACTGGCGCGCAATACTAATCCTAGCTTCGGTGCTTCGCTCCGAGTACCAGCATTGTCCTTCTTTCCACGCCGGGGTTGGCGAGAAGCTGATACCCGTAATGGCTTCCAATGCCTCGCAAGCTGCACTGAAAGTCGAGACACTTTGCGATAAAGCATCCTGCATTAAGCCCGAACCAAAAGGCATGGGTAGAACGATATTTTCAGCAGGAGCAAGGATCTCCGGGACCCATTTGCCTTCAAAAGTGATGCCCCGGCAGCAATGGTATGGACTGGCGTCTTGCATATATCCACTTTCAGGAACAATAACGCCGCCAACTGACAGGACGGAAGGAGAAGAAGCAGGTCCATTGCAAGTCAATTCCTTCGTGTTACCTACAGAAGATACAAGTAGAAGATCATCGTCCGCTAACTCTTCGCAGAGCACGCGAATGGGATCTGCCTGCCAGGGGAGGAGTCCGGTATCATGGGCTGACACAACTGTCAGAACAACGCCACGAATTTCATAGTTTCGCCAGTTATGTTTTAACCAGCGCAGAGCGCTGCCAATTCTCTCATTAATATCATTAGGCGTGTAGAACGGACCCGTTTGTAGCAGGAAAAGATTCGCCTCCGGAGCCGATCCGCAATAGTCACCATTAGAAAGCTGACCTGAACCCGCGGAAGCTGCTGCTGCCCACAAACCATGTATGCCATTGTTCCACGGTCCTTCACTTTGCTCCATTAGGATGGGTTCGGCGCCAACAGCAGAAGTACTCACGATATAAGTATGGCGACGTTCATTTGTGACAATATCCGGATGGTCCGGAATACGCAAAAACTCTCTGATCGATGGCCAGTACAAACGATACGCCTCCTATTTACTCAACATGCATGTAACGGTTGCCAGCGAGCCTATTTCATCAAATAATCGACTTTTAAAAATCTAACGGTTGTGACAGAGGCTATATACCGTAAATTGGTTGATTTTGAACGTAAAATGTCCATTTAGGCTCTGTGGCAACCGTTAGAAATTTAAAATGGGCTTTTTGTGCAAAATAGCCGCTGTCACAACCGTTACAATTTTGAATGCGATGGTTATGGGGCAACTATAGTGCCGTGAACGAAAAGAAACCCGACGTTGATGGCAACGTGGGGTTTCTCTCTCTCTAGGCCGAATGAGTTGACAGCTCGTGATCATTACAGATAATAATGATTAGTTAATATCCTGACGGCGAGACCAGAGGTCCAGTTAACTCAGTATTGGGACAAATAACCGGAGCCGATGACCGTGATCGTCGAGATGCCCGGTCCGGTCCAGCCGACGGCCAGGTTATCTCCGCCGCCGCCGTCTTTATGCAAGATTTCAAAATAATACGGCTGACCGGCAGTCAAGGTAATGGATGCCGATTGCTGGGAGCTATTCTTGTTCCATTCACGTACGCCCGTATATTCGTAGACGCTGGCAATCACGGAACCGTTCGAAGGACTGTTATTGGTGCTGAGCAACAGCTGCGATGCATCATCACTTGCAATGTAGAACGTGTAGGTACCGCTTGTTGCAGGCGTGATATAACCGCGAATACGGTCACCATAGTTATCCGCCCAGTTCGTTGCTCCTTCAAGACTGGTTAGCACCGTTGTGCCCGAAGGCGCCGTGCCCGTTGGAATGCTGCTGACACTCGTTCCGGATACGCCGGTCCAATACTCTTGAATGACGCTGCCCGTACCGCCGCCGCCTGAAGCATTGGTCGTCACATTAATGGACGTGCTGGCAGAGGATATATTGCCGGCTGCATCCTTGGCTTTGACAGAGAAGGAATAGGCGGTGTTAGCCGAAAGTCCGCTAACGGTAAAAGCAGTTCCCGTTGCGGTGCCGACCAGTGTCGTTCCACTGTAGACATCATAGCCCGTTACAGCTACATTGTCGGTCGAAGCCGACCAGGACAGACTGACGCTCGTGGATGTCTTCGATGGTGATGTCAGATTGGCTGGTGTAGTTGGTGCTTGTGTATCGGCACCGCCACTACCGCCAAGGTTCACATCACAAGTTTTGTACGAGCCCGGAATCGGGTCGCCGAATGTGCTGTTGCCGCAATAGACGGAATTCGTGAACGTCCCGTATGCGTAAGCGCCATTCGCTCCATAACGAACTTCTTTCGTTCCGCTGAAGGAGCAAGTATTGTTCTCGCCTGCGCAATTCGTCCAGTTCGCCGCAGCCGAGCTGCTTGTCGTGACGCTAAGCGAGCTGCTGGCCGAAGAGATGTTACCCACGGCATCCTTCGCTTTCACGGTGAACGAGTAGGACGTATTCGCCGTCAAGCCGGAGACGGTGAACGTCGTGCCGGTTGAAGAGCCTGCAAGCACGCTTCCGTTATAAATGTCATAGCCGGTTACGCCGACATTGTCGGTCGATGCCGTCCAGGACAGGCTTACGCTCGTGCTAGTCTTCGAAGGCGAAGTGAGACCTGTCGGCGCGGTTGGTGCTTGCGTATCCGTCGCCGCGTTCGTCGTGACGCTGAGCGCTCCGCTCGCCGCCGATAAGTTGCCGGCCGCATCCTTCGCTTTCACAGTGAAGGAGTAGCTGGTGCTGGCAGCCAAACCGGTCACGGTAAAAGAGTTGCTTGCCGGTGTTCCCACCAGAGTCGAGCCACTATATACTTCATAGCCGGTTACACCGACATTGTCGGTCGATGCCGTCCAAGACAAACTGACACTCGTGCTCGTCTTCGAAGGAGAAGCGAGTCCGCTCGGAGCAGTCGGTGCCTGCGTATCCGCTGCGGCATTCGTCGTGACGCTAAGCGCATTGCTTGCTGCGGAGGCATTACCTGCCGCATCCTTTGCTTTGACGGTAAAGGAATAAGTCGTCCCTGCGGTTAGCCCGCTAACCGTGAACGTCGTTCCCGCCGTCGTGCCTGCCAGCGTAGAGCCGTTGTACACATCGTAGCCCGTTACGGCTACGTTATCTGTCGAAGAGGCCCAAGACAGGTTAACGCTAGTGCTCGTTTTGGAGGGTGACGTCAAACTGCCCGGAGCAGTAGGCGCAGTCGTATCGCTGCTGCCGGTTCCGGCTAAATTCACTTCGCAAGACTTGTAGGCGCCTGGAGCCGGATCGCCGAATTGGTTGTTCGAACAAACGACCGAGTTCGTGAAGATCCCATAGTTAAAGCTGCCATTGGCGCCATAACGAACCTCTTTGGTGCCGGTAAAGCTGCAGGTTTGGTTCTCGCCTGCGCAAGCGGTCCAATTAGCGGCCGGATCGGTAGTGGCGGACACCGAACTGCTCGCCGCCGATACGTTGTTCGAAGCATCCTTCGCTTTGACCGTAAATGTATAGGCCGTGCTAGGCGTCAGCCCGGTTACGGTCTTGAACGTATTGATTGCGCCGGTCGTGGATGCCACCAAGGTCGAACCGCTGTAGATATCATAGCCGGTTACGCCCATGTTATCGGTGGATGGCGACCAGGCGAGGGTTACGGTCGTATCCGTTACGTCCGTGACCGTTAGACCCGTCGGCGTCGTCGGTGCCTGCGTGTCGCCTACATCCGTCGTTACGTTCAGCGTGTTGCTGGCAGCCGACACGTTGCCGGCCGCATCCTTCGCCTTAACGGTAAAGCTGTAAGCCGTGCTAGGCGTTAAACCGTTGACGGTTAAGGACGTCGCGGACGTGGAGCTGTAAAGCGTGCCGCCTTTATAGACATCGTAGCCGATGACGCCGACGTTATCGGTCGCGCCGGACCAGGACAGGTCCACGGTTACGTTCGATTTGGACGGGGAGGTAAGCGTCGGTGCCGTTGGTGCTTGGGTGTCCGGCGGACCGGCATAGACGTTGACCATCTGTTCCTTCAGACTTGCGCGGCCCGTATTGTCCCAAACGACGAGTGTCACGCGATAGTTGCCCGCAGTCTGATACGTGTAGGTCGGGCTTGTTGACGTTAACGGAGGACCTTCGCCCAGATCCCACAGGTTCTCTGCGATGGTGCCGTTGTCCGTCGAGGAGTTGGTGAACGTAATCGGCTGACCGAGCTGCACGGTCAGCGGGGCGCTGAAATTCGCGACGGGCTTCGGATCGCTGAAGCCGCGGCTCGTCAGCTGCGTGTTGGTTCCGTTGCCGCTAACCGTGTTGCCTGACCATTCGAGATCGGCCGCCGCGGATGGATATTGATCGATGGACGCTCCGGCATTGCCCGTAATCGTGTTGTTGATGAAGCTAATCCGATCCGTACCGGAGGCCGTCGTAATCTCGATCGCTTTGCCTCCGTTGTTCGTGATGATGTTGCTGTCGAAGGTCAGGTTCTTCGAATTGCCGTGAATTCGGATCGCGTTGCCGGCATAGCCGGGATAAGCGGCAGCCGGGTTGTTGTTCGGTCCGTTCTTGAACGTATTCTTATAGAAGTATTGGAACTGCTCCGTCTCTCCCGTTCCCTCGCCTTGGAGCTGCATGCCCCACATGACGATATTCTGAACGGTGTTGTAGCCCCAGTATTGGTAGCCGGTACCCGGGGATTGCTGCATGCCGACTTGCTGACCGCCATCGACTAAATTGTCGGTCGTCACGCCGTGCGTCACCATAACCTCGAGTCCCATGCCTTTGACCGTGCCGGCCGTGGTATGAACGACATTGCGCCGAACCGCGATAGACTCGGACCGTACAGCGCTGATCCAGTGGTCGACATTGTTGTCTTCAATGACGGAATTATTGCAGTTCGTGTGCAGCTCGATCGAGAGGCCGTGCGCGTTAACGCCCGATCCCGTGATCGTGTTGCCTTTGACGACAACCCCGTTACAGCCGTCACTCGCGAAGATACCGCCACGGCCCGTGTTGGAAATCGTGTTGTTCAGGAACTTCGTATTGTTCGAGTTCCAGCCGGCACGAATCCCTGCGCCCCATTCGGAATTGACGCCGATATTCGAGATCGTATTATTGGAGATAACTGAGTCAGAGGAAGCTGACAGCAGGATGCCAAACGGCGCGAAGCCATCCGATTTGGTCAGATCCTTAATGATATTGTCATGAATGTAATGACTGCCGCCGGGCTCGCCCCAGATCCCGGAAACAACATGATTGTTGCTGTTGCCGTCGATGGTGAGCTGCGCAATCTCAACACCGGTTTTCCCACTGAGGGAAATCATATTGTTGTCCGTCGTGCCGTTATATTTGATGATGGCTGTCGATTTGCTTTGTCCGATCAGTTTAACGCCTGACTTCGCGACAATAGTCCCGGACGTATAATAAGTACCGGACGGGAAGTACACCGTGTCGCCGCTGGCCGCTGCCGTAATGGCATTGTTGATAGCCTGCGTATCATCCACAGTATCGCCGCCATTAGCTCCGTATGAGGTGATATTGTAGCTTGCTGCACTGGCAACAGGTATGGATACGGCTGATAAAAGCATGGACAGAACAGGCACGATCAGGGCTACGCTTGAGACTGATTTTCGCTTACGGAATTTGAATCTTCTCACTTCATCACAACTCCCTTATTCATCATGTGTACGGCTCGATGATTCCCTTGCCTGACGTCTGCATGGATCATGTTGCATGTGTACGGAGATTGATAAGCTGCAATCAGCCCCTTTCGCATTACAGAATGTAAGCGCTTGCCAAACGCTTATTTTATATGCTACATGCTGGTAGAAGTGGCTGAAAGTGTACAATAACTGAAAGCCTCTTTATGGGATTGCCAACCGACTATGATTTTTTCGAATTCATGCACTATCTTGAATTTCTACAATAAAATGGACATAAATACACACGAAAGGGCTATAGGGTATGATCCCTACAGCCCTTCAACTAAACCTGACTAATGCTGATCCTACATTCTCCTTGGTCAATAGGACTCCTCAATTGAAGTCCAAACCGATACAAGTGATCTCCCCATGCACCTCGCATGATTGGATCCTCTAACGTAATGGTTTCGACCGAGCCCGCAAACATCGTACTGTTGTATTGGATGCAAACCTTGTTGTGACTCTCATCCTGCAAAATAAAGCTTCCGCTCCCTTCGGTTTGAGGGAGATGCGGCGACAGCAGCATCCACGTTATATCCTCCGTTATCTGCTGCAGGAGAAATTCATCCTTAATCTCCACATAAGAGGATGAATCACGAATGAGGCTTATCGTCCGAATCCAGCTCTTAATCCCGGCAGCCTCCGGATATGCGTTTGCGATATTCATCGTTAGCGATACAGCCTTATTATCAAGCTGGCAATCGACATCGACTGCTCGATAGGATCGTCCATTCCTTTGCTCTACGCCATTTACGATCGGAACATTGTGGTAAGCGGACTTCATGGCCCATATCGAATAACGCTCTGCAAAGAACGATTGCGAGGTATAGGTCAACACGCCGGGATCGATAATCATCGGAGAGCCATTGCAATACACGATAAAGTGACCAATGTCATTATGATTATGGCTTTCATCGTTATGTCCGCCCTTCGCTGCAACGAATAACCCCTTAGACGAACCCTGCTGCTCTCTAGCCACCATCATTTCAATGCCATCCAGCCATGCATCTCGGACATAAGGCGTTTCTCCTACATAGTGCTCGATTTCCGAGTAATGAAATAACGCAGGCAGCAGGCGGGACATCGAAGAAAACTCAGGGTCGGTTGCTGCTTCCCGCTCCTTCCTCAGCATCATGGCTCCCAATCCGGCAAGCTTATCATCTCCAATACGGCGTCCATACCGATAGACAAGCTCTGCGGGGATCTGCACCGTAGGCGAACTGTCTGCAAAATTGACATAGTAGTTGTCATCGATAAAAGCTTTGTACAGATAACCTCCGACCTGTTGAATGAGGGGCTCATGATAAACGTTGATTTCACGAGCCGAGGCGCTGTAAAACAGCTCCAAGCAATCGAATAGCATACCGCCGGCGTACATCCAATACTTAGGTCCTTCCTCGCAGCCTCCATCGGAATGGAGCCGTTCCATATACTGATCCAAGCTGCGCATCGCCTTCATAACAGCTGCTTCACGGCGTCCAGGGTCATCCTCCAGCAGCAGGAATGCCACTAAGCAGTTCGAATTGCACCACGGATTCCAATTATTCAGCATCCTCTCTTGATTGAAGCCCATCCACCAGTAATCGTTCCGATTCAAATACGGATCCAGAATCCGCTTCCTTACTTCATGCTGTATCCGCTCGCAGACCATCTTACTTATGCCGTCCAGTCGAGTCCTCAGCAAATAAGAAGTCCAAGCGAGCAGTGCCGCAGTTTCGGCGGAGAACAATTCAATAACGGGATCCGCCACATCCGGAAGCTCGCTCTGCCTCTTCATCATATACCCGTGCCCGGGAATTCCCCAGAACGTTTCCTCGCAGATACACCATATTCCGTTCACGATGTCATCCAGGAATCGCCCCTCGTTCTCGATACATTCCGCTATGACCAAGGAAGCCAAATCCCGTCTCCTCTCCCATGAAGCCGAATCGTACCGCGACCGATTGCCCGTTCTGCTATAGTCCATGTACGCGGTGGCCGGTAACGGATTCCATACATGATTGAGCTTCTTAGCGCCTTTATTCACCCAATAGGTTCGCAGATGAAGCGGCAATCCGTCCCATTCTTGGCGGTCTTCACTAGTAGGATAAGGCTTGTAATTCTCCCGCGAGGTCATCATACCCCTCAGATCCGCAGTCATATATCGCTGTGCCAGCATCGAATCGCCAACCCCCTCTCCTGCCAAAAGAAAGGCAAGCAAACGGACATTCCGCTGCTTGCCTCTTCTCTTATTTAAAATACTTCGCCAGATGTTCAGTCGCCTTAATAACTCCTTGTCTCTCGGCCTCTATAGAGCCCCAGAAACGGTGATCCTCCAGCTCAATGCTTACGGCTCCTGCATAACCGAGGCGATCCAGACGAACGGCCACTCTCCCCCAGTCGACTTCCCCGTGTCCTGGAATCGTATACCGCCAGGAGCCCTCGGAGAAGTCGTATTTCGTACCGAAGGTCGGCGTTATAACGCCGCTCTCGTACTGTTCTTCCCGGAGGATTTCTGTATCCTTGCCATGGCAGTGATTGATGCGTTCCCCAAATTCGTCCAATGCGCGAAGGTAGTCAATGCCTAAGCGCACGAGATGAGAAGGATCGTAGTTCAACCCGAAATGCTTCGATGGGATCGCCTCGAACATCGCTCTCCACATTTCCGGCGTACAGCCAAGCGTTGGATAATGCGGCGCAGGTCCGGGCCATCCTTCAATCGCAATATAAATCCCCGTCTGCTCTGCATGGCGTACGAGCTCCGGAAATGTTTCCTTCCAGATCGCAAAGCCTTCCTTGCGCGGGAGGGTATGATCCTCGGGTACAAGACACATAAACAGCACGCTTCCGCCAAGTGCAGCAATGGAGCTTAATTGCTTCTTCGCCGCTTCCAGCGCTTCCTCGCGGCGGCCTTCATCGCGGCTTAACAGCCGTGACGTATGATGGGCATCGATCGATCCGATACCCATCCGAGCATCCTCGCAAGCAGCCTTCACATCGGGAGTCAGATTGGACACATCCAGTACATCAAGCCCAATGCTTGCAGCCCACGCGGCCGTCTTCGCAATTCCTTCCGCCCCAATCTTGGGCGGAATACGCATACCTAATTGAATTGTCATGCCGATTGCTCCCCCTTCGCTTCTGCGTCTGCATGCGGCTCGTAGCCGGCAGCTTGATAGATCATCTCCGACAGCTTCACGACCTTCAAGGCAAACTCGCCCGGTACAAGCACCTCATGCCGGCCAAGAATCGCATCGATGAAGCTCTTATCTTGGTTGGTCGTTTGCTCCGGAAGCTCCGGCACGATCGGATCTTGCCCGAGGCGGCGCAGCGTGATCTTCCCATTATCGTAGAAGATGCCGCCTTGCTCCCCGCAGAATACGAAGGTTTCATGCCAGCACGGCGAATACCCGACCAAGTTCAAGCCGGCAACGGCACCTTCCGCGAAACGGATCGACGTGAACGTGTCGATCTCGACGGTGGCGCCGTGCATATGCAGCTGCGGCTTCACTTCAATCGGCGTAAGGCCGGTCGTCCACAGCAGCACATCGATGATGTGACTGCCCGAGTCCATCAGGAAGCCGCCGCCGGATAATGCTGGATCAGCCCGCCAAGAACCCGGCGTTCCTTGTCTCCATTGCTGGTAGAGCGATGCCGTAATCGACGTGAGCTTGCCGATTTCGCCGCTGGCGATCGCATTTCGAATATATAAGAATTCAGGTTGGAAGTGGCGTTGGTAGGAAACTTGCATGATCCTGCCTGACTGCTCCGCGACTCGCATCAGCTGCTCTGCCTCTTCCGACGAGCAGGTCATTGGCTTCTCGATCATTACATGCAGCCCGCTGCGAAGTACATCTTGCGCCTGAGCGAAATGCAGCGTGTGCGGGGAACAAATAATGACGGCATCGATGTCCGCCTGCTCCAGCATTTCGCGATAATCCGAGAATTGCAGCACATCGGACAAGCTATTTTTGGCAATAAAGTTGTCCCTATTCTTGCTGCTCGTATCGGCGACAGCCTTAATCTCAGCCTCTTGAAGCTCCAGCAGCTGGCGGGCATGCCAGCCTGCAATGCCTCCCGTTCCAATGAAACCAATGCGTACTTTAGTCATAGTTAACCCTCCCAATAGTGAGTATATGGCCAAGCTGGCAATTCGCGTCTTACTCTACCAAACCGGAACGCTCCACGCCTTGAATGAAATACCGTTGAAGGAAGAAATAAAACAGCAGCATCGGTAACAACGCCATGAAAGTAGCGGCCATAACAACTGGTAAGCTGAATACTTCAAAGCTGCTGCCCGTTAACGTATCCAGCGATTGATAGAGTCGAGGCAGCATCATCGGCAAGGTGAATTTCTCTTCCGAGGTGAGGAAGATCGACGGCTCGAAGAAATCATTCCAATGCCATACGAGCGACAGCAGTGTCGTTACGACAATAGCGGGCGGCGTAAGCGGCAATATAATCTTCCAATACACCTTGAAGCTGCCGCATCCATCCACACGGGCAGCATCCTCGAGCTCCCATGGAAGCCCGCGGAACAGCTGACGGAAGATAAAGATGAACAGTGCGCCACGAAGCCCGCCTGCAAAGAAGGACGGAACAATGAGCGGCAGCACGCTGTCCAGCCAGCCCATTGTTTTGTACTGCATGAACAGAGGAACAATGATCGTTTGCGGCGGAATTATCATGGTGAACATGCACAGGAAGAACAGCAGCTCCCGGCCGGGAAATTTGATGCGGGCAAAGCCGTAAGCAACAAAGGAACAGGCCAACACCTGGCCGACCACGCTCAAGACGGCAATGAGAGCGGAATTATTGAAGTGCGTCATAAATTGCAGACCCTTCATGCCGTAATAGAAATTCTCCCAGGCCAGACTCGTCGGAATCCACTTAATCGTAAAATCCATCAGATCCACCGGATGTTTGAGCGCAGTCGTAACCATATAGATAAATGGATAAAGGAACACGAAGGCCAAATCAATAAGAATGACATAAACGAAGGTGCGATAGATGAGCGAGATCCAGCGGCTCTTGCTCCCGATTCGGCTAACCAAGCTGTGGTTTCGGATCGCCTTTACTTTGCTGCCTACCTCTGTTTGCGCAACAGCAGCAACGCGCTGCTTGGATTTCGGAATGGGAATCGACTTCACGCTGCAATCACCTCCTGTATTATTTTTCCCCTGTGTATACTACAAAGCGCTTGGTAGAAACGAATACGAGAATGAGCAGCACGAAAATAAACATGAAGTAGATCCAGCCCATTCCGGAAGCATACCCCATCTGGATGTCGGTGAAGGCCGTATCTTTGATATAAACCATCATCCTATTGTTAATGTCCGTGAAGGAATCGACGCAGGTATAAACCAAATTAAGCAGAATAATCGGCGTCATCAGCGGCAGGGTGATCTTCCAGAACATCTCCCATTCGGTTGCGCCATCGCATCTTGCCGACTCGTACAGGGATATGGATATGCCTTGAAGACCGGCTAAGAATAGTAGAATTTGCACGCCCGTCTTCCAGAAAATCACGGTGAGCCGGCTTAACATATCAAAGACGATCTGCGAGAAAGTAGGTCCCATATAGAGAAACACTTCATCCGGAACGCCGATTCCGTTGACCAGCGTATCCTTGCCTACCCCGGCATACAGCAGCTGCTGCATGGCCAGACCGGAACCGATCAATACGGGCAGGAAGAATGCGGCTCGGAAGAACGCTCGCCCTTTAATGTTATGATTGAGCAAGATCGCGATAAACAAAGAAAACACGAGAACAAGCGGCGTATTGATGACCGCATCTTGAATGACCGAGATAAACAGCGGAATAAACTGCGTATCGAGCACGAAAGCGCGATTGAAATTGTCCCAGCCCACAGACTCCAGCTCGAAGTTTCCTACGCCGACGACCTCATGAAAGCTAAGCCAAAGGGAATATACCAAGGGATAACACATAAACAAGGCGAAGCCTATTGCCCATGGGGCGATATAAACATAGCCAGCCAGCATCTTCTTCTTCTCTAAACTCATCCTCCGCTCGCTCATGCTTATCCCCCCTTCGGTACGACGATAAAGTCTTTATCCGGCACAAGGTGACCATCAATCTTGACCTCTCGCGGCGAATAATTGACGATTAGTCGGCTACCATCCTCATAAACAACTTCATAGACGTCCTTCTCCAGCTTGCGATGCTCTACCATCGTTTGAGACCATACCGGCTGAAGCTTCTCGCTCATTTCTTTATATTGATCGACCGCTTGATCGACCCAGTTGTGATAGGCTGAACTGAATAAATCGCTGTAATACGTGTCCTTGAGATCCTCGGAATGTTTCTTCGTAAATTGGTAGTAAGGCATATAGCCGTATTCCACCATCTTCAGAAACTGCAGCCGCGGATCGTAAAATAAATTCTGTGCATCACCCGAGTACGGGATCAGCCCATGCACGACCATTTGGTAGAACGGAATCGTTTCATCCGTAAAGAAATAGCCGCTGTCTTCCATCGGAATACTGAACAAACGGGACGAGTGGGGAATGGTATACCCGTTGCCCCCGATTGCGGCGGCTGCGCCAAACTGGTCCACTGATTTACCCATCATTTCCAGCCACTTCGAAGCCGTTCCTTCTCGATTCAGCGGGTAATCCTTATTAAAGTCGTAGTAGTCCGTATAGCCGATACCATCGAAATTAATGCCGGTAATCGCCAATTTGCTGAGCGGATCAAGCACCTTATCTTGAAAACGTTCATTTTGCTTGCCCGCATTCAAGTAGAAGAGCTCGCTATACCGATCCGTGACTGCAAAGTGATTCGCTCCGACAACGACATCGCTGCGTGTAGAGAAGCCGTCGACGCCTTTCCAGGCCATGATGTAATTGTCCTGTAGAAACAGCTGATCGTTATTCGCCTTGGCATACTCGCTTAATTTCTTTAGTCCGCTTGTGCCGCCGATCTTCGAAGATGGTTTATAACCGGATGGGTACTCTAAGTAGCCCTCTCTAGTCCAGCCCAGCAGATTGGCGGAGATGCTGTCTACTCCCCGCTTGGTCAGATCCTCCATGATTTGCTGAGCTTCATCAAAGGATGTCGTAGGAATGAAATGATCGAACAGAATTTGGCCTTCCTTAATGCCCATTAGCAGATCAAGTCCGAACGGAATCGGTTCTCCTTTCTTAATGCGCGGAGCGACCCCTTTCTCATCGATGAGATATTGCCGATACGCGGAAGCCATATGGCTGTAATCCGCTTCCTTGCCGCTGAAGAACACATATCGAATGGTATGATCTTCCCGCAGCAGCTGCTTCTCCGGCTTCTTGGTCAAATTCCCGTCCTTCTTCACCGCTTCATACTCACGCCTATAGACAAGCTCCGAGGATACGCGATTCATATTGATCAAGTAGCCGCTGGGCGAATACAGAATGTTCGCATCGTACTCGCCTTTCGTGATCATGCCGAGAAAAGCATTATCATTCACCTTCAAGCCGAATATAGGCAACAGCGCATTCTGCTGCCGTTGATAGTTATTAAATGAGATCGTATCCGATCCATACACGCTCGCACGATAGGGATTCAAGTAATTCGGATGATTCGACTTAAAGGTCGACAGCGCCCCGGGACCATCCGGGTAAATCGCATAGCCTTGATCATGATCCAGGGCCGCTCCGAAGAACGGAAGCGGCGATATCGCCATCAGCCAATTATTCTCTGCTTCTTGAATGGATTGTCCGGGAACGGTGACTTCTAGGGCGTTCCCTTTCAATTCGAAGATCATATCGAAACTGATCTGTAGTCTTGGCAGCTCGTAATGAACGGATATTCCGTTATCCAGCGCCGTTGTCTTGATCTTCGGCTGCTCGATCACCGAGTTCGTCTCCTGCGTTTCAAGTGCCGGTAAATTCGGATCCGTAAACGTCATATGGAAGATGGACTGGCTGCTTGCGGTCCATAGATCATTGCCTTCCGTTGCTGCGTCCTGAATCGGAACCGCCGATTGCCATGTATAGCCATTACTCTTATCCTTCACCACAATCGCGGAATCGGAAGAACGAAACAGCAGCTCAAGCCGCTCGGTTTCCGCCACTTTCTCGAATTCGGTTGGTGTCTGCTGCTCTGCATCATCACCTGCCGGCGTATCGGCCGCAGCCTCCACTACTTCGTTCTTCGGCTTCATTTCCAGCTGCGCGCGGGCAATGGCACTCTTAAGCGAGGGTAAGGCAAGGATGACCAGAAGCACCACAATGACGGCAACAAATGCTGAATAGATTGTTTTGCGATTCACTATTCTCGTAATCATGGTACCCCCTTAATTCTCCCATAAATATCTGATTTCAATGGAGACTTCACGTGCGAATTGCAGGACATGATTCGTCAGGGAGAAGACGAGACCAACCGTTCCCCAGAAGGTGATAAAAGCAAATATAGACAGGAGGAGGACGCCTACCGATTTCTTAAAGGAATAATCGTTCAGCACCTTCAGCTGGATAAAGATAAGCAGCGCGACCCATAACCAGATGATGAGATTGATGCTGTTATATAGACCCAGCTCGCCTCTTGATAACACCAAGGAAATCGCAGCGAGCGGAATCGCAAATACGATATACGGAATGAGGGCGTAGGACATCGCCGTTAAGATTTGGCTGAAATACGCTTCGCCGTCCATAATCGCCGTAATCAGATAACAAGCGATAACCCCCGATATCAGCGGCACTACGAATCGGATGATTTCCAAGTTCAAATCGGCGTATTCGGGCTGCAGGGACGTAATATGGAAGCTTGTCATATAGATCGTTACGATTCGAACACATAAGGTGAGTAGAATGAGCACAAATGCCGACATGAGATGCTTCTTCTTCTGAAGCTCTTCAAAGGCATCCACCGGATGGAAGAGGATGGCTACCCCGAGCCGCAGCGAACGCTGACCGGACTGTTTCACAGCTGATGTATTCAATAGCCATACCTCCTTATGACGGTGTTCGTAATGCGAATCATGAACTTCACGATGAGATAAATAGCATAAATAATGAGAACGGCAGCGATGAGAATCCATCCGAGATATTCGCGCATAAAGTCATGCCTGTACTCGGCAAAGGCCTTGGAATACCCATCCTGATCTTCGCCCAGTTTGAATTCCTTCATGGCCTCTTTCCATTTCTCTTCCTTCATCAGCGCTTTGGCCACGCCGCGATGGGCCAACGGGTAATTCTCATCGATCTTCAAAACTTCCTTCCAAGGGATTAACGCCTCTTGATAACGTCCGTTATAATGCAGCTGACTGGCTTCATGGACGAGCTCCGCAAACCGCGTCGGCTTGAACATCTGAATATTGTTCCGATCTCGGTCAAGCACGTAGATGGTGCCTGCTTGATCGACAACGATACTCGACGGATATTCGAACCTGCTCTTCGCATCGCCTTGACCGCCGAATACGGCCAGCAAGTTCCCCTCTTGATCGTACTGATAGATCTTCCGTGACATGGCATCCAGCGCATTAATAATGCCATACTGATCGATCGCCAGATCGGCGAAATAAGGAAGCTCCAGTGTTCCGCTGTCAATCGACGATTCACCGAAGAACTTCTTCGTATAGATGTTCTCCCCCATGGCATTGAACTTCTTAAGCTGATCGGCGCTGCTCAGCACGGTTGGCGCATAGATGAATCCTTTGCTGTCAATGGTCAGATTGGAATTCTGCTGCGGAACCGCATTGTTGAGCTGCTCCCTCTGCTCGGGCGTTGCCAGTACTCGAATAAGGAGCTTCTTCCAATCGAAAGGAACGCGGTTGGCTCCGATATAACCCCGAAACCGGTTCATGGCGTCGATCATCATAAAGCCGCTGTAGTCGGTCTTATTCAGCACGTACAAATAACCGCGCCGATCCATAATGACTTTATCCGGGGCGAATTCCAAATCCTCGCTTAGCAAGGAAGACTCCGGCTTCACGAATTCTTCGACGAGCTTTCCTTCCGGCGACAAATGGATGACCTTGCCGCTGCCTGTGTCCGCCACGAACATATCGCCAAGCGTATCGACGAATATGCCGCTTGGCTGGTCAAGCTCGACACCTTGCTCCTTGCCATAGATACCCAGCACTTTTCCGTCGTTGCTTAATTTCACGATCCGATTGTTATCCGTATCCGCGACATACAACTGCCCCTTCTCGTCGATAAACAAGTCGCTTGGTTTATTTAAGCCAGGCGTGCCTACATCGAGAATGACATTGTCTACCGTGTACGTGAGCGGAATCGGAATTTTGTAGCCATACATCGGATCAAGGGTATACGACATTTGCGGTAATGCATTGGCGGCGGGTAAAGCTCCAAGCAGAACGAGCAGACAACAGCCGATTATGCTCGCTGATATACGTTTGATCATCGTGTCCGCCCCCTAAGATTTGATCCCGGAATGAACCATCGTGTTCATGATAAGCTTCTGAAACAGAAGGAAGATTAAGATCGGCGGAAGCGTAATCAAGAACGTGCCTGCGGCAAGAGCGCCCGAGCGCGCAACAACCCCCGGTCCCCCGGCAAGCGTTTGGATTGCCAGCGGCAGCGTCTTCATCGTTTCGCTTGTCGTAAAGACAAGCGCGGAGAAATAATCATTCCAGTTCCCGATGAAGGTGAAGATGACCAAGGTTGCCCAGGCCGGCTTGCTGACCGCCATAATGACGCGCCAGAAGATCTTCCATTCCGATGCGCCGTCGATATGCGCGGCTTCGATTAACGCATCGGGGATTTGATCGAAGAACTGCTTCATCAGGAAGATATTGAAGGCAACCGCGACCTTCGGGAGTATTAAAGCCCAGTACGTGTTGACTAAACCCAGCTTCGACACGATCAAGTAAGTCGGGATCTGCGTCACCTGCGGCGAGAACATCAGTGCCGACAGAATAACGGCGAAGATGAAGCCCGCCCCCGGCGGTTTGAATTTGGAGAGCACGTAGGCACCCAAGCTGCAAACGAACAAACTCGCCGCTACGATGGTAATCGAAATAAATACACTGTTGAAGATATAACGAGAGAAGGGAACAATTGAGCTGTCCGTTGCGGTCAGCAAGTCATAGAAGCTGCGCATGGTCGGCTTCTGCACGAAAAATCTTGGCGGGTAAAGAAATAGCTCATCCAGCGGCTTGAAGGCGGTTGAAACCATATAAATGATAGGCATGGCCGTAAAACCAACCAACGCGATCATGACTAGGTACAACAGTCCCCGGTTAAAGCGGGCCGCAAATTTCGCATAGTTTACCGTCACGTCCTTTGGCCCCCCTTATTGTTCTTTGGATGATAGCAGCTTCATCACGATTCGCCCTAATCCGAAGGTTAGGAAGAACAAGAAGACCGCAATGGAAGATGCGTATCCTAGCTCGAACCGAATGAAAGCATAATCAAAGAGATGCGAGATAATGGTATGTCCGGCGTAGTTCGGGCTTGGCATGCCCGCGATGGCCACGGCTATGTCGAATACGCCAAAGGCGGCTACGATGGAATTGACCGCGCCGAACAAGAGCTGCGGTTTCATCAAGGGCAGCGTAATAAACCACAGCTCTTGGAATTTGCTTGATATTCCGTCAATCGAACCCGCTTCATAGAGCTCGGGCGAAACATTCTGCAAGCCTGCAAGGAATACCAGGAAGCCGGTCCCCATGCTCATCCATAACGAAACGATGATGATCACCGGCATGATCGTATCCGGGTCGGTCGTCCACAGGATCGGTTCGCTGATCATTCCCCAGCTGAGCATCCAGTTGTTCAATAATCCGTAACGGTCTCCCGAGAAAATATAGAGCCAGACGATGGATAACGCGATCCCGCTCGTAATCGACGGCACATAGAAAGCGAGCGAGAAGAGCATTTTGGCACGCAGCGTGTTGATTATCCAAGCGAGCAGGAAGGAGAGACAGTAGCTCAGCGGTCCTGCTATGACTGCGAAGATAAACGTATTCTTCAGTGATTTGATGAAGATATCGTCTTCCAAGAACAACACGCTGTAATTCGAGAGACCGACCCACTTCGCCGGTTGAAGCATGTTGTAATAGGTGAAGCTCAGATAGACGGATTGAACGACGGGAACAACCGTAAAGACGATGAACAGAATGAGGAATGGACTCAGAAACAAGTACCCTAGCGCAGCCTTGCGGCCTGCCTGGGATAATTTGAATCGGCTTATCTTCTGTGATTTCAGCTGAAGCGGATTATTCACTTCTACACTGCTTTGCATACCGCTCCTCCTCGTGCCCTCACAATTAATCCGGCGTGAACCCGAACTCTTTTTGTTTGGCTCTAAGCTCTTTGTTAATATCCTTGACTCCCTGCTCCAGCGACTCTCTTATATTCATCCCGCCCAGAACGACACGGTTCCAAGCATTATCGATGTTCCGAGGCGTAAAATATCCGCCAAGCACATACGGCTGTTCCTTGTAATACTTCAACTGCTCCGTCAAAGCCTTCAAGTCATCTTCCGGCCAAGGCAGCTGCGAGAAGGCTTCCATATTGGCCGTATTCCAGCGGGCCTCGACGCCAAGCAACGCTTCCAGCTCTTGCGCGAATTGCACCTGACTGTCCTTGCTCGTCCACCACTTCAGAAACTCCCAAGCTTCCTTCTGATGCTTGGATTGCTTGAAGATAGCTATGGATTGCGCAACCCCGCCGCTCGTACGATCAATCTTGCCTTCTTGATTGATATGCCCCGGCGAAGGCGCTACGCCCCAGCGGCCAATCAGCTCAGGCGCTGCCGTAGAGAGCAGTACGTAGGTCAAATAGTCGCTAATCCCAATCGGCATTTCTCCTGTACGGAACCGGTTGAAGAAGTTCGCGGCAACCGGAAATTTATAATTGGTGTACAGCTCCGTCCATTCCGTAAAGGCTTGAAAGGCTTCCGGAGAATCAAGCGCCGACTTCGCTCCGCTCTCTTGATAGAATTCTCCTCCGTTCTGATAGAGGAACGGCATGAAGCCGAGCGATGAAATCGGATAATACATCTGCATGCCGTTCTGCTGCAGGATCGGCAGCATGGCATACGTGTCTTCCCATGTTTGCGGGACCTTCACGCCTAGCTCCTTCAAGATATCCTTGCGATACACCAATACGTTGAAATCCTGCGTTTCCGGCAGCGCATAATTCCCGCCGTTATAGCCGAACGGAATCAGCGAGCCCGGCAGAAACCGTTTGCTGACTTCCTCGTAATCCGGAAACTGGGCTAAATCAACGGCAGCATCCCTAATCGCAAACTCGACGGGCAAATGGGAGTCCACTCCGGTTGCGACATCCGGTGCTTTACCGGAACTGGCCGCGAGCAGCAGCGTATTGACGGAACCCGAGTTGAGCTGTCCGGCCGGGAGCGTGTTCACGTTGATCCGTATCCCGGTCTTTGGCGTGAACTCTTCCTCCGCCATTTCCTTCATGATCTCCGCCCACTCTTTGCCCCGAGACACCCATACTTCGAGTACCGGACCTGTTTCATGTGCCGGTTGGTCCTTGTCGTAGACGCTGCCAACGCCGGTGTAGTCCTTCGTAAAAGAGGCGATGAAATTCTTCAGCGTACTTACGGACTTTTGAAAGAAATTCGATTTCACCTTCGGATACTTCGTATCCGGGGAGCTGACCAACAGGTAATCCAGCACGAGCGGGACATTCTGCAAGCCCATCAGCAGCGTGCTTAAGTTGGTCTGGCTGTTGCTGAGCTCCGAGATTTGCCTTGGAATCGAATCGGGATTGTGGATCATTTTCTCGAAGGTATGATTCATCATGCGAAGACTGTTTACCGTACTCGGTTCCTTCTCCGATATGGCATTCAGTGCATCCATTTGGACTAGCAAATCATCGGCAATGATCTTCAAATCATCAATAAGCTTAGGAATCTTCTTCCCCAGCTCGTATTCGAAGTTGGGATCCGGTGTCGGTCCGGTGACCATAATAATTCGCCTGTATAGATCGGACAGCTTCTGCGTATCCGCCGTTAAGTTCTCGACAATGGACTGATAAGGCCCGACAACCGCAACCATCGTGAGGGTATGCTCGCCTGCGGTTAGATGCATGAGCAGCGGCTGCGCATCTCCGTCTTCCTTGTCTTTGTGAAGGGTTTCAATTCGCCAGTTTCGGGAGTAGGAGAACGGATACTCAGCCAGCTCTTGAAACGGAACCTTCCCATCTATGAGAATTTGGCGATAAGACGGTAACCCATCGCCCCACCATTGTCCGAATTTCATGCCAATCTTATATAATCCATCCTTCGGGACCGAGAACGTCCATGAAGCCCTCTGTCCGCCTTTTCTCCAGCGCCAGTCGCCGAATGCATTCAGTAGTTTCGTTCCGTCTCCTGCCGGTTCCATTAAGGGGTCGCCATTGGATTCTCGGCGAATCGTCGGATCGGATTTCATCGGATTGTTCTCCGCTTGCACTTTCACGTTCACTTGCCGTACCGGCTCGAAGCCTTGTGATTCGTAGCCCTTCTCGATTTCGCCATAACCGGGCAATTGCTCCGGGGACTTCACTCGTATTTCATCCAGCGCCATCGCTTCAACCAAATAATTCATGCGAATAACATGCTTGCCTGCACCGAAGTAAAACTGAAAGGGCTCTGAGTACAGACCGTTTCCGTCCGTGATCGCGGTTTCCATCCAGATCGGCTTCTCGATTTGTTTCGGCCGAACGTCGTCACCTTGATTGTTCTGAAGCGGCTTGCCTTCATCCATCCAGTTACGGGTGAAATAGATCCGCTGCGCTTCGCGGAAAGGACTCTGCCCGTCAATGAGCAGCTCACGCTGAATCGGCAGCCTCTTCCCGGCTAGCGGATAATAGCTCGCCACGAGGCTGTAAAGCCCGTCCTCCGGAACTTCAATGGTCCACTCCAGCCACTCCGTATCCTTCTCCCATATCAGCGCGGATGAGGTACTCTCGACTGCTTTGGTACTCGGCTTAACGCCTCCGAAGGCTGAATAGTGATCGGCTTTAAGGCTGGCCTCGAAGGATTCGGCGGGCTTATAGCCCTTCTCCTTATACATGCCAAGCGTTTTCCCATAGGTTGGCTTCAGAATATCGTCAACGGACATATCCGTTAAATCCGCTTGCGGAACGCCTTGATTCTGATTGCGATCCCGTAATCGCTCGCTGGCATAAGATTGCAGGTTTTCGCCAAAGGTGACCGAGAAAACAAGAAAGGTGATCGATATAAGCATGACTTTCTTCCAGTTCAAAGCATCAATCCAATGCCATTTCAACAATCCTCACCTCTTTGAATTCAAGTAGGAAGGGGTAGCACTGGCTCCTACCCCTCTCGTTCCTATGTCTCTATTTGGCTGTTAATTTCTTGAGCTCATTATCTACATTCTTCTTCGCTTCATCGAGCAGCTTCTTCGGCTCGCCTTTTCCATTGAGCGCCGCATCCGAAGCCTTGAACGATTCATCCCACAGTTTCTGACCTGCCGGGGTAACAGGACGGGTATGCGCGATTTCCATTAAATCTACAAATACCTTCAACTTTTCTTTTTCCGTAATCTTCAATTCTTCGTTTACTTTCGGCATCGCCGTTATATCGTTGCCGGCATCGGCGCGTTTACCCCAAAGCAGCGTGCCTTCATAACCGGCGATAAATTTAAGGAGCTCCCACGATTCTTTAGGATGTTTAGCTCCCTTAGGCATGACCCACGACCAGCCGCCTGCCCAAGTGGTTTGCGCGTATCCGTCTTCGGAAGGCATCGGAGCGACGCCCCACTCAAAGGTTGGTTTGACCTTGGCGTTACTGGTCAAATCGTTTAAGATCCAGTTGCCGTCGAACACGAAGCCGACTTTACCCGTCCAGAACGGGTTAATTCCCGTTTTGCCCATGACGTCGTTGAACTTGTTGATCTTGGCCATGTCGTATTTCTTCGCATAACCGGCCATCCATTCCAGCGCTTTCACGATTTGCGGATCGTTCGGCGTTAATTCCTCGCCCTTCGCCCATTCTCCGCCAAAGTTCCAGCCCTGCGTATATAAGAAGCCTTGATTCATCCATGGAATAAAGCCGACTTGTTCGTACCCGCTGCTCGTCTTCTTAAAGATCTTCTCCGCTGCCGCATCGAGCTCGCTGATCGTGGTCGGCGGTTTCTCCGGATCAAGGCCCGCCTCTTTCATCAAGGTTTTGTTATAATACATGGCGCGGTTATCCGTGCCGAACGGCATCGCATACAGCTCGCCTTTATAATTCCCTTCGGCCCACACGCTTGGATAATAATCGTCTGCGCTTACATCTGCGTCAATCTCGAGGTAGGGAGTCAAGCTCTCGATCGAGCCTTTGGCCGCCCATGCTCCGGCCATGAAGCGATCCAGCAGCGCCACATCCGGCGGCGTGCCTCCGGCAATCAGCGTCGTTAATTTCTCGATCCCTTGCTCGGCAATGTATTTCACTTTAATATTCGGGTGCAGTTTCTCAAATTCGCTGATTACGATCTTGGTGTAGTCCGTCTGGAACTTGCCACCCCAGCCCCAGAAATCGAGTGTAACTTTCTCACCGCTGTCTTCGCTCGCTGTATTGTCCGGGGTTGCTGTGTTGTCTGGGCTTGCCGTATTGTCTGGACTTGTTGAACTCGATGCGTTATTCGCTTCGGTCGTATTCGTTCCATTCTCGCCATTCGTACCCCCGCAGCCTGTCAATACCAAACTTACCGATAGTGCAGCAATGAAAAACTTAATCATGCCCGGTTTCAAAGCTAGAGCTTCCATACCTTTTCTCCTCCTATTAACTCGTTTTACTGGGTATTCGTCGCTACACGTTCTCAGTGTAAACGCTTTTATTTCTAGTGGTAACGAGACTGCTTTTGCATTTAGTGTACTATTTTGACTTGATATGGTTTTTCTCGTAAAAAAAGAGAGTCTATCTCGTTCGATAGACTCTCTTCTCTATGGTTTATAATGTGTCCGGTGTGGGATGCTCCGTCTTGCTGCGTTCCTCGGACTTCACTTCAATGAGGTGAGCATCGAGTTTCCGCTTCAATTCGTCCAGCAGCGCTTGCGGCTCGCCTTGCAAATTGACAGCCAGCTTCTGCACCCGGTACAGCTCGTCCCACATATATCCGCCTATCGGCGACACCGGACGAATATAAGCATGGTCAAGAAGGTTCACGAATACCTCTAAGTTCTTCTTCTTATCCAAGCCCAGCTGCTTATTCACTTCCGGAATACTGCTCAAATCATAGGTTTCGCCGCGGCCTGCCCAGAGATACGAGCCTTCGATCCCCGCCGCATATTTAATAAATCGCCAGGCTTCTTCTTTATGCTTCGCGCCTTTGGGCATGGCGAACGACCAGCCCCCTGCCCAAGTTACCGATTGACCGCTTTCTTGGGTAGGCATAGGCGCAATTCCCCAATCGAAACTCACGTCATTGATATCATTCAACAGCCAATTCCCTTCATAAATAAATCCGACCTTCCCGGAAGCGAATGGGTTTACCCCGGCCTGCCTGATCGTATCCGAGAAGCTTGCCAGCTTCTTAGGGTCATACTTCTTCGCATAACTCTGCATCCATTCCAGCGCCTGGACGTTCTCCGGATTGTTAGGTGTCAGTTCTCCATGGTTCTCCCATTGACCGCCGAAATTCCATCCATTCGCATATAAGAAACCTTGCGCCATCCAAGGGACGAAGCCCACTTGCTCGTAATTGCCCTCCTTATTGAGGTTGAACATTTTCTCAGCCATCGCGTCTAACTCGGCAATCGTGGTTGGCGGCTTATTGGGATCAAGGCCGGCTTCTTCCATCATCGTTTTATTGTAAAGCATCGCACGGCTGTCTACGTTCCATGGCAAGGCAAATGTTTTATTGTTATATTGCGTTTCCGGCCAAATATTCGGATAGTAGAGGCTAGCCATACCGTCATGAGTCACATCGCTCGACAAGTCCTCTAATGCCCCCATCGATGCCCATTCGCTGATTAGGAAGCGATCAATCATAGCGACATCCGGTGCCCTGCCTCCCGCGATTGCCGTTAAGAGTTTATCTGAAGCCTGCGAATTATCGGAATTCTCGACAAATCTCATTTTGACTTTAATATCGGGGTTTGCTCTCTCGAAAGGTACGACGACCGTATCGTGAAACTCTTTCTGAAATCCCCCTCCCCACGGGAACCAGAAGCTTATCGTTACAGGACTGCTGCCATGCTTCGCCGTGCTCTTGGAATCCTGCTGCAAATCAGTCAAGTCTGTGCTGGCTTCCGAACTCGAACGGGTCCCTTTGATAAATAAGGCACCCGATAACATGATGATGATGATCATGAGGACAAGCATGAACGAAACAAGCTTTTTATTGCTTAAAAGCATTTTCATCGTGACCTACATCCTCTCTTACATTCTCGCGAAATCAGTTGCTTCTACTGCCCTATTGCGTCAGGCGCTCAGCCGGCATGCTTGCTTTGATTTCTCTGTGTAAGCGGGATCGTCATCGTGACTTCGGTGCCAGCGCCATGTTTGCTTTGAATCTCGATTCCATATTGAGTGCCGTAAGCGATATGGATTTGCGAATTAATATTCCGCAGGGCAAAATTATCGTATTCCTCAGGCCCTTTGCCGCCTAGGATAAGCTGCAGATCGGAGAGCTTGTCTGCCGCAATGCCCGCACCATCATCCGTTACCTTAAACTTCAAACAGTCGGCTTCGTGGATAAAAGCTACATCTAGCCGGCCTTTGCCTGACTTTTTCTCCAGACCATGATAAATCGCGTTCTCGACAAGCGGTTGGAAAATATACTTCAATACCGTATACTGCTCGAGCGAATGATCGACATGCAAATGAAGCGAAAACTTATCCTGGTAACGAATCTTCTGAATCATGATGTAGCTGTCAAGCAGTTGTATGACCTCGCTGACGGCAACCTCGTCCCTGCCTTCATTCAAGCTTACCCGCAAATATTTAGACAGCCCGAATATCATCGTACTGATGTCGTCAACCTTGTGAATACGGGCAATCCAATGAATCGAATCCAAGGTATTGTATAGAAAATGGGCATTGATCTGAGAGCCCAGCATCTTGAGCTGAAGCCCCTGTTCAAGCAGCTTCTGCACGTATAGCTCGTTAATCAACTCCTTGATACGAGCGACCATTCGGTTGAAATGACTGAACAGATAACCAAATTCATCCTCGCGCTTGTCTTCGATGCGAGCGTTAAAGTCGCCATTCTCAGCCTTGCGCATGGCTCGAATCATCTTCTGAAGCGGTCGATGGACCGTTGAGGCAATAAAGATCGCAAGCAGTATGCCGATGAAGGCGAAAGCCAGTCCAAGAGAGAGGATGTACCACCGCAGACTGCCTGCTTCCTTCATTAAATCAGCGCCCGGAAGCATACCGACCAGCGTCCAATTACTCGTTTCCAACCGGTTGTAGACAACCAGCATCTGTTCCCCATCCACCCTAGTGCTTACTATTCCCTGACTCTCTTTACCTAGCGGAACACCAAGCTTACTGGACAGACGTACCCCATCCTTATCGCCGATAATCTGCCCTTCATCATCAACGATGACATTCATGCCTGATCCGTTGTAGTCGATTTCCGACAGAATCTCGATGATCTCCGTTGGATCGACTTCATAGACCAGCACGCCAATAATTTCTCCGCGGGTCGTAAAGTTTTTCTCCGCACGGCCAAAGCTGAATACCAAATTGGTGTCTCCGCCTCTAATGAGCGACGGTCGAATGCCAAAATATACGACCTCGCCGTCAGCCTTCCGAATCTGCTTATACCAGGATTCCTGCATAAATTCATTAGCGTAAGCGTTATAGGCGGGAAATGACGTCTTAGGCGAATAATGGAAGGAGAAACCTTCCTCGCCCAGCAGATAGATATCATTGATGTCATTTCTTGAATTTACCAAATTTGACAAGAAAGCTGTATTCGCATCATTATTCTGTATTTCCTCTGTCTCATTGGCGAACTTTCCAATCAGCTGTTTCTGAATCTCCTCGTTGCCAACGACCTGAAGGGAACGATCCTCATAACCTTCCAAGAGAATATCGATCCGCTTGCTCATCTGCTGCACATTCTGAAGAGCCATGCCTCCGATTTTGTTCTCCATCAGCTCAGCGGATTTATCATAGAAGAGATAGCCCATGACCGTAATAATAATCAGCATGCTGGCTACAAAAAGGACAAATACTTTCATACCGACAGTAGGGAGCTTCAGCTTTCCGATAAGTGACGACATGATGGTATCCCTCTCTTCTTATGTGCCGTAGTTTCGAAATTGGGCAGGGGTGATCCCTTCCGATTCCTTAAAGGTTTTGACAAAATGCCGAAAGTCTCTGTACCCTACAGATTCCGCAACCTCATAGATCTTAAGCGGCGTCTGCTCGAGCAGTTCTTTCGCTTTCGCAACTCGAATGCGAATAAGATAGCGGCTCAGCGTCTCCCCAACCTCAGCATGGAATACCCTGCTAAAGTAGGAAGGATTCATATAGATCGTTTCTGCTACTTTATTGAGGCTGATGCCATGATGATAGTTATCGTGAATGTAGCGCAGGGCGATTTCGATCGTACTTCGCTGTCCGGACCCGGCAGCAGCTCGATCTTTCTTCAGAAAAGCACTTATTATTGCGTTCTTCCAATTACCCAGCGTACAGCGGTAAAGCTCAAGCTTCTGTTGATGAGTAACAATGTAGGCTTCTGAATGCTCTCTCACCAAGCACAGCTCTTTCCACTTGGATAGAAGGGTCCCCAGATACATATTCATCTCACATCGAACGGCAAGCGCGGAAGTCTGTTTAACAAGCTCTTCAATAAGCTCCGTCTGCTGGTCAAGCAGATCGGTTAGTTTTCCTTCATCCATCAGCTTGATGGCATGAAGAACTCGATTCATCCACGCCATGTCGAGTGCATCGGCTTTCATCGCAGTGGAGGGTATGCCCGCCGTGAACATAACCGTTTCTTTTCCTTTACAGGCTCCAACAGTTGCATCTGCCGGGCCATACACAAGACCAGGGCCGTTCAATACATATCCCGCACTGTTTGTAAGCGCTTCCCTAAAAGCGACTACCAGTCGTTCCCCCTCTGCCATGCTGCTGATGCCGATGCTAATTTGAATGCCCAGCACTTCAAGCGCACCTTCTATAACCCGCTTCGCGCAGCGGTAGACTTCCATAGCAGGATCGGCTGTCTCCATCTCCCACGAGCTAATAAGCGCTGCATCCGCAAATTCATTCTCATGTAAGAGACATGCCACGCACGATATATCTCCTTCTTGAAAGACCTCCTCCATGAGGTTTCCAAGCGCGTATCTGAGTTGCGAGCAGCCTCTCTCGCTTATGTCCCGCTCACCCCAATCATGGACGACTGCAGACAGGACAATGAGTCGATTCGGGTTCAGCTCAATGCGAAGCGCCTCCCACTTCGACAATAATTCCGGACCGGCAATGGGCTGGGTTAAACACATTTCCAAATGCTTCTGCCTAGCGAGGGGCAGACTCTCTCTAACACGACCCGAAAGCTCCTCTAATCGGAGAGCAAGCTCTCTCTTCTTCGTAATTTCGCAGATGCAGCGCTCAATAATCTCCATGAGGACCTTTTCCTCGATGGGCTTGAGGATATAATCGAAGGCTCCCAGCTTCACGGCTTTCTGCGCATATACGAAATCACTGAACCCGCTGATGAAAATAACCTTGATGTCCAAGCCTCTTCGCTCGATTTCTTCTATTAATTCCATTCCGTCCATAGCGGGCATTCTAATATCCGAGATGACGATGTCCGGAACATTCGCATCGATCAGCTTAAGCGCTGCACATCCATCTTCGGCATCGCCTATGAATGTAATGCCATGCGAGCTCCAGTCAATCGTCTGTTTCAATCCTTCACGAATCCAACGTTCATCATCGACTACCATAAGTTTGATCACATTATTTGCCCCCTTCGATCAAGCATCCCGCAGTAAAGCAGACTTTGACTTTCATATTACCGAAGCAGGGGAAGTTAAATAAGGTTGTTATTTTTGGATTTGGTGTATTATTTTTACCTTGCATGAATCCTCCTCATTGTTTCCTGTAATTGAAGAAATCCCCATCGCACAATTATACATTAATCGAGCAAAGAGGCCGTTCTTTGTCGAACAGTTGAAGTGATCTTTAGCGAAAATTAAGCACAAAAAGGGCCAACCCGTATTATAAGGTTGACCTATGTCGTCTTTAGTTCCTTATGCCTCCTTCAGTCCGAAGGTCTGCAGCGGGCCGAAGGTGGTCATCCGCGTTATCAACAAGGCCATCTCTCTGGGAGAAAGCTGCATGCCGTGTTCTAGCCAGTGCTGGATGACACCTAAATTTGCAGCAGCCAAATAAGCAATGATGTACTCACGCGGCATCGCTGCCTCTTCGGACTGAATCAAGGACAGCTTACTATAGATAAGCTTTTCCATTATTCTTCTTATTTGAATGGGATAAGCCGGATCGCCTTTAGGTCCTAAGAGAACTCTGAAAAATACGGCATGCAGGGTAAAGAAATCGAACAGCTTCAGGAAAGCCGGATCAGGCTCGTTACGCGCGGCATATTTCATGAGGTGAATAGGGTCGATCTCATTCACAATTGATAGAATTTCATTAATCATATCCTCTTTGCTCAACTCTAGTAAATCGTATTTATCCCGGTAGTGTAAATAAAAAGTACTCCGATGCAAACCGGCCTGCTGCATCAAATCCCGGATGGTTATCGCTTCTAATCCTTTCTCCTCCAATAAGTCAATTAAGGCATCTCTAAGCATCAGCTTCGTTCTTATTATTCTAGGATCTGTCTTGTCCTGCATGTTCTTCCACCTCAAAGTGAACTAATTTCTCAACTAATGAACTTCCTTAAGCCGTGTGTCGGATAATCGACTTTTAAGCGCATCTTGATCATTGAATTTATCCTCCATCTCATTATAATAAACTGTGTGACGACTAATCAACACAAAGTCGATTAAATGGGAGGGATTGTATATGAGATCGGAGACGACCCGTATGCAATATACGCGAGAATTTTTAGGCCAGCATCCTATTATGTTTCTCATCTCTGTTGTCTTCATTAGCTGTTGCGGGGTCATAGCAACATTGGGCAGTCTCTGGGCTATTCCGGCCATTTGCGTTGGCGCTGTCGTATTTATCTTAATCGAATATACGGCACACCGATTCGTTCTTCATGAGTGTCCGCAATTTGCTCCCAAATCCTATAAGGGGCATGTTGCTCATCACGAGACGCCTAACGATGTGAAGCATTTATTCGGACCGGTATCAGTCGATGTGTACGGCTATTTGATTATCCTCGCAGCGGCGTATTTGGTAACGGGATTTGACTGGCATCTGTCGCTAGCCGTCGTATTCGGTACATCCAGCTTTCAGATCTATTATCAATGGCAGCATTATATCGCTCATCGCCCTATCGTACCATTGACTCCTTGGGGGAAATGGATGAAGAAAAGACATCTGCTGCATCATCATATGGATGAGAAAGCGATGTACGGCGTAACGAACCCCGTGATGGATATGGTCTTGAAGACAAATCGGCTAAAGCGTAAAAACCGCAGCCCTCAATTTCCTAAAACGAATAAGGGGGATGCTGCACATGAGCGAAATGACAAGAAAATGGCTTAGTTGGATCGGCATCGCAGTAGCAATTATCGGCTGTTTCTTTGCCACTGCCTGGATGGGCAGCATAGCTGTTATCCTCGGACTCATTTGCATGGCAACCGGTCAAACGCCAGTGCGTTGAAATAGAAGCAATTCCAGTCGGGTTGCCATGATGCGACATACCTACCTTACTTTAGTCGAAGCAAACAACTTGCTCATACAAATCTAACTAATGGAGATGTTAACGATGAATGAAACAGCAGCAAAATGGCTTGGCTGGATCGGTATTGTATTGGCTGTAATCGGGTTTTTCTATTCGCCTTTCTTGATGGGCGGAATTGCCGTTATCCTAGGGATCATTTGCTTTGCTAACCCCAAGAAGGCAATTGCATGGTGGACGACCATTCTAGGTGTAATTGCATTGATCGTTCCATTATTTCAATAACTTAAAATAAACGTACGTTAAAAGTCTTTATAAATTAGGTAGGTATGTGGCATCATGGCGACCCCCACGATAGGTGGATTTACGATAAAGGATACCCTATTTTGTGAATAGGCATGCTATTATGGAATATTTGAAAAGACCCGATCATGTGAGCATGATTGGGTCTTAATCTGAGTGGCACTAGTTCTCCGCGTGATCCTTGTTCAACTTCTCGAGAATTCTGCGCTTCCGATACATCATTTTACCGGTTTCAGCGACATCCTGAAGGGTGGATCGGTTCAGATAGGCACCGAACAGCATGCCTGCGATCGGAATCATTTGGAACAGCTTCTTCCATCCGAAATTGTCTCTGTACGTGAGCATGACCTCGCGCCAGCCTTGCAGCTGGGACATGACCTGACCGCTCCGCTCACCGGATTGGAACACAGCCAGATCATCCAGAATCGCTTTCTTTCCGACGATATCAGCGGAGGAGAACTGCAAACATTTGACGATAAAGACCCGCTCCGCCTGTTCCGTCGGGTCATAGCCGTAGCTAATCGCCACCTCCTGCAAAGCTTTAAGTGAAATGCCGAGCAGGAGCGGAATATCAATGGCAAGTGTGAAAATACCCCCGATTCCCGTTGTCGCACCTTGCACCGTCGCCGTCTTGCTGCTTGTTTGGATAATGCGATCGGCGATCTCATCCATTCTACCTAGCGGAAGCTGACCGATTCGCACTAAGTCAGCTGTTTCATCCCGCTCCGCATTCGGAAAGAATTTGCGGTACATCTGATCCTTGCTGATCAGATATCGTCCGCCGCTCTGAACATAATTGCCGAGCTCGTCAAGCGCTGTGCCAATCTTATCCTGAATGAACTTTGGGGTGATTCGGTCCAAGATAGCAAAGGGCAGTCTGCCGAGCTTCTCCCAGAAGAACAGCCCTTTCTGATCTTGCTCCCATCGTTCGATTAGCTTTAATTCTGCTCTTAAATATTCGGTAGTTTCTGTATTCGTCATCATGGCGTGCACACCTCATCTGGAATTTTCCTTTTGCCCTACATACTGTAAAAAGCACCTTTACGTTTCATCTTATTCGAATCGAGGTGTTACTCCTAATTGAACAGAGAAACAGGCTGCCGATTGGCAGCCTCAGCCCGCAGTCTCGACAGCCACTATGTTGCCGAAACAACATGAGCAAAACTTTAGCGGTTGTCAGCGTGGCTATTTCATGAAAATAAGCCCGTTGGAATCGCTAACGGTTGTGACCCTGCCTGCTGATCATTTGTTGCGAAAGGTGGACAAGTACAACCAAAAGAGAAACCCGACGTTTGAAACAACGTTGGGTTTCTCGAGATTCTGACGCTGCTGAATTGGAAGAAGACAGCCGATTTGAAATCAGCTGTCTGTCTCTCTAACCGTTCTCGTATTTATAAATTCGTAGTTGTGTGCGGTGGCGCATGTACGGCAAGCCCGATTACGACAATTCTGCTTCCCTTTTTGTACCGCTGGAGCACCTTGGGAACCTTATTTCCCTTTGCGTTGATAATACTGATGGTAAGTGAAGCATTATTCCTCGTTGCCACATAGACGGCGCGGCCATTCGCGAAAATTCTTCTCCAGTTATGATCAAAATAATAGACCTCGTCTTTCAAATCCGACAAGGTATAGCGCCGGGTCAGAGCCAAGTGTACCACCTCCTTAACGTAAGTTATGTAGAGGCGGCTAATCATTCTTGGGCCTTTGTGCGATGCAGGCTATTGCTCATATCCACCTTAGAAATCGTTTATGAACCAGCAACACATCGTTCTGTACAGCCCATTTCCCTAAATCCGAGATGCCTTGATCTTCATCCTTAGCGAACCTAAAGCACATATGGACGGGGACGATATTGTTCCCATGTGGCTTGATTCCGATGGTTGGTCTGAAATACCCCATAATGAGGATGACTTTCATATCCTTCGCTTGAATGTTGCGTCCGTTTAATACCAGCTGCTCCCCGTGAAAATAGAGTTCAGTCGGTTTCTTACATCCTCTGACCAATGTCGTTAGCAAGACAACTACGCACAGGAGAAGCTCTGCAGCCGTAGCCCATAGGGTAATTACGCTGTCTTGGTCATGTATGGAGTCGATTACATGGTAGATGAATAGAATTATCATCATCGTCATGGCAAATATGATTCTGTTCCCTGAAGGATTTCTAACCGAATACTGCGCAGGTCCCAATCGTGTCTCCTCCTCTCATCGTCATACTCAAATAGTTGAATTTCTTCCATACGGTCACTCAAGGCTCATAACGTTGCCCCGCGATATATATTTCTATTGTCTCGTTCGGCCGAACTGGTTCCTGTATCAATTGCTGTCCCGGTCCGGGTTCCAGTTTCTGTTCCTGTTCCTGAATCACAAAAAGGTACTGATCCTTCTTATACAAAACATAATAAAGCATCATCAACGGATGAAAGTAGTCAATCCCCTTAATGCGGCAGCCAGTAAGGAACAGGAGTTTCTCCCCATCGGCAATCGTAAAAGGCATTCGGGTGCTTCCGCACCAATCAATGGTTAACCGCAGCTCATACTCGCCAGGCTCTATTTCGAACTGCACCTTCCCTCCATCTTCGACAGTCCCGAGCTGGATATCGTTCAGCAGAATAACATAGTCCCGGATTCGATTCACCCATTGGGACGTTCTCGCGATTTCAATGCACGCAGCCATCCACTCTCAACTCCCACCTGTTTATATGCTGATGGAAACCTCTACCTGTATACACCAGAATCTCGTCCCATCAACGGAGAGCGTCTCAATATATGATTAATTGTCCACTCATCTACTAAGATGCCTCTCGTGATATCCCGACAGGCATCTTCAATGAGCCATGCCCACCATACTGGCGTGAGCAGCTCCCACTCCTCAGGGTCAAGCGGGGAAACTTCATCATACGCTTGGACAATCTCATCATGCATGCCCCGCCACGAAAGTGCGAAGTCGGCGACTCGATGGTTCCAATGGGACAAATCAAAGTCAAGGATCCCCGAGAGGCGTCCGTCTAAGAAGCGCAGGTTCCACGGTGTGAAGTCTCCATGGATAACAATACCTGGCCGATCCTGAAGTTTAAGCCCTGCAATCCTCTCCCGTGCTCGATCAAGGTGCCATCGCAGGATACGGATCTCCTCCGGTTGCCTATGCTCTTGCTTGGATAGCATAGTGTCCAATGCCGGGTCATTTAGGATCTCCTCGCAGCGCCGCCAGCCTTCGCGCTGCCCGAACCCGTTAAGTTTCGCCAGATCATCGTGGAATTGAGCCAAAAGTCGTCCTCGAGCACGTTGTTCGAGAACCCGGTTAACTTCGGACGGCGGATCACCGGGGAGATAAGGGAACAGGCACCAATATTGACCGTCTACTTCAATAGGCGCTTCAACCGCAGGCGCGACGGGCCATCCTTGTGCAGCGACGCATGTCAGCAGACGTACTTCGTAGTCGATATTGTCAGTCGATGTGGACCACCACCGTCTCAAGACAAGTCGCTCTCCTAGACGATCTACAAGCCAATGCTGATTATGGGTTCCACCAATCGGATCGACTACTCGAATGCCGAACTTATCCAAAACCTCGTCGTTCGGAGGCATTAACCCGAGCTTGTTATCCATTATCCATTATGCATCCCCTTCCGGAGCAGCTTCATATTGAACACCTTATTTAATATGCTGTGGTACCATGGTAGGTTTTGATAGGATATACTCTTCCAACAGTTGGAAAGTTGCGCTGACCTTTCAGTTGGATGGGAAAACGACAGCCATTTGGCGGCTGAGCTCTTGAAGTTTCAGGTCAACCGGCTGATTGTCGACAATCGGACAATGTTCTAATCACCAGTCGGAAATCATCTTCACATGACAAAAACATGATCCGATAAATAAATAAGCCCGCGGTTTACGCGGACTTCATTCGGATACTGTTCTTGTCTTCCGACACTTGGCGATCTTAATTGTCGATGCGGGAGTATTAATGAGTGAGGTCGTACTCAATATATAATATGGATTTACGCGAACCACCTCTCTTATCAGTAAGCGGTTCGCTCTGTCATCTACAATCTCATCCAACATCTTATCCATTCCTTTCGTATGCGAATAGGCCTCAGCTCTTCAGCTCCACCGTTTTTGTTGCAATCTTCCTCGTGAATTCAATGTCATGTTCTACAAAAATCAAGGTAGGCTGATATTCAAGCAGCACTTCCTCGATCTGCATCCGGGAGATAACGTCTATAAAGTTAAGCGGTTCATCCCAAACATGCAGATGGGCTTTTTCACAAAGGCTTTTGGCGATCAAGACCTTCTTCTTCTGACCTCCACTGAACATAGACATGTCTTTCTCAAACTGTATGCGGGAGAAATCGAGCTTGCGCAAAATCGCCTTAAACAGGCTCTCATCAATCCCCTGCTCCCGGGCATAGTCGGACAAGTCTCCTCTTAAATGCGAAGTATCCTGCGAGACATAGGAGATTTGCAACCCGCTGCCTTTCTGGAAAGCGCCGGTGTACGGAATAGGTTCGCCAAGAATCAGCTTAAGCAGGCTCGATTTTCCCGACCCGTTCGGCCCGGTTAAAGCAATTCGCTCTCCCTGGTTAATGGTGAAGCTGACGTCCTGGCAAATCGTTTTGCCGTCATAGTGTATGGCCACGTCGTCCAGTTCAGCCAGTAGGGACTTGGGATAAACCAGCTGCGAAATTTGCAGGTTCTCCGAAGTTTCTATGTTTTTGAGCAGTTTGGATTTCTCCTCAATCGCGGATTGCTGACGCTGCTCAATCGACTTCGAGCGTTTCATCATTTTGGCGGCTTTGTGCCCGATATATCCTTTGTCTACCTTGGAACCGGAATTGCGTGTTCCGTTTTTGCTTTTCTCCACCTCATGTGACCATTGGCCGGTTCTTTTGGAGGCATCGGACAGTCGTTTGATATCTTTGACGAGTTTTTCGTTTTCGTTCAGCTCAAACTGATCCTGCAAATGCTTGTTTGCCCACCAGCTGGAGAAGGTTCCTTTTTGAATTTCAATATTGGTTTTATTAATCGACAGAATATGATCCACGCAATGATCGAGGAATGCCCGGTCATGCGACACCAGAATATACCCTTTTTTCCCGTTCAAATATTGGCTAACCAGCTTTCTCGCATGTACATCCAAGTGGTTGGTCGGTTCGTCGATCAGCAAGAAATGATTTTCCTTTAAAAATAAGGCGGCTAGCTGCACCTTCGTTTGCTCTCCGTTGGATAACGTGTTATACGGCCGGTACAGCACGTCTTCCGCAACTTTGAGAAGGGAAAGCTCGCGCTCCAGCCTCCAAAGTTCATAATCTGGGTAAATGTCGCTCACAACATCCATGGTCAGATTATCCGGGTCATTAACGGTGAATGGGAAGTAATCAAAGCCGACCGGGGACGAGATGGTTCCGCTGTATTCCATTTCACCGAGGAGCAGCTTCATAAACGTCGTTTTACCGCGCCCGTTTCTACCCGTGAATCCCAGTTTCCAATCGGTATCGATCTGGAAGCTGACCTTCTCGAAAATAGTGTCATAGCTGCCCTCATACGCAAAGGTCAGGTTGGATACTTGAATCGTTGACATGTTTTTCCCTCCTGCTGCTGAAAAAAAATAAATGAGCTGCAAGAAAGTTACTTTTCTCGCAGCTCAAAAATATACATCAGGCCAGCCCGTACGGAGGGCAGAAGCAGTATATAAAAGAGTGAAAGAATAAGTAACTTTCCCGTGGCAATAAAGAACAAAACAACGCAAAATCACCTTTGTTTTATCCCCTAAGACCGGCAAGAAATATTACATTATTCAATCACTCCAATCGTTAAATTTGGTGTCATCATAACACATGGCCGAAGGCATTTCAACCCGTCGCTGGACTCTCCTGCCTATAAGCTTTGCAAATGAAATCGACTCAATTTCATGAAAATCACACCATGCACAAAATGCTGAAATACCATTCGCGCGAATGGCATTTCAGCATTTTTACGTCTTTCCGCTATCTTGCAGAGCACTTTCTAAGCGAAATCAAACGGCTTCATATTAATGCGGTCATCATACATCCGGTCATCTCGGACTAAAGCATTCGTCTCGACAACCTTCCAGTCCTGTTGGTGCAGTCGTTTCAAATAGAGAACAATGTCATAGAACGAGTAGTTGCGATTCGAGTTCAGCAGGTACGTGTTGCTTTCGTAATTCAGTGCGATGCCCACGATCGCTGCTGCGGTGTCTTCTAGAAAGCTGCAGGAAGGATACCACTGCGAGCTGGCCTCGATGCATCCATTGTCCCGGTGGCCTCTGCATAGGAAATCAAACATATTGTTGGAACCTGTTTCGGAACCGATTTGCCACCCTAGCCGAAGAATATAAGCTTCAGGATATACCTCTTTCAGTAGTTTCTCGCATTGAATCTTATAAACGCCGTAGCTATTTTCCGCGTCAGGAATGCTCTCAGGCGTATATGGCCCTGTCTTGTCCTCCGAGTACACCGAAACCGTGCTTGTGAACACAAGTTTTATTCCCAGTTTCTTCGTTGCTTTAGCGATATACTCCAACCATTCAATTGGACCGGTTGCAATGTGGAAGAAAATATCCGGTTTCGTCTCTTCTATGAACCGATATACCTCTTCTTCGTTATCGATGCCTACTAAATCACGGTTCCAGACCGTGACATCAAGATTTCTAGACTTCAATTCTCTGTTCACATACGGCGCCACAGCTCCGTTATTTCCTGTAATCATAGCCTTCATCGTATACAACTTCCTTTGCTAAGTTATTAATTACCCTTTATTAGCTCCTGCCTTCAAGCCTTCCACCATGTACTTCTGAAGCAGCAAGAAAATGATGGTGATAGGAACGGCAACGAGCACGGCTCCGGCAGCAAATGTAGTAAACTCCGTATTCGAGCGATCGCTAATCAATTCAAACAGACCAATTGCGAGTGTCTTGTTCTCGGGCGAGCGTATGACAAGTCTTGCAAATATAAAATCCATCCAAGGACCAATGAAATTACTGACCGCAACGAATACGAGAATCGGCACCGACATCGGCAGCATGATTTTAGTAAACACTTTCGTGTTTGATGCCCCGTCTATCTTGGCTGCTTCCTCCAAACTGCGGGGCAAGCCGTCAAAATACCCTTTTACCAGCCAGGCGTTGAACGGAATAGAGCCGCCGGCATACACGAGAATCAATCCCCACAGATTGTCCAATAAATTGATCTGCAGCAGCAGAATGTAGATGGCGATCATGCCCATAAAGCTAGGAAATATTTGAAGCACAAGCATCGTCATTAAGCCGTAACGGCGGCCGGGAAACCGAAACCTCGAAAATGCGTAGGCGGCGGTCACAATCAGCACCGTAGACAAAATCATATTGAAGAAGGCAATCATCAATGTGTTCTTGAACCAGAGCCAATACGGCGTTTCCGTAAACAAGTGTCTAAAGTGCTCCAATGTAATCCTCTTTGGAATGAACGTGCTAGCATATAAGCTGTCACCGGGATTCAAGGAACCGGAGATAATCCAAGCGACAGGGTAAACAACCAGTACGACGGTAATGGATAAAACAATGTAAATGGCCGACAGTGTTACGACTTCCATAAGCGACGTTTTTCTCGTCATCATGACAGCATATCCTCTTCCTTAAAGACTTTCGTTCTTCGGAAATTCCAAATCGAGAGTGCTGCAATTATTATGAAAACAATAATAGAAACAGCTGAAGCTACATTAAACTTGCTATTGTCTAAGGTCAATTTGTAGATCCAACTGATCAAAATGTCAGTTGAGCCTGCGTAGCTATACTTACTGTCTACCGGACCACCCGTATTAAGCAGGTAAATGATATTGAAATTATTAATATTTCCGGCGAAAGACATGATGAGCAGAGGCAGCGTTGAAAACATGACAAGCGGCAACGTAATGGACTTAAACTTGTTTAGCGTAGATGCTCCATCTATTTCCGCAGCTTCATAGAGTTCCTTGTCAATTCCCGTCAACACGCCCGACATGAGAATGAGCCAGAACGGAAAACCAATCCAAATATTAGTAATGATGATTGCCGTTTTCGTCCATATGGGGTCGGAAAGCCAAGGAATTGGACTGATAGACAACATCTTAAGATATTGGTTCAATGGACCGAATGCTCCGTTGAAGATATTACGGAAAATAAGCAACGAGATGAACGTTGGAATTGCCCACGGAAGAATCAGAATGCCCCGCCAAAGTTTTTTGAATCTTACTTTTCGATAGTTAATCATTAGAGCATATAGCAATCCAACACCGAACGTTGTCACGGTTGAAATGACCGCCCATACAATCGTCCATGCAAATACGCCATAAAAGGTTTGGCTCCATGATTTCAACGTAATCAGATCTTTAAAGGTATCCAGCCCAGTCCAGCTCACAAGGTTTTTGGGAGGAAGATGATCGGGACCGGAATAATTCGTAAACGCGATCAGAACTCCGAACAGTAAGGGCAATATCGTTAAAAATGCCGTAAAAACAATGGAAGGAATCAGCAACATGTATGGAAATCCTTTTTCCCTGATGTTCTGAACCATCTCTTTGAAAGAATTGACGTGCATGCCAGCCTCTCGCCGTTTACCAACTGCATGCGCGTCCCGAATATTCAAATAGTACACGAATAAGAACAGAGCAAGTGTAATGATACAAATGATCCCGGAAATGAGAAGAAAGATGGAATGATCCCCGATTGTAACAATACGCCCTCTGCTTCTAACCTGCGGCTGCTCTCCAAGCGTTATCACGCCTATGATGCCTTTTATAATAGGGTGACTCATTATTAGGATGAAATAAATCTCAAGTAGAAAAAAACCGATTCCCTTTACATATTGACGATTATAAATTTGACCCAAACCCATGAATAGAGTAGAGAGAATTGTTCCCCTGACTACATTTACACGATGTTTTGCTGTTCCTGTTTCTATAGCCTCCATTGGTTGCAAGTTCGTAAATCACCTTCCCGTGTAGATTACGAACTACTGTACAACTACATACAGTAGTTCGCGCACGCTTCCTTTATTTCGCAGCTGCAAGGGAGTCCTTAAGATTGGCAACCGCCTGATCCAACGCCGTCTTGGGATCTGCATTCTTATTCCAAATGAGATTATACGCTTGCTGCATCGGCACCCACATCGAATTGTTCGCAGGAATGTTCGGCATCGGAACGGAATATTTCACCTGCTCCATGAATGGCGCTACGTTAGGATCGTTTTTGATTGCATCGCTCTCCCATAGGCTCTTTAAAGCGGGGATCTGACCAACCATTTCAAAACGCTTACGCAGCATCTCCTCCGATGTGGCAAACTGCGCCAGAAGAGAAGCAGCATCCGGATATTTGCTATAGGCGCTCTGATAAATGGATTTTACATTGGAGAAGCTCTTCGGATGCTCACCTGTTTCAAGCAGAGGGAATGGTACGATTCCGAAATCCACACCCGCTTCTCGAATGCTCTTTAAGTCCGGTGGAGCACCAATCCGAAACATCAGCTTACCTTCATTGAACATGGAAGTGATAATATCAAACGTCATGTCCTCTACGCTTAATGGCAATATTTCTTTGTGTATGCGTTGCAGCAAGTTGCCGGCCTTTATCGCACCTTCACTATTCAATCCCGATAGGTCGGTTGGGTCTGTATTGTTACTGCCAAACACATAACCACCATAACCCGCAAGGAAGGCATGGACATAATAGAAGTCATCCGCTTGCATCATAAAACCGAATTTATTTTGCTTCGCATCCGTGAAAGACTTTGATTGTTCAATCAATTCATCCATCGTCGTAGGAACTTCCTTGACCAAGTCTTTATTGTATAACAGCGCATAAGTCTCAATACTTAACGGATAGCCATAAAGAATGTCCTTATAGGAAGTGCCGTCTATCGCTTCCTTAACAAACATTTCTTTATACTCATCAGTAAAATAATTTTCCATAAGTACACCTGATGCTGCTAGCGTTCCTGTGTTGTTATGGGCGGAGGTAAATAAATCCGGTCCCAACCCGGCTGGCCCATCAGTCTGAAGTTTTTGAAACGCATCAACCGTAGATTGATCTGTATATTCAATTGCCACACCATATTGTTTTGTAAATGCATCCCCTACGAATTTCATCCATTCCAAATCTTCTTTATTTCCCCACCACCGAATCGTTGCGCCTTCCTCTGGTTTCAAGCTTTTTTCATTCTCCGCCGACTGATCGGCGGCCGATGCCGGCTCGCTGGCAGATGTGCCGCCATTGTTTTTGGAAGCACTTTCATTATTGCCATTGCCACAAGCCGCCAAAGTAAGCATAACAATCATCGCAAGAATGAGACTTGATATCTTTTTCATGTTAACCTCCAAATATCGATTTTTTCATTCAACCCACCTGATCATTTTCACGAAAACAACGGATACCGGCTAACTCTGCACACCTCCTTGTCCATAAAATGGATCATCGCAGTGATCGATTTGAATCTTGGTCCATCATAACAACCCTCTATAATATTGTCAATTATTTATCGATAAATTATCGATAAATAATTGAGTTTTATGTTCGCATCCATTGCGAAAAAAAAGCACAATGAAAGGATCAGACGCCTGGACTTTCAGGTGTCTCATCCTTCATTGTGCTGCTGTAAATTTCATCACTATTCACATGAAAAAAAATCCGCCGAACCCGTTCGGCAGAAAAGTTGGCGCGATATCATGTCCGTTTCTGTCATCATAAGGGAATAGCTAGCCGCTCCGGCTATCCAGCTATTCAACTTTGCTATTAACGGTTGCCGTAGATTCCCTAACCACCAGGTACGAAGGCTGCAACGACATATCCAGTCGGTTGTCTTTCATTAGCAGCTCCAAAACAATAAAGAGCTTCTCTCCCATATTACCGAGATCCGTATGAATCGTGGTCAATTTCGGCGTGATGTAGCTTGATAATTTGATATCATCAAATCCGACTACGCTGATGTCTCGCGGAACGTTAAGGCCCATCCCCTTTAATTCCTTAATCGCACCGATAGCGAGCATGTCGTTGCAGCACATAATCGCTGTCACGCCCATACTGACTAAATGACGTGCTAAGGGAGCCGCCGATTCCTCCGTAAAGTTCCCATTGCATACAAGTTCAGGGTCATATGCAATTCCGCGTAACGCGATACTGCTGATATACCCCCCCAGCCTTTCCTTGCATACATAGGCATCATTCTGACCGTTAATAAAACCGATGCGAGTGTGGCCCAGATCAACCAGATGATCGATCGCCAGTTTCATGCCTTTCATGTTGTCGCAGCATACGCTGGCAACCATTTGGTTTTCCAGAAAGTTATCTAGAATGACCACAGGATGGCTTGTCGTTTTCAACTGTTCGAAATAAGGATTGAAATTGCTTAAACCTAATATGACGGCACCGTCGAATTGATATTCATTCATCAATTCATCGAAGGATTTCGAATGATTCAGCGTATAATCCAGTGACATTATAGATACTTCATGCCCGCTATGAATCGCATTACGCTTGAAAGCCATCATGACCTCATAATCGAAATACTGCACATGATTATCCTCCGGCTGGTCGATGAAGACGCAAATCCGTTTGTGATTATCTCCTTTCCGCTTGGCTACATAGCCCATGTTAATCGCCGTTTTCAATATTTTCTTTTTCGTTTCCGGATTTACGTCCTCTGCGTCGCTTAAAGCTTTATATACCGTGCTTACTGATATGTTCATTTTCTCTGCAATTTCTTTGATTTTAGCCACAGTAGCAGCACTTCTCTTTCTCCTTGAAGTCATGATTTCACAACATTAAACAGAATTTTCAATATCACTATAACAAAAGCCAAAAGCTACTCTCAGTTGCTTAACTAAGTTCTTTCAGCATGTCCTTAGGCCTATTATTCGTATTATATCATATGGAGGAATACACCAAAACTTCATGAATATTACCCTGTAGCGATTTCTCCCCTGCCGCCATTATAACAAGAGTCTATAATACTGTCAAAAATTATCGAAAATTTATCGATAATTTTTTAGTTATCTGTCTGTTTGCATTCCTAACATTTTCGGATCGAAAAAAGGAGCAACTACCGTTGGCAAACTGCTCCATGCTGCGTTCAAACTATCGTTCCCCGTTAAGACTGAGCCCCAAAAACGTCTCCAGATAGTTCAATCATGTATGAGTTCCACCGAAGAGATTTTCAATAATTCTAAAGTTCTCCTGTAGAGTTTTACTGCCATCTACTTCTATTACATTTAACTGTAAATCAAATGCATTTTTTTGGACTAACTCTGAAAATAATGCATCCCTAAACATCCAATTGTTAAAAGCTACAGTGGGATTTTCAGTGCTTTGCAATATACCTTGTATCCATTCCCTTTTGGAATATTGTGCTTTCTGAAATTGCTCTGTCGGAATAATCCAGATGGCCTTATGATGTTCATATAAATGTGCTGATACAAGCGAAGGTAATAATTGATTGCCTTCAACAACAACAGGTCTATCGCTATTCTTCGCAAGGTCTTTTATAACAAACGAAAAGTCCTCAACAAAAGCTTGTATATATACACTTAACTGTTCCTGGACTTTCCTTGTATAGAAAGCTTCATTAGGGTTCATCGTAGAAACTTTATGCATCGCTGGGTACTCATTAGTTGAAACATCCTGCAAATGTCTATCAAAATGTTCATCACATGAATATAGCTCCAATCCATACTTTTCTGCATACATTTTTGCTAATGTGCTTTTACCCGCACAGGAGGAGCCACCTATCCAATAAATAACTTGATTTTTGAGCACTCTTTCCACCTCAAAATTTCAACTACTTCTGCCGCTTAGTTACTTCGGCAAGCTTAAACTTAAATTATATTCGCTAGATGATATGAATTCCCCTCTATATTAAGGTTTTACCATGCTATCCTGCCCGTTACTTCAATGAAAAACAGCAGCCGATAATCAATCCTGCTGCCATCATGCTATATTGAGCTATTGAAACGCCTCAGCCATTTCTACTGCACAACCAACTTCAAGAACTAGCCTTGACTATTGCAACGTAAAGGGATCGCTCACCAAATCAATTTGCGGGCTTTCCGCATCTGTGCCAAGACGTATACGTTTCACAACCCGGTACTCACCTGCTGGCAACAATAAACAACAACGAAGGCTACCGACATTTTGATTCGGTAGCCTTCGTTACGTTAACGGGCAGGATAGTTGAATTCAATTCACGAATACCTCAAAGATAACGTTCACGTCGGCGTAACGCACATTAATTTAATTAACAGTAGTTTCATTCCAGCTGTATTCCATATTGCGTGCTGTTTCTAGTGCCCTATTCCGTCCATAGATCTTCTCAACTACATATAATGACATGTCGATACCTGCACATACTCCAGCGGAAATTATGATTTTCCCATTATCAATATACCGCTTATTTCTTTCAACTGTTGTTGACAATGGTACAATATTCTCTAAAACGTCAAATACGTTATGATGCGTTGTTACCTTAAGTCCTTCAAGGAGATCGGCTTTAGCTAATAACAAAGCACCAGAACATACCGATAATAGTTGTTCAACTTCATTATGCATGCCTTTGATCCACTCTAATAAACGATTATTGTCCATCTCTCTCCTTGTTCCTATACCACCGGGAATTAATAAGATGTCGAGCTTTGGACAGTTGGAAAAACAGTAGTTGGGAATAATGCTTAGGTTTCCATTGCTAGTTATAGGCTTTAATTCTTCTGCCACAGTAAATATATTGATATCATTATTTCGCTTAGCTTCACTAAAAACTTCAAAAGGACCAGCAAAATCAAGTAAAGTAATGTCGTCAAATAATAAAATAGCTATGTTTTTCATAAGTAATCACCTCAACGTTTTTCTTGAAGTCTATCAGTTGAGGCAGATGCTATACATGGACTCCTAGTATATTCTTATGTACTTTAACACTATACCACGCAATTCTACCCGTTACTTCAACAAAACAAGGAGCAGATGCCGCCGGCAAACTGCTCCTTGTTTATTCAGCTAACGTCTCCCGTTACTTCAACGGTCACCATATTCGTGGCAACCTCGTCAGTTTCCTGTTAAAGATTGAAATCAATGGTGCCGACATGTGCCGGCACCATTGATTTACTGATTATTTTCAGGCATCCGGTCCCGTTTAGATGGACGTATTTAATAAAATCAGCAATTATGGAGGTAGTGGAATTATGAATAGGAAGAACAAGATGAAACCCGCAATGGCGCTTGCATTAGGAATCGCCCTTGGTGTAGCCATTGGCGTGGCAATGGATAATATCTCTGTTGGTATCGGTCTTGGAATAGCGTTTAGCGTAGTATTCGGTGGATTTAGAATAAAAAAGAATCGGTTTCAATATTACTCAGTTTTGTCAATGTAATCGTTCGTTAGAAGCCCGTACTGTCAATTTTCTAAGGACATCCTGTTTGCCAAACAAATATTCTTTATGAACTTCCCAAATTATTAAGCTATCGTGCCCATTAGTTGAACGCAACTATTTCAATTTCGATAGTAAACCGCTAGCGCAAAGGACATAACGTCCTATTTTTTCATAGTGTATTCATAAGTCGTCTTTTTGCCGCCGTTAAAACGATCCGTAAATTCAAATACGAAGACATTCTGCCAACGTTTAACGAACCGGAGTTGGTCTCCCGGATAATCGGCATCGCTTTGCGACCAGTCTTCGAGGATCTTCTGCCATTCCTTCGTCAGCAGTTCCTTGTAGAGTAAGGTCGTCTCCTTCGACTCGAGATTTACCATCGTTAACAGGGAGTTATTGTAAGACCTAATTAGCAAGATATCGTCCGAAATGTACTCAAGCACATACCTGTTCTCCGATTTTCCGCCGGTTAATGTCGCCAGATCGTAGGATTTCGCCACTTTACCCGTGTTCGGGTCGACCAGCTTGGCGACATGTCCGTCGATCATAACAAGATACCCTTGATCGACCTTAACGTTGTTATGAGGTTGGAACCCGTAATAGTCGGTTTTCGTTTCAACGATTAAACGATTTTTCTGCAGCAGCGCTTTATAAATGACGTCGTGCAGATGAGGTTCTCCGTAAGTGTCGCTTATTGTAAACATCAGCGAATTCTGTCCGACTTTTTCGACGTAAAGTCCCCCCAAGTCTAGAATTTTCATATCAAGCTTCCCGATCCGTTTCGGTGGGATTGTTTCGTTGGAATAATACAGTACGCCGTCGGTTTTGTTCATCCAATAGGTTTCGTTGCCGAGTTGGCCTTTGATGTAAAGGTTCTTGAAGCTAATGTAGTAGGCGGTATCTCTCTTGCCGAATGTATAGCCGAACGCTTGAGCAAAGAAACGGAACGGAACATAGGTGCGTCCCTTCATTATTTTCGGTGCAGCGTCCAGTTGCACTTTCTTTCCATTCACAATAGCGGTTTTACTACCCGTTTGAAAGGTTATTTTGTGGTCGTAACTAAGCAATGTCACCGTCTTTGTTTTAGGGTTCGTATACAAGCCCATCTGAAACCTCGACGATGCATCGCGGACCGGAACCATGATTCTTCCCTGCTCAATGATAAAATCGCCTTTACTAGCCATGTCAATCCCCCATGAATACGTCGGTACGTAAACTTCATTTGCGGCGGCTGCCGTCGTATTCGGCAATTTCAACGGACCAACGGCCTGTGTCCCGAGCAGTAGCAATAATGTCAATCCTGTTTTCAATCCGAATGATTTCCAATCCATTTTCATATGCATGTCTCCTTCTACTCTACCCTCCGGTTCTTATAAAGTTAGACGGGGTGAACGGGAGGAATGTTACGTACTGCCCATTAGTTAAGAAAACGGCAGCCATGCCGGCTGCCGCGTTTTCCATTCTATCCCTCAACCCTATACCATAGTTCACAATACTCGTGTCCCGTTAACGGAATGTACTAACCAATACGTCTTCTTTTTCTTCTCCATATGATGATCCATGTTAAAAATACACCCAAGAAACTGATAACTGACAGTGTTACAACCGTGCTTACTGCAATGTTATCCTTGGTTGTAACAGGAAGTGGTCCATTTGGGGATGCCTTGTAATATTTATCATCTACTTTAACTGCGATTACATCATGTGTATCTACCTCATTAATTTCAAACAACAGGCTTCCGACGGGCTTGTCATTAGATTCTCCGTTCTTCCTTGGCATAGGTGTCCTTAGACGCTCGATTCTTCCAATCTGATTGCCAATGTCTTTACTATCAACTTCCTCTGTGGAGAGTCCGTATAAGTAATTATTCCAAGCAACAGCACTTGGATAGCTAGTAGCCATTGCTCCTTCTGTAAATGAGAAAATACCTGTTATAACACTGATAAACACGAAAAGGAGTTTAATAGGCTTCATTAACCATGCCTCCTATTTGTTGATGAATTCTGCCCGCCCGTTACTAATGACCAAATTTAGCAAATAGGCCGTGGACAATTTGTAACCTCTCGTCTATTCATTCATCTAACGTCATTTTCCAAAATGAGATCCGATCCCGCTTCCACGTATAGGTAAGATATAGTTCATTATCTTTGGATACTATTGCCGGATAGGAGTATTCACCCGGTTCGTTCTCTAACATTACCTCGTCGCCCCAAGTAAGGCCGTTATCGCTCGAAAATCGAACCACTAGCGGTGTACGAGGGCTATCCGTTGCATATCCCGTAACCGGATTAAAAATAAGTGCTAACTTGCCATTGTCCATCAAGGTCACATCAACTCCGCTATTGTTATTCGGTAGCGAGGTTGGGTATGCTTGGCACCAAGTCTGCCCATTATCACGCGAGTCGCTGCGGAATATCATGCCTTCCGTGCTGCGAAGAAGCATATGCACTCGTTCTCCGCCTGAAGACCATAGGGTTGGCTGAATGAGACCTTTTGCGAACCAATGGTTTGCGCCTACATATTTATCTAAATTCATGGGCACAAGCTCGCTCTTTGTCCAAGTTAGCCCATTGTCACGCGATATATCAACAAATGCTTCCCAGATCTGTTTTCCTGCAGCAGAAGGATCGTGCCGCTCCACCGATGACGGGGCCAATATCGTTCCATCCTTCAATGCAATTGGTTTATTTCTCACAGGCCCACGCCCCCCAACATCCCCTGGAACTAATTCGCGCGGCTCCGTCCAAGTTCGCCCGGCATCTTCAGAATAGGTGACTCGCGTATACCAATCCGTGATTTCATGGCCGACCTTATAGAACAAAACTAAAGTGTCTCCCTGAACAAATAATACAGGGTTCCAATGGGCAATCCCCTCCTCATCTGCCGCCTTATACGGAACTGCCCAGCTACCTCCAATACGTGTGGACATCCAAATTGCCACATCGCTGGATTTCTCGTGCTTGCCGGCAAACCATGCTGCAACCACATTACCATTCGGCAGTACTGCAACCGTCGAGGCATGGCTGCTTTGAAAAGGCTGCCCTTCGCCAAAAATATATTCCTTCTCGGTACTTATCAGTTTCAGTTTCTCCACGTTCTACTCACACTCCATCATAGTTATATTGTAATGCTCCTTATTTCACGGAGATCCCATCTTATCTGCGATATTTGCAAGCGGATCGTTTTCGGACGGCTTTTTAGTGTGAAAACTTCACTCGATATCCTCTTTCTTCTTCATGAATAAAAGTCTTTGTTTCATTGAACCAATCGCTAATATACGAACGAATGGATAATATCTCACTTTCTCGAAATACAAATACGGGGAAATGCTTTCGGATGAAATGATAGAGTAACGTGAAAAACGCCTTAATCTCACCATCGGTCGTTTCATTTCCACGATCTATTACGATACCGTACGAACCGTTATCCGATGGTCGTTGACATAATGTTGGAACTCCGAACCTGCACCTTCCCAAACCTCTAGTTCGTGTCCTTCTTCTTTTAAAAGAATTGAAACCCTTGTTGCCATTGACAACCTCCTGCCCCTTGATGATATCTCCCACTAGCGTAACCTCCCGCAAGTAAATTGGGAAATCCTTTTCGTCTGACCTTCTCAGACGTTTAGACTCAATTAAGCTATAATAAGAACAATGAACCAAGAATTTGTTAAACGAGGAGAACTTATGAACCAGCCCAATTTTCTACCCATCATACTTGGCAGCGATGAGAACGCCTACGGTAATGTCAGACTTATCCACGAAACCTACAAGGTAAAACCGCTCCTACTCTGTACGCGGCTGTTGATTCCAACCATGCACAGCAATTTGTTCGAACTCGTCCAAATCGACCACTTCGACCAAGAGGACGTATTCCCCAACGCTTTGTTGTCCATCTTGGAGAAGCATGCTGAACCAAATAAGAAATTGATCGTTATTCCTTGTTCAGATTATTATGCGGGTATGTTATCGCGACATTATGACAAGTTCAAAGGTCTGATTGCGAATCACTTCTTATCGGACAAGTTGCTGGAAACGCTCGATACCAAAGACAAGTTCTATGCCTTGTGCGAACGATTCGGTTTAGACTACCCTAAGACAGTCGTTTGCGAACCGAACGAGCGTGAAAACGCGTTAGAGCGCATGGATTTTCAATTTCCGATCGTAGTAAAGCCCGAGAATAGCAATGCTTATGAATACCTTCATTGTCACTTTGAAGGTAAGAAGAAGGTCTTCTTTTTTGACAAGCGAGAAGACTATTTAGCAATGATTCGCAATATGAATAGATCCGATTATAACGGGAAATTGATCATCCAAGAGTTTATCCCCGGCGGCGACAGTGCGATGCGTGTAATCAACAGCTACTCCGATGATAATGGGAACGTTAAAATGATGTGTCTCGGCCAGCCCGTACTCGAAGAGTATGCGCCGAAAACACTCGGTAACTATGCCGCTATTATTAGCCGCTTCGATAAGGATATTTATGCCAAAATCAAGGCATTCTTGGAAAACATCGGTTATGTCGGTTTTTCCAATATCGACATGAAGTTCGACAACAGGACGGGCAAATACATGATGTTTGAAATCAACCCGCGATTAGGTAGAAGTAGTTTGTTTGTCCGGGCAGCAGGTTTGAACATGATTGCAGCGCTCGTGGACCAAGTCGTTTACGGCAAAGAAACCGATTGCGTGTACGGACAAGCTTCTGCGCTGTGGACGAATGTTCCGAAAATGGTATTAAGGCGTTACATCACCGATCCGGCGTTATCGGCTGAGATCGATCAGCATTATAAACAGAAGAATGTGATTCGTTCGATTTGGTACAAGAAAGATCTGAATGTGAAGCGATTTATCAGCGTCACTCGCTATTTTTTCGGTCACGTCAGCAACTATCGACGCTATTATTTCGATAAAGAACACGCCTCATTTGCAAATTTGCAAGACGAATAAATAGAATAAAGGCACCCGATCGTTTCTAAACGGCTACCATCGTGTTTGTGCCACTTTCTATTACGGTAGTATTGCATTTACTTAAATAAACATGAAGCTATACTGCCCGTTTAATGAAAAATGGAGCAGCTGCCACCGGCAAACCGCTCCATGATTCGTTGAACTAACGTTCTCCGTTAGCTCAATTTCAAACAGTATATGGGTCCATCATGGAAACCTTTTTCAATTTCACCTGCTCATTTTGTTCGCTCTACAGAATACATAAAAAATTCCATATCTATATTTATCTTCCTCCGCTGACAGTGATGGTCTCCCCCAACACATAATTCGCCGCATCCGAAGCAAGGAAACAGATCACTTCCGCAATTTCCACAGGAGTTGCAGCGCGTTGAAGAGGAACTGAAGCGACTAGCCGTTCAAGACGATTCTCATCGGGAGCAAATTTTTCATGAAATGGCGTATCAACCATTCCGGGGGCTACCCCGTTAACGATAATCCCATATTCGATAAGTTCTCTGGACATACCGACCGTCAAGGTATTTACGGCCCCTTTCGCTGAGGCGTAATGGATACTTTCGCCTGCGCCTCCAAGACGGGCCGCTGCTGAAGATAGATTTATTATTTTGCCTGATTTTCGCGGGATCATATGATTTAATGCTGCCTGGGAACAAAAAAGGATGCTTTTAACGTTTAACGCATAGGTCTCCTCCCATAGTTGTTCCGTCATATCCAAGAATGTGCTCTTCTTGATGCCCCCTCCGGCGTTATTTACCAGTATCTCTACGGCCCCATAAATGGAAACAACCTCTTGAACCATTTTCTCTACTTGATCTTTTTGGGTTACATCGGCTTGAACAGCAATACAATCGCCACCCGATTCTCGAATAGCCATAAGCACTTCCGTGGCCCCTTTTATGTTATCGCGATAATGGATAGCAACCTTAGCGCCTCTTGATGCCATTAATTCCGCAGTAGCTCGGCCGATTCCCGAACTAGCCCCTGTTACAAGTGCAACCTTCCCGAATAAATTCTGCACAGATGTGCCCCTCCCCTGACGACCAATCTCCAATAATACCATATAGTTACATCTGACCCTGCTTGCGCTCTTAAACTATTCTGCCTAGCTCAACAAGGTACAGACCAACCGGTCGCTTGTCGGCAATCGGACAATGTTCTTGTCAACCGACAGAAATATAGTACTTGCAATATTAAACCTCTCCCGCCAAAAGCTTGTACAATGCTTGAGTGCCGCTGTTCTCTTCTCCTTTGCTCGCAAGCTCATCATATAATGATTTGGCTAATTCAAGCCCGGGTGTTACTAATCCCATTTCTTTGGCAGCATCAAGAGCAATCCCCATATCTTTGATGAAGTGTTTAACATAAAAGCCGGGCTCGAAGTTCCCGTTGATCATTCGCGGTCCCAGATTACTTAATGACCAGCTCCCGGCTGCTCCGGTTTCTATGCTTTTCAATACGGTAGCAGGATCAAGTCCTGCTTTTTCAGCATATACAATCGCTTCACAGACACCAATCATATTGGATGCTATTGCAATTTGGTTGCACATCTTTGTATGTTGTCCGGCGCCTGAATCGCCTTGTAATTGGATATTCTTGCCGATTATTTGAAAAATCGGAAGCAGTGCTTCGAAAGCAGAAGCGTCTCCACCAACCATGATCGCTAATCTGGCTTCTCTTGCACCAATATCACCGCCGGAAACCGGTGCGTCAACTGCGTAAATTCCATTATTTTTCGATTCCATATAAATTCTTCTCGCCAATGATGGTGTAGATGTTGTCATATCTATTACATATGTGCCTGCTTTTGCATTAGATATGATTCCGTCTTGTCCAAAATAGATTTCTTCCACATCTTTAGGATATCCCACCATAGTAATAACAACATTTGCTTGGGAAGCTACCTCCGCTACAGTATCATTCCAAACTGCGCCTTGAGTGACCAGTTCATCTGACCGACCTTTTGTCCGATTATAAACGATTACAGGATATCCTGCCTTCAACAAATGACTGGCCATGCTTTTACCCATTACGCCAGTACCAATAAAACCAATTACAGTATTATCTTTTTTAAGCATCAAAAGTGCGCTCCTTTAAATTAGAGAATATTAAAACGTCCCTTAGTTTTCTTTATTTTATCATTTCTGTCTGATGTGCTTATGAAAGTAATTTGTCATTTCGTTTCTCCTTAAGAGTCTTTCGTATAAAATCATTTACAAATGTCGTGAATTCACTACGAATGAGGTATTCGAGAAGCGATTAAACAATCCTCCCGTTAGCGGAACAAAGGCAACCAATCATTACTGGTCGGCTGACGTTTATTCTTGCCTATTCCGCTAACGTATCCGTTAGTTGAGCAGGCTGTTGCATTGAGAGATATTTTCAACTGCGGGTAACAATACAAGTTCTTGTCCAAATTCGGCTAACGATATATGTTCTTGTCACTGACTTTTGACAAGAACATATATCGTTAAAAAGAAAAAAGCCGCAACCACGCGGCTTTTAAACATATATGATCTTGTCATCCGAAAAAAATATAAAAGCCGCAATTTAAGCGGCTTTCGTTGTATATATGTTCTTGTTGTCCGACAACTGTTGTGACTAGGAATTGCCATCGGCCTCTCGCCTGGGAAGGACCCAGTTATGGCGAGGGAAGTGGCAGGTGTAACCGCTCGGATAGCGCTCCAGATAGTCCTGGTGCTCCGGCTCTGCTTCCCAGAAGTCGCCGACAGGCGTCACTTCGGTGACGACCTTGCCCGGCCACAGATCCGACGCGTTCACGTCGGCGATCGTCTCTTCCGCCATCTTTCTCTGCTCGTCGCTCGCATAGTAGATCGCCGAACGGTAGCTTGTGCCGATATCGTTGCCCTGACGGTTCCGTGTTGTAGGATCGTGGATTTGAAAAAAATACTCCAGGATGCGACGGTAGCTCGTCTCCGCTGTATCGAAGACGATTTCGATCCCCTCCGCATGAGTGCCATGGTTGCGATAGGTCGCGTTCGGAATGTCACCGCCAGTATAGCCGACGCGAGTCGAGACGACGCCCGGAAGCTTGCGGATCAAGTCTTGCATTCCCCAGAAGCATCCCCCAGCGAGTACAGCGCGCTGATGCATGTTAAACCTCCTCAACCAGATCGAGATATTTGCCGAAGCCCTCGCTCTCCATGTCGTCGCGATAAACGATCGGCATCGTGAAATCATCAACCATTATACCCGCGGTATGCGTGACTCAAACCTGTTGTTTTATTGTTCAACTAAGCCGTACAATTGCTGCGTCCGGACTTACCGGATCAGAGAGTCATGAAGTTTGTTTGCATAGTGGTGCAATCATGTCCGGCTGCCTTCATGTTTGTGCTATCGTACCCGTTAGTTTAGTCTCACATAAAGTCCAGTTTATTGTTATTTCTTAATCTGATAATTTTCTCATTGTATAGTTTTAACTTTGCTTCAAAACTGTTTCTGTTTTGTTCAAAATCCAATGTCCATCTATACATCATCTTTAACATCAAAAAGTCTGGCTTATAATGACACTCTTCGATACCTAGTCTTTGCTTAAGGAATCGGGTTAGAATCCTAATCCTGCGTTTCCACAATGGAGTATCGAGAAATATAATTTTATCTGCCATCTGATATAAACATTGATAAGATGCTCTATCTGTTCCTTCAAATATCCAGGCACCATTTTTATCTATTTCCTTTAACACAGCAATTTGTTCTTCTGTTGTACGCTTATATCGCCCTTTTGGCGTTTGATGATGGACTATAGCATCGAGTTCATACCAAGGTATATTTATTTTCTTTGATAAGCGTTTTGCCAATGTCGTCTTACCACTAGCTACAATTCCAATGATAAGTATCTTTTTCATTTACCTGGGCTCCCTGTTACTACGATTATGGGACATATTATTTTTCGGCATTACCGATGGGATTCCCTTTAAAGTGTGTTATACCGTAGAAAACTGCCCGTTAGGGAATAGGCTGCCGAATCGATTCGGCAGCCTATTCCTTGTAGCGCTATCGTTCCCAGTTAGCTTAACAATGTATGTCAGTTGAGAACTGTCCAAACCGAGCGGGAAGGGCGGGTCATAGTAAGGACGGAAGCCGCGTTGTCCGCGCAAGCTTCCGTCCTGATCTTCCGGACGATTATCTCAAGTAACGATTTCGGATGACCCCCATGTGATGAAGTTCGTGTCCTGCGATGCCGTACGCGAGGGCGCGCGCCGTAATGTTTACGTCGTTGGCAGTGCCCTTACGGGACCACGCCTCCACCGGTAACCCGCGCAACAGTGTGATCGTCGATTGCCTTACCGCCCGATAGTCTTCGGCCGATTGCGCGATTGTCCAGCTTCCGAAAGGAGGCATGAATACTTCCTGGTCGAATCCGGGCAGTGGCGTCTGGTCCCCTCTTGCGAACCGGAGCAGGCGGTAGGTCATGACGCGTTCCGCGTCCGCGATGTGGCCCACGACTTCCTTCAGAGTCCATTTCCCTTCCGCATACCGATACGCGCCTTGGCTTTCGGACAAAGATGCTAGCAGCTCGGTCATTTGCTTTTCCTGGGCAAGCAGAATGTCGATGATGTTGCCTTCCGGCACCAACCGGATATACTCGCCGGAGTCCCCGGCGTATTCTTCTTCTGTCGGTCTTTGGTTCATGTGTAGTCACCTCTCTATGGAGATAGAAATTATAGCTCTTCATAACTTTAGAAGCATATTGTTGCCCTGCCTAGATTAATACATTAGTTTGAAGTGTTTTGGTAGCCGTTCAAGTATCGTTCCCCGACAGCTTAACGGTATATATGGATTTGTCCCCCATTAGTAAGGCATCCGGCGTAGTCAAGAACTTGTTCAATGCTGACATATTGCCACGGCTGAAACCAAAACTGTCCCATTTTGTTAAACACAAATCGATCCGTTACAGCATATGCAGCGTGAATAGCGGCTCCTTTTGAATCCTCCCAAATGAGAACATCATGGGGTCTGAGACGTCCGCAGTGCGACAACTGAGATATTTCTTCAGCTTTGGTTAAGCCTTCTTTCATCAAGAAGACAAAGAACTGTTCAATATTGAGCCACTTCTCAATTTAATCACTCGACCCAATCGAACTTGAATATTTGCCCGCGTCCACCTGAAAGCCCAATGAGTTGAGCTGGTCCAGGAGATCATTATTGCCATCAATATAGAAAGGTTCTTGCTTTGGAAAAAACGTGTCCATCCACAAATTCATTTGGTCTGAGGTAATATTGCAGCCACAAGCCTCGAACATGTTTATTTCCCCTTTACGCTTGTATGGTTCTTGATTATATTCGTGCTGTTGAAATATAAACCAGCCAGTTAACGTAATGAAGCCACCCATCGTACCAGTAGCTTCATCATAGTTGTTTCCCAGTTAACGTAACCATGATATCTTTGATCGAACGTACATTGATACATCCACTAAAACCTTTTCTACAACTTCTATCGTAAGATTGTATTCATTTCCATTAATATACTTTTGCACGTTTTCAATCCCATAGAGATTTGTATGTGTTTCAAGGAATTTTCTAAGGACATCCTGTTTGCCAAACAAATATTCTTTATGAACTTCCCAAATAAATAATCTAAGCTCATATACAAGGGTGTTAATAGTTGCATCAATTGTTCTTGCTTCTTCAGGACGTAAATCAATAAAATTGGTTCTTAACCACGGATAAAAACTACGAGCATATGCCTTAAAGTCCTCATCACTCGGTTCAGTAATACCCTTTAGGTCGAAATCACCTAAAATATTAATCCCCTGTTTTATTAGGCGTAGTATTTCAGGAACTAACTCCCTGGTAGGATCATATGGAGGCAGAAGCTCTTGCTCCTCAATAAATACCGCTCCAAACTCTTTGGGAATGCCATACTTAATGCCAAACAATGCAGCTGTTCTTTTAATGAGCATTTTCTGTACTTCCGAACAATCGGCTTCTACAATTACTACCGTGTCAATATCACTTTTCCCTGGTCTATAATTCCCACCCGCTAATGAACCAACGACAACAACGGCTTTTAGCTGGTCATTTAATATATTAGAGGCTTCAAATGCAAACTCCCTCGCTATTTCCCAGGCTGCATTCTCACTGATCACTACTAGCACCACCTAATTTAATTACGCCATCGTTTCCTTATGTCTTCGATCTTTCAAAGGCAATGCCTGCTCCTTACGCAAATCTGCCCGTTAACGTAATGAAGCCGCCTATCGTGCAGGCAGCTTCCTCATAGGTATGTAATTGAACTATCGTTCCCAGTTAGTTCAATAAGCTACGAAATGCAGGGAGTAAAATTATTAAAATAGATACTAAAAGTAGAAGTTGGGTTGCCCCTCTTGAGAGTTTTTCTCTTCCCTTTCCTTTATACCATCCACTGAATTGCATTTTATTTCTATATAAAATGAAAATCAAAATGAAAACTCCCAATATTACAGTCCAGCCATATTCATCAATGTTTATGCCTATTTCTGAGTATACTTTTCTAATTAAATAACCCAAAAATCCTTCAAGAAGTATGACTATAACAATTATACGAAGCAATTCAAGTATAACCTTCAACGAATCTCCTCCTTAAACTCGAGTGACCGTAACCTTATACGATTCAAATACTTGGAAGTTGCGCTAAACTGCCCGTTACTTCCATGAAAAACAGCAGCCGATATCTTAACCAGCTGCCGTCGTTTTCTGTTGAGCAATAATACCTGTTAGTTCAAACAATTTTGCCAAAATACCAACTGATGCAGGTTTCTGGTCCGCATATTACCGATTCCCATCCCTTTTTCTCGATGATCTTTTCAATATTCTTTTCCTTAGAGAGAAACAAGGTAATAAACGAGTCATAAACACTTAAAAATGCAAAATCCTTACTTTCGTCTGTTATTACAATCTCGGTGGGTGCCAGTTCACACATTTGCAGTTCGGTGACATTTAGAATTTGTAATTCACCAGACTGATCGAGAATTGGATCTGAGTAAATAAAAGAATCTGCTCCATTAGAACTTAAGATATCGAGAATATCCGATATGAAAAATTCGGATATTTTGTCTTCGCGAGGATAATAAAGGTCTGTGGATAGATTGTTATTTAATTGCGTTGCTAAATCCGGGCGAGCAAATTCTTTATTTAATGCTGAGATAGATGTCTTGAGAGCAACAGCAAGCTCTTCATAAGAAAGTATCCCCGTATCTTGCATGACCTCTCTCCAGGGCTTTGGTTTTCCAAGATGCAGGGACTCCTCTAATTCTGGATAAACATGCTCATATTCGCTTTTTTGTTTTTCGTCTGTCCATCCTTTTGGCATTTGAATAAACGGATTTAGTAATATTGCAGCTTGCAGCCGATCATTCTGGCCAGCTGCTTCAGAGTTTTGATTTATCGTCTCTATTCTATATGTTGAAAAAGGCGCCTTAATAGGCGCCTCGATTATTCTTATGATGCTTCCGTATAACGTTTGAAACTATCCATAATCGCTTGCCAACCCGCCTGTTGGAATTCAACGGGGTGAGTGCTCTCGGGGTCGAAGATTTCAACGACCTTAGTGGACTCGCCTTGATCGACGAACGCAATATCCACTTTCCGTCCGTCTCCCAATGTGTAGGCAATCGTCTCATGCAGCTTCACTTCGTCGTAAATTCCGCTAAAATCAAAACCCATGCTGCCATCCTTCGCTTCCAACCTTGTCAGGAATTCGCCTCCGGCCCGCAAGTCGTTCTCCGCTCTTGGCGCATGCCATTCCTCGGAAGGTTGATTCCACTTCGTAATGTGGTCAGGCTCGGTCCAATAGCTCCATACTTTTGCTACAGGGGCTTGAACGACGGTCTCTACGGTTACTTTCGTTGGATTGCTTGTTTCCATTGTGAAGGACACCTCTTTACGGGAATTTTGTTTCTCACTAATATAGACGAATGCCAATCTCCGAATTCATCGGTCTATTTGTTCCGGAAGCCCTAATCGAGAAAATAATTTTGCATTTATGAAATTTTGAACATGGAAGATCCGATTATCTTTCTCTTCAATCACGTGAATGCCCCAAGGCACCAGGACGGATGCCTCCTTACCTGGCACATACTGCGCCAGAGCGGGATAACCACCATTCACTGTAGTTGGCAAAAATTTGGAGCCCTCGCAATGCCAGCGCGTAAGCGCAAAAAACGCGGACAAATCTTCTTGCCCGCTTATCCACATGGCGAAAGGCGGCATGGACATACAACCTTCCTCATGGAACAACGACACAAGCGCTTGGATATCGAATTGCTCAAACGCTTCCACATACCGCGAGAGAAGATTTTGGTCAGGATTGACATCCATCTTGCTAAATTCGTCGGACCGAAGCCGCGTTCGGTCCATCGTCTCCCTGGCTCGTTGCAGGGCGCTGTTCGCCGCTGCCGGCGACATTCCCAACGTTTCCGCAATTTGTTTCGAAGACCATTCAAAGACATCCCTCAGAATAAGAACCGCGCGTTGACGAGGCGGCAAGGTTTGCAAGAGTGCGATAAAGCAGAACTGAAGGGTATCCTTGCGAACGAGAGCATCTTCCGGATTTTCTCCGAATTCAGGTGAGGGCCAAATCCAGGACGAATCTGGCAGCGTTTCGTTCGGTTCGACAATCTTGACCGCCGGGTCGGACAGGTCAACGGGAAGCGTACGGCGCTTCGCTTGTCTCAGCTTGTCCAGGCATAAGTTCGACGCTATGCGGTAGATCCATGTTTTAATGGATGAGTCCTGTCTGAATAGATCCCAGCTCTGCCAAGCCCGAATATAGGTTTCCTGTACAGCATCGTCTGCATCATCAATGGATCCCAACATTCGATAACAATACGAGGTTAACCCCGGCTTGTAGCTCTCAAATAACTTCATATCAAAAGCGGCTTCGTTCATCTTCGCCTCCTAAGGTCGATCTACTTGAAACGTCCTCCATCCATCATATTCGAACCACCCGGCAGCCACAAGGCGATACGGCTACGCCGTCTGTCGTTAGTTGAGAAAACGGCAACCTAAGCATTCCTTTAGTTAAATCCAGTTTGTTAAATAAGAATTTCTTGCCGAACCTATCAATGTACACTACTATCATAACAGTGCAATACTAAAGGTGGTGACTTCCTTGAAGTTGGAGAGATTGATATCAATTATCTATATGCTGCTTAATAATGATGTGGTGTCTGCATCTGAATTGTCGTGCAAGTACGGTGTTTCGCAAAGAACAATTTACAGGGACATTGAGGCGATCTGTGCGGCGGGCATTCCTGTTGTCTCCTACCAAGGCGTACACGGCGGGTATGGAATCATGAAGGAATACAAGATGGATAAAAGCCTACTTAGCTCCGACGATATTGCCTCCTTAATCACCTTACTCAAGTCCACGACAACCGTATTTGAAGATGTGCGGGCACATGATACGATACAACGGCTGAAGACCGTTCAGACTGAGAATAGCAGAGCGCCGAGCCTGACGATGGATCTCGGCAGTTGGAGATCCTATACTTCCCATCTCCGTACTCTGCACTCTGCCATTAATGCCCGCCAGCTTGTCCACTTTCATTATATGAATGCCAAGGACGAACGTCAGGATCGCATAGTCGAGCCTGTCAGTCTTCTGCTAAAATACGACGCCTGGTATTTGTATGGCTACTGCCGCTCCAGGGACGATTATCGGGTGTTCAAATTAACGAGAATGTCGAAGCTTGCTGTCTTACCGGAATTGTTCGAGCGGCATCATAATATCCACACCGAGGATATTTTATCCGGCGGCGGCAAGAATCAAGAGCAAACCGAATATGCCGTCATTCATTTCACTGCTGGTTCGCTTGCAACTGTGTTGGATGAATTTTATTTGGATGAGAAGCAGTTTAATGAAGACGGTTCTCTTTTGTTAACAATTGTTAAGGCAATTGACACGGATTGGCTAATTGAGAAATTGCTCAGTTTTGGCGAGGACGCAGTTGTACTTGAACCTCAATCACTCAGGCAAAAGATAAAAGATAAAATTGGGAAAATGTTAAATCGCTATGAAGAAGTGTGACACTATGCTGTCATACTTCTTTTTTTATAATAAAACCGTTCAATCGATCACCATTTATTTTAAAGGGAAGTGATATAGTTGTTAGATCATTCTTTTTTTTATGAAGAACAGACTAGACTGAGAAATTGGGAGCTTAAAAAAATCGATAAACATGCTTGGAAGTATTTTCGGATTGAACAGAAGACGCCTAAGCTACCTCTGTTTCATATGATTTCGTTGCTGGCTTTCTTTCAAAAGCGGAAATTATAGTGGTAGCCGGGGATCGAATGTTCCATCCCGTGGGACTCGGATTCCGAGAGCTATTCTTCTTTAGCTTGGCTTACGGTTTGGTAACGGATAAATTCGGTGCGACATTCCAAATCTTTACTCGGAGATAAAGAGTGTGGAGTTTATCGCCGTTTCCCGTCGTATTATGAGGTCAGCCAGTATCTTCGCCATTTAACACGGCAGTTTGAATCTCTAACGCAAATGTATGTGCAGATAAAGCTACAGTTCCAAGCAGTCTTAGATCAGGTTTTCCCTGAATATAGAGGTATCTTTGGTGACCTTTACTCCAAATTTCTTTGCTGCTGCTAAAGCAGTTTACGACTCCTGCGGCTTTTCAAGCAGCCGGCGAATCAACTGTTTCTCACGCTATTACTTGCCTCTGTCCCAGTCGTTCTGAATGCTGGGCCAGTGACAAAGCTAGCAGTATTATGGCGGCTGCAGCAAACAATCCGTTTCTTAAAGTAAGCTTTAGCAGCCATCTCATCAGCTTGAATATGTTCATTGAGATACTCATTCAGTACCAAGAGCACCTTTCCCACCTACAAAGTCAGATCGATGCCCTTGCTGAAGAAGTTGAAGCTTATCAGATTATCCAATAGATCCCCGGTATTGGTAGCAAAATCGCTGCAACGATTCTGTCTGAGATCGGGGAAATCAATCGGTTTAATCACGCAAAGAAACTGGTTGCTTTCGCAGGAATTGATCCTAGTGTTTACTCTTCGGGTAAGTTTACAGCAACAACAAATCGGATTACAAAACGTGGATCAAGGAAGCTGCGTCATGCCTTATATCTCGCCGTATTATGCGGTCTTAGAAAGACCGGGAGCAAGAAACTGCGAGAGTTTTATGACAAGAAACGCGAAGCTGGAAAGCCTTATCGTGTTGCCCTCATCGCTTGTGTTAATAAGCTTATTCACTGGATTTTCGCTCTACTTGTTAAGCAAGAACGGTTTGTCGACTTAGCTTAGTTACCACATTTATAATCAAATAGAAAAACCTTCCAGCATGTGCGAAGAAGGTTCTTTAGTGCACCTATTTTTCAGTATACCTCGGTCAGAGTCTAATATTAAGAGAAAAATGTTGACAAGATATTAGCTGGTTTTAGTTCAATCATTTAGCTACAGAAAAAGCCATTTGGATAGTTCTCGTCTTCTTCTGTATCTACATCAGGGTACCGGTTAAAGACTGATTGAAATTCATCGTTTTTGATCAGATAGTCAATAAGTTGTTCAATTCTCTGCCTGCTGATAACGTCAATTATCACCATATCACTGGACCAAAAATACAAACCATTCATACATTCACCGGTTTGTATGTTCTTTTTCCTTAACGACTCGATATTTTTGTATGTAAAAAGGCTTGCAATCCATTTGGAGCGATCCGGATAAACAACAATAACATCTGTATTTGCATCGTTACAATCCCATGATTCCACTGGCCATATTTCAGCTTCTATCCATAAATGACGCTTCGAATTATTCATGTCAGTCTCCTATAAAGTAACCAATACAAGAAAAACCTTCCAACGTACTTTCGGAGGGTTCTTTGTCTTGCTCAGATTCTAGTATAGCAGTAATTTTTCGAGCTTCTAATGAAAAATGTTGACAAGATATTAACTGGTTTAGCTTAATCGACCAAAGCATTGTCATCGAACCAAATATCTTGTTCTTTTTCTGATATACATATCTATATCCATAAGGTAAAGCGAAATTTCGGATTCTCTCTAAATGCTACATGGTGATAATGAACCGTCATCAAAGATTCCACGTTATCGTCATACAGATGACCCGTATTCCGGAAAGAGTTAGGAACCAAGAATAAAATGAATGAAAGGGGAAGCGACCTTAATAGTCGCTCCCCCTTTCATTTTTGCGTTGCTCTTTCGTGAAAATAAGTATTAGGTTTGTTGAGGTAATATGGTCCGATATTTCAAGCAGTTATTACGACAGTATCGATCCAGCAAAAAATATCGCATTATTATCTACAATTAAAGTTCCACTTTGATCACTTGATAGAGTAATATCTACTTGATCTCCAACTACTAAATTGCAAATAGTCGATAAATTAAATTGTGCTGCACCACTTATAGCACTTATATGCTGAGTAACAGTAGCAATAGGACTAAGGTTCTTTCTGAAACTAACGGGTATATATGATGGTACATCATCTAGACCAATTCCTACACTTGCAGTGAATAGATAAACACCAGCTATCGGAGAAGTGAACCTATTAGTAACTGAAGAATAACCACCACCCTGATTAAAAATAATATTCCCGTATGATACTACAAGAGGAGTACTAGCAAAAACCTGCTGACTAACATTTTTTTCTGCACGAAAATTAATCGGCACCACACTAGCCCCAGTAGATCCAGTAGATCCAGTAGATCCAGTAGATCCAGTAGCCCCAGTAGCCCCAGTAGCCCCAGTAGCCCCCTGAGGCCCAGTTCCTGATCCCAAAAGTTCATCTGATACAAGCCGATGGGCGGTTACTAATTGTCCGGATAAATCTTTTCCCCAGAAAGAAATTTCAGTGTCATTTGCTGCTGGACCACTTGTTGTAAAAACAAATTGGAATGTGTTAACATTAGCTGGATAATTTTTTGTAATAACTGCATCAGGTTGGATGGAGAACAATTCCTGTACATACAATGACCTTGTACCGTTTAAAACATAACCCTCTAGTAGAACGATAGAATAATTATCAGGGTCGCGATTATCCACTTTTATCGTGACTTTTTGAGTTGGTCTTATCCCAACTGCAGGTTCGTTTAAAATTGGACCGGTTGATAATAATGCCATTTATTCTTCCCTTCTTCACGTTAGACTTGAAGTTCATTTGATACAAGACGATGGGCTGCTACTAACTGTCCGGATAAATCTTTTCCCCAAAAAGAGATTTCAGTACTATCTGCTGCTGGACCACTTGATGTAAAAACGAATTGGAATGCGTCATAATTTACTGGATAATTTTTTGTAACAACTGCATCAGGTTGAATGGAGAACAATTCCTGTACATACAATGACCAGGTACTGAATAAAGCATAACCCTCTAGTAGAACGATAGAATAATTAACGGGATCACGGTTATCCACTATTATCTTAACTTGTTGAGTTGGTCTCATCCCATCTGCAGGTTCATTTGAAAATGGACCAGTTGATGATAATACCATTCATTCATCCCCTCTTTACGTTACATTTCCCCTTTTTATGAAAGTACATAATAGATATCATATGAATAACTCATTCTATAGCTTGGACTCATTGCCAGGAAAAAAGACTCAAGATGATCAGTTCATCCTATTCGATGGCTTTGATCACGAATATAAGCACTCCAACTTGGATTTCATAGAAATATTCGACGATAAATTTCAATTATAGATAAAATCAATCCGGGTATGAGTAAAAGAGGGGTTATTATACGAGTTCCCTGCGGTTGCAACTACAATGCGAGGTTGAAATAAGAACTGATATGTTTGATTTAGGAAGAGCAGATTACAAATACGTTAGGCTTGGATTCTGGAATAAACGATAAACCCCACCAGGTAAACGCCAGCGGGGTTACTTTGTTAAGGTATGTTAACTCCTCTATGTTGATATATGACTCAAATGAAGTCCTTTGTAATAGGCGGTTTCTTCAGCTAGAGTACCCGTTAGTTTAATCAACGTGTCACGTCAATTGTGAAGTAATACGATCCCAATATATAACTAAACCTGCATGTACTTGGTGATCTCCTTGAATTACCCTATTGAAATGTCTTTTAGCCGACTCCAAAGAACGGATATTTTGAAATATTGGGATCAATTCCAGTTCAATATCCGATAAAGTGATTATGGACTGGTACCCATTCAGAAACCAAGATGACATGAACTCCTCATATCCCTCACCTTCCTGCAAAGAAAGCAAAAATGTGGATAAATCATATAATCTCGGCGCCCATCGACAGCACTCAAAATCGATAATACCTGCTACTTTATCTTCGAATGTTAAAAGATTAGCAGGCGCATAATCTCCATGGCACGGAAGATGAGATAGAGAAATATATGGCTCCTCATTCAATTGCTTATAGATCTTTTTCATCCGAGGCAATAGGTTTTCTACAGCATTCCAAAATCTTGGGTATTCAGATACCGATTGTTCATTTATACTGGCTCTTAATTCTCCAATGTCTACCGTTTCAAGACCGAATGACCCGGATAACGCCTTCAATGGCAATTTATTCTTATAGCCCTCAACAGAGAGATGATATTCAGCTAAAGCCTTGCCTGCTCTGCACATCAATTGTTCATTATGTAAGTCAAACTTAGGGGCAGCATCAATGAATGGAAATATACTTATGTGCATACCGTTAGTAAGTGTAAACAGATGAAGTAAAGGAACGATGATATTACTTTTTTCTGTTGCCCATTTCAAAATCATTTGTTCGGCTAACAGTTGGTCTAAATTATTAGAAAATTGAGGTACTCTAAGTCTATATTCCCCTAGACTGGTCGTGAGCAAGTAATTATCATTACTAAATCCGATATATATTCTTGTAAGTGTTTTCGGAGTTCCTACAAGTATTCCTAATGACCCTAGATGCGCTAGAGATAATTCCATTGATGCCACCAGTAAATCCCCCCAAAAATCTTGTTTACCTATCGAATCCATTGATTAATATTAACATCAGATGGTACAAACAAAATAGTGAAACTTCCTACATAATAATATTCTCTATCGTTACGTTACGCTATTCTGCACGTTACTTCAATGAGAAACAGCAGCCGATATCTTAACCAGCTGCCGTCGTTTTCTGTTGAGCTATAGTGCCCGTTAGCTTAATGAACCTTGCTAAATTGATCAAAGCGTGAATATGGTGTCATCGGAAGTTCTTGACTATATCGAGAACTCATTTTCATTCACTAAATAACTTATAAATGATTCAAAATCTTTGGCTAAAAAGGTGATTTTAGGTCCATTTAATGACTCAACATCTACGTGTATTACTTTTGGTTCTCCGTCCTTCCCACATTCCGAGTAATCTAACATAACAGCGTCATGACCACTGGAAGGACAGGAGCAAATAACAATACCTATATCTGGATATCCCCAGTCTTCAATCATAAATTTGCTTCCATATTCTTTTGAATCTATTCCTGAGGGTTCTCCAATGCCGTGTATGGCTGTAATTGCAATATGATCCTCCGCCCATGAAGTTGCTTTTGTTGTGCGAAAACATGTATTGATTGGTGTTCCACCATTCTTAGATCTGATTAATTCAATATAAGAACTAGGTAATTTATAGCCGAGTTCTTTCTCAGCTTCAGTTATTGTTTCGTCTGAAACAGGATTAGATATTGTGTAGTAATCTGAGTCGTCCCAAAATTGATTATTCATGTTTTCACGCCTTTTGAATAGATTTTCAAGAATTTCCGATTAGCGTATTTGCGTACTTTGTGTACTTTGTGTATTCGACATATCTAAAAGTTTTCGGCAAAGTGATTAAACTATCCTGCCCATTAACGTAATGAAGCCACCGAATATATCGGCAGCTTCGTCATAGGTGTTTTGAGGAGTCCCGTTAGCTCAACTGATTCACCAATTTAACCAAATCTTTTTCACTTCGATTCCAATCATAACTAACTTTCCAATCATTATTTACTTTTTGCATAGTCAAGACACCATTTATTTTAATCTCCTTCGATTCCTCTTTGTCATTTGTTAATACTAAAGTCATGTCGTATCTTAAAAGTTTATTTGCTTCATTTTTAATATCTTCTTTCCTACTAGGAAAAATGTGTACTTTTTCAACTTTGATACTTGACTGCTCCGCTTGAGCTACTTGTAGTGGCAGTTCAATAACATGGCTCTCGGGTTCCATCTTACTAACAGTGATAAAATCATCGGTTATTAGTGGCGACAATTTGTCCACTTTCAATTGAATACTGTTGGGAAAAATTACAGTATTATCATTTACACTGTATTGAGTTTCAGCGTACTCTTTTGCAACTTGAAGTGCCCCGCTATAACTATTTTCGCATCCTACAAGAACAAACAACAACATAGCAGATAAAAAGGCTAAAAACTCCCTTTTCAAGAGGAACACCCCATATACTGGTATTTAACCCACATAATGTATACGACCATATTTGAACAAAGGTTGCATTAACCTGCCCGTTAGTTTAACGAAGTGCAGTCGGTCATTTCTGGCTTGCTGCTTCATTTATACGACCTTCAAGCTTTTCGTGGGAATGAGATCAAGTTCTTGTCAATTTCGGTAATGGGATTAACTTTTTGTCATTTGGTTTTGATAAGAACTTGATCCGATAATTACAAAAAGCCGCGATTTTCGCGGCCATTAATGAGATAATGTTCTTGTCACCCGACAGTTGAACTTGTCGTTGAATGAAGAATGATGAGTTTTTTTACATTAAATTTAATTGGACGTCTATATTGCCGCGAGTCGCCCTAGAGTACGGACACACGTCATGAGCCGTTTCGACGAGCTCCTGCGCCGCGTCCCGTTCCACGCCAGCTAAGGTGATGTCAAGCTTGACTGCAAGCTTAAAATGGTCTGTTTCATCTTTACCAAGGATTACGTGCGCCGTCACTTCCGTACTGTCTGGATTGATTTTCCTTTCTCGACATACTACATTCAGCGCGCTCTCGAAGCATGCCGCGTATCCGCCTGCAAACAGCTGCTCTGGATTGGTTGCCCCTCCTGGCCCTCCCAGCTCCTTCGGATGTACTACATTAAGGATCAACATGCCGTCGCTCGACTCCAGCCTGCCGTCCCTCCCTCCTATCGCTTTGACGCTCGTCGAATAAAGCTCCTTCATTGTTTTAAATTCCTCCAGTAAGTTCGAATAAAGTTAATCCTACATTACATGTTTCCCTTTTTCTTCTTCAAATTAACATAAAGCGGAGCTTTTTAGGTGTCCACTGAAAATAACGTGTAAAACCCAATTCGTTGATAAGTGTCAGCGACTAATAATATCTCACGGCCTCATAAATAAAACCAGCATCTGCCTTGGACCGGAAAAAAAGTCCTAAACTGCTGGTTGAACTATCGTGCCCGTTAGCTTAGTGATTAATAATGCCTCGAAGCGTAAATTCGGTTTTTAACTGACGTGCGCCATTTCTGAGAATTACTTGCATAAATGTGTTCTTAAAAAATCAACAACATTTTGAAATGCACTTTGAACCATCGGATCATGAAAATTTCGATCAAAATCATGATCCGCTCCTTCAATCGTTATCAACTCAGTATATACTCCATGTTCTTGAAGCTTCTTATACATCATCACCGATTGCTCATATGGCGTTATTTTATCTTTATCTCCATGTAGAAATAACGTAGGCGGATACTCCGCAGTGATATTATGAATAGGGCTATATTGTGTTAATTTATTATAATCATTAGCCGGATCGAATCCTGTCACTTCATTAACCCAAACACCTTGCTGAAAACAATAAAATAATAAATTGCCCCGTTCTTCCCACTGACCATTCGTTATTTCTTTTTCCCCTATGAATTGATAGGCGCTTTGCTTATCAACGATTTCATATTGTTGGCGGAAATGTTCACTCGGTTTCGTCGCCCATTCCCCTAGAATATCATGTCCAAAACAAGAAACTATCGCTTTTGGTTTAATGTCCATAGTGCCTATTAACAAGCTTAGATAACCACCAGAGGCTTTACCAAATAGAGCAATGTTATTTGTATCAAAATCATACCATTCCGTTGCTTTTGTTCGAGCCCATTCAAGTGCATCTCTAATATCTTCTACAATCGATTCCAATTTTGTTTCAGGAGCCAGTCGGTGATCAATATTCACAACACTAAATCCAGCCTGACAAAAATACTCAATTTGTTCTAAAGACATCCAAGCCCTAGTTCCAGCAATTAAGCCACCACCATGAATGTAAATAATGACAGGCGAATTTCTCCCTTGGTAATAGATGTCAGCGTTAATAGAACAATTATTCACTTGTTTAAAAATCTTTGTTTCTTTCATCTTCTTTGTCTCCTTCCGAACCTTGCCTCATTAATGCTTTACTTAAAGGTATTCACAAAGTACAAAGTGATTACATATCCTGCCCGTTAGCACAACAGGCTACCAGTTGTCGGCAGCCTGTTCTTAGTTGTGGAATCGTACCCGTTGGATCAGAATAAATTTCCGCATAGCGGAGTATGCAAATCTAGCATTTGAATAGGATACTTATATACTTTATAGGAGGCTGAAAAGTAAAATGGGCAGGTTTCTTGATGCAGGAGGTTCGCAAAATGCTAGTTATGCAAATTCCATACAAATTGCACTCCCGGGGGCTACCAGATACCATTTAATTGGAGTTGTAGGACTCAATATTGTTAATCCAACTGGCGCTCTCAGTGTCCATTTGCATGCTTCAGCAACAATCCGCTTTGATGTTCCAGCTTTTATCCGATTAATGATTGTCCGCGGAGAGCAACCAACAGATCTACTCATTTATTCAACCATAGTTCACAATGAAATTTTTATTACTAGCTCTCCGCCACCATTAATTATTAAACCATTAATTGCAACAGCTTTTGATTACAATGTCCCATATCCTGAATCTGGACTACTGATTTATACCGCTTGGCTTACAGTGGTTGATGTGACTCCTCCAGCCTATATAGGAGTTAGGTATGGACCAGAATCATTCCAAGCAATTGCTTATTGCGACTAATATTCCTTTGCAGATTTTTGCATATAACTGCCCGTTACTTCAACGAAACAAGAAGCAGCTGCCGGTGGCAAACTGCTCCTTGTTCGTTCAGCTATCGTGCCCGTTAGCTTAACGTCGTGTTTCGCAAACTCCAATAAATTTCAATTTTGTCATCACAAAAGAAGCCCGCGATTTACACGCGGACTTCATTCGGATAATGTTTCTTGTCAACCGACATTAAAAATATGTTAGTTGTCACCCGACTTCAATTTACTAAAATGGTATTTACTCTAGTGCCTTTCATTCAAATATGCCATCACTTTGCTAATCGCTTCGATCGCATCCAGACAGTCTTCGTTTGTCATATTTTGATGAATCGCAATGCTGATCGCCCGGCCAAGCAGCTCCAGCGATCGTGGACACATATTTTTGTCATATTGCACATTGCCTTTGTAGCTCGCGCAATTCCAAGGAGTATCTTGAGACGTAGCTCCACGCTTCTCCAGCACGTAATCCCAGTTCACGTAGATATGACGGTCCGCAAAGCCATTGTTATGGATTGTACCGTTCGGAATGCCTTCACCGGCCAGCAGTTCAGAAAACTCGGCAGCTTTCTCGCTGTCCGGCAAATAAAGCACAAGACTGTACGATACGTCTCCGTCTGCATCCGGCACACGCTGTAGCTCAATGCCTTCAACCGATCGGATACCTGCTAGAATCTTCCGTTTCGCCTGCCTTAACCGTTCTACCACCGAATCAATCTTGCCGGACTGAGCCAAGCCAAGCGCTGCCTGGATCTCGCTCATCCGGTAATTTTCCCCTGCGAATGATTGAACCGCTGCAGACTGCTCGACACCCCAGAATGAGACCGCGCAATCATGATACATGCTTGCCCGGGCGTGCAGCTCGGCATTGCTCGTAACAACCATGCCGCCTTCACCGGAAGTGACGACCTTATATTGCTGGAAACTGAAACAACCGGCGTCACCAATGCCGCCCAGCGGTCGGCCTTTATACGAGCCTCCGTTTGCCTGCGCCACATCCTCAATGACAAGCAGCTTATGCTTGCGGGCAATCGCAATAATTTCGTCCATTTGGCAAGGTGTTCCCCGCATATGAACCGGGATGACCGCTTTCGTATAAGGCGTGATCGCCGCTTCGAATGCAGCAGGGTCCATTGTCAGCGAGTCGTCGATCTCTACGATGACCGGCACTGCCCGTGCGATCAATACCGCCGCTGCCGTCGCAATGTATGTATACGCCGGTATGATCACCTCATCGCCCGGACCGATGCCGGATCCAACAATGGCGCTTACGAGCGCTGACGTACCTGCGTTTACCGCTAGCGCGTGTCTCGAATGCGTTCGCTCCCTATAAAGCTGCTCCAGCTTCGCCGCTTCTGAGTCTTCTAGCCCGTTCTCATAGAAACGGAACACGCGCTTTTTCTCCAGCACGTTCAGCACATAGTTTTTTTCTGTCTCATCGAATTGTTCCGTACTAATAAAGGTCGGCACCCAAGGCTTCGTCCGCACAGGTGTGCCACCGTGATTTGCTAACATTCGGCTCATCCCCCCTTTTTTTATACATATTCTTCATGCTCCTTCTTCTACCTTTTTATCATGGACGGCCAAACGCAGTAAACTCCCATACACCCATACGCATGCCGCGAGGCGCAGCAAGGATGAACAGCCGGACATAACGGGCACGCTGCGGATCCCAGGTATCATACACAATATGCTGATCGACCGTATTATCGGATTTATCGATCAACGTGAACCATTCATCACCGTCGAGTGAGCCTTCGATCCGGTACCTGTAAGGACCTGGAATAACACCCGCGTCGTAATCCAATCCTCTGTCGGCAAACAAAGTGCGGGCCGAGCAGACTTCATATTCTCGTCCAAGCTCAACGGCTATCCACTGCGCCGTGCTGGAGTCCGCAGCCTCCCACCACGTGCGAATATAGTTATCGATTGCATAAACCGGCTCATGTCCTGGCGCATAGCTGGATGCCTTCACCGATTCGTTTACGGTAAGCGGCAGCAGGCCGCTTTCGTTCCCCGCCCAAGGGCGCTCTTGCACGCCTGGTGCAAACTGAGGCGTTTCGCTAGGACCGGCAATGAATATTCGGCCTTCCTCGTCAAAGCCGACCGGGTCCATCGCAATGCGGCGTTCGAATTTATATTCAATGCGGACGAGAATGGTATAGAAGCACCATAGATTACCGTCGGGTCCTTCCACAATCGAATGGTGACCGGAACCGTTGATCAGCCCCCCCTTGTCATGCAGAATTGGGCTGTTATCTTGATACGTAAAGGGTCCCATGGGCCCATCGCTCGTGTAGCAGCCAAGCGAATAGCGCTTATATTCTGTACCTGGCGCACTGTACAGCAAATAGTAGCGGCCATTATGCTTGGTCATCCAGGAGCCTTCAATATAGCTGATGCCCGGATCTTGATTGCTTTCGCCGAACCGCTCCCACACATGGTTTGGGTTAAATGCAAAGCAGTGCACCTTCGGTCCGTCAAACCGGGTATAATCGTCCTCTCTCAGCTTCACGACATAGATGCCGTCGGCGCCAAGCCCATGATAGCAATACATGCTGCCGTCATCGTCCACGAACAGCATCGGATCCTTCCAGTTTGTCGGATTACCGTTCTCATCCTTGAGTGTACCTACCAGCTCCCACGCTCCGAGCGGATCTGTCGTACGCCACAGCTCATCGCTGCAGGCAGCCATGTACAAATAGCCGTCCTTCTCAACCGCTGTCGGTGCAACGAGATCAAGCGATTTTACGAAAGGCTCCACCGGCCGATAGTGCCAGTTCAGCATATCGTCCGAGTACCAGATCAGACCATACGAAGGAAATAAATACCAGAGGCCCTTGAACCGGACAACCGATGGATCAGCCATTTCGCGAAAATCGCGGTGTACATCGTGGAGCCACTTGCTGTCCTTGCTCCCCTTATGCCGAGATGCCGGACCTCTCTGATAATCAGGAAGCGGCAGCGGATTGCAGTATGTTGCATTTGGTTTCACGTGGTTAGACCTCCAAGAAGAATAGGGGTGAATGCAGGTTCACCCCTATCATGCCTATAATCGATTTATTTGCCTACGCTTGTTTGATAATCGGTGACTAGCTTTGTTAAATCGGTAATCGCCTTATCGAGTCCCAGATCCTTCAGACGCTTCATGCCTGCTTCGTAATACTTCTCGAAATCGGCATCGTTATCTGCAACAATCGCTTTCGCCCACTCATTCTTCATATTGCCGATAACGCCGTCTTCACCGGTGAGCTTGCCCCACTCCGGCACTTGGTTAATGAACATGCCGGTCAAATCCATCTTGATCGGACGAACCGTTGCTTGTGTAATGGCGTTCCACTCTTCTCCGTACGGATTGTCCACATTTTTCGGAGTTTCATAGACGGACTTATAGCCGCGGATCGTATCATGCGTATAAATCAGTCTGCCCAGATCGATTTGATTCACGTTGCCGCCGCTGAGGCCGTAGTAGGCCAAGTCTTTATCCGTCTGCGTGCCGAGCAGCGCGTTCTGATCAAGCGCCGGATCCTTGAACTTCCGCTTGCCGTCCTTCTCTTCCCATAAGCCTGCGCTTTCAGGACCCCAAGCCATCAGTGTCTCGCCTTCTTCTGAGTATTGGAAGTCGATCCAGTTCAGAATCTGCTTGAGATCGTCCTCGGATACACTTTTGGAGATCATAATAAAGTTGCCACCGCGCGGATCTTGGAAGTCATATTGCGGTGAGTCGGCAATTGTATTCGCAGGTGCCTGGATGAGGCGGTACTGGAACTTCTCCCCGTTCTTTTTCAGCGTATCGTTGAGCGCATTGATATCCTGCCAGAAGTGCGTAACGGCATATTGGCCGTTGTTCAGCTTGCTCGTACGCTGGTCATCGCTCATTGTGAACGTCTCTTGATCCATGAGCTTATTCTGATACGCCGTATGCAGCCATTTCAAGTAATTCTTGTACTCCTCTGTAGCCGGAGCCCAGTACAGAGAGCTCTTCTCATCATCCCAAACCGGACCGCCGGAGCCGCCCGCAAAACCCCATGCCTGCGACCATGGACCGATCCACCAGCCCTGCGTCCACATATCGAACGGAATGATACTCTTGCCGTTTACGGTCTTCATGTTCATGTCCTTCGATTTCTGAAAGAAATTCATCAGATCGTCCGGCGTCTTCATATTAACCTTCACATCATCATATGTAAGCTTGCCGTTCTTCTTCAGCGCATCGCTAAGCTCAGCGACCGATTTGGCTCCAGGATCATAAGCCTTCAAAATATCGTCACGTACGACCAGCTGCCATGCACCGCTACCGGATAAGTTCTTCTCGAACGTCGTTCCTTTAAGCTCGGGCGCATTAGTCGTATTCGCTGCAACGTCGCTTGGAATGCCGTAGATTTTGCCGCCGATCTTCGTCGAATCCCATGCATCCTTCGTTACCCGCTTCAATACATTCGGTGCGTACTTCGCTAAATAATCATCCAAATTCCATACTTTTTCTGCCTCAATGAGCTTCTTAATAATGTCTGCGGAGCTGCTTCTTTGTGCATACATCACTTGCGGCAGATCGCCTGTTGCCAGATACATATTAAGACGCTCTAAGCCCGTAACGCCGTTATTGACAATGATATCTTTTGGAGTGAAATTGACTTTGGTGATTTTCTGAATTTCAGGAGCTACTACATCTTCGGTAGCGCCCTTTGTCGGCGCCGTGTCAGCCCAGGTATACCAAACTTTCAGATTCAAATCCTTCTCAGGAACATATTTGCCATCTGCCGCCGATGCACTATTGTTCGTTGTTCCCGTGCCATTCGCATTCGTTCCTTGATCCGCCGTATTATTGCCTCCATTGGCATTGCCATTGCCGCCGCAACCGGACAGCAGCGAGACCGCCATAATAAGCGCTGCCGCCGAGCTAGCCATTTTTGCAGAACTTCTCACTTCGAATTCCCCCTGGCTTATGAGTTATATATGCAATACAGTCTCCCCATCCATGCCGGAAGCCTGATCGTTGCCCAAAAGCTACTCTTTCACTGCGCCAATCATCATGCCCTTAATGAAATACTTCTGAAGGAACGGATAGATCACGATAATTGGGAACACCGTGACGACCGTCGTCGCATTGCGAATCGACTGCGGTGTAACCTGTCTTAAATCCGACAAGCCCGGCTTATAGTTCTTCAGTTCATCCAGGAAGTTCGACATATCCTGCGACTTGACAATCCGCATGAGAATGAATTGAAGCGTATTCAATTTCGCATTCGTGATGTACAGCAGGTTCGTGAAAAAATCATTCCAATGGCCAACGCCGATAAATAAGCCAAGCGCGGCAATCATCGGCATCGCCAGCGGGAGCATAATGCGGAAGAAGATTGTCACATCGGAAGCCCCATCGATCCTCGCGGATTCCTCGAGACTCTCCGGTATCGTGTAGAAGTACGTCCGCATGATGATCATATTGAAGAAGCTGAACGCCCCCGGGATGATATAGACAAAGAAACTATTAAGCAGATGAAGCTCATGCATGATGATAAAGTTGGATACGAGCGTACCGCCGATAAACATCGGTATCGTCATGAAGATGAGAATAGCACTTCTGCCGAGCAGCTTCTTCTTCGACAGCGCATAGGCTGCCAGCGAAGTGATCAATAGACTCAGGAATGTACCGAGCAACGTCCTGCTAATCGTAATTACCCCGGCCTGAAGCAAATCTTTATTTTGGAATACGGTCTTGAAGTTCTCAAACGTTACATTGCGGGGAAAGATCGTGATGCCGCCCAGCGCGGAGTCATTCCCCTCATTGAGAGCAATTGCCAGCACGTTCAGAAAAGGATAGAGCGTGATTGCGCAAAGCAGCAGCATGGCGCAGACATTGAATGCATCAAAAACCTTCTCAGACGTTGGTCTGCTTATCGCATTATACACAGGTGGCCCTCCCTTCTCTTTACCAGATCGAAATCTCTGTAAATTTCTTAGATAGCTTGTTGGATACGACGACGAGTATGAAGGAGATTACACCCTGGAACAGACCGACCGCAGTCGCAAACGGGAATTTGGCCTTCTCAATGCCTTCCGTAAATACGTAAGTTTCGAGCACGTCCACCTTATCCTGGATATGGACGTTAATGAGGTTGTACACCTGATCGAAGTTCGTTCCGAAAATATGGCTCAAACTTAGAATGAGCAGAATCATAATGGTCGGCAGAATGCTCGGCAGTGTAATATGCAGTACCCGCTTCAGCTTGCCGGCCCCGTCAATCGACGCCGCCTCATAGAGCTGCTCGTCAATGCTGCTAAGTGCAGCCAGGAAGATAATCGTATTCCAGCCGATCTCTTTCCAAATGTTCGAGATGACAACTACAGGCAGAAACCAATCAGCATTCGCCTGAAACATGACAGGCTCTCCCCCGAAGAGATACATCTTGATTTCATTGAACAAGCCCCCGTCAATCGAAGTCATTTCCTTATAAAAGCCCAGTATGATGACCCACGAAATAAAATGAGGCAGATACGAAATGGTCTGCACCGTCCGTTTAAATACCATGCTGCGCAGCTCGTTCAGGAGCAAGGCTAACAGGATCGGCGCCGGAAAAGTAAAAATGAGGTTGCATGTACTCAAGATGACCGTATTCTTGATAACGAGTAAAGAATGCGGGTCTTGAAAGAGCTCCTTAAAGTGCTTGAAGCCTACGAAAGGGCTTCCAAAAAATCCGTTTACAATGTCAAAATCCTGAAACGCAATGATATTGCCAAACATCGGCAAATACGAGAAAACGAAGGTCAGCACGACCGCGGGCGTTACAAACAATAACAGCCACTTCTGGCTCCTTATCGTACGTAGAAGCTGTCTTCGCTTCACACCCGCCACCTGCTTGACGTTCACTTCCGGTTTGGCTGCCAGTTCCATTCCCTTCACCATCCAATACGATTTTGCGTGACGCTTGCTTGTAAGATGAGTCTAATTATGGCGGGCTGACCGCTTCGATTCAATGAACCATAAATTGAATTATGTTGGTTTACAACTGAACTCGTTCAGGATAAAATGCAAGATTTGTAAGCAGACCAATTTATTCTATAACAAATCGATGGATTGTGATATTGACCAGAAACTTCCACGATCTGTTACTCTCTAATATGGAGATAACACTTGAAAACCGCTGTATTCCTATGTCAAAATACATTAAAGATTTGATCTCCGCATGGTGAAGGGAAAGCTGCACAAAAGGGAAAGCGCTTCCCGAAAATGGAAAGCGCTTCAATATTTATAAAGTCCTATTTAACTCTATTAAGTTATGAAGGAGTCTGTCATGGATCATTATGCGCTCAAACTATTGATTGTTGACGATAAGCCTGTAGAACGTGAAGGCATTCGGGACATTTTCAACTGGGGCAGCATCGGAATCAACATTGTCGGTGAAGCGGAGAACGGTATGGAAGGTATCGAGAAAGCCAAACAGTTGCGTCCTGATATCATCATCACGGATATCGTCATGCCCCAATTCGACGGCTTCAAAATGATCGAGGAGATCCGTTCCTTCCTCCCCGATATTAAAGTCATCTTCATCAGCTGTTTCGATAACTTTAATTTTGTGAAATCCGCAATTGACCTTGATGCGATGGGATACGTGCTTAAGCCGATAATTTCGGGAGAGCTGCTGGCTACGGTAAGCAAAGTGACCGGCATCCATATTCGCGAGCTGGAGCGGCGCAAGGAAGAAGAGGATCTGCTAAGGCGTCTTAGAGAGAGCCTCCCTATCCTGCGAGAGCAATTCTATAAGGATATTCTGCTCGGCAAATTCGAATCGAGCCACGAGGTCTGGGATAAGAACAAGTTCCTTGACGCACGGATGAAGCCGGGGCATTTCATTGTGATGATGACAGAGCTTGACGGCTCCAGCGGAAAGCTCGGCGAATCGTCCGAAATTTCGAAGCAGCTGCTTCATATGAAGGTCGCCGAGTGCATCGAGAACATTTGCACGGAGTCGGGTCTCGGCAGCAGCTGCTGTATCACTGCAATGGATAAAGCTAGATTCGCTCTTATTCTGAATCATTCAGAGGACAGTGCGAAGGATTTCACGACTGAGGCCATCGCCGACAAGCTAAAGAGCGGCATATACAGCCAGTTCGGACTAGACCTTACAATCGGTGTAAGCAGTCCGACTACGGACGTTCTACAGATCGGACGCCGCTATCAAGAGGCTTGCGATGCTCTTAAATTCAAGTCCTATCTCGGTGCCAATCAGACGATCAATTATGCCGACATCTACAGCGACAGCAGTCCAAACGAACTCAACACCTTTAATGCCGTCGCCATACAGAACGAATTGAAATATCTGCTCAAGACCGGCGAGCGCTCCGAAATCAGCAAGTTCGTCGATGAGTTGTTTCAGCATGACCGTAATGAAATGAACCGCCCGTACATTCAGTTCGTCTGTATCAGCGTCATTTCTTATATCCAAATTCATCTCATCGAGTTGAACGAAAGCTTAAGCAGCTTTTTTGATCATGAATTCGTCGTCTTCGAGAAGATCTCGCAGCTGAACACGATCCCTGAGCTGCAGCATTGGCTGAAATCCATGATCGAGTCTGTCAGCGCTCATCTCAATTCGAAACACCGCAAGAAAAACAAGAAGGTGATCGATACGATCCAGGCCTTTATGGAGGAGTCTTATTTTGAAGAGTTATCCGTATCGAGCATTGCCTCGAAGGTGTACTTGAGTCCTTGCTATACGAACTATATCTTCAGAAAGGAAACCGGTGAAACGCTCATGGAGCACCTCGCCGGCATCCGAATTGAGGAAGCCAAGAAGCTGCTAAGAGGCTCTCTGCTGAAGGTATACGAGATTTCCGAGAAGGTCGGTTACAAGAACAATTCATATTTCAGCACTGTATTCAAGGAACGATGCGGCATGACACCGCTCGAATACCGCGACAGAGGCATCCGATGATTAACATTCGGAAGTTTCATCGCAATTTTACGTTTAACCTCAAGCTGCGCTATAAGCTGTCTCTCGTTTATATGGCGGTTATTATTATCCCGATCGTCTTTGTCGGCGAGTACTCCTACCAGAAGTCGGAAGGCTTCATGATTAAGGAGGCCGAATCTTCGCTGGAGAAGGAACTGAACCAGGTCACGGAGGATATTAATTATAAGCTGGATCTAAGCCGCAAGGAGAGCGATGCGCTCTTCAATAACAAGCAGCTTCGAACCGCGTTGATGACGGATTTCAGCCAGGATATTCAAGGGCTCAACGAGGCCTATATCGACGTGATCGATCCAACCTTCTATGATCTTCGGCTCATTCAGCCGTCAGCCGACATTATGATCTATACGACTAATCAATCGCTGCTGAGCGGCAACCGAAACATCGCCAGCATTGATGAAATTACGGACAATCCCAATTACAAGAAGCTGCTGAATAATGAGATCCAGTTCTCCTGGCTCCCTACCTCTTCTATGGTCAAAGTCAACCAAAACAGCGATCTCGGTTATTACACCTTTAGAGATAAAGTGGGGAGCACAGACACGCAATATGAGAAGATTCTTACTTTCTCAAGAAGCATCAATAGCTATAACGGTTCGCTGTTGGGCATTGCCGATATGTATATACCTGTCAAAATGCTAGATGATGTATTCGGAAATTTGAAGCTGTCTGAGGATAGTGCAGGGATTTACATCGATGAGCAGCGGCAGGTGATTACAAGCTTTGGGCATGGCTCGATTGCGGACAGCTCCGTCAGCACCGTCCTGTCCAGCCCCAGCAGGTTCGGCACGATCAAGGACAAGGATCATATTCTCGTATATGGGAAGACACCGCTTAATCATGGTACTATTCTAATCTCTTACCCGAAGAGCTATATTACGGATCAGATTGCTTCCATTCGCAATATTACCCGGCTGACGATTGTGTTGTCGATTGTGCTGGTCGCCATTACCTCCTTCCTCCTTGCGAATCTTATTACGAAGCGCCTCGACAAGCTGATGGATAAGATCAAGCATATCCGTGATACCGGTAATACGGATATTACGTTCAATACGCCAGGGCATGATGAAGTAGCGGATATCGGGAAACTGCTGAACACGATGATCTCTCGGATCAATAAGCTGACAGATGAACAGCTGGAAGCAGAAATGGCGAAGAAAGCAATGGAGATGGAAATTCTCCAAGCGCAGATTAATCCCCACTTCCTGTACAACTCCCTGTCTTCTATCAAATGGGCGGTGAACACGCCTAAATACAAGGATCTGAACGGGGTCATTGATTCGCTTGTCCGTTTCTACCGGCTTAGCTTGAATAAAGGTAACGAAACGATCCAGGTTCAGGATGAGCTGCAGCTCATTAAGGAGTACGTCAATGTGCAGAAGTTCACCTATGACGCCAATTATGAGGTGGAATTGGACATCGACGAGCAGGTATTAGACTGTACCTGCATGAAGCTTATTTTGCAGCCTTTCGTGGAGAACTCCATCCTGCACGGTTTGAACCCGAAGAAGAATGGAGGTCTTCTGCGAATTGCAGCCTATCTCGAAGGCGGCAGCATCTTCTTCGTCATTGATGATAACGGCTTAGGCTTCGATGCTAGAACGATAAATTCCAGCGCCTCCTCCGAGCTAAAGCAGCTGTACAAGGGCTTCGGTATCGAAAATTCCCGCAAACGGATTAAGCTTGCCTACGGCGATCAATACGACGTCACCGTTAGAAGCCAGCCGTCCGCAGGGACACGAGTCACAATCGAGATTCCGGCAGTAGCCCCGGCCGCGTTCAACTCTTGAGCTTGCAAATACATTGATTACTTATACGACTAGAAAGTAAAGGACTATATCCACGTGGAAGGAGGGAAGCATCCTCATGTGGATATTGTCCTCTTTATTTATTACCTGCAAAAGTAAAACCCGCACGTTAGCTGAATAAAGGCAGCTGATCGTTACTGATCGGCTGCCCTCGTGTTTTGTTAAACTTTCCTGCCCGTTACTTCAATAAACAAAAAGAGACCCGCAGCAACGGGCTGCGGGTCTAAAGTGTATATATTTTAAAAGGGGGTCGAGTTTTATTATAGATACACTTGATTAAACCGAGATGAAAATAGGATTTCAATCGTGTTACATTTTATCAAACTCTCGTTCCCAGTTAGTTCAACAATATTGGTGCATCTATTTCAGTTTATCTTTCTTCCACCCGGACAATCCAATGATGATAAGCGGCAAAGTAGCCGGCATTACCGAAAATACCTGCCAGTTTAACCCATGGTGAGCTTCCCCGCAGGACCAGTCTGCGGATCTAAAGGCAGAAACAAAACAATAAATTGCCCAATGAGCAAGACGATTCCACCGATTAAAGCTATTTGATACTTCTTCATTCCACCGCTCCCCTCTTGTGCGATTTCTCCTAATTTACGCAAATGGAGCGTTTTTTGTTGCGCTAAACTGCCCGTTCGTATTATGAGGTCAGCCAGTTTTTACTGGTTGACCTCTTTTGTCTTTAAGAGATTTAGTACGGGTAGCCGGGGTAGAACGTCACTGCCCGTGGGGCTAGACCCCGTGCGCTAAACTGTTCACCCCCTACTTGTGGAAACATGTTTGAGGCTGGTTGGGACATCG
>NZ_JBWDNJ010000011.1:0-197145 GCF_056269135.1 Paenibacillus sp. J22FR21
GCTTTGTACAAAGTTCCTGAATAACACTGTTCCCTGATAGCTCAGTTGGTAGAGCACTCGACTGTTAATCGAGTTGTCACAGGTTCGAGTCCTGTTCGGGGAGCCATTCATGGAGAAGTACCCAAGTGGCTCAAGGGGACCCTCTGCTAAGGGGTTAGACTGCGTAAGTGGTGCGAGGGTTCGAATCCCTCCTTCTCCGTTGTAATTTTTCTTGTAAGGCCCGTTGGTCAAGTGGTTAAGACACCTCCCTTTCACGGAGGTAACAGGGGTTCGAGTCCCCTACGGGTCACCATTCATTTCCCTGGAGGCTTAGCTCAGCTGGGAGAGCATCTGCCTTACAAGCAGAGGGTCGGCGGTTCGATCCCGTCAGCCTCCACCATATATGTTTTACTTGTACTATCGCGGGGTGGAGCAGCTCGGTAGCTCGTCGGGCTCATAACCCGAAGGCCGCAGGTTCAAATCCTGCCCCCGCAACCAATTTTACTGCGGAGCCGTGGTGTAGTGGCCCAACATGCCTGCCTGTCACGCAGGAGACCGCGGGTTCGAATCCCGTCGGCTCCGCCATTTTAACCAAAGCTTTATTCTTGCCGGTGTAGCTCAGTTGGTAGAGCAACTGACTTGTAATCAGTAGGTCGTGGGTTCGACTCCTATCGCCGGCACCATCTTTACTCGAGTCATTAGCTCAGTTGGTAGAGCACCTGACTTTTAATCAGGGTGTCGTAGGTTCGAATCCTACATGACTCACCATTTTCTTATGCGCGTATGGCGGAATTGGCAGACGCACCAGACTTAGGATCTGGCGGGCGACCGTGGGGGTTCAAGTCCCTCTACGCGCACCATATTTAAATGCGGAAGTGGCTCAGCGGTAGAGCATCGCCTTGCCAAGGCGAGGGTCGCGGGTTCGATTCCCGTCTTCCGCTCCATTAGTGCCCTTAGCTCAGCTGGATAGAGCATTTGACTACGAATCAAAAGGTCGGGAGTTCGAATCTCTCAGGGCACGCCATTTTTTATCTTTATAACGGGATGTAGCTCAGCTTGGTAGAGCACCTGGTTTGGGACCAGGGGGTCGCATGTTCAAATCGTGTCATCCCGACCATCTTTTAAAACGAACGCTCCTTGCGAAAGCAAGGGGCTTTTTTTGTGTATACCGGAATAAAAACGTTTTACATAAATAGCTACAAGCTCGTACATTTTTTGTTTATTTTTATAGCCGAATTTCGAGAAAATCCAGTGATATCAAGGGATTCGGCGCTTCAAAAACGCAGTTTGTTTTAATGTTGAAGGAATCGTCCAGTCGATGGTAAGATGTCAGTACATTGAATTGAAAGTGCTTACAGATCCGTGACTCTCTGCCATAAGGTGGTGGCTAGCGGCGTTAGGTTCACATTAAAAACGTTTTTAGTGACTATAATGTTCAAGCAAAGAGAGGAACGATGGGATGGAGACGACAACTATAGCTGAGGTACAATTGCCGGTTTGGATTTGGCATCAGGAACGGGAGCAGCGGCCCAAGTGCGTGCTGACTCGTACATTTACGGCAGAACAAGAAATTCGCCAAGTCTCCTTACACGCATCGTTTACAGGTGCAGCGCGAGTTGTGCTTGATGGGCAAGTGGTAGCTGAGATTGCAGAACGTGCGGGGAATGCAGGCGCTTTTATGAACATTGTCGGTTTTCCGGATGTATTGCAGCCGGGGGAGCATGAGCTAAGGCTGGAAATGGACTGTACGGAGTTCATCCCACTGGTAGAAGTGAACTATTATCTGTGGAATCGCAGGGTTGGTGCGATTGCATTCTTGCAGGGTGAAGGATTATGGCTTACGACAGAGGCAGAGAACTGGCTGGCGGATGAATCGGCTGCTGCGCAAATTTGTCTATTAGGCGAAGAGCCATTCGGTGATTTAGAGAACAGTCCGGCAGCTTTCGTAGCAGGCGGCTTCGGAGATATTGCGGCGTATGATCTGAATGAAGTCATCGTGCAGGACCAATACGGGGTAGAAGCGGCGGTATCCGGCGATGGCAAGGTCAAGCTCAGCGGCGCACATGGGCAAGATGGAATGCTCGTACAACCGGAACAGGAGCAGCTAGAGTTATTCTACCATCTACGGAAGCAGAATGAATGGAGAGCGATGAGGCAGTTGCAGATGGAGATGGACCTCGGCAGCGCTTCGAGAGTGACTGTAGATCTGCTTGCGGAGCATAATTGCCGATTTACGGTCTCGAACCAAGGGGATGAGTCGATAAAGCTGTTATGGAATGGTGCCGAATCGCTCATGGAGCTTGAACATTATGACGGATGCATCACGGAGTGGCTCGTTGTGGCTCCGGGGGAAAAGGTTTGCACGCTCCCGCAGGGCTGCCGATATATACAGCTGTTTGTGCTTGGTGAGCCGGGGCATTCATTTGAGCTAGAGCTAATGTTCCAAACGGTTCATGTGGCGCTGCGTCAGGCAGGGAACTTGCAAAGCGACAACGCGGAGCTGAATCAAATCTTCGAGGTATCCGCACATACAAGCCGAATCTGTCATCAGATTGGGTTGTGGGACGGGATTAAGCGGGATCGGCTGAACTGGACCTTTGATTTCTACCTGGCAGCGAAATCCTGTTACTTCTTATGGGATGATACGAAGGTCATCCGCCGCGCGGTGCGTGAGCTGGGAGAAGGTACGCCTAGCGGGCACTGGATGAACAGTATTTGTGAATATACGCTTTGGTGGATGAAGACGGTAACCGAGTATTATTTTCAGACGGGCGATAAGGAGTTCGTGCTGGAGCTGAAGGAGCCGATGCAGCGTCATATCAAATGGGTGCTTCAGAACACGAAACCCGGCGAGGGCCTTCTCATCCAAGACGGCATTCTGATTGAATGGGTACCGCTCACGAATGAGGAGAAGGTTATTGCGCTGCAGGCTATCTATGCACTAACGCATGCCGACTTGGTGAAATTGGCAGCCGAATTACCTGAGCTGGAGCTGACTCCGCTGCTGGATTGGCCAATGCGAGCACTCACTTCCGAGGATTATATGAAGGAATCCTATGCGCTGGCAGTAAAAGTGCTCGGCATTGCGAGCGGTTATGTAAGTGCTGATGCTGCCGTAGCTTTTCTGGATGAATATGAATTGATGGATCCAATCACGCCTTTGTCGGCGTTCCAACTCGCTGAATGTTATTCCCGATATGGCAAACATGAACGGGCGTATGAGGTCATTTCGATCGTATGGGGCGGTATGCTCGATCACGGGGCCACGACTTTCTGGGAAGCCTATTCGCACGGAGAAGGTGAGGGACGCGACTTTCACGATGCCCTTACGACCTATACCGCTTACGGCTCCTATCGGATGAGCTTATGCCATGCTTGGTCCAGCACACCAGTCAAATGGATCGGTGAAGTTGTTCTCGGTGTTCAGTCTCTTGAACCGGGTTACAAGACCGTGATGGTTTCACCAAATCCGGTTGGCGGCATTCGCGCATGCAGCGGTACAGTCAACACTCCGCATGGCGATCTCCATGTGAAGTGGCATGTCGACGATAGCGGCAAAGTGTGCACGAGCGTTATGGCGCCTCCCGGCGTGCAGGTTGTGGAATGGAGCGAGAATAAGGTCTTTTGAGCGGATTTGCATAATAATAGTTGATTTATGGGACTCATTTCGGTATTGTGAGAGTAATTTAAGAGTCTGGGCAGAGGTAAGGAGAGCTTACGAGTTCTCTTTACCTCTTTTTGCATATTCGGTAGAGGAGCGGATGTGAGTGAAGTCTTATCAACAGGAGTTGTTTGAGAAGCCTTATCCGGGGAGAACGTTGATAGCAGGCATGACGCCTTCCGGGTCGCATTACATGCAGGTGTATTGGATTATGGGGCGCAGTGTGAACAGCCGCAATCGGATTTTTGAACAAGATGGCCTGTATGTGAGGAACAAAGCTTTCGATCCGGCGTTGATGGAGGACCCCTCGCTTATTATTTATTATCCGATCCGTCACTTGGGAGATGCGCACATTGTCTCGAACGGTGATCAGACGGACACCATCTATGAAGGTCTGCAGCTTAGGCAAACGTTCGAGCAAGCGCTTATGAATCGAGAGTTCGAGCCGGATGCGCCGCATTTTACACCGAGGATCTCGGCTGTTATCTATGCGGATGTGCAGCAGTATGAATTGTCGATTCTCAAAACCTATGACAATGACCCTTCGGTGTGCCTGCGTAATCGCTACCACTTCAGCCGCTTCAAGCAAGGAACCGGACACTGCATACATACCTATGAATCAGAACGAGACGGTGTATTGAAGCCGTTTAAAGGCGATCCCTTCGAAGTGCCGTTATTCGATTCGATTGAAGAAACCGCTGATTTCTATTGGGAGGGAATCAACCCGGAGAATCGAATATCGCTGCTGGTCAAATCGATTAGTTTGGAGGATCAAACGATTCAATATGCTTTTCGAAATAAGCATGTGTGAGCGGCTGGCAGAATTAGGGCGGATAATCGGGGAATACTGAAGCTTTAGCTTACGGATTAGGTGAATAGGAGGCGTGAGTACAGTGGAGCTTCTGAAGCAGAAAATAAGACAAGAGGGCATCGTGCTGGATGGCGGCGTGTTGAAGGTAGATACGTTTCTGAATCATCAGGTGGATGCGGAGCTGATGCTTGCGGTCGGAAAAGCTTTTGCCGAGCTGTTCCGTGAGAGCGGCGTGACGAAGATCATGACGATCGAGTCTTCGGGCATTGCACCGGCCGTATTGACGGCGCTTCCGCTTGGCGTGCCGATGGTGTTCGGACGTAAACGCAAATCACTGACGCTTCGGGATGATCTGTACACGGAGAAGGTCTATTCGTTCACGAAGCAAGAGGAGAGCGAGGTTACGATATCGAGAAAGTTCCTCGCGCCGAATGATCGCGTGTTAATTATTGATGATTTTCTCGCTCACGGTGAGGCTGCGCTGGGGATGGCTCGTATCGTTCAGCAAGCCGGGGCAGAGGTGGCCGGTATCGGAATCGTAATCGAGAAGTCGTTCCAATCCGGTAGAGGTAAACTGCTCGAGCAGGGGTTCCGGGTGGAGTCGCTAGCTCGCATTGCTTCGCTCGAAGGCGGCAAGGTGGAGTTCGTTTGATGAATTGAAGTGTAAGTGATTCTGCTGCGAAGGGAGTGTCGCTTACACGAATGACGTGGCTGTACTGGGGGATGGGGCTGGTGCAGCGATGGATATGTTGCAGAATATGCAATATTAGGATGCCGTAAGTGGCGATGTTGAGCGTTATGTTGCAGAATCTGCAACATTCTCTCAAGGAATAGCCTCGTAGATGCGATATGGCATAGAAATGATGCATTTCCTGCAACATTTGCGTAGATTAGGCGGCTTAAGTGGGGAAAAGTTGCATGTTATGCAACTTTACAACTTTGTTAGCTATCCACCACCTGGAACCGGCGATATTGGATTCATCTACGTAGGATAAGCTAGAAGATTGACTAAATCCAAGTCTTCTTCAGCATGTGCAAGTAACGGTTCACTGCATCGATGAAGCTATCGGTATCAGAGGTTAGGCGGCTTAGCAGGGAGTGAAGCGTGTCTCCCATCTCGAAACGGTATGGCGCGAGCCACCGTTTCTTGTTGCCGGCCCAGAATAAGCGGGATGCGCTGTTTGCTAGCGTTTGCTGCATCTCTTGGTTGTGACTGAGCGCGATGACGCGGCTCACGAAATCATATTCGAACTGGCATAACGCAAGTTCGCCGCCGACAATATGAGCGGGGGCATGATCGCCGGCGACCGCAAGAGCGGGTTCATCGCCGACAGATAGCAATGATTCCAACTCGTGGACCAGCTGCCGGGACAACTCGCTGAGCGCAGCCTCGTCGCGAAGGCGCACGCTCGTCACGGCATACAGCAGCAGCGCGGTCAGCAGCTCGAGCAGATCGCCGACCCGCTGGGCGGATGAATCAAGCACGAGCACGCCGTGCTTAGGAATGATCCGCAGGAAGCCTTCATTCTCGAGCTGCTGCAGTGCGGCGCGGACCGGCGTGCGGCTCATATCGAGCTGGCGGCTGAGCTGCACCTCGGAGGTGACGGCTCCTTTGGCAAGCACACCGCCTATAATTTGTTCATAGATGATGTGATAGGCTTCATCACGCAGCGATTGGCGGGGCATGCTGAGGATCCCTCCTATGATTTGTGCATCCGGATACTATTAAAAAGTAGTATAACATAAGAGTGAGGAAGCGAAGGAGGGACGGATGTTGGAGAAGCAGCAGACCGCGGTGACGCTGCGTGATCAGGCTTTCGAAGCGATAAAGAATCGGATTGTAACCGGAGAGTGGCAGGGCGGAATGTTCTTGTCCGAGAAGCTGCTCAGCGAGCTGCTGGGGATGAGTAAAACGCCGATTCGCTCCGCGCTTGATCGCCTGGAGATGATGGGGCTTGTAAAGCTGTCCCCGAAGCAGGGGGTCATCGTGCAGGAGGTGTCGCTAAAGAAGATTCTGGAGATCTACGAGCTGCGATTATCGCTGGAAACCTATGCGGTTCGGCGGCTGACGGGGAAGATGGATGCGGCGTTCTTCGCAGGTTTGGATGCGAATATGGCGCAGCAGGCAGAAGCAATAGCAAACGAGGATATCATCCGGTACGTGGAGCTGGACCGCCAATTCCATGCGCTGATTATTGCCGGACTCGATAATGAAGAGTATACCGAGGTGATGTCGCGCATCCAAGATAAGTTTCTGCTCGTTGTGCGAACGACCTTCAATCGCAACAAGAAGCGTCTCGCAGGCAGCATCGAAGAGCATTGGCAGATTCGTCATGCGCTGGCAGGTAACGATCCTGAGCTAACCGTTCAATTAACGCAGCGGCATATTGAATATGTGAAGAAGATCATGCTTTGATGTATACAAGTTAGACATCTTGTCGCTTCCCGAACGGCTATGCTACGCTGGGCTCAATTAAGGATAATGAAATTGGGAGGCGCAGCGGCAATGAAAATAACTAATATTCGCACTTATATTCTCGGCAACCCGTGGAAGAACTGGCTCTTCGTGTTAGTAGACACAGATGAAGGCGTAACAGGGCTTGGTGAAGGGACGCTGAACGGTTTCGCCAAAACCGTAGAGGCTGCCATTCACGAGCTGAAGCATCTCGTCATCGGACGCGATCCGTTCGATGTGGAAACGATCAGTCTGAAGCTGTTTCGCGACGTCTATTCCGACGGCGGACAGATTCAAGGTTCAGCGCTGGCCGCAATTGAAACCGCTTGCTGGGACATCATGGGCAAGGTGACGAACCAGCCGCTCTATAAACTGCTTGGCGGCAGCTGTCACGATAAGCTGCGCTGCTATGCCAACGGCTGGTACCGCGGACCGAATACGCCGGAGAACTTCTTCGAGAAAGCGAAGATTGTGGTCGATAAAGGCTACACCGCCTTGAAGTTCGACCCGTTCGGCGCGGCTTGGCGTACGGTTAGCCGGCAGGACTTCTCCGCTGCAATCGAGAATATTGCGGCAGTCCGGGAAGCAGTCGGCAAGGATGTCGACATTCTCATCGAAGGCCATAATCGCTTCAGCGTGAGTACGGCACTGCAATTCGCAGATGCGATGCTGAAATATGAACCGACCTGGTTCGAGGCGCCGGTTCCGCCGCAGCTGATCTCCAGCATGGTCGAAGTGGCGCGCCGCAGTCCGGTGCCGGTCGCCTGCGGGGAGGACTACTACTCGCGCGAGCAATTCGCGGAGCTGCTCCGTCATGATGCGGTGCATATCATCCAGCTGGAGCCGCAGTATCTGGGCATCTCGGCATCGAAGCAAATTTGCGGCATGGTCCATGCCCATAACGGCGTAACGGCGCCGCACAGCGCGCAAGGTCCGGTATGCTCGGTTGTATGCAGCCATTTGAATATGGCGACGCCGAATTTCCTCATCCATGAAATTTTCGATGAATTCAATGAGCCGTGGGAAGAGCAAGTACTGCTCCCGCCCTTGAAGGTTCAGAATGGTTATTTATTGCCTCCGGAAGGGCCGGGCCTTGGCGTGGAGCTGAATCTTGAAGAGATCGATAAGCATCCGTACCAGGTGGGCAATTGGCTGCCGCTCTTCAAGCAAGGCTGGGAGAAGCGCGAGACCGTTAAGTAAGAACAGAGGAGAGGCGTCCCTACCAAGGACGTCTCTTTCGATAATACCTGATAATGGGGGCCGCATATGAGCTGGATCGGGAAAGTGGTTATCGTGACTGGTGGAGGAAGCGGGATTGGAAGAGCTGTCTGTCATCGTTTTGCAAAGGAAGGTGCATCGGTTGTCGTGGTGAATCGCACGGCTTCGAAAGGCGAGGCGGTCGCGGAGGAGATTACGGAAGCGGGACTGCTAGCCACTGCGATGCAGGCTGATGTGTCGTCGGAGTCGGATGTGAAGCGGGTGGTGGAGGATACGCTCGCCAAGTACGGTCGGATCGACGTCATGGTGAACAATGCCGCGGTATGTCCGCAAATTCGCATTACGGAGATGAGCTTGCAGGGTTGGAACGAGGTCATCACGAATAATTTGACATCGGTCTTTTTGTTCTGCCGTGAGGTGCTTCCTGCTATGGTCAGCAGAGGCGGCGGTGCTATTGTGAACGTCAGCTCCGTGCATGCGCTGGCAACTTTGGATGGTTATTCGGCTTACGCTGCTTCCAAAGGCGGCATCGTGTCGTTGACTCGGGCGATTGCCTTAGACTTTGCCAAACAAAATATCCGGGTTAACGCGGTACTGCCCGGGGCTGTACATACGCCGATGCTGGAGAGCAGCATCAAGAACCTCGACACGCCGCGCGAGGAAACGATGAAGCAGTGGAACGAAGCGCAGCCGATGGGCCGTGTCGGCACAGCAGATGAGATCGCATCGGTCGTCATGTTCGCGGCAAGCGCGGACAACTCGTTCATGACGGGGGCCGTGTTAGTGGCTGATGGCGGGATGACTATTGATTTGTAGGAGGATGAACGATTGATGCAGCAATCTAATGCACAGCTGCGAGAGCAGCTGCATTCCCGAAAGGCGGAGCTGGTGCTTGACGCTCAAGCGATACTCGCTGAAGGACCAAGCTGGAATGCGGAGCAACGGAAGCTCTATTGGGTGGATATAACCGGCGGATCATTCAGCCGGTTCGATCCGGCTACGGGGCGCAACGAGCAGTTTACGATCGGCAAGCCGGTCGGCGCTGTCGTATGTGATGCTTCAGATGGCGATGCCGTCATTCTGACGACGCGGGATGGGTTCGAGCATTACCACTGCGGAACCGGGAAGCTGACCCCGATTGCAAATCCGGAGGCGCATTTGCCTGAGAACCGATTTAACGATGGAAAATGTGACTCTGCCGGCCGTTATTGGGCGGGGACGATGCAGGATGCCGAAGTGGATGTTAAAGGGTCCTTCTATGTGCTGGATCATGATTTAAGCTGCCGCAAAATGGTGGATGACGTTGGCGTATCCAACGGCATCGCTTGGAGTCTCGACGAAACGCAGCTGTACTATATCGACTCGATGAAACAGACGGTGACAGGGTTCGACTACGATGTGTTGACAGGGACGATTCGTAATCCGCGGCTGGTGATTGATTTTCGGCCGGAGGAAGGGTTCCCGGATGGAATGACGATCGATAGCGAAGGCATGTTATGGATCGCCCATTGGGATGGATGGCAGGTGTCGAGATGGAATCCACTGACGGGACAAAAGCTGGAATCGATCTACGTTCCTGTGGCAAAAGCGAGCTCATGCATCTTCGGCGGCGACAACCTGGATATCCTCTACATCACGACAGCTAGTATCGGTCTCACGCCGGAGACGAGTGGGGATCAACCGCATGCAGGCGGAATCTTCACCTGCAAACCGGGCGTAGTCGGTACGCCGACACATGCTTTTCGAAGCGACAAAACATTTACGTAAATTTTAGCAAATTCGAGCTTGCTGAATCTATCAATTTCACCCAAAACGGGTATAGTAGAGATAGAGGCAAGTCTTACTAAAAGGCAAGTCTCGCTAACGCTCGCGAGCGAGGAGATGGTAATTATGAACCGACATGCACTAGGCATCACGCTAACAATCATCGGATTGGTAGCTTGCATCTCAACAGCATCGGCAGTCGATAATAAGGGCTACGCGCCTGTAACCCAAACTCCGGAAATGATCACGGTTTACATCAACGGCATGGACACGCAAGGCGGTAAGCTGCTTCTGCAGACAGACGAGATTCAGTGGTTCGAAGGGGAAGCGGCGGATGCGGCTTTCGTCAAAGAAGAACCGGATTCCGGTCTCGACAAAGCCCCAGACGGCTACTACATCGTGAATGATGATGAAACGGTGAAGACGCTCGAGGTAGATCCTCACGCAGCCGTCATTATGCAGATCTATGACCGTACCGGCAGCCTTGTGAATGCTTCCACCGAGTGGAACCAAGCCATTTCGCTTGATAAATTCGATGCGATTTTTCACGCAGACGGCCTCATTACTGTCAGCGATTATCCGTATCATCTAACGATTCAGAACGGTAAAGTTACGCGCATCGTACAGCAATTTATACCTTAAACTATTGGGCCCTTGGCCATCGAAAAAGCCGCTATCCATCATGGATAGCGGCTTTATTTTGTTTGGTTATATCAAGATCAAGTATGTTATTCAAACCGCGCCAGGAAGTAGTTCTTCTTCCCGCGGCGAAGGAGAATGTACTTGCCGTACAGCTTCTGATCTTGTCCGAGTACGGTTTCACTGACGGTTTGTTTCTGTCCGTTGATAGAGACCGCACCGCTCTCAATGTCCTGTCTCGCTTGGCGACGTGATGAAGCCGCACCGACTTCGATCATCAGGTCCATTAAGCTGCGATCTTCTTCACCCGTACAAACGGTAGTCGGCATATCTTGCAGCGCTTCTACAAGCTCGGCTTCGCTCAGCGACATGAATTCGCCGGAGAACAGCGCTTGCGTGATTTTCTCTGCGGTTACGACGGCTTCTTCTCCATGCACAATCTTCGTTACTTCACGAGCAAGCTCCCGTTGTGCAACGCGGCGTTCAGGCTGCTGCTTCAGTTCGTTCTCGAGCGCTTCGATTTCCGCTTGGGAGAGGAACGTGAAGTATTTCAAGAATTTCACGACATCGTTATCGTCCGTGTTGATCCAGAACTGGTAGAACTGGTACACCGATGTTTTGCTCCGATCGAGCCAGATTGCGCCTGTCTCGGATTTGCCGAACTTCTTGCCGTCGCTCTTCGTAACAAGCGGCATCGTCATGCCGTAAGCGTCGCCGCCGCCCATTTTGCCGATCAATTCAAGACCCGCGGTAATGTTGCCCCATTGGTCGCTTCCGCCTACTTGCAGGGAACAGTTATGTTCTTGATGCAGCTTATAGAAATCGTAAGCTTGCAGGATCATATAGCTGAATTCCGTAAACGAAATGCCATTGGATAATCGCGAGTCTACGGAGTCCTTCGCCAGCATGTAATTAACCGTGAAGTTCTTGCCGATATCCCGCAGGAACGTAATGACATCTAGCGGAGCAATCCAATCGTAGTTGCTGACCAGCTTAGCAGGATTGCCTTCTGAGTTGAAATCGAGGAATGCAGAAAGCTGTGCTTTCAAGCTGTTCGTCCACGATGCAACCGTGTCCGCCGTATTAAGCGAACGCTCGCTGGAGCGACCGCTTGGGTCGCCGATCAAGCCTGTACCTCCGCCTACAAGTGCAAGCGGAATATGGCCAGCAAGCTGGAAGCGGCGAAGGCATAGAATAGGTAGCAGGCTGCCGATATGAAGGCTGTCGGCTGTCGGGTCGAAACCGCAGTACAGCGTGACACGCTCACTTTCCAGCTTCTTTCTCAAGTTTTCGGTATCCGTTAGCTGATGAATCAGTCCACGGTATTCCAGATCATTAACCAAGTCTTTACTGCTTTGTACGCTTCCGCTTAACATTGTTGAAATCCCTCCATTAGGTAGTTGAATTGAGTTGGAAAACAAAAGAAAGACCCGCCCCTGTCATAGACAGGGACGAGTCATCGCGTTACCACCCTAATTGAAAACGCAGTGCGCTGCGTTCTCCACTCTTGTCATGTAACGGCTGACAACCGTCTGCTCCTTCTGCAGCTTGCAGTTTCGGAGACGAGAAGCTCGGGAAATGTAATTGACGTTCAACCTGTACCGGCTTGCACCAACCGCCGACTCTCTGGAAGCAGGATTTGAACGCTGCTGTTTTCCTTCATGGCTTTATCCATTTGCTTGTTATTGAAATAACTGTATACGATTATAGCTCAGCATGTCAACTTGGAACGGAGCTGAAGAAGAACTTGGCAGGTATTTCACAACGTTATAAGATAAGACCATACCAGCGAAGGGAGCTCGATCATATGTTTGATCCGACTGTATTTGATAACTTGAAGGTAGCGATCGAGAATCAAGTCTATGATCTGGACAATATTGCCGGACAAATCCTGATTACGCATCGCGTCGATCGGCTGGAAATGGCCGTTATGGCACGGGTATTCGCGCTGCAATTCACGCTGGTGAACGGAGGCGGCATTACGGCAGAGATGCGGCTGGAAGCATCGCTGAAGGATCTCGCGGCAGAGCTGCTGGAACAGAAAGGCGAGAACCCGGGGTGTTCGCTGCGACTGCGCTTCTATATGCCGGTTCAAGATACGGAAGCGGAGTGCAAGGCGATTGAGCAGAAGCTGCTCGAATTATGGCAGCCGGAGCTGCCGCCTACACAAACGCTGAGCTTTACGTATGGTGAGCAAACAGTCAGCTATTTTAATGAAATTGAACTGCATTTCAATCGGAAAATCAACGAGGAGCAAATGGAGGATTTGCCGGATCTTATTGATCACGTGATGCAGACACTTGAGGCGCTGGATGGCCTAAGTACGGGGGATTGACGAGTTATTTTGAGGTATGAATTTTAATTCCGACAAAAACGATAGGAAAAGTCTTGACTTTGGATTCTATTGCCAATAAGATAGAAACAAGTAAAGCAAACGACAGCATTTCATTTGTCGGATGACATAGGATGATTAGTCTACTGGACCACCAGAGATTCAATGAGAGAGCGTGATTGTACACGCCATCGTTGGGTCTTCTTTTTTTATCCGGAATTCATCATTAAGGGGGAGGAACGACGAAGTAAGCTGTCGTTCTTTACAGGCAAGACCAATTAAGATCCCACTACACTATGCTCAGAGAGCGAAGAAGGAGATGTTCTTACTATGAAAAAACCAAACGTATCGAAACTTACTTATTCCCTTGTGATCGCAAGCGCTGTGTTTCTGGTGTTGACTTATACCGCCGTATTCGCCAATAAAGATTCGCAAGATAGCACGAATCCTACTACTCCTGCTGTTGAACAAGCTGCAGCACCAGCGTCTGCACCTGCCGAAACGAAGGAGACTGCTCCTGCGGCAGTTGTAACAACAGAAGAACAACAACCAGCGTCAACGGTTGCTCCTGCTGAAGAAACGCAGGCAGCCGAACCAACTGTTGAAACGGCTGCTGCCCCAGCGCCTGCCGAAGAAACACAAACGGCAGCAGTGGACAATACGGATGCTTCAGCGAAACAAGCAAAAACAGAGCCGGCTGCATCCACTAAAGCTGCAGCAGTGAAACAAGTGAAAGCTCCGGCTACAAGCACGAAAGCTGCTTCCCCGGTAACAACCAGCTCTGCTGCGCCTAAAACAGCAGCAGCATCCGTGAAACAAGAAGCACCGGCAGCAGCAGTTGTATCCGCACCGGTAGTTGAAGAGCAACCAAGCACACCGGCTCCTGCAGCAGCACCTGTTGACAAAGGACCGAAGAAGGTGGGCTCCCTGGTGGCTAAGAAAGAAACTACACAAGCAGCAGCTTCGACATCGTCTTCTTCATCATCGTCGTCATCAAGCTCCAACTCTTCGTCTTCGGATTCCTCGAACTCTTCAGGCGGAGAAAACAGTGGTGCGGTGGAAGAAGAGGTTTGCCCATAACCGCAGCTCTTCTATGCACTCATCCCACTAATTAGGAGCGTAACTATATGCGAAAACATCAGCCAATTGTCAGACTAGGGGCACTATTACTAGCCATCTTCCTAACGATCCCGTTCTTCCAAGCTTCGACCGCTGCCGCGGATCCGGCAACTCCAAGCCCAAGCGCAATCAGCCATTATAATTATTTCAGCGACGTATACCCGAATTTGAAGGATGCCAATCATGTGTTCAGAACGGCTACGTATGAAGATATCGCCCACATATTCGAGAGCGAAGGTACATACGCGGTTCTGTTCGGCGGCGCATCCGTTGCCAGCACACAGGCGAATATCGGCTTCATTAATCAGGTTGCCAAAGAATACAACATCTCGACGATCTACAACTTTGACACGAAGCTCGACGGCGTGAGCTTGGATCTGGCAGACAGCACCAACCAGTTTGCGGGTGTGTACACCGACCTGGTGAACAAATATTTGACGGCGAAGGATGCAAGCGGCACGGCGTTGGGCACAAGTCCGGCAGCGGACGTGAAGGATCAAACGCTCCTCTTCATCTACAACAAGGATAATAAAGACGGCGCGAACAGCCAGCCAATCGTGGCTTCGCTGAAGAGCAGCAACAGCTCGGCTGATTTCCTGACAGACGGCGTGGAGGATGCGGCGAAGGTAACGGCGTATAAGGACCAAGTGAAAGCGGTCTTTGGCGCAGCGGAATCCTTCGACACGATCAATCCGAACGATTTTATTGAACTGGCGTTCAACAAGAACGTGAAATTCAATTCGACGATTGGCCGGGATATCTTCGACGGTACGGACGGTAATGTCGTACTGGAGCATGTAACGTATCATGAGCTTACGAAATTGCTTGCTTCGCAAGGCAACTACGCGATTCTCTTCGGCGGATCGTGGTGCCCGAATACGCAGGCGGCGATTAAGTTTATCAATGAATACGCGAAGAAATACAACGTCGATAAAGTGTACATGTGGGACCCAAGACTGGATGCGGGCGTTGATGTGACGCAGACGGATTCGGAGACGTTTGACTCCCACGATATCGATCGTCTGATGGTTCGCGACACGAAACACCCGTATGCCAACCTGTACGTGGACCTGGTAAAAACGTACCTGACTAACATTCAGACGCAATATGTGAAAGGGACAAATGACGTCCGATATAAAGATGTGAATAACAATGATGTCATTGCAAACAAGCTTCAAGTGCCTTACTTATTCACGTACAACAAGGATAACAAGGATGCAGCAGGCAACAGCGCTCCGATTCTTGGACATGTGGAGCTGATGTACTCGTGGACGAATATCCAGCCGGATTACGTACCGAATGGCGTATTGCCAAACACGATCTACAAAGCTGCGCTCGACAAACTGTTCTCGCGATTAGAGGCTGTACCGACAGGGCTTACTGGGGTTGCGCCAACTTCCCCAACCGTAAATGACGGTCGCATTACAGGCTCGAAAGCAGGCTTGGAATACAAGCTGTCCGGAGATGCAAGCTACACAGCTGTAACGGGCAATTCCATTACAGGCTTGGCGCCAGGTACTTACAATGTGCGTTATGCGGCTAAACCGGGCTACAATGGTCCTGTCAGCCAGCGTGTGAACAATGTTTCGACGCTGATTGCTCCAACAGCAGTACCATATAGCGCGGGCGAGTCCGTGAATGTAGTCGTACCGCCTTCAACCAATGCCATTAGCCATTATAATTATTTCAGCGACGTATACCCGAATTTGAAGGATGCCAATCATGTGTTCAGAACGGCTACGTATGAGGATATCGCCCACATATTCGAGAGCGAAGGTACATACGCGGTTCTGTTCGGCGGCGCATCCGTTGCCAGCACACAGGCGAATATTGGCTTCATTAATCAGGTTGCCAAAGAATACAACATCTCGACCATCTACAACTTTGACACCAAGCTTGACGGTGTGAGCTTGGATCTGGCAGACAGCACCAACCAGTTTGCGGGTGTGTACACCGATCTGGTGAACAAATATTTGACGGCGAAGGATGCAAGCGGCACGGCGCTGGGCACAAGTCCGGCAGCGGACGTGAAGGATCAAACGCTCCTCTTCATCTACAACAAGGATAATAAAGACGGCGCGAACAGCCAGCCAATCGTGGCTTCGCTGAAGAGCAGCAACAGCTCGGCTGATTTCCTGACAGACGGCGTGGAGGATGCGGCGAAGGTAACGGCGTATAAGGACCAAGTGAAAGCGGTCTTTGGCGCAGCGGAATCCTTCGACACGATCAATCCGAACGATTTTATTGAACTGGCGTTCAACAAGAACGTGAAATTCAATTCGACGATTGGCCGGGATATCTTCGACGGTACGGACGGTAATGTCGTACTGGAGCATGTGACGTATCATGAGCTTACGAAATTGCTTGCTGCGCAAGGCAACTATGCGATTCTCTTCGGCGGATCGTGGTGCCCGAATACGCAGGCGGCAATCAAGTTTATCAATGAATACGCGAAGAAATACAACGTCGATAAAGTGTATATGTGGGATCCTAGGCTGGATGCGGGCGTTGATGTAACGCAGACGGATTCGGAGACGTTTGACTCCCACGATATCGATCGTCTGATGGTTCGCGATACGAAACACCCGTATGCCAACCTGTACGTGGACTTGGTAAAAACATACCTGACTAACATTCAGACGCAATATGTGAAAGGGTCAAACGATGTCCGATACAAAGATGTGAATAACAATGATGTCATTGCAAACAAGCTCCAAGTGCCTTACTTGTACGTGTACAACAAGGATAACAAGGATGCAGCCGGCAACAGCGCTCCGATCCTTGGACATGTGGAGCTGATGTACTCGTGGACGAATATCCAACCGGATTACGTACCGAATGGCGTATTGCCTAACACGGTTTACAAGGCAGCTCTTGACAAACTGTTCTCGAGACTGGAAGCTGTACCGACAGGTCTTACGGGGGTAGCTCCAACTTCGTCAGGCGCAAGTGACGGTCGCATTACAGGCACGAAAGCGGGCTTGGAATACAAGTTGGCGGGAGCAGCAAGCTACACGGCAGTAACGGGCAATTCCATTACAGGCTTAGCGCCAGGTACTTACAATGTCCGTTATGCGGCTAAACCGGGCTACAATGGTCCTGTCAGCCAGCGTGTGAACAATGTTTCGACGCTGATTGCTCCAGTTGAAGTACTCTACAATCCGGGAGCATCCGTGGATGTTGTCGTTCCCGGCGATCCAATCATTAGTCCACCAACGCCGCCTTACGCAGTAGTCACGCCTCCTGCTGCAGAGGTAACGAATACAACTTCAGGTAACACAGCTACTTCAAGTTTTACTGTACCTTCCAAAACCGATGCGGCTACAGGTACAACATCAGCTGTCGTCACGAAGGAAGTAGTTACAGCTCTTGTAGCGGATGCAAAGAAAGCGGAAACGGCCGGAAAATCAGCGGTTGTCGAGTTTAAGGTAGAAGCAAGCGCAGCTACCGAAACCGGCCAGCTAAGCATTCCGCGCAGTGCTTTCAACGAAGTTGCGGATGGCACCGGGGCGCAGATTAAAGTTAATTACACTGCAGTCGGTTCCATAGTGTTCGACGCCAAAGCAGCGGATAACATCCGTGCAGCCTCAGGTGATGGCGATATTAAGATCGAAATTGCTAAGCAAGAACTTACTGAAGAAGGTAAGCAAGTATTGGGCGACCGGCCTGTATATGAGCTTACCGTGAAAGCGGGAGACCAAACGGTTTCCACTTTTGGCGGAGGCAGCGTCAAAGTCAGCGTGCCTTATACGTTGAAGGCGGACGAAGATCCAAGTGCGGTCATTGTCTACTATTTGACCGACGATGGTTACTTGGAAACGGTAAACGGAGTCTTCAACGCTGCAACGGGTACGGTAGACTTCGAGACGAACCACTTCTCGCAATATATCGTGGGCTATAACAAGGTTACATTCTCAGATGTTGCGACGGCTTCTTGGTACAGCAAAGCGGTAACCTTCCTGGCTGCAAGAGATATTGCTACGGGAACGGACGATACTCACTTCAGCCCGCTCGCGAACGTAACGCGCGGCCAGTTCCTGGTGCTGTTATTGAAAGCATACGGCATCGTGCCGAACGAAACCGAAGCGAATAATTTTGCGGACGCAGGCAACACCTATTACACGAATTATCTGGGCGCAGCGAAACGTCTCGGCATCACCAACGGCCTTGGCGACAATCTGTTCGCACCGGATAAAGCCATTACCCGCCAGGATCTGTTTACACTTCTGTATCGCTCGCTTGATGCACTTGGCAAGCTTCCTGAGGCCGAATCAGGCGTAAGCGTAAGCAGCTTCAAGGACGCTGATCAAATTGCAGCCTATGCACAAGAGGCAGCTGCAGCGCTCGTAGAAAGCGGAATCGTATCCGGCAATAACGGCAAGCTAAGCCCGCAAGGGGTTACGACAAGAGCTGAGGTCGCTCAGGTATTGTATAACTTGCTTTCGAGCAAATAAACCAAATAAACATTCCGTTCAAAATGGGCATCCAACCGGCTGCCCATTTTGTTCATTTGTAGTATGTAGGAGGAGAAAACATGGATATCATCGTTGCCTTCTCAGCAGGATTGCTTTCTTTTCTGTCTCTGTGTATGTCACCAATCATTACAGTCTAAGCGATGCGGAAGCCGGCGTTGCACTACCAACCGCCAAGGCAACTGAGGATCGGGCCACCGAGTTTACATTAGAGGATTTGAACGGGAATCATGTTTCCCTACGGGAGCTGCGAGGACGTAACGTCTACATCAACTTCTGGGCAAGCTGGTGCAAATACTGCAAGAAGGAAATGCCGGATATGAAGAAGATCTATGAACACTATCCGGATAAGAAGATCGCGATGAAGTACGGCATCACGTCGATACCGGTATCCGTGTTCGTTGATCGACAGGGTAATATTGTGCAAAAACGAGTGGGTGCGATGAAGGAATCGGATATGAGGGCTATTCTGACCCTATGATTAATTCGTAAATGATAAAAAGCCCTCCATCGTCCATAGGGACGGGAGGGCTGTTCTTCGACGAGTTCTACTTAAGCAGTTTGCAGGGAGATTTCGTCGTCCTTGTCATTGTTGAAGGCTTCACGGTCAAACTCGCCTTCCGAATTCGCAACGAGCAAGGAAGTAACGGTTGTTCCTGTTGCGTTAACCGTTGTGCGGCCCATGTCGATCAGTGCCTCAACGCCGGCAACAATGGCAATCCCTTCGAGCGGAAGACCCAGAGCAGTCAATACGACGGTTGTCGAGATAACGGCAGGTCCCGGAACGCCGGCAACGCCGATCGATGAAACAATGCTGACAAGCACAAGTACGATATAATCCGTAAACGATAGATCAATGCTGTACACTTGAGCGGTAAAGACAACGACAATGGCCGGCCAGATGCCGCCGCATGCATTGAAGTTAACGGAAGCGCCAAGCGGTGCAACGAAGCTCGCGATACGCGGCGACACGTGCAGACGCTTCGTAATGACATCCAGATTAACGGGAAGCGTTGCATAGCTGCTGCGGGTTGTGAACGCGACAGCGATTGTCGGATAGATTTTGCGGAAGAACCGAATTGGATTGACTTTGGCTACGAAGAAGACCAGACCGCCGAAAACGAGAACAAAGTGTACGATCAGTGCAACATAAGAGGTGATAATTACGCTTCCGAGTTCCTGCAGCGTTTCCCAGCCATAGTGGGATGTAACGCCGGCAATCAGAGCGAATACGCCATAAGGTGTGAGTCGAATGATGAACTTGACGACCTGATGAAGCACTTGAGCGAGCGATTGAATCAGATCACGGACAGGCTTCACCGTTTCCGCGTTTCTGGATCCGAGCTTGATAATCGCTACGGCAAGGAAGATCGCGAAGATAAGTACAGGGACGACTTTGCCATCAGCTGCTTCGTTAATCGGGTTCGAAGGAACGAGGCTCAGAATAACTTCAGAGAAGGTCGGGATTTCGCGGGCTTGGAAATCTGCCGGCGCCGCCTGTTGAATGCCGCTGCCCGGATTGAACGCAAGTGCGATCACAAGGCCGATAATAGAGCCGACGCCGGTCGTTCCGAGGAACCAAGCGAAGGTTTTAAGACCGATTTTGCGTAAGTACTCCAGGTTCGTTAAGGATGAAATACTGTTAAGGACAAGGATGAAGACCAGCGGCACGACGAGCATCCGAATTAAGCTTATGTATATACTGCCGAATGTTGTAATGCCCTTGGTGTCATAGTCCAAGTTCTGAAACAGAATGCCGACTACAAGTCCGATGCCTAGGCCGATCAGTACCCGAGCACCGAAGCTCACCCGCTTACGTGCAAGATAGAATAATACCCAGAATACAAAGATGGAAGTAACAAAGCTGTACCAGTTCGTTTCAATGGCTGACAAAAAGTTGTTGTCTATATGTCCCATCGTTTAATCCCCCTAATCCAAGTTGTTTTGTCGGAAATATAGTTTTACTCTAATGGCATAGGCGAATATTGTCAATAAAAAATAACAAATAAATGGCATCGATGATGATATCTTCAGTTAGTATAGGTGAAAGTGATGGAACTCATAGATTCTAAATATTTCACGGATTCGCTTCGCTCTATTATGATGGAGGCAATCATTGGGAGGTGTTCAGCATGGAGAAACATGAGCATGTGCGCAGTACATTCGATGAAACAGCAGCCGTCTACGATCAGCAGAGGCGGAAATTAATCCCTTGCTTTGACGACTTCTATGGCGTTGCTTCGGCGCTCGCCGAGGTCGAAACGGAGGCACCTGCGATTTTGGATTTAGGTGCGGGAACAGGGCTGCTCTCTTCCTTTCTCTTAGCGCGTTATCCGCAAGCGAAGCTCACGCTCATCGATCTATCCAATAAGATGCTTGCCGTCGCGAAATCGAGATTTATGGAAATGGATTCGTCGCGTATTACGTACCTCTGTGAAGACTACACGGCCTATGTTCCGGGAGAGGCATTCGATATCATCGTTTCCGGGCTGTCGATCCACCATCTGTCCGATGCGGATAAGCTCACTTTGTATCGCAACAGCTTCGCTAATCTTAAGCCCGGCGGCGTGTTTATCAATGCGGATCAGGTGCTGGGACATACGCCTTTCGTGGACACGCTCTATAGAGAGGATTGGAGAGGAAAGGTTGAGGCGAGCGGATTGACAGAGCCTGAAATCGCTGCCGCTTACGAGAGGACGAAGCTTGATCGGATGACGGATTTGCAAACCCAGCTTGGCTGGTTGACCGGAGCCGGTTTCTCAGATGTGGACTGTGTATACAAGTATTATAATTTTGTAGTGATGTTCGGGAGAAAGCTGTAGCGGACGATAGAGGAGTTCGGCGAGTGAAGCGCGCATGATGCGCCTTGACTGTCGGACTTTATATTTTAGCGGGCCATAAGCTATTGTGCCTATTTTACGGGTATAATGAGGAACAACACCAAGATGAAGAAGGAGGACATTAGGATGAGTCAAATGCTGAACAAGCTGTGCGTGAAAACGTTCAATAATACGAATGTCATTACCGAAATCGGCGTCGTGAAGAAGGTGAATAACCGTACGATTCACGTGGATTGGGGCAAGAAAGTATGGGTCTATCAGAATCGCGAGTTTCGCTGGGTGCCGGTGACGGAAGAAGAGTTCCTTCAGAAGTACGCTAAGAATAAGTTTTCCCCTGAGGCACTTGCCAGAGCAGAAGAGCTCGGTCTGAATATCCAGAAGGGATAGGGACATGGGTTTAGTATATGGAATCGACTTTGTTCGACAACCTTCGCAATACCTAATTATTTTGTAAAATAGGATGCCCTAATCGGCAAACTGCTGATATAATAAGAGTCTACCTTTTTTATCCACTGGAAGGAGACTCTATGCGTAGATATATCAGCCTAGTAATCATGTTTACACTTCTGGTCGGCAGTCTCGGCATTTCATTGGTTTCTGCCACGTCGGCATTCCCTTATCAAGCTAAAGTCAGCAGTACCGCACTGAATGTACGCAGCGAGCCTTCTCTGCAATCCTCCGTAGTCGGCAAGCTGAATAAAGGCGAAGTCGTTACGGTTACCGATGAAGACAGCGATGGCTGGGTTCAAATTAAACACAACAAATTGACCGGTTACGCCGCAGGCTACCTGCTCAGCAAGCTGGATAACTCAGGCGAAGAGTCCAGCCCGGCGGCAAGCGAGCCGCCTACGAGCGGTACGGTAAGTACAAGTCCCGGTTCAACGGCGACTGTGCTTGCGGATTCGCTTCGAATTCGTTCCGGCCCGGGCGTAAGCTATAAGGTGGTCGGATCTTTGTCACAAGGCGAGCAGATTACGATTACGGGCAGTCAGAGTGATTGGATTAAAATTCGCACAGCAGGCCGTACAACGGGCTGGGTGTCCAAGGCATACGTCGGCAAAGGCGCTGTCCCGCCTAAGCATTCCGGCAAGGGACTTAGAGGCAAGGTCATCGTCGTTGACGCCGGACATGGCGGTAATGATCCGGGCATGATTGGTACAACGTACGAAACCAAGGAGAAAGATCTTACGCTGAGTACCGCCACTTATCTCAAGCAGGAACTGCAAAGCTTAGGCGCTACGGTCATAATGACACGGACGACGGATAAGAAACCGGAGCTCTCGGAGCGTGTACGGATAAGCGAGAAAGCGGACGCGGATGCGTTCGTCAGCATTCATTATAATTCCTCGGAGAAACAAACCTCCGGCATCCTTACTTTCTTCTATTCCGAGAAGAAAGACAGGCCGCTCGCGCAAGCGATTGAGGATGAATTGACTGAAGTCGGCGGGCTTCGCAGCCATGGCCTATCCTTCGGCGATCTGTATGTGTTGCGGGAGAACGACACGGTAGCGACACTCGTTGAACTTGGATTTCTATCGAACCGCAAGGATGAATCCATCGTTCGCGGATCGGCTTATCAGAAGAAAGCGGCTGCGGCGATTGCCAGAGGCTTGGCGAATTATTTTGGATAATCATGGCTTGGCGAATTATTTCGGATAAACACGGCTGCTTAGCAGCATAGATGAGAAGGAGACTGCCCCTTGCGAGCTTGCGAGGGTCGGTCTCCTTTTCTGTATAGCGTCGAACTTTAGCGTATTCTGGGAACCATTGTCTTGCGCAGAAAGAATTGATATTTTTGGCAAACTGGTAGTGTTAAATAAAGCCGAAATCCGCTAAAATAACGATGACACCCACCTCATTATTCCATGTGAAGAAAAGGGGAATCGCCATGCTGACCGTACTGCGTCAAATGCAGACAAGGCTGAGTAATTGGCAAGTCATCTCAGGGTTGTTCATCGTATTGCTTGTTATTGAAGCGGTTGTGCTGCCTTACGGATCATCCAAGCTAAATGAGTATTCAGGCGGTGCAGGCATTCTGGATTTGCGTCTCTCCTATTCCGTAGACAAGGCGTATGCCATAATCGGAGCATACAGCGACGCAGGGAGATCCTTTTACGTCACATTTACTCTCGCAGCTGACTATATCTACCCCATCGTATACAGCTCGTTCTTCGCGCTGCTGACGACCGTAATATACCGCCGGGGATTCGCACCGAAGTCATGGTTACATCAATTACCTCTACTTATCTATATCACGCTTCTGCTGGATTACTTAGAAAATGCATGCATCTTGACGATGCTGACCAACTATCCGGATCAAATCACTTTCATCGCTCAGGCAGGCAGTCTCTTCACCACGCTCAAATGGACGATGGCGGCGATCAGCATTCTGCTGCTGCTGTTCGGGGTAGTGATGCTGATCACCAAACGGTTGCGCAAAACCCATTAGAAAAGAGGAGTCCCAGTGTCGCACGAGCATCAGTCCCCGTCTGCCAAGTTTAAACGTCCTACCGCTCTTCAAGCAGAAGCTCGGAGCACCGCAAGTTCAGCCTCAGCTTCTTCAGCCTCCGGTTCCGGCGGTGAGCGTGTGCTCTCTCCCCAGCAGGTGCTGCAGCTGCAGAAAGCGGCAGGCAACCGAGCAGTTGTGCAGATGATGCATAGCAGCCGCTCGCAAGTCGTGCAGCGAAGCGCAGAGGGAGATGACGAGCAACGTGAGAAAGGACGGCTTCCTTCGGGCGTGCAGGTAAAGATGGAGGCTGCCCTTCAGTCGAATATGTCGGATGTGCGCGTCCATGAAGACTCCTCATCTGCAAGAGAAGTAGGTGCGCTTGCATACACGCAAGGCAGCGACGTTCATTTTGCGCCGGGACAATATCAACCGGATACCCAAGAAGGGCAAGAGCTGATCGGCCATGAGCTGCAGCATGTCGTGCAGCAGCGTAAGGGGCGAATCGAACCGACGATGTCGGTAGCCGGCATGCCGGTCAACGATGACCCTGCGCTTGAGCAGGAAGCTGATGCCATGGGCAAGAAAGCCGCTTCTCAGAAGGTTGATTAATTAGCAGAATGCTCCATTCGAAGCTTTGGCTTCGAACGGAAACCAATCACCGGCAGCAGAATGCTCCATTCGAAGCTTTGGCTTCGAACGGAAACCAATCTGCATAACTGCTCTCCTCCCGCATGGGAGAAGGGCATTTTTTCTATCATGAGAGGGGATAGGGAAGATGAGTAGGCGGGATGAACAAGCTTTTCTGGCAGGAGCTATTCGGTGGGATGCTTGGTTTCCGACGAACGTATCCTACGCGGGATTCGTAGATCCGTCGCTGTATACAGCTTACAGCAGCAGGGAGCCGATCGATGGCTGGTTCGATTCGGAGGTACCCGATCACGCAGAGCGGGTTGATCGCCAAATCCAAGCGGCGGCTGATGGCCTGCTTGATTTCTGGGCCTTCGTTTGGTATCCGGAAGACGATGCTCATGAGGGGATAAGGCGCCTAAACAATCCCTTGAAGGATTACATGGCTTCTGCGAAACACGAGCTGCTGCAGTTTGCGCTTATTCTGCAGACCGGCTGGGTGAGCGGTACCAATCAAGAGCAGCGACGTGGCTGGCGGAGACGCAATGTACCTGAGTTTGTAGCGTTAATGAAGGACAAGCAGTATGTGCTGGTAGACGGCAACCGACCGCTGTTGTTCTGGATGGACACTGCCTTCCTCGATGATGCGGAGCGCGGATTCGGCAGCCGCTGGGCGGAAGAGCTGGCCTATTTGGCGGATGCTTGTACAGAGGCTGGATTAGGTGCGCCTTATTTGGTGGATATGCGTAACGATTACGAGTCTGCCGCGAGGTTTGGGTTTGACGGCGTTTCCGATTATGGTCCTGCGTCACACAGCGGCGAGGGGCATTACACCTACGAGCAGCTGGCACGCCATGATCGTAATAAACGTGATATTGAGAAGGGACTTAAGGTGATTCCCGGTGTCAGTGCGGTAATCGACCCGAGTCCGCGGCATAATGAGGCTTGGACGGCCGCTGTCGGGGCTAGTTATTATGGCTACTCGTTTGAATATCCGACGTATACGGAATGGTTCGAGCATCTCAGTGAAATGCGCAGCTGGCTGTTCAATCATGCGCAGCATACGAGCTCGCCGCCGGTGATGGCGATCTATGCATGGAACGAGCTTGATGAAGGCGGTCCCGGCATTATGCCGACGAAGCAGGAAGGCACGATGTTTCTGGATGCGCTCCGCGCTGTGAAGACAGGCATTCATCCGGAGCATATCGAGAATCGAATGAATGATTCGAATCCGAACATCAGCTATGAAGGGAACTGGCAGCGGGAGCGCGGAGCTGCGGGCAGTTATAACGATGACTACACGTGGAGCGACACGGAAGGCGATGGTTTCAGCTTCTCCTTCCATGGAACATGGGTGAAGCTCTGCGGAGAGCGCGATATGGCCTTGGGTACGGCATCGGTACAGATCGATGGTGCTGTCGTTGGTATCGCTGATCAGGTAGTGGAGCGGGACAGCGTTTGGTTTGCAGTTGAAGGCTTGGCTGCAGGTGCTCATACGTTACGCGTAACGTTGACCAGTGGCAAATTGGTGCTGGATGTGATTCGGTTCGGCGGCAAGGGCGGTTATCATACGATGGGTGAAGCGGTTTAGTCGCATTTTGATAACGAAATGTAACTCTTCTGTAACGCAAAATCGGCTATCTCGTTCTATAATCAAACATGCAGCCTAGAGTCAGGTTAGTCAGTCAGCAAGTAGGGGGAAACGGTCCCCTGCCGGAAGGAGAATGTTAATATGCCAAAACCATTAGGAAACAGCGGTCGCTACATGCCCGGAATCGATGGTTTGCGTGCCATTGCCGTCTTTGCGGTAATCGCTTATCATCTGAATCTATCGTGGGTACCGGGCGGATTGCTTGGCGTAGGCATTTTCTTCGTCCTCTCCGGTTACTTGATCACCGATATCTTATTAAAACAACAAAGTCACACAAGGCGGCTGAACCTCGGCGAGTTCTGGATTCGCCGGGCTAGAAGGCTGCTGCCGGCCATGGTTATCATGCTCCTGCTCGTTGCAGGTTGGCTGCTTTATATAGACCCGGCAAGAATCTCCTCGTTAAAAGGGGAAATGGTCTCCGCGCTTATTTATACGAGTAACTGGCGGTTGATTTTCCATCAGGTCTCGTATTTCGAATCCTTCGGGCCGCCTTCGCCGTTTGGCCATTTGTGGTCGCTCGCCGTAGAAGAGCAGTTCTATCTCGTATGGCCTTTGGTGCTTGTGCTCCTCGTGCGCTGGGTACCGCAGCGCGGTAAGCTTGCGCTTGTTATCTTGGCAGGGGCGGCAGCATCAGCGGGGCTGATGGCTGCGCTCTACGTGCCGGGGCTTGATCCGAGCCGCGTATATTATGGCACAGATACACGGGCTTTCGCGCTGCTCATTGGTGCTGCTTTGGCTGTTATTTGGCCAAGCTGGAAGCTGTCCGACTACGCCAGAAGCAAAACGAAAATGGTGCTGGATATCGTCGGCTTCAGTGGTCTGGCAGTCGTGCTGGCCATGATCGCGACTGTTGGCGAATATGATGAGATGCTGTATCGCGGCGGTATGGTGATATTGTCGGTTGCGACTGCGGCTGTTGTCGCTTCGCTGGCGCATCCATCAAGCAGGTTTGGCCGCATGATGGGCTGCAAGCCGCTGCGCTGGTTAGGCGTGCGATCCTATGGTATTTATCTCTATCATTATCCCATTATTGCTCTGACTACTCCTACAGCGGAGGTAGACGAGTTTCATGCGATGCGAGCCGTGCTTCAAGTGGCGGCTGCTATTGTGCTGGCCGAGCTCTCTTGGCGCTTCGTCGAGGAGCCGATCCGGCGCGGTGCGCTGGGCAGACTCCGCGGTAAGTTATCGCAGCTGGCAGCAAGGCAGCGGCAGTTGCAGTCGCTTCGCGCAAGTCGGATCGTGCTGGTCATGTCACTTTGCACGCTGATGGCTGTCAGCGTATCTTGCTCGACTCAATTGTATGCGATAGACGGTGGTTTATCGGCGGGCATTCCCATTCTGAAGCCGGGAATCGCGAATGAGAGACCGACTGAAGATCAAGCAGAGCACGCTGTATCGGAAGGTGGTCAGGGAACTGAGGATCGTCCGGTCGTGACGAATCCGAACGATACACAGCCGGGTGATACGGCTGCGAACGATACGAAGGCTGATGATACGGCTTCGAACGATACGAATCCGGCGGGCTTGAGCCCAAGCGAACCAGATTCAGGGAGCACAAGTTCAAACGATACGAACCCAGGCGATGAAGGCGTCGTTACGGATACCAAACCGGAAGTGGATGGGACAAGCCCTGATAAGCCGGTTACTAGTAAACCGGGCAAGGCAGGTTCGGCGGAGGATAAGCCGGAGGATAAGCCGGACAACAATGGTGCGAAGGATCAGGAAACCACGAATGGCAATGAAGCCACCGAGCCGCCAACGACTCCTCCTCCTTCCAAACCGTCAAAGCCACTCAAGCCGATTAAACCAGCAGCAGGCAGTGTTACAGTGATCGGCGACTCGATCCTTCTGGATGCGAAGCCCTATCTGGAAGAGCTTGTGAAAGGCATTGTCGTGGACGGGAAAGTCGGACGGCAGATGTCGGAGGCTGACGAGGTGGTCTTGGAGCTGAAGGAAATGAACAGGCTAGGCCAAACCGTCATCATCGAGCTCGGCACGAACGGTTCATTCACGGAGAAGCAGTTAAATACGTTGTTAACGGCCATTGGCAGTGAACATAAAGTCATTCTCGTCAACACGCGCGTTCCTCGTAAATGGCAGGATGTCGTAAACGACATGCTGGCAGAGACGGTCACGAAGACGCCGGGCATTGCGCTGATTGACTGGTATTCCGCCAGCAAAGGTCAAGACAATTTCTTCAGCACGGATGGTGTTCATCTGAGGAAGAACGGCGCGCAGTTTTTTGCGCAATTGCTTGTAGACGCATTGGCCAAAAGCTAAACAAGAAGCCCTCGCGGTCCCGTGTTATCACGGGTCCGCGGGGGCTTCTTCTGCTAGTATTGAGGTGCCAGAAGCGCCCCATCCTCATTCATATTAACATTCACATTCACACTAGCCGTCTGCTGCGACTGTTCATCGAGAAGCCTCCGACCCTTGCCGTATGGAATACACAGCGGTGTCCCGAAGATCGGATCCTGCACGACTTGGCATTCCATATTGAAAACCTCGCGTATAAACGACTCATGCACAATTTGCTCCGGCTTTCCTTGCGCAAAGATACGTCCTTCCTTAACCGCCACGATGTGATGGGCATAACGGCATGCAAGATTGATATCATGGAGCACCATCACGATGGTCCGGTTTTCTTGCGCATTCAGATCAAATAAGAGATCCAAAATTTCGATTTGATGGGTCATATCGAGATAGGTGGTTGGCTCATCGAGCAGTATCGTTTGCGTGTTCTGCGCTAACGTCATGGCAATCCAGGCGCGCTGCCGTTGTCCGCCGGATAGGGAATCTACCGTACGTCCGGACAGTTCCTCCATATGTGTGGCTTGCAGCGCCTTCTTCACCATTATCTCATCCTCTGCGGACCACTGTTGAAGAAAGCTCTGATAGGGGTAACGCCCTTGCTTCACGAGCTGCTGGACGGTCAGTCCCTCCGGAGCTGTCGGCCCTTGCGGAAGAATGGCCAAACGCCTTGCGACTTCTTTGCTGGACAGCTTGGCAATGTCGGAGCCATCCAGCACAATAGAGCCCTCTTGCGGCTTCAATAACCGGGCGAGCGAACGCAGCAGCGTTGATTTGCCACAGCCGTTGCTCCCGATAAACACCGTTATTTGCCCTTTAGGAATCTCCAGCTCAAGATTTGCGAAGATCGGTTTCTTTCCATACGATAACGTGAGGTTATTAGCTGCAATAACGGTCACAAGATTCACTCCCTTTACGAGTTGCGATGGCGATACAGCAAGAAGATAAAGAACGGCGCTCCGATTGCGGCTGTAAATACGCCTGCAGGGATATCGAGCGGAATAAACGCGACTCTGGCGACCAAATCAGACAGCAGCAGGACAAGCGAGCCAATCAGAGCGGACACCGGGATGACTCCGCCGTACGAAGGTCCAACGAGCTTGCGCGCGATATGCGGAGCCATGAGTCCGATAAAATTGATGGCGCCGCCAATGGCGACGGCTGTACCTGCGAGTGCGACACTGATAATAAGCAGGATCGTTCTCTTGGTATTGACGGAGCTGCCCACGCCTGTAGCGACCTCATCACCGAGCTCCTGTACGTTCAGATGCCGGGCATAGATGAGCGCGATAGGCATTAATACGACCATCCACGGCAGCAGCGTCAGCACATCGCGTTTCCACGACACCCCGTAGATGCTGCCTGTCATGAACGTAAAGGCTTTAACAGCTACAGCAGTCGGTGTAAAAGATGCGGTTAGAATGAGCATGTAGGTGGCTGCCGTTAACGCGGTTGCCATGCCAATCCCGATCAGCACGAGCCGAAGCGGAGTGATCCCGCGACGATAGGCAAAGAGATAGATTAGGAATGCCGCGGCAAAAGCACCTGCAATCGAGCTGAGCGGCATGAAGCGTATGCTGAGATGCGAGAAATAAATGATGAAGAATACGGTGCCGAGCGAGGCTCCGCCCGAAATGCCGATCACGTCCGGCGACGTAAGCGGATTACGCACGATACCTTGCAGCAGAGCACCGGATACAGCCAGCATCGAGCCCACCATAATGGCAATGACGACACGAGGCATTCTCAGTTTGAAAATAATCATGGAATCCGCTTGGTCGCCTATACCGAGCAACGAGCGAATGACCGCGATCGGGCTTACGACCGTGCTGCCAAGACCTACGCAAACAATGAAGGCAACCAAGTTGGCAGCAATTAATAACAGAATGACTGACAAAGTTCTGCGTTCGATCAGAAACGAGAGACGATTGTTTCGCAGAATCAGAGATTTGCTCATCTTAACGCTCCCCCCTTCTGGCGATGTACACGAAGAACGGAACGCCAATAATGGCGGTCATGATGCCGACAGGTACTTCTCCGGGATACGCAATGAATCGTGAACCCACATCAGCGACAAGCAGCAATATAGCACCAAGGAAGGCACTGTAAGGGAGAACCCAGCGGAAATCGATACCTACCACGTAACGTGTAATATGCGGAATAATGATTCCCACGAAAGCGATCGGACCCGCAATGGAGACCGAACCGCCGGCCAGCAGAACAATAATGACGGCAGCTGCGAGCTTCACGTAGACTGTCGTTTGGCCAAGTCCAGTTGCGACGTCATCCCCTAATACGAGCAAATTCATATGACGAGACAGGGCCATGGTACCTAGAAGAGCAATTCCCATATATGGGGCTGCAGTCGTAAAGATATGCATATCTCGTCCGGCTACCGAACCTACGAACCAATACAAAACTTGATCGAAGGTTTGACCGCCTGTCAGCAGCACGCCCATCGTAAGGGAAGAGAAGAACGCTGTCATGGCAGCCCCTGCAAGCGTCACCTTGAGCGGAGTCAGACCATCACTGCCGATGGAGCCGAGAATATAGACGAGCAAAGCCGTAAAAGCAGCGCCAACGAATGCGAGCGTCGCGAACGTGCCCAGACTGCTTGCCCCGAAGAATGCAGAGCTAACGACAATGAAGAATGCCGCGCCGGCGTTGATGCCAAAGAGGCTTGGCGATGCGAGCGGGTTGCGGGTAATACCTTGCATTAATGCGCCCGCTACAGCAAGACTGGCACCGGCGAAGGCTGCGATCAGAGCTCGTGGCATCCTTGCCGTTTGGATGATGAGATGCTCTTGCGATCCGTTATAAGCGGTGTAAGATTCCATAATGGTATGTAGGCTTATATTGGAAGTTCCAAAGACGATACTGCCTAACATCCCGAGGACGAGAAGGACGAAACAGGCGATTAGACCTAGTACCTTCTGAAAGCGCGTTGTAAGTAAGATGTTCATAATTGCCCCATTCCCAGCATGAGAGATTAAGTGTAGAAGAGTATAATAGCACTTTGTCATTCTAGGCGATGAGCACTTCGATGTCAATGAGAGTGATTCTCAAAATCATTGACATCCGAAATTATCCCTGCTATAGTTGCTATCTGTAAACGCATTGATAATCATTTTCAAATACGAAGGGAAGTTATTTACGTAATGGTATCCGCTCTGAAGAAGAAGTACATGTGGTCCGTCACTGTTCTGTTGTTTACTTTCGCACTCCTCTTGTCCGCTTGCGGGCAGTCCAATTCTAGCAATAATACCAGCAATAACACGAGTAATTCCTCGAATTCGCAGGCAGCGAATGCTGAAGAGCATAAGGTCACGCATGCAATGGGAGAGGCCACGATTAAAGGCACTCCGCAGCGCATCGTTGTATTGACGAACGAAGGAACAGAAGCATTGTTGGCACTTGGTGTGAAGCCTGTTGGCGCTGTTAAATCATGGACAGGCGATCCTTGGTACGATCATATTAAAGCGGACATGGAAGGCGTTACGGTAGTTGGTGAAGAGAGCCAGCCGAACGTGGAGCTTATTGCCAGCCTGAAACCCGATCTGATCATCGGCAACAAGCTGCGCCAAGAGAAAGTATTCGATCAGCTGAACGCAATTGCGCCGACGATCTTCTCGGAAACGCTTCGCGGAGCATGGCAGTCGAACTTCATGCTGTATGCGGATGCACTGGGTAAAACAGCCGAAGGCGAGAAAATCATCAAAGCCTACGACGACCGTACAGCTGATTTCAAAGCGAAAGCTGGCGACAAGCTGAATGAGAAAGTTTCTGTTGTCCGGTTTATGGCAGGTAAGACGCGTATTTACCTAGATGATACGTTTACGGGACTTGCGTTCTCCAAGCTTGGCATCACCCGTCCTGATAATCAGAAGAACTATAAGGATACATTCGTTGAAGAAATTACGAAGGAACGTCTTCCGGAGGTTGATGCGGATCGATTGTTCTACTTCACTTACGAGACCGGTGATGGCAAAGGTACGGCGATGGAAGAGGAAATGCTGAAGGATCCGCTGTGGCAGAGCCTGAATGTTGTGAAAAACAAGAAGGCGATCAGCGTGAGCGATGCGATCTGGAATACAGCCGGCGGCGTAATTGCAGCGAACTTGATGTTGGATGAAATGTTCAAAATCTACGAAATTAACTAATATGCGAAACAAAAGAGGCTGAGGTGTCCTGAGTAACAGGGCGCAATCAGCCTCTTTTTGCTATGCCTATTTCGTGAGTTTGTTGATTTTGCTGCCCATCTTCACGTAACCAACCGACAGCAAGGCGAAGAGGGAGATATAGATAGTTGCCATGGGAAACACTACGCCCCAGAATTGATGGCCGCGAGGCAGCAGATTCGCCATATTTATCGCACACAGAGCGACGTTCAAGAGCAGCATCGCACCCATCATGCGTTGAATTTTCTTATAATGTGCGGCAAGCGAATCACGGTCGGAGTATAGACGAGGCACTTCGCCGGGCTCCCACGCTCTGCGAAAATAGTGCCAGATTCCGCCGTAGGAAGTCACATACTCCCAGCCCGCATCCCGGTACAGTTCAATATATTCCTGCAGCTTGCCGTTCTTCTTCGTCAGGCCTGATTGATAGTCCAGGGAGTAGGAATAGCGCACTGCCTCATCTCGTGCGAAGGTACTGCTCAAGAAACCGGGCTTCTCGAGATGCAGACCGCGTGCGGAATGCTCGTTCATCCACTTTTCCTCGTTCTCGTAATCCCAGCTCAAGTTGAGCCGATATTTCTTCACCTTATTTGGTTTCATCTCGGATCACTCCTTATATGAAATTTGAGCCAGCTGACCGGCCTTCAGAAGCTCTTCTAACCGAACCATTTCGGCGGCTACGACTGCCTTGCCATCTTCTGTGATCGCATACATCTTACGCCGGGGATCAAAGCCATCCGGCGCGGGGGACGGATCAATGAGCCCTTTGTTCAGCAGGGTATTGAGTGCGGTATAAAGTGTGCCTGCGCCGATCTTCACGCGGCCGCTGCTCATCTTCTCGACGTCTTGCATAATCCCGTATCCATGAGAAGGCGCTGTGTGCAGTGCTACTAGGATGTAATAAAAAGCCTCTGTAAGGGGCAAGGATTCTTTGACCATAGGGTTCACTCCTATCCTCTATATCGACATCCGATATATCTTATACCGATATAATACTCCTGGATATATCGGGTGTCAATATAGTTTGCGTACAAAAGTTGGAAAATAGGCGGAACCGTCGCAAATACCGATGGTTTTACCAAAATTTTACCGTTTCCGGGCTATTATAGATTTAGTTGTGATCTGCAGAGGTATTTGAACTGAGGTTCTTAGTGTTGAGGTGATTTATAGGAGGCGTGGGGAGGAAATATGAATAGACGAATATCGAGGATACTTCTGCTAATCGTAGTTATGGCGGGGCTTTGGATCGGTTTTCTGCAGATGAGACCGCCATCACCACCGACGGAGTCGAATGCTGATTATCCTGCCTTTGAACGGATGCTGGCTAACTTGAAGGCGATGACGGTCGCGCCGCATCCATCCGGTTCCAAGGAGCTGGAAGCGGTACGGACGCATCTATTGGCTGAAATTCGAGATATGGGGTTGGCACCGACCGTGGATCATGAAGTGTACACGGCAGCCGACTTGGAGGCTGAGCATCTTGCCCAAGATGGCCCGCCGAGGGAAGTTCGAATGGAAAAGAAGAAACCTGCAGCCGGCGACAAGAAGCCTGCTGCAGGAGGCGGGACATTTGACATCGTACATAGAGAAGGTCCGCCATTGAAAAATCTGGCTTTGAGCAATATCTGGGTGAAACTGGACGCCCCTGATACAGATCACGGTATTCTTATGCTGGCTCATTACGACAGTGAGGACAATGCTCTTGGTGCGGCTGATGATATGGTTTCCGTCAGTTCGTTATTAGAGGCCATGCGCGAACAAGGGAGTCATCCCGAGCTGCTCAAGAACGATCTCTACTTCTTGTTTACGGATGGGGAGGAAGAGACGGCGTTAGGCGCCAAAGCCTTCGTGAAGTCGCATCCGGAGGTTAAGAGCAAGATTGATCTCGCCATTAATTTCGATGCGCGCGGGAATCGAGGCGGTCTGCTTATGTTTGAGACATCGACGCCAAACTATGATCTCTTGCAGCATTTCCAGTCGGCAAGCTCCCATCCGATTGCGTTCTCGTTCACAACCGGGCTTTATCGCAAAATGCCTAATGGTACCGATTTGACCTTCTTTATGGAAGCGGGCTATCAAGGGCTAAATTTCGCAGTGGCAGAAGGCGTGGAGCACTATCACCGGATGTCCGATAACGTTGGAAATTTGGATCGCGGTACGGCTTATGATTTCTTGCAGACTGCCATGGAAATGGCTGAATACGCCGCAGGAAACGAGCAAATTGGCGGGGCCAGCGGTTCGAAACGCGACAGCGTCTTCTTCACTTTTCTGCCCGGTCATCTTATAGTCATGAATGATCTAGTCGCGTATTTGCTAGCTGCATTGGCTGTGTTAGCTTCGCTGGTCTGGTTGATGATGCAGCTTCGGCTGGGCAAAGTTAAGCTTGGCCAAGTCGCAGGCGGCACGGGGTGGTTGGCGGGTTCGATTGTGGCGATGGGGTTACTGAGCTGGGGTCTTGTTTTGTTGGTAACGCAGATGATGGGGTTGAGCAAAAGAACGAACAATGATCATGTTTTTCTCTGCCTGTTCGTTGTGCTAAGCTTGATCATCCTTGTTGTTATTTACTTCCGCATGCGTAAACACTCAATTGCCGAAGCGCTGGCAGGCTTGCTGCCGATTCAGATACTGCTCACGATCGGAACGACGTTCCTGTTCATGGAGCTCAGTTACTTATTTGCATTATCCACGCTGGGCATGCTGATTGTCGCCATCATGGATTGGCATCGTATTGGACGGATGATTGCCTCGTCAGTGCTTGGTTTTGGAATCATGCTGCTTTATGTGCCGGTAGGCTGGTTAATCTATGTCATGTTTATGATGCCCATATCGCCGATTGTTATCGCCTTGAGCGTAATGCCGTTTTCGATTCTTACCGCATTCTTCGCAACGACCTATAAGCCGGCCGCCAAAGTTGCTGCTGAGCTGTAATAAAAAGCAAAGCCCCCTCTATAAGAGGGGCTTTGCCGGTCTGTCGAGAAACCCGTGTTTGTTACAACGTCGGTTTATTAGCTTCCGGTACGGTAGTTCTATGTGCCTCCGTGATGAGTGCATACTTTGTCGTCGCATTCCAACGCTAACGGTTGTGACAGTGGTTATTTGGCATAAATTAGCCCTTTTTATTGTTTAACGGTTGCCAGCGAGCTTATTTGATCATGTTCCCCTTGAAATCGACCCATTTGTTGCAAATAACGACTGTGGCAACCGTTAGATTTTCAAAAAGGCTCATTTGTATGAAATAACCACGCTGGCAACCGTTAAAATTATTTTCATGATGTATAGACAACAAAGTGGCTGCCCGAGACTTTCTCGGGCAGCCTGCAAAGCCCCCTCTATACGAGGGGGCTTTCTTCTATTTGATTGTCTTTATGATTCAGAATGCTTTCCTCCAGCACAGCAGATCGATCGCCATATTCTTTAATAATATGGGTGTCTCCCCAATTGCACAGCGCATTTAATATGGCTTCCAAGCTTCGGCCATAGTCGCTGAGCTCATATTCCACTTTAGGCGGAACCTGATTATAGCTAATCCGATTGACGATGCCGTCATGCTCTAATTCTCTAAGCTGCTGCGTTAACATTTTCTGCGTAATCCCCGGCATGAGGCGCCGGAAATCACTTGTTCGTTTCTTCCCGTGTGTCAGATGACAGAGGATGACGCATTTCCATTTTCCGCCGATCACCTCAAGCGTTGCTTCCACCGAGATGTTGTATTTCTTCTTAAGCAAAGGCCGTTCCTCCCCCGAACATCCAATAGGCACTTTTAAGTGCGTATAGCACTTGGAAGTGCCTATATCACTATAAAGTACGTACTGTTCATACAAACTTATTTCATCTATAGTAGCACTTACCGGCCGGGAATAACAAACTAAACGAAAGAAGAGATCTCACATGGCATTCGATAAAAAGAGAAGTACATTAGCCCTGCTTGCGCTCGCCATAAGCGCCTTCGCAATCGGGACAACGGAGTTTATCAGCGTGGGACTGCTGCCTCTAGTCTCGCAAGACTTGAACATATCTGTGACTACTGCCGCTTTAACGGTAACTATATATGCGCTTGGGGTAACGTTTGGCGCTCCAATACTGACTACTTTAACGACTGGTGTCCCGCGCAAAACCTTGCTGCTATGGATCATGATTGTCTTTATCGCGGGGAATAGTCTTGCGGCAGGGGCAAGCGGGATTGGCATTCTGCTGACAGCTCGCGTAATTTCGGCATTCGCACACGGCATCTTCATGTCGATTGGCTCAACCATTGCGGCTGATCTCGTACCCGAGAACCGCAGGGCGAGCGCTATTGCGATTATGTTCTCCGGACTTACTGTGGCGACCGTTACAGGTGTGCCGCTCGGAACTTTGATCGGTCAAGAATGGGGCTGGCGGGCTGCGTTTATTGGGATCGTTGTAATCGGCATTGTTGCCCTGATCGCCAACTTGATCTTGATTCCCGCGAATATGCGCAAAGGGAGTCGAACACCGCTTCGCGAACAGCTCAAGATTGTTACGAATGGGCGGCTGCTGCTGGCATTCTCTATTACGGCAATCGGGTATGGGGGGACCTTTGTCGTCTTCACTTATTTATCCCCGTTGCTTCATAATATAACCGGATTTAAAGATACGACGATTGCGATCATTCTTCTCGTATATGGCGTGGCCATTGCGATCGGTAACGTCATTGGTGGTAAAGCGGCCAACCGCAAGCCGGTTTCTGCTTTGTTCTATATGTTTATTTTGCAATCCATCGTGCTGCTCGTCCTAACGTTCACCGTGCCGTTTAAAATTGCGGCTCTGATTACGATTTTCTTCATGGGGCTGCTGGCTTTCATGAATGTGCCGGGCTTACAGGTGTATGTCGTGCTGCTGGCTGAGCGTTACGCGCCCAAAGCGGTTGATACCGCATCTGCTGTCAATATTGCCGCGTTTAATGCGGGCATTGCGATTGGGGCTTTTATGGGCGGCGTCGTGACGGACTCCATCGGGCTTGTTCATACGGCATGGGTGGGAGCATTGATGGTCTTCGGAGCGGTTATCTTAACGGGTAGAGCACGAGTCTTGGAGCGGCGAGCTGAAGCAAACGCCCCATCTGCAACGGAATCTACACCTGCACAAGCGTCTTCATACTAAACATAAACAGGAGGTTTTTAGATGATTTCGACACATATCCAAGATACAACCACGCTGCACAACGGTGTTACAATGCCTTGGCTTGGGCTAGGCGTATTTCAAGTGGCAGAAGGCGACGAGCTGGTCCAAGCTGTCAAAACAGCGATTAAACAGGGCTATCTCAGTGTAGATACAGCAGCCATTTACGGAAATGAGCAAAGTGTGGGGCAGGCCATTCATGAAGCCATATCCGAGTCTGGGATCACAAGAGAAGAGCTGTTCGTGACGTCGAAGGTTTGGAATGCAGACTTGGGCTACGAGGCGACGCTGGCGGCGTATGAGACAAGCTTAGCTAAACTAGGTCTAGACTATCTTGACCTGTATCTCATCCACTGGCCGGTGCAGGGCAAATACAAGGAAGCATGGCGGGCGCTCGAAACGCTCTATAAAGAGGGCCGTGTACGAGCGATTGGCGTGAGTAATTTCCAAATCCATCATCTTGAAGAGGTAATGAAGGATGCTGCCGTTAAACCTATGGTGAACCAGGTGGAGCTCCATCCACTGTTACAGCAGCAGGAGCTGAGACGATTCGGTGCGGAGCACGGTATTCAAATCGAAGCCTGGTCCCCGTTAATGCAAGGTCAGTTGCTGGAGAATCCGGTGTTACAAGAAATCGCAGATGCCCATAGCAAATCGATTGCTCAAGTCATCCTGCGCTGGGATTTGCAGCATGGCATTGTAACAATTCCAAAGTCGACGAAGGAGCATCGCATCATCGAGAATGCCTCGCTGTTTGATTTTGAGCTCACGGCCGATGAGGTAGCTCGCATAGATCAGCTGAACCAGGACCTTCGTGTCGGCCCGGATCCGGACAACTTTGATTTCTAAGTTGGGCTTTCCTAGCGGACAATATCCGATAAAGAAATGTTGCCAGCAGGGCAACATTTCTTTTTTTGATTAGAGATCAGCCACAAGAGAGGTACTAGTTACCGTTCATTCGTTACGCGTTCATCCAAGCCTCATAATACTCCTCAAGGGTCGGATACCGATCGTCTTTATCGGCACTAATCGCTCGCAGAGCCGCGCGGTGCTGCTTCTCGGAAGCTTGCCATTTCTCGATAGAGCGGTCCATACCGCCGCCCATCAGTTGAAATGCGGTAGCTCCCATTACGAAAACATTGGATCGCTCATCGATCTCTGCGCCTAGCTGAAATTCTTCCGGAGACATATAGCGACTGGAGCCCCACATGCGTCCCATCGTATTGATTACGGGGTTCTTGCTATATACTTCAATATCGCAAATCATAGTCCGTTGTGTGCGGAAGTCATACATGATCGAGCCATCGTAGAAATCTAACGCGATATAACCACATTTGATGGTATGGATGTGAAATAATACGAGGTCCGAGTAGATCTCCAGCTTTTCTTCAATCGGCAGGGCTAAGAATTTATCGTGAGACTGATATTGCCTACCCATACATTCGCCTTCAAACCACTCATAGACAGTCAGATATCCGCCGGGGATCACCTTGTGCGCAATCATATCAATGAGCACCGGATGACGTAAATCCTCATATACAGCGACGGTGAATCGGAGTCGAGCGATGGCTGCTTCCGGACTGACGTTGCTCTCTGAAGTGGCTGCACCGGCCATTTTCAAGAACAGCTTCCTGTTCTCGTTCTCCTTATGAACGCCAAAGCACAGATAGCCGGAATCCTGCTTGTCGAAGACGGCAAAGACCTTGCCATATTGCGCAAGAAAATCAAAGTTAAACTCCGCTTTCAACCCAAAAGATACGCCATCGATTGTATGAGTTATCATCTCTACCTCCTTGAATTAGCCGCCCTCACAAGAGCTATTTGGTTCAATTATAACGGATTCCCGCCATCGAAAGTGAGAAAAGAGGGCTGTTCCATAAGTCATCCAAGATGACTTATGGAACAGCCCTCTAAATCTTATTTCACGGCGCCAGCGGTAATGCCGCTTGCGATTCGACGCTGGAAGATAATATACATGAACAGCACAGGCACGATCGTAATAAGCAATGCAGCGAATAGGGGACCCCACTCCGTCCGATACTGCATTTCCGCTCGCATGACGCCGATCTCAACAGGCAGCGTATACTGCAGGGGATCATTGACGAGAATCGTACCTACGATATACTCGTTCCAGATGTTTAAGACATTGATGATAGCGAGGGTGATCAGACCTGGCTGCGACAAGGGCAGCATAACTCGGAAGAACGTTCCGAAATAAGAGGTACCATCAACGATAGCCGCTTCTTCCAGTTCCTTCGGCAGCGATTTGAAGAATCCGACGAGCACGAAGATCCCGAAAGCCAGCAAGCTTGAAGCGTAAACGACAATCAATCCGAGCTTCGTATTAATTAAACCCATCGAATTCATTAAGAAGAACAGAGGGATAAGTGCCAGCACGAATGGGATCATCATCGAAGAGATGTAGAGCAGATACAGCATATTACTGCCTCTGAACTTATATCTTGCGAGCACGTAGGCCGTCATAGCGGATAATATAAGGCCTAACCCCGTGGAGCCAGCCGTAACGACCAGCGAGTTGATGAAATACGTACCGAAATTGTAATTGCTCCATACATAGGAGAAATTGGACCACAGCAGCGGGAATTCCGGCAAGGACCAAGGCGCGTTGCGGAAGAACTGCTCGTTATTTTTCAAAGCATCCAGGAGTGTCCAAAGCAGCGGGTATAAGACGGATAACCCCCATACGCCAAGGATTCCATAGAAGAATAGTTTAGCGACCGGATTTTTTAAGCCTACAATCATCTCGAAGTCCTCCTTAACTCATCTCGACGGTCTCATGACGCATTAACCGCTGAAGTACGATTGTCGTAATTAACGACAAGATCAAGATGATAAATCCTATCGAAGCACCATAGCCGAAATGATATTGGCGGAATGCCATTTGGTACAAATAAGAGCCCATAACCTGCGTGCTGTTATCCGGTCCGCCCTCTGTCATGATCCATACAATAACGAACGAGCCGTTAAGCGTTGTCATCATAATATTGAGCGTCGAAACTTTAATTTGCTCCCAAACGAGCGGCAGGGTAATGTTGCGGAATTGTCCCCATTGTCCCGCCCCTTCTAAGTTTGCAGCCTCGTAATAGGAATCCGGAATACTCTGAATCGCGGCGATCAGGAGAATCATATAAAATCCGATACCGGCCCAAATTGCCGGAGGCAGCAGCATCCAAATCGTGTGATTCGTAAATCCAAGCCAGGTAATCGTGACCTGTTCTTTGGTGAATAGCGATAGAAACGCGTTCAAGAAACCGATTTGCGGATTATATATGAAGTTCCACAATACGCCGATGACGACGACGGAAATAACATTCGGAATGAAGAAAATCGACCGGAAGAACCCTGACAGCCTAAAGCCAAACCGGGTAAGCGCTACAGCGAAAAAGGTCGCGATCGTCATAATGCCGATAACCTTGCCCACTACCAGAAAATAATCGTTGCCAATCGCTCTCCATACAATGGGATCGTGAAACAATTCCTTGAAATTATCCAAGCCGATAAACGTTTTATGTTTCGACATACCGGACCAGTCGAAGAAAGAGAAATACAATCCTTGCGCAACCGGATAAATCGTAAATACCCCAAAGAACAAGAGAGTAGGGATAATGAAGGTTGCGATAAATACATTACGCTGCCACTTAGCCGTTCTATGAGTCATAGTGCCTGCCATCCCTCCGAGTAAATTCGCAGAGAAGGATCGAGGCGGCTGCCCCGATCACCCTCCGCGTTAAGCCTCTGAAGGCTTATTATTTACTTACTTTTTTCACTGCGTCAGTTACACGTTTGACCCACTCTTCAGGGGTGATTTTGCTGATTGTAAGGGCATCTGTTGCATCCATCATCGCTTTATCCACGTCTGCGTTGTAAGTGATCGTCGGGATAACAACGGTGTTTGGATCTGTTAGGTATTTCGCTGCATCCTTAACGAAGTTCGGCGCGTTGGAGGCACTGATATCGCCTTTGATGTTGGAAGGTGCACCGCTAAGCTCTGCCCACTGGGATGCTTGCGCTTTAGAGAAGATGAATTGCAGGAATGCTTTCGCTGCATCTTTGTTCTTCGCATCTTTAGCGATTGCTACTGTTGATGTCGAAGTATTCGCTACAACTTTGCCGCCCGCATCTTGCGTTACGGAAGGAATGAAGCCGAAGTCGAAGCCATCCGGAATGTCTTTGGACATTTCGTTAGGCAGCCACAGGCCGTTCGGGATAAAAGCATCCTTGTTCTGCAAGAAGAGCATTTGCGAATCGGTGTGGTTGATTTGAATCGACGCCGGATCGATGAAGCCTTTGTCGCGCAGCTCTACGATTTTGTTCAAAGCCGTAAGTACGGCAGGGCTTTCGAAAGCTTCTACTTTATTAGCTGCCATGTCTTGAAGGATCGTGAAATCATTGTTATTCGCCGAAACGATGGCCGGGTATAGAATCGATCCGTTGATGTAGTACGGATATTTACCGGTGTGGATGAATGGATTGATGCCGGCTGCTTTGATTTTGTCGCTAGTGTCTAGGAAGGATTGGAAATCAGTAGGTTCCGTCCATCCTTTTTCTTTGAACAAAGCTTTATTCCAGAAGACGCCCCATGAGTTAAGCACGAGTGGAATGTTGAATACTTTACCGTCGAATTGCTGTGCAGGCTGTGCCAGAATGTCGGTGATGAGATCGCCGTCAATGTTTTTGGCATCCTTCAGCCAGTCGGTCAAGTCTTCGAGTTGGCCATCTTCAACCATTTGGCGGTCATTCAAGCCAGCGCCGTCGATGTAAACGAAATCAGGCGGGTTGCCTCCGATCCAACGTGGTTTCATTTGCTCATTGATTTGCGGACCGCCGGATTGCTTAATCTTCAGATCCGGGTTAGCGGCTTGGAAATCATTGATAACCTGTTTCCACCATTTGTCGCCGTATCCGCCAACGAAATATTGAATTTCGAAGTCGCCGGTCAATTTAGCGGTTGTATCCGTGGATGTGTTAGTGGAATTGGTTGCTGTTGTGTTCTCCGTGGTATTGGCAGTCGTATTCTCGGTAGTCGTGTTGGTGTTGGCAGCCTCGTTGTTATTCTTGGAACCGCATCCTGTCAGTGATACGGCAGCCAGAATGCCGGCAAGACCGATTGCAGCCATTTTTTTGTTCATGGTCATAAAAGCAAACCCTCCCAATAATGATGATTTACGCTTGTTGTGGTCGTTCACAAGTGAACGCCTGCGCTTGTTCTCATCATAAGGCGGGAGGGCTTTGGTCTCTATCGAATATCTTCCACGAATTCTTTGTTTTCTTCTTTTCTTCTTCTGCCGCGTTATCGGCCGCTCTTGGATTCGGCAAATTGCTGCAGCTTGTCCAGCGCGTCCTTCGGCGTAAGATGCTCGTAGAGGACGGCATCACCCATCTTGCGGGCGTAGTCGAGGACGGCCTGCCAAGCGGGCTCCCCAACCGGATAGAACATCGCTTTGCTCAGCGCATCGAGATTGCCTTTCATGACGGTGTCTTGCATGGACAACTGGCTGCCGACAGTGCTTGTTACAGGGAGCAGTCCTTCGCGCTTAATCATATCGCCATAAGCCGAATCGTCGTACAGAAAATCCAGAAACGTAGACAATGCTTCTTTGTTCGTATGATCGGTCTTGAAGGAGATGAGCACATCCTGCACGGCGAACGTAATCGGAGGCTGCCCGTCCTTCACGGGAATCGGACCTTTGTCCCACTTGAGCGCGGGAAATTCTTTCGGCACGACGGAAGTGAAGTAGTTGCCCGAGATGAGCATGGCCAGTCCGCCTCCGCCCAGAATCCGCTGCTTCTCATCACGGGTCGTAACGGTCGGTTCCGGATCGGTTAATCCTTTATCGAATAACGTCTTCAGATACGTCAATCCCGCGATATTCGCAGGGGAATTAATCGTCCATTTGCCATCCTTCGTCCAAGAGCCGCCGGCTCCGTAGAAGAAATATGATAGATACGCTTGTGTCTCATTGTCGGTCAAATCAACGCCGAAACCATCTGCTGCGCCTGATGCTTTAATTTGATGCGCCGCTTTCTCGAGCTCGGACCAAGTGGTAGGCGGGGACTTAATACCGGCCTTCTCCAGCAATTCCTTGTTGTAGTAGAGATTCCGTGTCGAGGCTACGTACGGTAAGGCGAATTGTACGTTGTTCATCTGATCCATCGCCACTAAATTCGGGTAGAGCCTGCCGGCGAGCTCCTTCGAAATAATCGCACCCAAATCATTGAGCATGCCATCCTGGGCGAAATGAGCGTATACATTCGTATTTAGCAGATCGGGCGGTTGATTCTTGCTAATCATCGTCGTATAGATGGCATCTAGATTGTCCCAATTCGCGACTTGAAGCTCGACGTCAATCAGAGGATTCTTGATTTCGAAATCCTTCACGAGCTTCTCTAGGAATGGCTTCGTCTCCGTGCTGTATTCAGCGGCAACAAACCGAATAAGCGCTCTATCCTCCTTGGCGGGAGGCGTCGGCTCTTCGCCCGATGACATACAGGAAGACAGAATCACGGATAGAAAGATGACTGAAAAGGTTGCTTTCCAATGCGGACGGACCGGACGGAAGAAGACGGTCATATGCGGCTCACATCCTTCTCCTAGGTATTATTTGTTCTCAATGAATGGAAACAGCAGCTTCTGATTCTCAGGCAAATACATATTCTTGCGATTGATGACATTGGATTCGATGTATGTAACGGGAGCCGTATTCGTGCCTTCGATCAGACTTAAAGCCCTCTTCACGCCGAGATAGCCCATATTAAACGGCTTCTGCACGATGACCGCATTCAGGACGCCTTCCTCCAGCAGCTGGATTTCGTAGAAGGAGCTGTCGAAGCCGATCAGCTTGATCGCACCTGCTTTGTTCTGTTCCTTCAGCAATTTGGCTACGCCGATGGTCGCGGATTCATTCATCGTAATGAACGTATTGAAGGACTGACCTTCGGCCAGCAGCTTCTTGGCCATCTCATAAGCTTTATCTTCAGACTGCTCGCCATAATAAACGCCAATAATGCTGTCCTTATAGCGCTCAAGAGCATGCTTCAGACCCTGCAGCCGCTCCTTCGAGATCGTGGCATCCGCATAATCGCTTATGATCGCGATAACGGGTTTCCTCTTCGTCTCGTTCACGGCGGTTTCTCCCGCTAATCGCCCAGCTTCTACATGATTGTTTGAAACGACAACTGGGGCAGATTTCATCTCAAGCGGCGTATCGATCACGACCAATTTAATGCCTTCGTCACGAATTTGTTCGAATAGGGCAGGCATGCGATCATCTGCGTAAGGAGCCACCACGATCGCTTGCGGCTTCTCCTTGATGGCCTCTTCCAACTCATGAATTTGCTCGTCCACGTCACCTTCTTGCAGCGGGCCTTGGATGTTAAGCGAGAGCCCGGTTTCTTTAGCCGCTGCTTCTGATCCTGCGCTGACCGCCTGCCAGAAATCCGAACGAACGTTTAAGTTCTTGAGTACGACCGTGATGCTCTTCTCGTGATGGTTCGTTACACTAAACAGTTTAAAGTAGAAAATCGAATAAACAGCAGCAATGAATAGTACGAGCGCCAGCCCTATCGTAAATCTCTGCCTAAACATAACATTCTCCCTTTAATCGAGTTTCGGGATCGAAATCGACACGCAGGTGCCGACTTCAATTTCACTGCGAATTTGGATGCCGTATTCATAGCCAAAATACAGCTTGATCCGCTCGTTGACGTTCCTTATCCCAATCCCTTGATTGCGGGTTTCCCCTTCTACGGGGATCAGCAGGCGTTCGGCTTGTTCCGGTGTCATTCCAAAGCCGTTGTCCTCGACCTCGAATATGATTTTATCATCCGTCTGCCATCCGCGTATGGTAATGATGCCGTCATTAATGCCGTATTTATTGCGAATGCCATGATAGATCGCATTCTCGATTAAGGGCTGAAGCAAGATCTTCAACGTTTTGAAGCCGAGGATCGATTCATCCATCTGAATATCATATTCGAGCTCCTCGTAGCGCATCTTCTGGATGAGCAGGTAGTTCGTAATATGCTCGATCTCCACGCGGATCGGTACCAGCTCCTGATCCTTCGTGATACTTGCGCGGAATAGCTTCGCTAATGCCGAGGTCATCAGTACGACCTCTTCATGCTGTTTCTGCTCCGCCATCCATACGATGGAATCCAGCGTATTGTACAGGAAATGGGGATTAATCTGCGATTGCAGCAGCAGCAGCTCGCTCTTCCTCTTACTCTCTTGATTAAGAATCGTTTCTTCCATGAGAGATTTGGTTCGACTGACCATCATGTTAAACGATCGCCCCAGCTGCCCGATCTCGTTCATTTGCCCGATTTCCGTCTGAATGTCGAAGTTGCCTTTCTCCACTTGCTTCATATCGGATTGCAGCACTTTAATCGGCTGCGATAAACGGTGGGAGAGCCAAACCGAGATGAGCAGGGAGATGGCCAGTCCGCATAAGGAATAGAGAAGGATCGAGTTTCTTAAGTCGTCCTTGCTTGCAATCAGGTCGTCCGTGTAAGCAACACCGGCGATTTTCCAACCGAAATTCGTATCCTGCACGGAATAAATCCGTTTGCCTTCGCCATCATTGACTACGAAGGAGCTGCCGCTTGATGCCTTGATGACATCGGCGATTCGCTCCGACCGCAGTTTGCTGTCGATCAACTGCTGCTGCGGATGATAGACGATGTTGCCGTTATTGTCCACGATGAAGAGGTACCCTTTCTTGCCTAAGTCGATATTTTTGCAAATATCGTTAATGATGCTGAGGTTCAGATCGACGAGAAAGACACCTTCGGCCGTAATGCCGTCTGTGCTCTTGAGCTCTCGGCTTAAGGAAACGACCCATCGGTATTCGTTCTGGATAATATTCTGCACGTGGGGAGAGGAGATGACGGATTTGCCGCCCTCGCTCTTCGCCATCTGGAACCAGCTCTGATCCAGCAACTTCATATTCGGATTCAAGTTCGTAATCCGCCGATCGGATACGAAGCGTCCATTGTAGCCAAAAACCATAATCGAAGCGATGTCTTGGCGGGTGTATAAGATAGCCTGGAAGAGGTCGGATATCCGCTTCTCGTAGATTCGGCGATCCTCGGCGCTTATGTACGAATTGTCGGATATGTAGTACTTGACGTCCTTGTTCGTCAGGGCGAGCAAGGAAATGTTCTCCATGTTATCGACGTAGGATTGAATATTCATGTTGACTTGTTTAATGATTTCTTCGATATATCCCTTGGAATTTCGTTCAACTGCATCGACCGACAGCTGATAGCTGATTAAGCTCGTGAGCACGATGGCCGCGAGAATGAGAAGAGAGAAAGCCAAGGAGATATTCGATTGAATGCTTTTTAACGGAAAAAGGGGTATTCTTCTCGCGCGTTCGCTTGGCATCGTTAGTTTCCGCTCTCCTTAAGCTGCTTCTCTCTGAAGTCCTTCGGGGTCATGCCGGTATGTTTCTTGAACAAGATGCTGAAATAATTCGGGTCCTTGTAGCCGACTTGCTCGGCAATCTCATAGAATTTCATCGTCGTGTTATGAAGGAGCTCCTTCGCCCGCGCTATGCGTACCCCGGTTAAATATTCAATGTACGTTTCACCGGTATGCTGCTTGAAGACGAGACTGAAATAACTGGTGCTCATCAAGACGTGACGGCAGATATCCTGCAGCGACATTTTATCATTGGCGTAATTCGTTTCAATATATTCAACTGCCTGATGAATCTGCATGTTCGTCAATTGGCTGCGGTTATCGGCAATTGTGGCCATTACTGAACGCACGACATCCTTGAGCCAAATCTCGACCTCATCCAGTGTCTTCAGTCCATAGACGTCCATAAGCCGCATCTGTCTGTCGAAGGATGCTTCCGGATCATGAGCGACGAGCTCCTGGATCGAGTTCATCAAGGACAGCACAACCTTCTGCATCTGCAGGAAACAGGCTTCAATCGGAGCGAGGGAGGATTTCAACTCCGCAACACCGTTCTCGATCAGTTGAAAAGCTTCCTGGGCAGCGCCTCTCTTAACGGCAGAGGCTAGCTTGCGGTCCCAATCGAGCTGTGGCGGCAATGGAATGGAGGGTTTGCCTTCCATATCCAGAATGCTTAGCACGCGGTTCTTCCCGAGCAAGAAGCGGTAATCCAGTACGGAGAGCGCGCTCTTGTAGGATTCCGGCAGCTGTTCCAGGTGAGCGCAGGCTCGTCCGATGCCGATCGTGACGGTAAACTTCAAATATTTCTCGATATGGTGCCTGACTTGCTCCGCCAAGGAATAGACCTGCTCGTAGAGCAAGCTTTCGTCATCCTGACCGGATATAATGGCAACCATTCGTTCCTCCCTAGTACGGAAGAGCATCACGCCTTCGCGTTCGAGCGTTTCCTTGAAGATATCAAAAGCCGCAAACCGCAGAAACTCCACATCATGCTCGTACGAATGAAGCTCCCGGTCGCCGAAATCATCAATATCGACGATTAGGACAACATGAAGGGGGAGCGGCGCAGGAATACCGAAATAGGAGAACCGTTCGGTAATTTCCTCCTGATTAAGTCCTACTGCGACCAGGCGTTCGAGGAAGCGTTCTTTCAACAGAGGAAGGCTCTGGTTCAATTGGCTCTTCAATCGCCCGAGATCCTCGCGATGCTTGGTCTCCTCGTCCATCTCTTTCTTGACGCGATCAAGCAAGGAGCGGATTTCATTGGCCGTAATCGGCTTCAGGATGAAATCGGAAACCTTCAGTCTTATCGCTTGCTGCGCATATTCGAACTCATCAAAGCCCGTTAATATAATCATTTTGATATAAGGAAATTGAGTAGAGATCAGACCGGCCAGCTCGAGGCCATCCATGAAAGGCATGCTGATGTCAGAGATCACAAGCTCCGGCTTGTGCTGCTCGACAGCCTCCCAAGCTTCGCGACCGTTCGCATAATCGCCTATTAATTCGAAGCCATGCTCGTTCCAGTTAATCGTATTCTTCAATCCGACCCGGACAACCGCTTCATCATCCACAATAATCACTTTGTACATCGGCGTTCCCCCAGACCACTGCGGTAAGTATAAGCGCTATAATTATTTCATTATGCCTTATTCATAGACCGCTTACAAAGACTTATTATTTGATGATTGGTTAGGAAGCTTGCATATCTGCCTATTTAATGTATAGTTTACTTGACATTATGAATGGTTTTTATTACATTATGTATATCATCATTTACTTTATATGGGGAAGATTATTAACAGGAGGCAAATCCATGACTTACCAAGAGAAGAAGAGCATCGTATCGTTGATCAGCACCATCGTCATTTTCGGTTTCTATTGCTTGTACATGTATGCGCAGTACCCCGAAGCTGGGCTTGAAGCGGAGGAAACCTTTCATTATTGGGGCTCGTTCGTCCTTATCCTCATGGTAGTTTCTATCGTTGCTCATATCCTGATCAGCATTATTTTTAACATCATCTTCAGAATCACCACGCAAGAAAAAGAGCCGACCTTCGCAGATGAGCTCGATAAACTTATCGAGCTGAAAGCGAACCGGATTTCGTTCTTTGTGTTTATCCTCGGTTTTCTGCTTGCTATGGGATCGCTGGTTATGGATCAGCCTTCACAGGTCATGTTCGTTATTCTGATCGCCGGCGGATTCATATCCGATGTGACCGGCTCCTTCACGAAACTTTATCACTATAGGAGAGGAGTTTAAGTCTAAGATGAGTAAGCATCTTGTCGGCAATCACATCCGCAAATTACGCTTCAACCATGATGAAATGACACAGCAGCAATTGGCTGACAAGGTGGGCGTAACCAGACAAACCATCGTGGCTTTGGAGAAGGGCAATTACTCCCCGTCTTTGGAGCTTGCTTTTCGCATCGCGCACGCTTTTAATTTGCCTTTGGAAGAAATTTTCTTTTACGGAGAATAGAAGAGGAGATGGGGGAACATGATGCCACCTAAATTAGCTGCGAAGATTGTGGGAGTACTGTTTATCCTTGCAGCCGTTACGTCGATAATCGCTGCTTTTATTTTGTACAAACCGATCCTAAATAATCCTGATTATCTGGTTGAAGGTTCTAAGCACGGGAACCAAGTGATACTCGGCGCGGTAATGGAGTTGATGCTTGTCGTTTCCGCGATTGGTACGGCGACCACCATGTTTCCCATTCTGAGAAAATACAATGAAACGATCGCGCTGTGGCATATATGCTTTCGATTTCTTGAAGCGATTATGATTACGGTTGGCGTAATCAGCGTGCTGTCCTTGGTGACGCTAAGCCGAGCATTTGTTGCGGGAGGAGCGACGGATACGGCCGCGTTTCAAGCTTCCGGCACTCTATTAACAGCGATACATGACTGGACCTTTCTGCTTGGGCCGCTTTTCATGCTTGGTATCAACACCATGATGTACAGTTATATCTTCTACAGATCGAGACTCGTACCGAGGTTTATTCCTATCCTGGGCATGACAGGGGCGATTCTCGTTTTCGTTTGTGCGCTGCTGGTCATGTTCGGTGTCATTGAACAAGTTTCGTTCTGGGGTGGTATTCTGGCGCTGCCGGTAGCGGCGAACGAAATGATTCTCGCAGTGTGGCTCCTCATTAAAGGCTTCAATGATGCTGCGCTTACTTCTCTGTCTGCTAACAAGAAAACGATGGCGATAGAAGCGACTATGTAACTGAGACGGGCGGCAAGCTGCAGGCGGGCAAATGGTTGATGCAGATCAACCGTTTGCCCGCCTCTTCAACTAGCTCTACCGACAAGCCGGATACGGCAAAATATCATTGATCTGATTAAACGGATAATGGAATGTAGCGAATTGAGAAGCGTACAAATATTGCATGACATACACCTCGCCGCCTTGTACGCCGCAGATGACACCGGATACACCTTGGCCGCTCCGCAGGGAGATCCCGACTGGGCGCCCAGTAAGATACATTGCTTTCTGCTGCAGCGACATGTTAATCTGTGCCTGACCGGGGCTTTGCATTTGACCCGGGCTTTGCATGAACATAAGGAGTCACTCCTTCATATATAGGCAAGCTTGAGCATGCGGAAACGTTAATCACATGTAGTGTATGCCCTGCCGGGTCAGATGCCCTCCGCCGCTGCCCAGCACACTGTTTATGCAAAAATTGGTATGCAAATTGTGTTTCAATTACGCGTATTTAGGGTTAAAACACTCTAGTACCCGCAACCAGAGGAGGAGCTATGTAATGGAAATTGGATTCTTTCTGCTGCCGAAAGAAAAAGTGTCATACTTGACGACATCAGCCACCATGAGAGACGCACTTGAGAAGCTGGAAGCATGCCATTATTCAGCGATTCCGATTATTGACGAGGAAGGCAAATATATCGGTACCTTATCCGAAGGGGACATTCTGTGGAAGCTTCGGGGAACAGCCGGACTCGATTTTGAGAATATGCATGAAATTCCGGTGATCAGCATCAAGAAAAGAATTTATAACGAGTGCGTCGCGATTACAGCGCTCATGGACGATATGTTAACCCTCGCCGCTGATCAGAATTTCGTACCGGTCGTAGATGATGATCGCGTGTTTCTCGGCATCATAAGGCGTAAAGATATTATTGAGTACTATACGCGCAATATTACGGATTGATGGATGTTAATAAGGCATGAATGGCGTCACAGGTCTCGGATCTGTGGCGCCATTTCTCGTATTCGGACATCTGCGGCCATGTTGATATCTCTAACGAATCATAGAGGGCTTAATAGTTATAGGGTGCAATTAAGCCCTTTTGAAATTCTAACGAATCGTAGAAGGGTTATTTGGGTTCAAAATGCCCATTACCTCTCGAATTTAGCTAAATAGGACTTCCACGATTCGTTAGATTTTTTTGGAGGCCATTTTCGCCGAAATAAGGCTTCAACGATTCGTTAGCGCGTACAGCCTTGCACCGGCGAGGGCCAAATGATGGCAACCTTGCACCGACAGCTGGCATTCCGGCAATTTCCTCATGAAGTGTTGTTCTACGAGTAACAAATCGCCCACTAACTTCTGAGGCCACTGAAAAAGTCCAACTGATGAAAGACACAGACTTTTAATTTACTTGCCAGAAACAGGGGTTTTATAGAAGGTTTAATCGTCTTCCTCCTTGAGGTGTACAAACTACACGACAAACCGAAGCCTTCCGAGAATTAAGTTAGTTAACGTGTATAAAATGCATTTGAAATACGGATAACCAGCTATATGCACTAGAAAGAAACGTTTGAATTGTATGAAGTACACGTCATTCGTCATTTGACACTAGAAAGTAGCGATTGTGTTGTACTCCTTACACTTCATCTTCGAGCCGCGTGACAGTTGATCCCTCGCACCTCATTACTTTGGCAGCTAGAGAGCAATGTCACAATAAATCGAATCGCTACGATCGCTAGAAAACCTACGAAGTTCTTCAATGGCCTCCTAACTTCTTGGAAAGCCCTCTGTTGGTCGTCATCCTCGAGACGGATTACAACGGCAGTGGAGTCATGCTATATTGTTTCCTAGGAAACAACGAGTGTGGAGGAGCTGTGAGATCATGGGTTTAGTAGAAAGTCTGGTTAAGAAAATGTCGCGCAAGGCTGTCGTCGTGAGTAAACAACAAATTGCCGATCATACGTATCGCATTTCAATGGAGCTGCAGGATTCGGACAAGATGCCGTATACACCGGGGGAGTTTCTTCGCGTATTCGTAGGAGAGGGTCAGCCGGTCAAATTATCGGAGATGATAAGGACCTATTCCGTCTGGAACTATGACACGCAAAGCCGGATTGTAGATATAGCTGCGTGTACGTTCTCTTCAGGTGCAGGTGCGCGCTGGGCCAAGCAAGTGAAGGTCGGCGACCCCGTTCACTTCGCAGGGCCGAAAGGGAAGTTCGTGTCCGATGATTCGGGGGATTATTACATCCTGATCGGCGATATTTCGGCACTGGCCCATCTCTACGAGCTTAACCGCCATATTCCTGCTTCTAAGAAAGTGTTCAGTCTCGTGTATGCGGAGAAGGAACAATCCTTCTTCCCAGACCTAGATGGCCAAACGAAGCTTACTTTCCGTTCGTTACCGGCGAATCCGGTACAAGCGTTGATCGAACAGATCGAGCACATCACGAAGCAGGTACAAGGAAGAGGCGTGGTGTATGTAGGCGGCGATGGGCGAGTATGCGTGGAACTTCACAATTATTTCAAGAAAACGTTACAATGGGATCGTGGGCAAATTAAAGTAAAGCCATTTTGGATGCCCGGCAAAACAGGACTCGAATAATCGTTGGAGGCCATCCAGTTCTATGGACGATCAGGAGAAGAAGCTTTTATTTACCAAACTGCAGCAGCTGTTTCATCAGTACGAAGCTTTTGAGAAGAAGGAGAAAAGGCTCGTTCTGCCTTTTGCCAAGCAGTGGGGAATTTCCAAGGTTACGCGCGATCTGACTCTGTCGGAGGTTCATCTTGTTGAGCAAGTCGGTCTCCATGAACCCATCAATGTGACTGCTCTTGCAGATAAGATGGGCATGACCAAAGGGGCCATTACCAAAATCAGCGCCAAATTGCTGACCCGAGGCTGGATCGAGAAAGTGGCTGCCGTAGGAAACCTGAAAGAAGTGTATTATCAATTGACGGCCGAAGGAAAGAAAGTACATCTCGCGCATAATCACTACCATGAGAAAGTAGAGCGGCAATTCAACGACTTTATCCGGAAATATTCCGATGAGGAATTACAGTTTATCGGCGTCTTGCTTGCCGATCTATCGCGGGAAATGGATCAAGCCATGGTGCAGATGGATACAATGATAAACAAATAGTGCGGCATGCTCTGACCAAACGACAAAGAAAGACCCTATCCGACTGCTCGGATAGGGTCTTTCTCGTTCTCGCGGACATTGAGATATAGGAAGGCGGAAGCGATCAGCACGCCGCCTGCGACGCACCAGGTGATGGAGATCGAAGCATACTGTGCGATGAAGCCGTGGATGAAGGAACCAATCATGCCCCCTAGCTGCAGAAATAACGAATTGAGCGACTGCATCGTGGAACGATTGTTTTCGTTTAGCTGCTGATTGAATAGGGCCATGTCCGGTGAGCCGGCGATGCCGTTGCTCATGAACAAGATGAAGTAAAAGACCGTGAATCCGGCAACACCATGCTGTGCGGCAAGGATGAGGAACAAGATGCCAAGCGCTGATCGGAATCCGAATAACAGCACCGTCACCGGCAATCGCAGCAGCTTGGACAGCGGCGTGAAGAGCAGGCTCCCGGCGGATGCGGATAGGAAGTAGCCGGCGGTCAGCAGACCGAATTGCCAATTCGCGGAATCAGTGCCGAGCATGTTCTTCACTTGCGGCTGCCAGTAGGTTTCGAGGCCTGAGAATGCGAAGCCCCAGGCGAATGATGTTAATAATAACAGCAGTACGGCAATCTGCTTGAATCCGTATTGCACAGAATCCGTGACCAGTTGAGGCAGCTGGCGAAAGCCGCTCAGCATACTCATTGACCTGCTCTCATGAATCTGCTCTACCACGAGCTTGGCAGTGAGGAGGAACTGCACCAAGATCATGACGGCCATGGCAATGAAATTAATGGAGTAGATGCCTGCGCCGAAATCCGAAGTAAGCGGACCGAGCAGATCAGGCAGCCAGCCACCGGCAAGAGCACTAATTCCCATGGCAAGCGGGATGAAGATACCTGCTTTCGCAAGTTTACTGCTTAAGTCGCCTTCGGGCTCAAGTCGGTTATATTCATCGACGAACCATGCGTCGATGGATCCGGAGGAAAGTGCTCGGGCTATGCCGAACAGGATGTAGCCAATCATAAGCGTAATCAGATTCCAAGAAACCATGACGAGCAGCACCGCGCCAAGCATGAAGACCAGGGAAATCAGATAGACTCGCTTACGGCCGAGCGCATCCGATAATCCGCCGGTCGGTAATTCGAGCAGCAGCACCGCCGCCGAGGATACGGCGAAGATAAGTCCGATCTCTTGTAGATTCAGTCCCTTATCTAACATGAACAGGCTGGAGACGGGCAGAATCAAGCCGATAATGAACCAGTGCAGCGATTGATTCAAGATATAGACGAACAATAATGATTGGGCAGATCTCATGCGGGTAGAACCTCCTGAGAGTGATAGGTTAAAGTGTAACGGGAAATGAATAAACGAACAAGAGAATGTTACATGGACAAGGTTGCGTAAACGCGTTAAACTAATAAAGAAAAAGTGGTATTTTCTGCTAATTTGTCGAAACAAAGGTGAAGAGGCCGCATCTGTATGGATGGTCTCTCAGTCATTTGAAGCCGATTGTGTTTGGAAATGGAATCCTATGACAGTGCGAAGCAAAAAAACGTATTTAAAGTCGAAAAATATGGAAGAATTTAATCGTTATGGGAATGCTATAGGTGAATAGAATGAGATGTGACATAAGTGTGAGGAAACGTTACATATCAAGGTAGGGATACTGGATTTAATCCGCAAAACTAGTTTACAAAAAGCCCAAATCACCGTATATTTGATACAGGTCAAACAAATGCTAAAACAGGTTTTTTACAAATGTTCAGACTGGGGTTAGCAGTAAACTAAATATGGAAATGAGGAGTAGAATACCATGAAGAAAAGTTTAGTAACAATCGTGATTTGTATGCTGGCATTTGCAATGGTCGTAGGTTGCGGAAGCAAGAACAACAACACTAACAATGCAGGTGAGAATGCAGGTACAAATGAAGGCACCAAGGCTTCCTTTAAAGCGGGCATGGTTACCGATTCCGGTACGATCGATGACAAATCGTTTAACCAAGGTACTTGGGAAGGTTTGCAGCGCGCAACGAAAGATCTTGGCGTAGAAACGAAATACTTGAAACCGGCTGGTACAACTGAAGCTGACTACCTGAAGGAAATCGGCAACCTGTACGATGCAGGCTTCAAAGTTATTGTTGCACCGGGCTTCAAATTCGAAACAGCGATCTTTGCGGCACAAGATAAATATAAAGACGCGAAATTCGTTCTGATCGACGGCGCTCCTCATACTGCTGACGACTTCACACCGGTTGTGAAAGAAAACACAGTATCGATCTTCTTCGCAGAGCATGAGTCCGGCTTCATCGCTGGCGTAGCTACTGCGCTTCAATTGAAAGAAGGCGAAGCAGGCTTCATCGGCGGGATGGAAATTCCGGCTGTACAGAAGTTCAACTGGGGCTTCCAGCAAGGCGTGAAATACGCGAACGACAACCTGGGCACGAAGATTTCGATCAAAAAAGAAAACGTGGTTTACCAAGGCAGTTTCGACAACGTAGCGGCAGGCGGCCAACTGGCAGCTCAAATGTATGACCGCGGCGTTAAAGTCATCTTCACTGCAGCAGGCGGCGTAGGCGTTGGTGCAATCAACGAAGCTAAGACTCGCGCTAAAGCAGGCAAAGAAGTATGGATCGTTGGCGTTGACGGCGACCAATTCAAAGACGGCGTGTATGAGGGAGACAAATCCATTATCATCACTTCCGCAATGAAGAAAGTTAACTCCGCGTCCTTTGATATGATGAAAGCTGAGCAAGAGGGTACATTCCCTGGCGGCAAAACGTTGACGTTCGACATCAAGAACGATGGCGTAGGCCTGCCGGAAGAGAATCCGAACCTTAGCGAAGATACAATGACTAAAGTCAATGATGTTGAAGCGAAGATGAAAAGCGGCGACATCAAAGTAGCAGCTGAAAAAGGCGAGCTTATCAAGTAAGAGTCTTTCGCAATAAACTTTAATTACGAGAAGAGACGGGAAGCTCCGTCTCTTTTTACCATTAAAAAAGTCCTAATCAGCTTTACCCTTACGATTAATTAGGTAAAGGAGCCTATCGTATGGAATTTGTAGTGGAAATGTTAAACATTCGCAAGGAGTTTCCGGGAGTTGTGGCTAACGACGATATTACGCTCCAGCTGCGCAAGGGTGAAATTCACGCTTTGCTCGGAGAGAACGGGGCCGGCAAGTCGACGCTTATGAGTATTCTGTTCGGGATGTATCAGCCGGATCTCGGTATGATTAAGATCAATGGCGAACAGGTTAAGATCGCCAATCCGAATGTAGCAAACAAGCTTGGTATCGGCATGGTTCATCAGCATTTTAAGCTGGTCAGCAATTTTACCGTTACCGAAAATATCATTCTTGGCAATGAAAAAGGTTTAGTGTTAGACATCAGTGGAGCAGCCCGCCGTATTGAGGCGCTCTCGAAGCGTTATGGCTTGAATGTGGATCCTCATGCGAAGATTGAGGATATTTCGGTTGGCATGCAGCAGCGTGTGGAAATTCTGAAGATGCTGTATCGGGATGCGGAAGTGCTTATTCTGGATGAGCCGTCAGCTGTTCTGACGCCGCAGGAAATTGTAGAATTGGGCAAAATCATGCTGAGCTTGATCGCTGAGGGCAAGTCCATTATTCTCATTACGCATAAGCTGAAGGAAATTAAAGCGGTAGCTAATCGGTGTACGGTCATCCGCCGCGGCAAAACAATCGGTACGGTTGATGTCGCGACAACGAGCGAGCTCAAGATGGCTGAGATGATGGTTGGACGCAATGTCTCGTTTAAAGTTGAAAAAGAAGGTAGTCGGCCAGGCGAAGTGATCCTGAAGCTGGATGGGCTCACCGTGAATAATAATAAGAACGTACCCGGGCTCAAAAACTTCACGCTCGATGTTCGGGCAGGCGAAATTGTCGGTATTGCCGGCGTAGAGGGCAACGGGCAAACAGAGCTGGTGGAAGCGATTACAGGTTTGCGCAAGGTTGAGAGCGGACGTATTGAGATGGATGGTCAAGATATTACGCGCGAATCCATTCGAGGCCGGATTCATAAGGGCATTGCCCATATTCCGGAAGATCGCCAGAAACGTGGGTTAGTACTGGATTACACGCTTGAAGAGAATATGATCCTGCAGATTTACAACCGCAAGCCATTCGCTAAGCGCGGCATCTTGAATAAGGCTGCGATACGCAAGTATGCAAGCGGTATATTGGAGAGTTTCGACGTGCGTTCAGGAAGAGGTCCGCTTTCCATGTCGCGTTCGCTATCCGGCGGTAACCAGCAGAAGGCGATCATCGGGCGTGAGATTGAACTGGATCCGGGTCTCTTGATCGCGGTTCAGCCTACGCGGGGCCTTGATGTAGGCTCGATTGAATATATTCACAAGCGATTGATTGAGCACCGGAACAGAGGCAAGGCGGTGCTGCTCATCTCGCTGGAGCTTGACGAGGTGCTTAACGTGTCAGACCGCATTGCGGTACTCAATAACGGAGAATTGATCGGCGTCGTCAACGCGTCCGAAACAAACGAGAACGATATCGGCCTGATGATGGCCGGAGTTGGAAATGGGGGAGACCAATGAGGAATGTCATTATATCCCTATGTGCGGTGATATTCGGTTTGCTCGGGGGCGCAATTCTGATGGCCGTGACGGGTCATCAGCCAATCGAGGGTTACAGGTACCTCTTCGAAGGCGGGCTCAAGAATCCGTCGCGCTTCGGAGACACGTTAGCAACCGGGACTCCGCTTATCTTTACAGGGCTATCGGTCGCTTTTGCATTCCGTACGGGTCTGTTTAATATCGGAGCGGCGGGACAGATGTTGTTCGGCGGCTTCTGCGCCTCGGCGGTGGGTCTTAATATCGATACCTCAAGACCGCTGCTTCTACTGCTCATGATACTTGCCGCTATTCTGGGCGGCGCAGTTTGGGCATTTATTCCGGGACTGCTCAAGGCCAGATTCAATGTACATGAGGTGGTATCCACCATCATGATGAACTGGATTGCTTATTGGACCATCTATTATGCGGTTCCGGCTTATCTGAAAGCGGAACAAATCGAGACGGAATCACGCTCACTTGCCGATAAGGCTACGTTGAAATCACCTTTCCTCTCCGATATGTTCGGCGGTTCTTATGTGAATTTGGGATTGTTTCTGGCGGTGATTGTCGTGATCGTCATTGCGTTCATCATTAACAAAACAACGCTCGGATACGAGCTTAAAGCAGTCGGCTTCAACCGTCATTCCGCTGAATATGCAGGGATTGGCGTTAATCGCAGCATCATCACGTCCATGCTGATTTCCGGCGCTCTCGCGGGACTTGGCGGACTGGCGCAATATGCCGGTAACGGTAATAACATTCAGATCGGTGTATTGCCGACGCAAGGTTACGATGGAATCGCGGTTGCCCTGCTTGGTGCCAACTCTCCGATCGGCGTATTGTTATCCGCGCTATTCTTCGGCCTCCTGTACTCCGGTCGCGGCTTCATGAACGCGATGACGGAAATACCGCCGGAAATTGCGGATTCGATTATCGCGATCATTATCTACTTCGCAGCAACAAGCGTACTGATGGACAAGCTGATTACGCGATTTATGTCCAAACGCAAAGAGGCAGCTGCAAACGCAGCGGTCAGCGGAAAGGAGAAGGTGTAGCGCATGTGGATCACGATTCAACAAATATTCCCGTATGCGATCATGTTTACGATTCCGCTGCTCATTACAGCGCTGGGCGGACTGTTTAGCGAACGAAGCGGAGTCGTCAATATCGGTTTGGAAGGGCTGATGGTCATTGGTTCCTTCGCAGCGGCCTTCACGATGTATAAGCTCCAGACGGCTTGGCCTGATCATCAGATTGCATCCATCTGGATCGGACTTCTGGTGGCGATTGTGGCAGGGACGCTCTTCTCGTTGCTGCATGCTTTCGCGAGTATACATCTAAACGCAAATCAGGTTATCAGCGGCACGGCGATTAATATGATTGCCGGAGCTCTTACGGTGTTCCTCTCCCGCAACATCACAGGCAGCGGTAATATCCGCCTTGCCGGCGGGTTTCCGCCTTTTAATGTGGGTTGGGGACTATCGGATATTCCTATCCTTGGACCGCTGCTCTTCACGAAGACATATTGGACGACTTGGATCATCCTGCTCGTCGTCGTTCTCAGTTCATGGGTGCTGCGGAAGACGGCTTTCGGCTTACGATTGCGCTCTTGCGGTGAATATCCGCAGGCAGCAGAGGCGGCCGGCGTTAATGTTCGCAAAATGCGCTATATCGGCGTTCTGATCTCCGGTGCTTTCGCAGGTTTGGGTGGTGCCATCCACCTGGTTACGATCGCCGGTGAATTTACGGGGACGGTTTCCGGTCTAGGGTTCTTGGCACTCGCGGCTTTGATCTTCGGACAATGGCGTCCGATTGGCATTCTGGCTGCAACGCTGTTCTTCGGCTTTGCGAGCACGGTGGCCAACGTATCGCAGGTTATTCCGGCATTTGCTTCATTTCCGCCGATTATTCTTAAGGTGTTCCCATATGTCATTACCTTGATCGCGCTCGTTCTGTTCTCCAAGACATCACAAGCGCCTAAGGCTGCCGGGGAGGTATTCGATTCGGGCAAACGTTGATGAACAGTGAGTGAGCTATTGACAGGGGAGAGTTGAGAGCCAGTGCATGAAGAACGTTCAGATGATAAAAGGGGAAAAATGCTGGATGCGGTCCGGATGTACTATCAACTGGACTACAGCCAGCAGGAAATTGCCAAGCAGCTCGGCGTATCCAGGCCGACTGTAAGTCGCTTCATTCAACAAGCTAAAGAAGAAGGCTACGTGATTATCAGCATCGTCGATCCGCTGGAGAACAACGACCTTCTCGCATGTCAAATCGAGCGAAAGTTCGGGCTCAAGAAAGTCATCATCGTCAACGTGCCGCATTATGAGGATGCCGTGGTCAAGAAGTATTTAGGCCCGGCAGCGGCGAAGTACGTGGACAAAATCATCAAGGACGGCGATATCGTCGCCACGACTTGGGGAACTACGCTGTATGAGGTTGCGCTAAACCTGCAGGATAAACATGTCAAGGACGTGAAGGTCGTACAGTTGAACGGCGGCGTCAGCCATTCCGAGACGAACACCTACGCGTATGAGATTGTGAACCTGTTCGGCAAAGCGCTCCATACCGTCCCGTATTTCATTCCTCTGCCCGCGATCGTCGATCATCCTGTCGTGAAGAAGACGATAGAAACGGATCGCCATATTCAGAATATATTGGACCTAGGCAAGAAGGCCAACATCGCGATTGTGACGGTGGGTGCGCCGACGGAAGATTCCGTCCTGATTAAAGCGAACTATTTTAACGAGAACGAGCTTCGGATGATCTTCGAGAAAGGCGCAGGCGATATTTGCTCGCGATACTTCAATCTGGACGGCGTGATCTGCTCCCAAGAGCTGAATCAGCGCACCATCGGCATTGATCTCGAGGATCTGAAGAAGAAAGAGAAATCCATTCTGGTAGCAGGCGGCATCCGCAAGGTCGACGGCATCTACGGCGCGCTGCGCGGAAGATATACGAATGTGCTGATAACGGACCAATTCACCGCCAAATACCTGCTGGAGCGGACTAATTAAAACAGACAGAGAGTAGGAAATAGGATGGGTAACGAGTTACAAGGAGCAGCATTAGCGGCTTATTTTGACCATACGTTGTTGAAACCGGAAGCGACGGCGACGCAAATCGCTAAGCTCTGTGAAGAAGCGAAGCAGTACAAATTCGCGACCGTTTGCGTGAATCCCTACTGGGTATCGGAAGCAGCGAAACAGCTTGCAGGTTCAGGGGTCGGCATCACGACTGTTATTGGCTTCCCTCTGGGTGCATCAAGCTCGCTCGTCAAAATAGCAGAAACGAATGACGCCATCGCCAATGGCGCAACGGAAATCGACATGGTGCTTAACATAGGCGCGCTGAAATCCGGACGCCTCGAAGAAGTGGAACGCGATGTTCGCGGCGTAGTCGAAGCTTGCCAAGGACGCGCGGCCAGCAAAGTTATTCTTGAAGTGGGCTTGCTCACGGATGAAGAGAAAGTCACGGCTTCCGAGATTTGCAAACGTGCCGGCGCAGGTTTCGTGAAAACCTCGACCGGTTTCGGTCCTGGCGGCGCGACCGTTGAAGATATCGCGCTTATGCGTCAAACAGTCGGACCGGAAATGGGTGTTAAAGCTTCGGGCGGCGTGCGTGATCTGGCAGCAGTTCGCAATCTCATTGCAGCAGGTGCGACACGCATCGGCGCAAGTGCGAGCGTGACGATCGTCAGCGGCGGTACTAACGAAGGCTACTAATTTCATGTGGCAAGACAAAGCGAGAGAGGTGCATATGATGCACCTCTCTCGGTTATTTTCTAGCGATTCAAGTATCGTTCACGGATGACATTCAGATGATGCAGCTCATGGCCGACGATGACGTACGCGAGCGCTCTGGCGGATATATCGGTGTTGCTCGCGATGCCCTTTCGCAGGAAGGACGACGGCGTTAGGCTGCGCAACAGGGAAGCGGTGGCGGCGCGGACGGCTGAATAATCTGTGAGAAGATCGGCGATCGTGCTGTTGTCAAACGATGCGCCTTGCACGAATTCATTCTCATCAAAGCCGGGAAGCGGCGTACGGTCCCCGCGCGCGATTCGAAGTAACCGGTAACTCATAATGCGCTCCGTATCTGCGATGTGGCCGAGTACTTCTTTGAGGCTCCACTTACCAGCCGCGTATCGATACGCCGCTTGTTCCTCGGTTAACGAGGAGAACAGTGCTGTCATTTGGCTGCGGTTGCTCTCAAGGTGCTGCAGCAAATCTCCGTCCGGAGTCACTGCGATATACGTGCCGAAGTGTGATCCGTATTCATCTGCTGAAGGTCTGGTTAACAAGAGCATCATCCCCTTAGGTTGAATTGAGCCTGCGATAAGGTGTAAGCTACTAGAACAAGAGTAACCCTCGAACCAAGTAAATACAAGGAGTGTATTCGAAAATGTCAGGAAGATCCAAAGAAGAGCTGCAAAGCGGCGGCATTACCCAATTGGGCAATCAAGGTACGTCCTATCTGTTCAACTACAGCCCGGAGGTGCTGGAGTCGTTCGATAACAAACATATCGGGCGCGATTATTTCGTGAAATTCAATTGTCCTGAGTTTACGAGCCTGTGCCCGATTACGGGACAACCCGATTTCGCCACCATCTATATCTCGTATATTCCCGATGTAAAAATGGTGGAGAGCAAGTCGCTCAAGCTGTACCTGTTCAGCTTCCGTAACCATGGCGATTTCCACGAAGATTGCATGAACATCATTATGAATGATCTCATTGCGCTGATGGAACCGCGCTACATTGAGGTGTGGGGCAAGTTCACGCCGCGCGGCGGCATCTCGATCGATCCTTATACCAACTGGGGCCGTCCGGGCACGAAATTTGAAGAAATGGCACAATACCGTCTGATGAATCACGATCTGTATCCGGAGAAAGTCGATAACAGATAAGTCAATAAGTCAGGAAGTGGCTGCAAATGAATTTTTCATGGGAACGGAACTTAGTTGTACTGTGGATCGGGGTTTTCTTCTGCAGCATGGCCTACTCCATCTCGATTCCTTTTCTGCCGATCTTCTTAAATACCGAGCTTGGCGTGGAGCATCATCTGGAAGCGTGGTCCGGGATCGCCTTTGGCATTACCTTTCTGGCGAGTGCATTGATATCCCCGTTCTGGGGCTCGCTCGCCGATAAATACGGACGCAAGCCGATGTTGATTCGCTCAGGCTTCAGTCTTGCTGCACTTTATTTATTGAACTATTTTGTCCATGATCCGTACTGGTTTCTGCTTATCCGTATCTTCCAAGGGCTGCTGGCCGGCTTCGTGCCTGCCTCAATTGCGCTTGTTGCAACGAATACGCCGGAAGAGAAGACAGGCTATGCGCTTGGCATTATGTCAACGGCCGGAGCGACAGGGAGCATACTCGGACCGCTCGCAGGCGGCTTAGTCAGCCACTATATCGGTAATCGGGAGGCTTTCCTGTTCTCCAGTGCCATTGTTCTGATCTCTGCCCTTGTGGCAACCTTCTTCGCGAAGGAGCAGAATTTCAATCGCAAGGCTGCCAGGTCGCATGTGCGAGATGATCTGAGACATGCGCTGGCCAATCGTCCGTTTATGATTCTGCTGATGCTTGTTGCAATCAGCACCTTCTCGGTCATGATATTGGAACCGCTGATTACGCTGTATGTGTTGAAAATGGGTATTTCCCGAGAGAAAGCCTCTTTAAGCTCCGGTATTATTTTCTCGGCGGTCGGTATCGCTACGGTCATTATGGCGCCCAGATGGGGCAAATGGGGACGTAAGATCGGCTATCAGAAAGTATTGCTGATTGGGCTTATCGGCGGTGGTATCGGCAATCTGCTGCAAGTTTTCATTACCGGTTATATCGGCTTTGGCGTGCTGCGGTTCGGGTACGGCCTGTTCTTCGCCGCCGTTAATCCATCGATTAACGCGATGATTGTACAGAATACCGAATCGGAATTCCGAGGTCGGGCGTTCAGCTTGAACCAGTCCGCCTCGCAGCTTGCGACGATGGCGGGACCGATTATCGGAGGCTTGCTCGGCGGCATGATGCCGATCCATTATATCTTCGTCATAAACGGTGCTCTGCTGCTGTTATCTGCCCTATTATTTAAGCTGAAAGTAAAGCAGAATTCCGCCGCTGTTATCAGTCACCAACCATAATTTGTAAAAATACGGAATCCAAAACCGCTTCGCGAGATGAATCATCCCGCAGGCGGTTTTTTCGTCATAAAATGACAAAAATATGGCACTTTCGCATTCTCTATCGAATGCTCCCGTGGTATAGTAGCAGTAGTATAAATGGTATAGAATGCCTATTGCGATGATAGATTCCACTCTTCATATATGCCAGGGGAAGGATTTGTTCGTTCATGACTAAGAAACAGAGAAAACAGCGGCTGAAGTCCGTGAAGAATGCAGCTAAGATGCTCGGTACGGCAGCAGCGCTAGCCGTTCCGGTTGCCCTCGCGGTTCCCGGATTTGCAAGTGCAAGCCCGGTGATTATCCCGCAGCCGACTAATCTACCGGTCGTCATCAAGAGCATCAACAGTACACTCGCCGATGAGTATGCTTCTAAACTAATTGCGGGAAGTAACTTTCAAATTGCTTTAAACACGATCTTTGAAGAGGCTGCTGCGCTAGAGTATACCGTTGTTGTCCAGAATAGCAGCGTAGCTGACGTTAAGGTCACGGGCAACAACACCTTGAACATAAACCTCAAGAAAACCGGCTCCACCATGGTAGATCTCATTGTACATAAGCCGAACGAGAGTATGTCCATCCATGAACGTTTCTCCTTAAAGGTCGGCGCTAACGGAGCGCTCGATCCTGATCAAGATGGAGCTGGAATTGCTGATATTATTAAGTATTTCAACAGCCACGCAGGTGAATTCCACTCCACAGGTGATTTCCGCACACTCCTGCAAGCCGCAGTCTCAAGTACAGTACCGACGCCGAATCATGCGCCGATCGTCTCCCCTGAAACCACATTTATCGTAATGACAGCAGGAACCTACAACGAAATTCAATTAAACGATCTATTCAGCGACGAAGACGGCGATGAGCTTTCCTTCGAACTGATTAACCCTCCATCCAGCACTTCTTTTGTAAATGCACATCTGTATAGCGATACTAGTACTCTAGTCCTGAGCGCTATAAATCCAAGCTCTCAGCCTCTCATCGTTACCGTGAATGGGACAGATGGTGAAGAGATTGCTACGAAGCTGTTTAGCGTGACGGTTGGGGCTGCGCCGGTGGTGAATCATGCTCCGGTGGCGAACGTGCTCAGCGTGGTGGAACTGAATGAGAACACTACGACATCCATTCAACTCGGAGGTACGGATGAAGACGAAGATGAGCTGACAGCGATTATCGTAGAAGGCAAAGGTCCGATTCATGGCGAGTTGATCGCAAGCTCATCGGAGCAGAACAAGTTCACGTACGTGCCGGATGCGGACTATAATGGAACGGATTCGTTCACGTATATCGTGAACGATGGTACGGAGGATTCAGATGAGGTTACCGTAAACATTACGGTAAATGCAGGGAATCACGCGCCGGAAGCGAACGTGCTCAGTGTGGTGGAACTGAATGAGAACACTACGACATCCATTCAACTCGGAGGTACGGATGAAGACGAAGATGAGCTGACAGCGATTATCGTAGAGGGCAAAGGTCCGACTCATGGCGAGTTGATCGCAAGCTCATCGGAGCAGAACAAGTTCACGTACGTGCCGGCTGAGGACTACAATGGACCGGATTCATTCAAGTATATCGTGAACGATGGTACGGAGGATTCGGATGAGGTCACGGTAAACATTACGGTAAATGAAGTGAATCACGCGCCGGTGGCGAACGAACTCAGTATGGTGGAACTGAATGAGAACACCACGACATCCATTCAGCTCGGTGGTACGGATGCAGACGAAGATGAGCTGACAGCTATTATCGTAGAAGGCAAAGGTCCGATTCATGGCGAGTTGATCGCAAGCTCTTTGGAGCAGAACAAGTTCACGTATGTGCCAGATGCGGACTATATTGGACCGGATTCGTTCAAGTATATCGTGAACGATGGTACGGAGGATTCGGATGAGGTCACGGTAAACATTACGGTAAATGAAGTGAATCACGCGCCGGTGGCGAATGAGCTCAGTGTGGTGGAGCTAAATGAAGATACTACGACATCCATTCAGCTCGGCGGGACAGATGCAGACGAAGATGAGTTGACGGCTATTATCGTAGACGGTCCGGCGCATGGCGAGTTGATTGCAAGCTCTTTGGAGCAGAACAAGTTCACGTACATGCCGGATGCGACCTACAATGGACCGGATTCGTTCAAGTATATCGTGAACGATGGTACGGAAGATTCGGAAGAGGTCACGGTGACGATCAGGGTCAATGCCGTGAATAAAGCGCCAGTGGCAAACGAACTCAGTGTTGTGGAGCTAAACGAAGGTACTACGACATCCATTCAGCTCGGCGGGACAGATGCAGACGAAGATGAGCTGACAGCTATTATCGTAGAAGGTCCGGCGCATGGCCAGTTGATCGCAAGTTCGTCGGAGCAGAACAAGTTCACGTACATGCCGGATGCGACCTACAATGGACCCGATTCGTTCACGTATATCGTGAACGATGGTACGGAAGATTCGGAAGAGGTCACGGTGACGATCAGGGTCAATGCCGTGAATAAAGCACCAGTGGCAAACGAACTCAGTGTTGTGGAGCTAAACGAAGGTACTACGACATCCATTCAGCTCGGCGGGACAGATGCAGACGAAGATGAGTTGACGGCTATTATCGTAGAAGGTCCGGCGCATGGCGAGTTGATTGCAAGCTCTTTGGAGCAGAACAAGTTCACGTACGTGCCGGCTGAGGACTATGATGGACCGGATTCGTTCACGTATATCGTGAACGATGGTACGGAGGATTCGGATGAGGTCACGGTGACGATCACGGTCAACGCCGTGAATCATGCGCCGACACTTGAGGCGATGCAGGATATCAATATCCTTGAAGATCAATCCATATTGGGCGAATTGACAGGGAGCGACGTGGATGGCGATGTGCTGACTTATCGGCTGACGTCGGCGAAGCCTGCATCAGAGACGTTTACTCTCAATGAAGACGGTAGTTACAGCTTTAAGCCTATCGCAAACGCATATGGAAGTACTTCATTCACCTATGTCGTCAATGATGGACAGACAGATTCGAATGTATCGGTCGTAAACATTAACATCGCCGCTCAAAATGATGCGCCAAGAGCACAGGATCTTAGCTTTGAAGTGAATGAAGGTGAAAGTAAAGAAATTAGCTTCGACGGCTGGGACGCGGATCCCGGGGAGACGAGTACGCTTCAGTACATGATCGTCGACGACGAAGGGCCGAAATACGGCACGGTTACACAGGATCCGGAAAAACTGGGACAGTTCACCTATGTTCAAGACGGCGGGAAGAGCGGGTCAGATTCGTTTAAGTACAAAATCTATGACGGCAAAGAATATTCGGACGTGAAGACAGTACAGATCACGATTATCGATGTAAATCACGCGCCGGAAGCGAATGAGCTCAGTGTGGTGGAGCTAAACGAAGACACTACGACATCCATTCAGCTCGGCGGGACAGATGCAGACGAAGATGAGCTGACAGCTATTATCGTAGAGGGCAAAGGTCCGATTCATGGCGAGTTGATCGCAAGCTCGTCAGAGCAAAACAAGTTCACGTATGTGCCAGATGCGGACTATAATGGACCGGATTCGTTCACGTATATCGTGAACGATGGTGCGGAGGATTCGGATGAGGTCGCGGTGACGATCACGGTCAACGCCGTGAATGACGCGCCGACACTTGAGGAATTTCAGGATATCAACATCCTTGAAGATCAATCCATAACGGGTCAATTGACTGGGAGGGACGTGGATGGCGATGTGCTGACTTATCGGCTAACGTCGGCACCTCCTGCATCAGAAGAGTTTAGTTTAAATGAAGACGGCAGCTACAGCTTTAAGCCTATTGCAAACTCATATGGAGGCACTTCGTTCACCTACGTCGTTAATGATGGACAGAAAGATTCCAATGTATCGGTCGTAAACATTAACATCTCCTCTCAAAATGATGCGCCAAGAGCACAGGATATCAGCTTTGAAGTGAATGAAGGTGACAGTAAGGCAGTTAGCTTCAACGGCTGGGACGCGGATTGGGAAGACAGAGACACGCTTCAATACATCATACAAGAAGGGGAAGGGCCGGATTATGGCACGGTTACGCCGAATTCGCCAAGTGCGGGGGAGTTTACTTACGTGCAGGACAGAGGGAAGAGCGGATCAGATTCGTTTAAGTACAGAATCTATGACGGCAAAGAATATTCGGACGTGAAGACGGTACAGATCACGATTATTGATGTGAATCAAGCGCCTGAGGCGGAAGATTGGAGCTTCGAGGTTGATGAAGACAACAGCTATTCAGATTATTTTCATGGTACGGATGATGACGAGGACACGCTAAGTTTCACCATCCTGTCTTCCCCTAGCCATGGATACTTGTCGCGCAGCTCTTCGGATTTGAGCCGCTTCACGTACTATCCTAACGCAGATTACACTGGCTCGGATTTGTTCACTTATCGTATAAATGATGGCGAGGTTAATTCGGCGACCATCAACGTAACCATCACGGTCAAAGATGTCAATGTGCGGCCAACCGCGCCTAATATGACGTTCGACGCGTATGAAGGGCAAGAGCTGCCTGGCACGCTGGTCGGCGGAGACGACGATCAGGATAATTTGACGTATACCCTTGTGGAAATGCAGGGAGCTCCAGGTGCAGGGACAATCACACAGTTTAATCCCGAAACCGGCAAATTTGTATATGTGCCGAATGAAGGCGTAATCAGCGGCCAAGATACTTTCATGTATAAAGTAAGCGACGGCAGATTGGAATCGATCGGCAGTGGAGTCGTTACCATTACGATTCACGAGGTCGACAACGCTCCTATTGCAGATGAAAAGACGTTTTACACCGATGAGGATACTCCGTTGTCGGATCAAGTTACAGGCACTGACCCGGAAGGCCAAATTCTAACTTTCACGGTAACGGAGAACGGAGCCCCAGTGAAGGGATTGCTGGAGCTAGACTCGGATGGCCATTTCACCTATACGCCTTATGAAGACGAATACGGCGAAGATCATTTTACCTTCAGCGTATTTGACGGAACTTCTTATAGCGAAGCAACGATTACAGTCATCATTACTCCCAAGGATGATGATCTGGAATCGGGAATGGTTGGGAATGAAGGTACGATTGAGCTAGGCTCCGGTCAGCGTGCCAAGCTTGATTTAACTAAAATCTTTAAAGAAGTCGACGGCCAGCCTGTAATCTATAGCACGACCTTCCAACCGAATGGATACAGCACTGCGGGCGGATTACACGGTTCAGAGCTTGAGGTGATATCTCTTGGCTCTCCGGGATTTGTCAGCTTTGATTTGATGGCTAGCGATACCGGCGGAAGCTCATGGCTGACGATACCTGTACGAGTGTATCTTGGAGAGAGCGGCATTTGGGATGAGGGACTTTCAAATGATCAGCTGGAGTACGAAATCAATCTATCTTCATATTTCACGGGTTCATTTAATTACAGTGCAGAAGTAACTTCGGGTAATGCTCAAGTTGTATCAATCGAGGATATGGAAGGACAGACGCTTCTGACACTAGGATTGGATACAGATGACATTTCGACGATAGAAGTCGTGGCCGATGATGGCAACGGCTTGACGATTACCGATGAATTTAAGCTCTATGTCGGGCTTACGGTCGAAGATTTCGGCGTGCAATTCTTTGATAATTACGATAATCAGGGCTATGTGGATCACAATGCCTATATTGACATGAAAGACATCTTTCATAATGCCGACGAATTCCAAGTTACCGCTTATAACGATGCAGAGATCAAGAGCATTGGCAGTTATGATCTCGGTATTTGGACGATTGATCCATGGCTGAACCTATGGACGGATGCGACATTTACGACGGTGTCAGAAGTTGAAGTCAAGGGTCGTACAGCCGACGGAAACGAAAAAAGCTATACGATCTTAATTCGGGAGAATTCGGCTCCGGCTTTAGATGGTGGTGGAGAAGCTCCGCCGATAATGCTTAAGAAAGGCGTGACGGTTGAGCTGGAAATCACGGATGCTGAGGGAGATCCTATAACTTCGGTTATTGCAGTTCCTGATGATTCCATTTGTGGCGAAAACGGCAATTGTGTCACTACTTTCTATGCGAACGGGAAGCTGCTTGTACTAGGTTTGGATGCAGGTGTGCAGTCACTGGAAATCATGACATCGGATGGGCTGCCGTTTGGCTCAGGCTATGCTTATCGTACATTCGTCATCTTCGATGATAGCATCGATATTTTAGACGACTTTAGTATCGATAAAGACCTTGCAGGTCTATTAACGGGTATGAACTTAGCAACATTGACACTGGATTTTGTAGACAGTGAGTATATTATTCATAGCAGTCTTTCTCTAAATGGGTCGATGTTACATTTTGATGTGAATTCAGAAGCTATGTACCCAGGTGACTATGAATTCATCACGGTGAGCATTTCGGATGGAGAGATAACCAGAGAATTTAAACTTTACATGAACGTCGCCTTCCCGGAGGAAGGTTCCGCTTAGAAAAAGATTTTAACCATTGGCCAACTTATTTCTGGTTGGCCTTTTCTTTTCAAATCAAACCCGAAGGAGAATGAGCTCTTGGAACAGGCAACGGATAAGAAACAGTCAGCTTCGAACGCCATTCGTCAAGCGCTAACGGCTCGTAAGTTCAAACTGGCGGAAAAGCTGGCACTCGATAGTCTGCGCAATCAGCCGCTATTGGCGCAATATTGGGTGTTTCTTGGCGAGGCGCTGCTGCATCAAGGCTACGCGCAAGAAGCGGGACATGCCTTCGAGAGAGGCAATCTGCTCGACCCGCAGGCGCAGTGGGGGAGCGAGGTGCAGAAGGTGCTGGCGGGCAAACCACCGGGGGAATCGCGCGTGGATTTAGCTGAATTATGGCAGCTGCAACCAGCTGTAACCGTTGCGGCGGCTATTATGACGCGCAATGAAGCACGTTGTATCGTCCGCTGCGTCAATAGCTTACAGGATGCCGTAGATGAAATCCTCATTATCGATTCGGATTCTACGGACGGCACGATTGAGCTTGTGGAGCATCTGCCGAAGGTGAAGATTATACGAAGCGTTGCGCTGAATGATGATTTTGCATGGAAGCGAAATCAAGCTCTGCCGCATATCAAGAGCGATTGGGTGCTCTGGGTGGATGCGGATGAATGGCTGTTTCCGGAGGACATCGGCAATGTCCGAATGGCGGCATCGATGTTCCATGATCGTTTCTCGCACACCGTTCTTAATGTATGCCAAGTCAATCAGATACAGGGTAAAATATCAGCTGATTATGCGAACCCACGCATGTTCCCGCTTAATCGCGGCTTACATTATTACGGGCGTGTTCACGAGCAGGTTGTCATTGAAGGCGAAGATATGTACGACGACCGCATGATGAGGCGCCCGGTCCGTATCCGGCTTCATCATGACGGCTATGAGCCGGCAATCATGGGGCAGCAGAACAAGCTTGAACGCAACCTGCGATTGCTGAAGCTGATGGTGGAGCAGGAGCCAAACAATCCGGGCTGGTATCTGTATTACGGCAGAGAAACCCTAGCGACAGGGGATATTGAGAAAGCGAAGGCGTTATTCCTTGAGGCAGAGCGGCTTGCTCCGGGTAAGCCGAATTTTGGCAGGTTACTGGATGTCCTGATGTATTTGAACAAAATCTATATGAACACGAAGGATTATGAGCAGGCACAACGCGTATGCTTACGTGCCCTTGAAGTGCAGCCAAACTTCCCGGATGCCAAGTACCACTTGGCCAGAGCACAGATGAGGCAGGCGGGAGTTCTGTTGCAGCAGGCAGAGCGCAGCCTCAAAGAATCGAAGGAGGCATTCCGTACTTATCGGGGAACTGTAACGGCGGATGCTGCGATTGCGGATTGGAAAGCAGATCTTGCGCTCGCGGATCTTACGGCAATAGCGGGCAAGCAAACAGAGGCGAAAGCTAAGTATGAGCAAATTCTCGCCAGTCATCCCGAGCTGAACATGGTGCGAAAGAAGCTAGACAGCATGAACCATGTATAAAAGTTGAACTCAACTGACATGCTGTTGTCAGCAGACCTGCGATATAGTACATACGAGAAGTCATTTGAAGCAGGTTATGGAGGCGAAACATATGTTTAGAACAGTTAAAGATTTTATTGAGGACTACAAGCAGGAATCGCAAGGGACGCAGAAGCTGCTGGACCTGCTGACGGATGAATCGCTGGCACAGTCGATTGCGACAGGCCGCAGAACGCTTGGATTCCTGGCATGGCATTTGGTTCACGATGATGCAGGTATGCTGGTCAAGATCGGACTTCATTTCAAGGCACCGGCAGCTAATGAGGAACAGCCGCAATCGGCCGCTGTTATTGCAGAAACTTACCGCGAGACAGCGGCATCCATTCTTGAAGCGGCATCGCAGTGGTCCGATGAGAAGTTGCTCGAGAGCCACAACCTCTTCGGTCAAGTATGGCAAAATGGTGTTACGCTGTCGAAGTTCATTAAGCATGAAGTCCATCACCGCGGTCAACTGACCATTCTCATGCGCCAAGCCGGACTGCCTGTTGCAGGTGTGTATGGCCCTTCCAAGGAAGAATGGGAACAGATGGGTATGACAGCTCCAAAGTGATGTAATGGACAAAAAAGAAGGCCGAACGGTTTCCACTCGCATGCGAGAGGATGACTGCTCGGTCTTTTTGCTGTCTTTATAAGCCGCCTAAATTGCGCAGCAGCGCCTCGTGCTCGGTCCGCTTGAAATGATTGGCCCATCCGAGCGGCGTACTGTGATACCGGCGATCCTTGATATTCAGATCGGCGCCTCGCTCCACGAGCAGGTGAATGATTGTTGTGTTCGTACCCGCTGCTGCCCAGTGCAAGGGAGCGGCGCCGGTATGATCGAAGCCGGAAGGAATGCCGTTGACATCGGCACCGCGGTCTAGCAGATAAGAGGCGGATTCATGGCTGCCTCCAATGATGGCATAGATGAGTGCCTGCTGCAGCAGCTCCTCGGGAGCGCTTGGATTCGTTGTGTTGACAGGTTCGCGGTGTTTGCCGGCGCTCGGCAGAAGCTCTCCATCCGGACCGAAGAAAGAGGCCAGCAGATCCGCTCGGCCTACGGCAGCAGCAAGCTCAAGATCAAGCGCCGCGCCTCGGCGGACGAGCAGCTCGGTCACCTTCGTGCAGCCGTACCAAACGGATTGCGCTAGCGGTCTGCGGTCATCATTCAAGCCGTTAATTGGCGTTCCGGCATCAAGCAGCAGATTCGCCATTGCAACATCGTCGTTGCTGGCTGTCCATTGCAGCGACGTTTCTCCGCGCTCCGGATCAATTGCCCTTGCATTCACATCCGCTCCAGCATCCAGCAGAGCTTGTCCGATTTCCAACTGGTTCGGATAATGGCCGGGCCAGTCACATAGATGATGCAGCAGCGTTCTTCCTTGCAACGATCTGGCGTTCGCCAAAGCAGGATGTGCGTGCAACAGCTGCTTGAGCAGCTCTACATTCCCGGTCTTCACCGCCGTGCAGGCATCCGGAAACGCTGCCGATAGCGAGTCTTCTATTGCTTGATTATCGAGTTCATTGCTGTGAATCATCCGTCGATCAACTCCAACCCATAATGGTCAAATCATAAGGCCTTTGTTTCCACTCTATCATGAATCGGCTCCGGCGAAAATACGATGTAATAAGCGCCAAATAGCAGGCAACGCTTCTGTCTGATTCAAGAAGGGGGAGCGTATGAGGTGAAATTCTCTCTGACGGAAGAACAATTGATGATTCGCGAGATGGCGGCACGGTTTGCGGAGCATGAGGTGGCACGGGAAGCAGGCGGACTGGATGAGGCCGAATTATTCGACAGGCGTTCGTTTGACGCGATGGCGCAGCTTGGTTTTACGGCATTGCCTTGGCCCGAGGAGGAGGGGGGCGCTGGCGGCGGGTTTCTCGGTTTTGTCCTGGTGCTGGAGGAGTTGTCCAGAGTAAGCGCGTCGCTTGGCGCGGCGCTGTGGGCCCATGTTTTTCTATCGGCGTGGCCGTTGCATCGGTTCGGGAGCGTGGAGCTGAAGCGGCATTATCTGAGGAGACTTATCGAGGGCATCAGTATAGGTACGGGTGTGCTGCCGGGGGCAGTAGATCCGGGGACAACACTGCGAATCGGAGTCTCCGCGCAATTGCAGTCGTCGCAGGGTGATGAGGCGCAAGAGGAGTGTTATGTCCTAAACGGTCAGCAAAAATATATCCTTGGCGGCACGACGGCAGATTACTTCATCATTTACGCGGTGACCGGAGAGAGTGCGGGAGGACGACGCAAGCGCTACAGCGCTTTTATCATCGAGAAAGACAGCCCCGGCCTTCTGATTCAGCCGGTCACGAAGAAGCTTGGTCTGCGCTCAGCGGGTATGGCGCATTTGAAGTTTCAGGATTGCCGCGTGCCGAAGAAGCAGCGAATCGGTCGTGACGGTCAGGGCGGCGCGATTGCAGGTCGTGCGGCGGCAGGTGTGCGCTACGGCCTTGCCGCAGTTGCCGCGGGTATTACGCAAGGCGCTGCGGAAGCTGCGCTTGGTTATGCCAAGGCGCGTTCGCAGTTCGGCAAGCCGATCGCGAAACATCAGGCAGTGGCTTGGATGCTGGCGGATATGCGGACTGCTGCCGATGCCTCCAAGCTCCTTGTGTATCAAGCAGCTTGGCTGGAGGATCGGGGACTTACGGAGGACGGTGAAGGCTGGGAAGCTGCGCTGGCGCTCAGCTTTGCTGCGGATGCTGCGATGACGTCGACGATCCATGCCGTTCAGGTCTATGGCGGTTACGGCTACATGAAGGAATATCCGGTAGAGCGGTATATGCGAGATGCGAAGGCAGTGCAGATCTTCAAAGGGCTGGACCTCAGTCCGAAGTTGCCGCAGCCCAAAGGAAGAGGCAGTGGCGGAAGGGAAAGGGGGCGACGCCATGGCTGAGCTTGTCATTGTAGGGAGCGCGCGGACGGCGTTCGGCAAGTTTGGCGGAGCGCTGAAGGGGATGAGGGCGACTCAGCTTGGCGGTCTTGCCATTGAAGGTGCACTGCATCGCGGAGGAATATCGCCTGCTGCGGTAGATGAGGTCATTATGGGGATGGCCGTTCAAGCGGGAGCGGGCCAGAATCCGGCGAGGCAAGCAGCGATGCTGGCAGGACTTAGCCATTCGGTACCGGCGGAGACCATCAATAAAGTGTGTGCATCGGGCATGCGGGCGCTGACGATGGCTTCGCAGATTATTAGGGCGGGCGATGCGGAGCTGATCGTCGCAGGTGGCATGGAGAGTATGAGTCAAGTCCCGTATGCCTTGACGGAAGCGCGTATGGGCATGCGGCTGGGGGATGGCCGGGCAGCGGATCTACTGCTTCGCGATGGGTTACGCTGTGCTTTCGCTGATATGCATATGGGTGACTATGCCGACAACATTGCGGCCGAGTACGGCATCAGCCGATTGGAACAGGATGAATGGGCGCTGCGCAGCCATGAGCGTGCCGTTCAGAGCAGCCTGCAGGGTTACTTTCATTCGGAAATTGTTCCCGTTCCGCTGCCGGGTGCAGTGCCGACGAAGAGTCATGTATTCGCGATCGATAAGGATGAAGCGCCTCGCGGAGATACAAGCGCAGCGAAGCTGGCTGCGCTGATGCCGGTATTCGCTGCCGGAGGTTCCGGCACGATTACGGCAGGCAACGCCCCGGGGATCAACGACGGAGCGGCGGCGCTCGTTGTGGCCTCGAAGAGCAGGGCGCTGCAGGAAGGCTGCGCCCCGCAGGCTGTGCTGCTCGGTCATGCCGCGGTTAGCGTGGAGCCGCGCAATTATCCGATCGCGCCGGCTTTTGCCGTGCAGAAGCTGCTGCAGCAGCACGGGCTCGCGATGGATGCGATTGACCGCTTCGAGGTCAATGAAGCGTTCGCGGTTGTTGTCTTGGCCTGCGGGAAGCTGGCAGGCTGGGATGCCGACAAGGTCAACGTGCATGGCGGCGCTATCGCACTCGGCCATCCTGTCGGAGCAAGCGGCGCACGGATTATCATGACGCTGATTAACGGATTGAAGCGGCGCGGCGGGGGATTAGGAATCGCAGCGATTTGCAGCGGCGGCGGTCAGGGCGATGCCGTGTTGGTTCGGGTGGATGATAGCTGCGGATAGGTTGGAGCAAAAGGGCTTAGGGAAGGCGGTAGTCAATCATGGCAGATATCCACCATGTGTCGGTCGTCGGAGCAGGCCAGATGGGAAGCGGTATTGCGCTTGTTGCTGCGCAAGCAGGCTGTCAAGTGCTGCTGCATGATGCGGAAGCGGCTCGTGTCAGCAAGGCATTGGCGCAAATCGGCATGCAGCTCACCAGCAGCGTTGCGAAAGGCAGAACTACAGAAGGGTCGGCTCTGCAGACGCTTGGAAGGATTACCGCAGCGGCTGACTTGGAGGCGGCCTCCGGCGCTGATCTTGTCATCGAAGCGGTAACTGAAAGCATGCCGGTGAAGAAGGCTCTGCTTGCTAAGCTCGATGGCATTTGCGGGTCGGGGGCGATTCTCGCTAGCAATACCTCATCGCTGTCGCTTACAGAATTGGCAGCGGCGACGGGGCGGCCGGAGCAGGTGATCGGCATGCATTTTATGAACCCTGTACCGGTTATGAAGCTGGTTGAAATCATTCGTGGATTGCGGACGTCGGATGATGTCTATATCGCTGTAGCGAAGCTGGCAGAGAGGATGGGGAAGACGCCGCTGGAGGTGCGGGATTTTCCGGGCTTCGTGTCCAACCGCGTTCTGATGCCGATGATCAACGAGGCTGTGTACACGGTATATGAAGGCGTGGCTTCGATTGAGGCTGTCGACGGCGTGATGAAGCTTGGCATGAATCATCCGATGGGACCGCTGGCATTGGCCGATCTGATTGGGCTGGACACCTGCCTCGCCATTATGGAAACGCTGCATGAAGGCTTCGGCGATTCCAAATACAGGCCTTGTCCGCTGCTTCGCAATTACGTAGCTGCCGGTTGGCTCGGGCGCAAGAGCGGGCGAGGCTTTTACGTGTACGAAGGGGGCTGACCGCTGCCATGCTGCTGCATTTTACGGATGAACAAGAACGGTTGCGCGCCAGGGTACGGGAATTTGCCATGCAGGAAGTAGCCAAAGTCATCCCTGAAATGGAGGAGCATGACCGCTTCCCGGCGCAGCTCGTAAGGGAGATGGGCGCAAGGGGCTTGATGGGGCTGCCTGTGCCGGCTGAATGGGGCGGAAGCGGGCTTGAGCTAACCTCCTATATTCTCACGATTGAAGAGATTGCTCGGGTTAGCGCGACGGTTGGCGTTATTTTGTCGGTGCATACGTCTGTTGGAACGCTTCCGATTCTATACCATGGCACTACGGAGCAGAAGCTGCGATGTCTGCCTAAGCTCGCCTCGGGTGAATGGTTAGGCGCTTTCGCATTAACAGAGCCGCACGCGGGCTCAGATGCCTCGACGATTCGGACGGCAGCGGTCCGACATGAGGATAACTACGTGCTGAACGGCACGAAGGTGTTCATTACGAATGCGGGTGAGGCAGATCAGTACGTGCTGTTCGCATCGGTGCATAACGGCGTGAAAGGCAGTGTAGGCGGGATTACTGCATTTCTGGTGGAGAAGGATACGCCGGGCTTCCGTGTGGGTAAAAAGGAGAAAAAAATGGGGCTGCACGGATCGAACACCTGCGAGCTGATCCTGGAGGATGCGATCGTGCCCGCAGGTCAGCGCCTCGGCGAGGAAGGGCAAGGCTTCGCCATCGCCAAATCAGCGCTGAACGGCGGGCGGATCGGCATTGGCGCGCAGGCGCTCGGTATTGCGCGAGCGGCACTGGCGTTGAGCGAGCAGCAACTGCGTGCGCTGCCGCCAAGGGAACGGAGCAGAGCCGCGGCGGAGTATCGGGAGCTTGCGGCGCAGGTGGAGGCGGCGGCGCTGCTCGTGTACCGCGCGGCGGATATGCATCAGCGCGGCGTACGCTGCACGAAGGAAGCGTCCATGGCGAAGATGTTCGCGAGCGATACGGCGATGCATGTGACGACGAAGACGCTGCAGTGGTGCGACGGCGGTGGTTTGGCAGATGAACTGCATGCCGAGCGGTTGTTCCGCGATGCGAAGGTAACGCAAATTTACGAGGGTACGAACGAGATTCATCGGTTGGTGATTTCCGGGGAGCTGCTCCGGGGCAGTTAACGGATAACAGTTAATCTGTTGGCGGTTTGCTTGCTTGCCGCTCTGTTGTGAAGGGAGATGGGAGCTTATGGGTTCAATGAATCGCAGCTCGCCGGGGCTTCGGCTTCGAGAAGCGCTTCAGCAGGAGAAGCCGCTTCAAGTAGCAGGAGTAATAAATGCTTACGCCGCGCTGCTCGCGGAGTCGGCGGGTTTTCATGTACTGTATGTGTCCGGCGCAGGAGTGGCAAACGCATCGTTCGGGTTGCCGGACCTCGGCATTACGACGCAGGGTGATGTGCTTGAGGACGTGCGGCGTATCAGCAGCGCTGTTGATCTACCTCTGCTTGTGGACGCCGATACCGGCTTCGGTTCGGCGTTTAACATTGCGCGCACCGTGCGCGAGATGATCCGCGCCGGTGCGGCTGGTATTCATATCGAGGATCAGGTGGCCGCCAAGCGCTGCGGGCATCGACCGAACAAAGCCATCGTCAGCCCAGCGGAGATGGTGGATCGCATTCGAAGCGCGGCAGATGCGAAGGTTGACGCGGATTTTGTGCTTATGGCACGTACGGATGCGCTCGCTTCGGAGGGAATGGAAGGCGCAGTCGCAAGGGCGCAGGCGTATGTGGAGGCCGGCGCAGATATGATTTTTCTGGAGGCGGCGGGCAGCTTGGAGGAGTATCGTGCATTCACCGATGTGGTTAAGGTGCCGGTTCTAGCGAATGTAACGGAATTCGGGCGTACGCCGCTCTTCACGGTCGATGAGCTGGCAGCCGTGGGCGTATCGCTGGTGCTGTATCCGCTGTCGGCGTTCCGTGCGATGAATGCGGCAGCACTGAAGGTGTATCAGACGATTCGGGAGCAAGGGTCTCAAGCCTCCGTGCTTGGCGGCATGCAGACACGCGAGGAGCTGTACCGCTATCTTGGCTACTACGATTATGAGCGCAAGCTGGATGCGCTGTTCGCCGCACGGAACTCGGAGGAGGAATGAGGGATGACCGTGAAGAAGCCCGGAGGTTTGGCAGGCATTGAAGCCGGTGAAACGGCAATCAGTACGGTAGGCAAAAACGGACTTGGACTCACTTACCGCGGTTATTCCATCGAGGACTTGGCAGAACACGGCAGCTTCGAGGAGACGGCTTATCTGCTCATTCGCGGCAAGCTTCCGAATGTCGATGAGCTTGCGGCTTATCGGCGCAAACTGGCGGAAGCGAGCCAACTGCCGGAGACGCTGCAGCGCATCTTGGAGCTCTTGCCTGCTGATGCCCATCCGATGGAGGTGCTGCAGGTAGGCTGCACCGCGCTCGGGACGATGGAGCCGGAATCGACTTCGGTTGGCACAGCCGATATTGCGGATCGGCTGATTGCTCTGACGGGCCCGATGCTGCTGCATTGGTATCATTTTCATAGGCAGGCTGTTGGTGGGGATGGTTCGGTGGAGGAGCCTCAGTTGAAATCCTCGGCAAGCGAAGTTTCGGTTGACGTTAAAGCTGCTGAGGGAGTGGAATCCGAAGTCACTTCGGATGCCCCCGGCTCGGACAGTTCGGACACCGGCGAGGTGCAAGAAGAGCTGTTCGACCTCGATCATTACACAGTTGCGGGGCATTTTCTTTATCTGCTTCACGGCAAACATGCGGAGCATCTCGCGATTCGCGTATTCGATATTTCGCTTATTCTGTATGCCGAGCATGAGTTTAACGCATCGACGTTTGCCGCTCGCGTAACGGCTTCTACGCTATCGAACTATTACTCTTGTATTGCAACCGGAATAGGCACGCTGCGGGGCAATCTTCACGGCGGAGCGAATGAGGCTGTCATGGAGTTGATCACCCAGTTCGATAATGCGGAGGAAGCAGAAGCGGCCACGCGTGCGAGGCTGGCGGCGAAGCAGCTCATTATGGGGTTCGGCCACCGCGTGTACACCGTTTCCGATCCGCGTTCGGACATCATCAAGAAATGGTCGGAGACGCTCTCGCTGTGGGCGGAGGACAGCCATCTCTATTCGGTTTCGGAAGCGGTTGAACAGGTGATGCGTCAGGAAAAAAGCTTATTCCCAAACCTCGACTTCTACAGCGCGACCGCCTATCATTTCATGGGCATCCCTACTCCGATGTTCACGCCGATCTTCGTCATCTCCCGTTTGACGGGCTGGACGGCACACATCATGGAGCAGCGGCAAAATAACCGTATTATCCGGCCGACCGCCGCTTATGTCGGACCTGATCCGCTGCCTTGGCTGGCTGTTCATGAACGTCATTAAGCAATGATGGGAGGTGCTAACGCCATGGGATATGGTCAGGATAATATTCGGCCAGAGCCGGATCAAGTGCTTGCCGATATGGCTTCTTACGTAACGGACTACAAGGTGGACAGCGAGTTGGCCTATGAAACGGCTCGCTATTGTTTGATGGATACGCTGGGCTGCGGCATGCTGGCGTTAAACTATCCGGCTTGCACGAAGCTGCTCGGACCGATTGTGCCGGGGGCAGAGATGGAAGGCGGCGTACATGTGCCGGGGACCGCGTTTCGGCTAGATCCGGTGACGGCTGCTTTCAACATTGGCTGTATGATTCGCTGGCTGGATTACAATGACACTTGGCTCGCCGCGGAGTGGGGCCATCCATCCGATAATCTCGGGGCGATTCTCGCTTCTGCCGACTACGCAAGCAAGGTAAGGCAGGCTGCCGGACAGCCTCCGCTTGTCATGCGCGATGTGCTGACTGCCATGATCAAGGCGCATGAGCTGCAAGGCGTGATGGCACTTGAAAATAGCTTCAACCGAGTAGGACTTGACCATGTCGTGCTTGTTAAAGTGGCGTCCACCGCAGTAGCAACGGGCTTGCTTGGGGGGACGAAGGAAGAGATCACGGACGCGTTGTCCCATGCGTGGATTGACGGCCAAGCGCTTCGCACCTACAGGCATGCGCCGAACACCGGATCGCGCAAATCCTGGGCTGCCGGCGATGCAACGAGCCGCGCATTGAGACTGGCGCTCATGGTGCTGCGCGGGGAAATGGGCTATCCGTCCGCGCTGTCGGCGAAGGGGTGGGGCTTTTATGATGTGCTTTTCAAAGGTCGACCGTTCTCGCTCTCGCGTCCATATGGCTCCTACGTTATGGAACATGTGTTATTCAAAATCTCGTTTCCGGCCGAATTCCACGCACAAACTGCGGTGGAGAGCGCCATCGCGCTGCATCCCCTCGTTGCCGATAGACTTGATGAGATCACTCGAATTACCATTACCACGCACGAGTCCGCCATCCGTATCATCGATAAGAAAGGTCCGCTGCACAATCCGGCTGATCGCGATCATTGTTTGCAATATATGACGGCGATTGGTCTGCTCCACGGATCGTTAACTGCCGATCATTACGAGGATGAGGCGGCTGCAGATCCGCGAGTTGACCATTTGCGAAGCCTAATGGAGGTGAAGGAGCGGCCGGACTTCACGGAGGACTATCTGGACCCGGACAAACGCTCCATCGCGAACAGCGTGCAGGTGTTCTTCACAGACGGCAGCGCGACGAATGAGGTACTGACGGAATATCCAATTGGCCACAGGCGTAGGAGAGACGAAGGTATCCCACTGTTAAAGCGGAAGTTCGAGTCCAACCTGCTGACGCGGTTCTCACCGGAGCAGACAGCACGGATTATAGCAGTGTGCGAAGACCCGCAGCTGCTGGAACCGATGAGCGTGAGCGCGTTTCTAGAGCTATTCGCCCCTTGAAGAGAACCGACTCGCTAACTTAGGAGTCGGTTATTTGTTAGCCGCGGTGAACGCGTCAGCTAACTATCGCTAACCTGCTCTAAGTTACTCGTAAGCCTTGGCGGCTCTCAGCCGCCGAAACCCCTCGCACCTCCACCTCGACAAACGCCTCTTGAGAATCGAAAAAAGCGACTCTCAGAGTCAAAAAAGCCGAAAAACAAAGCCGAGAGTTCAAAAATCGAACTCTCGGCCGCGAAAAGCAGGCGGGGACAGCAGACAGCCCCTTCCAAAAATCAACTAACGGTGCAACCGGTAAGGAACCGTCGCAATAACAACGTCCTTCTGGTTGAAAAGGTAAGCACGAAGCAGCAGACTCGACTGGTTGTGCAGAATGTTATGCCACCAGTGCCTCGTGATGAATTGCGGAATCAGCACGGTGATATGATCCGTTTCCTGCGTCTTCCATTCGACCGTCTCGATGAAGCGGACAAGCGGACGGATAATGCTGCGGTAGCTCGATCGCAGGACGATCAGCCTCACGCCGGGATCCCACTCTTCCCATTTCTTCTCGAGCCGCTCGATTTCTTCCTCGTCGAACCCGACATAGACGGCAACCACATTATCCGTCAGCGATTTGGCATAACTGATGGACTGCAGAACGACCTTCGTAATACCAGCGACCGGAACCACGATGGTGCTGCCTTTAATGGCCGGCTTTTCTTTATCAATGTTGATGCGAAGCTCGTCCGCGGTGTTCATATAGTGACGGTTGATCTTGTAGAACCCGATAATAACGATCGGCAAGAAGATGAAGACCATCCAAATCTGACTAAACTTCGTGAAAATAAAGATTAACGTAATGATGAGCGTGGTCAACATCCCAATGGTATTAACCGTCAGCCCAACGCCCCAGTTTGCCGGTTTAAGCTTAATCCAGCGGACCATCATCCCAAGCTGGGAGAGCGTGAACGGGATAAATACCCCCACCGCGTAGAGCGGGATGAGATTCTCCGTATCCCCATGGAACAGGACAACCAAGAGCGCGGAGAACACGCCTAGAAAAATAATCCCGTTCGAGAAACCGAGCCGATCTCCGCGCACCATGAAGGCATGGGGCATGTACTTGTCTTTGGCCAGCATGAACGCGAGCAACGGGAAAGCCGAGTAGGCGGTGTTGGCAGCCAAGAACAGAATTAATGCGGTAATCCCTTGAATCGCATAATAGAGGATGCCTCGTCCGAACGTCGCATTCGCGATTTGGGAAACGACGGTTTCCGTAGCGCTCGGCACGATGCCGTACCAATAAGCGAGCAAGCTGATACCGATGAACATCGCGCCGAGAATGGTACCCATCATGATCAGCGTTGTTGCGGCATTGCGCTCCGCCGGTTTCTTGAAGTTCGGGATCGCATTGGACACGGCCTCGACGCCGGTGAGCGCCGAACACCCGGAGCTGAATGCCTTAAGTAACATGAACAAACTGATGTTGGACACCGCAGCACCGATCTCCGGCACATCGGCATGGACACCGCCTACGATTACTTTGACAACGCCTGCTATGATCAATACGAAGATAGCACCGACGAACAGATAGACGGGATAAGCGAGAACAGAAGCGGATTCCCCAATTCCCCGCAGGTTCATGACCGTTAGAAACACGATCATGATTAAGGCGACGCTGACCCGATGATCATGCAGCGAAGGGAATGCGGATGTGATGGCGTCCGTTCCTGCCGATGAACTAACGGCTACGGTCAGAATGTAGTCGACCAGCAGCGATCCGCCTGCAAGCAGCCCGGTGGAAGTACCTAAGTTATCTTTGGCCACGACATAAGCGCCGCCGCCTTTGGGATAAGCGAAGATGGTTTGACGATACGAAATGATTAGTATTAGTAATAGACCGAGCACGGCAATGGATATCGGAATGGAGTACCACACTGCGGCAAAACCGGCAGCCATGAGTACGAGCAAGATCTGCTCCGTTCCGTACGCGACCGACGACAAGGCGTCGGAGGAAAGTACGGCGAGTGCTTTAAGCTTACTGAGCTTCTCGCCTTCTAGTTCTGCGCTTTTCATCGGCCGCCCGATAAGAAGTCGTTTGAATCGGCTGATCATACATGTTCCTCTCTTCTTTGCATGGGGCATGGAGTGAAAAATTTACAAGGATTTCTATTTTATATTAACCTAAATGAACAGAATTCATTATAACAGAAATGCCGCTTGTTGGAAGAAGCAGTTTTGCGTGCGTCGATGCTTATTGAAGGCATTCATCAAGATGATATACTGAGTAGGTACATATTGCCATTCGGGCAGTCATTATGCGGTTAGAGGAGTTGGTAGAGCAGCATGTCAAACGTAATGAAATGGGATGGACATACGCATACAAAGTTTTGCTACCATGGCAGCGATGCACCATCGGAACACTATGTGGACCGTGCCATTGAGCTTGGTTTTACACGATATACAATTAGCGAGCATCCGCCGCTTCCCGCAAATTGGGTGCAGGATGCGAAGCTGATGTACGAGCTTGCCATGTCGAACGAGGAGCTCCCTCTCTATATGGCTTATGCGAAGTCGATCAAGCAGCAATATGAAGGGAAAATCGAAATCGCCGTCGGCCTCGAGCTGGATTATTTGCAAGGCGCGCTGCCGTTTACGGAAGCGATCATCGAGCAGTACCAGCAGCAGCTGGAGGATGTCGTTTATTCAGTTCACTACTTACCGGGTAAAGACGGTATGTATTGTGTTGATTTCTCGGCAGACGATTTCACGGCAAACCTCTTAAGTTACTACGGCACGATGGAGAAGGTCGTGGACGAATACTATAACCACGTCGAAGCGGCTATTGCCTTCGCGAGTAAGCTTCCGATGCGTAAACGGATCGGTCATATTAATTTGATTGAGAAATTCGCACTCAAGCTCCCGCCGATCGATGAAGCACAAATTCGGAGCCGCTTGACGACCATCTTACCGCTGCTGCAACAAGGAAATATCGGGATCGACGTCAATACGGCGGGTCTTCGTGTGCCTAGCTGCGGCAAGCCTTATGTGCCGGAATGGTTCATGCAGGCATGCATGACCAAGGGAATTGAACTGGTTTACGGCTCGGACGCACATCGTCCTGAGCATGTCGGCTCCGGCTGGGATTGGTTCGAATCGCAATTTGCACGCAGCTAGAAGCTCTGGGCTTATGTAAGGAATATATATTTTTTCGGCCTATCAGTAGGCATTCGCTGTCGCTTTGCGTATAGATAAGCAAAGGACCATAAACCAAGAAGGATTGACGCATATGGGAGAAACAGCGGTTCAAGTGTACGACCCCAGCATTTGGCAAATCAGTTATTTGGAGCTGACGATTCGATTAGTGCTGGCGCTATTTCTAGGTGGTTTGATCGGCTTAGAACGCGAGCTTGGCGGACATTCAGCCGGATTTAGGACACATATTCTCGTTTGTTTGGGATCAGCGGCGATCGTCTTGTTATCTATGTACGGATTTGCTGAGTTTGCTTCCGATCCGAATGTTCGGCTCGATCCGGCCCGGTTAGCGGCGCAGGTGATCAGCGGGATTGGTTTTCTTGGTGCAGGGACGATTCTGCGAACAGGGATCACGGTTTCAGGACTTACGACGGCAGCCTCACTGTGGGTGGTTGCAGCGATTGGACTTACGGCAGGTGCGGGATTCTATTATGGCTCTGCAGTACTCACACTGCTAGTCGTGGTCAGCTTGTTTTTCCTGAATAAGTTCGAGAAGAAGTTCTCGCGAACCAAGCGCAAGCAGGATCTGGTGATGAAAATCAATAAAGATTCCGCAAGCCTGAACAAAGTAGTCACTCAGCTTCACCACTTCGGCATCCAGATCAGCAAAATCATCGTCGAGAACGAAGAAGCCGCGCAAGGCGATTTCGGCGAGATGCTGATTGTCCGCATGCAAGTGAAGCTTAATTATAAGAAGCGGTTCGAGGAAGTCATCGTTTCGCTTGCTTCAATTGAAGGCGTTATCGGGATTGAAGCCGGTGGAGAATCGCTTTAAGATGGGAGATGATTCAGATGGGGAAAGAACTGCATTACCGCGAGGACGGCACGTTTACCATCGTGCAATTTACAGATCTTCATTGGCAGAACGGGGAGCCGGGCGACATCCTGACTCGATTGCTGATGGAGCGGGTGCTCGACAAAACTTCTCCAGACTTGGTCATCTTTACAGGCGATGTGATTTACAGCGATGACTGCATCGATCCGAAGCAGTCGTTCCGCGAGGCGGTGCGTGAAGTCGATGCCCGGGGAATCCCGTGGGCAGCCGTGTTTGGCAACCATGACTCCGAGCATGAGGTCACGCGAGAAGAGTTGATGGACGTCCAATTGGAGCATGAGCATTGCGTGAGTCAGGCAGGACCGGAGGGGATTACCGGTGTAGGTAATTTCGTGCTGCTGGTCAGAGAGCCCGGCAGCGGCAAGCCGCATCATGCCCTCTACCTGCTCGACAGCGGGAGCTATTCCGAGAATCCGAATCTTGAGGGGTATGCCTGGATCAGCCGTGACCAGATCGATTGGTATACGGAGCAATCCGCGGCACTGACGGATGCAAACGATGGTGAGCCGCTTTCCTCGCTCGCATTCTTCCATATTCCTTTGCCCGAATACGACGAAGTATGGCGCAAAGAGCTGTGTTATGGCAGCAAATACGAGAATGTCGCATGCGCGCCGATCAATTCCGGCATGTTCACGGCGATGGTGGAGATGGGCGATATCGTAGGAACTTTTTGCGGGCATGATCATGTCAATGATTATTGGGGCGAAATGTATGGCATCAGCCTTTGTTACGGCCGGGCCAGCGGGTATCAGACCTACGGCCGGGAAGGCTTCCACCGGGGCGCGCGCGTCATTAAGCTGAACAAGGGAGCGCGGGCGTTTACAACCGAGATCCTGCTGGATGATGGGACGGTCATTCGCGAGCCGAAGGCACATTACCCGAAAGGGATGGAATAGAATGACGGAGCTGTCTCGAACGTGCGCTGATGCGCGGTTTGAGACAGCTTTTTCGTTGCTCGGAGCAAGTGACAGGGCTGTGAATGCGTCCAAAAGTTCGTGACAGCTGGTGAAATTTCGCCACTCGTATGCTACCCTTATCTGGAAGAGTAGGCGAGGAGCAAACCGCGATGAAGCAGGTACTGATTACAGGCTATAGAGCAACAGAGCTGGGCATCTTCTCGGCCAAGCATCCCGGCATCGCCATTATCAAGAAGGCGCTGAAGAAGCAGATTACGGCTCTTGCGGAGGATGGACTGGAGTGGGTGATTGTAAGCGGCGGCTGGGGCGTGGAGCTGTGGGCAGCGGAAGTGACCATCGAGCTGAAAGCCAGCTACGAGAGCTTGCGCCTCGCGATTATTACGCCTTTTCTGGAGCAGGAAGAGAACTGGAACGAGCAGAAGAAAACGACGTACAGCGAGATTCTGGCTGGCGCGGATTACGTGAGCGCTATCTCTAAGCAGAAATATGATGGACCATGGCAGTTCAAAGCGAGAGATCGTTTCCTGCTCGATAACTCCGAAGGACTCATTCTCATCTATGATGAGGAACAGGACGGGTCGCCGCGTTATTTGCTGGAGCTGGCTAAGCAGCATGCCGAGATCACGCCTGACTACCGGATCATTACGATATCCGGCTACGATTTGCAAAGCATTGCAGAGGAAGAGCAGCTGCATGAATATGAGTAAAAGCGAGGATGACCTATGCCCCAATTAAGCGTACGAGGCGTTGAAACGTCTATTTTGGTGGAAGTGAGCAAGGATTTGGTCGAAGAAATGGCCGGTATCTGTCAGTGTGGCACCGATAATTTCACCATTGACGGGCTGCATATGATTTCTGTGTTCGGAGGCGAAACGGTGCCGACTTATCCGTTCGTCGAGATCGCTTGGTTCGATAGGGGACAAGTCATTCAAGATGAGCTTGCCCATGCCGTAACGAAACATCTGAATAAGGCCGGTGTCGGTGAAGTTGAGGTTGTGTTCAAGGTGTATCAAGAAACCGCCTATTATATCAACGGTCGTCCTTGTGCGACGCCGGAATAGCGCAGCTGCACTCAGCTAGCGGCTGCCTGCTACCTGCTGCCTGAAGTCTTTAAGTCTTAGCGATTGTTCGGTTCTGTCTGAAGGTGCGAGGTGACTCGCCCTTCTCCCTTTTGAACATTGTACAGAATTGAGCATCGTTCGAGAAACCGCATTCCATTGCTATGGTAGTGACAGGGAGTGCGGAATGCAGGAGCAGATGCTCGGCTTTCTGAATGCGCTTACGGAGTAAATAGGAAATAGGAGATACACCGAATTTATCCTTAAACAGATGCCGGAAGTGGTGGTAGCTGTAGCCGACCATTTCAGCCAATTCTTCGATCGTAATCTTCTGGTTGCAGTTCTCGTCGATGAACGCGCGCGCGTATAGAAGATGATCAACCGATCCTCCCGATGTGCCGGTATTCGAGGCTCGCTGATGCGCGATTACGATGGAGCTGATGTAATGATTCAACTGGTCGGCATAATAAGCGCGCTGTTCCTGCATTTCCTCAATCATCTTCAATAGAAGCGGCAAGATGGGGGAAGAGGGATCATCCTCATAGAGCCCTTCTTGTACCTGCAGCTCCCTCCTAGATAACCGAAAGCCGACAAAAATAACATCCGTATCCTCTGTTCGCCGCTCGTCATGCAGTGTACCTGCCGCAATGATCGTATACGTGCCGGGTGTGTAGGTATAGACCGTATCGTTGAAGCGTGTAACGCCTTTCCCCGTTTGATAATAGACCAGCTCATAGCAGGTATGATCATGCATCGGCATATACGAATGCGCGTGCCTCGTAGCTTGAAACAGAAAATCCATTTGTGCCAGCATCCTACATGCTCCCCTCCTGTTATCCTAGCCAAATCATGCAAACAAACAGCCATATCCTATAATCTTCATCTGCGGTATTCGTTGTAGAATAAGCGTAGAAAGCGAGAAAAATCCTGCATTCATAACCACATCATAAAAGGAATACAGGATATATTCAAGGAGGATGACAAGGGACATGGCCGAATTTCCAAAATTGCCTCAGCAAAAGCTTCTACAGCGTTTAGAACATCCACAGCGCAAGGTTCGCATGGTATTGGATACGGATACATATAACGAGATCGACGATCAATTCGCCGTCATCTATGCATTGAAATCACCGGAGAGCGTCACGGTTGAAGCTTTCTATGCCGCTCCATTCTTCAATGATTTATCTGTGGGTCCGAATGATGGGATGGAGAAGAGCTATAATGAGCTTCTCAAGATCCAATCGATCATGCCGGAGATGACGGATATTCCGATCTACCGGGGTTCGGAAGGATACCTGGCAGAAGCCGGCGTTCCTCAAGAGAGCGAAGCGGCAAGAAACCTGGTGGAGCGGGCAATGGCCTCCAGCGAAGACGATCCTCTGTATGTAGTTGCGATCGGAGCCATCACGAACGTTGCTTCCGCCCTGTTGATGGAGCCGCGAATTATTGAGAAAATCGTTGTCGTCTGGCTCGGCGGACACGCGCTGCATTGGCATGATACGACGGAATTTAATCTAGCTCAAGATCTTCATGCCTCCCGTACGGTTCTTAATAGCGGAGTTCCGCTTATTCTGGTCCCTTGTGCCGGGGTAGCCTCCCACTTGGCGACAACTTTGTCCGAGGTCGAGGATTATGTCCGTGACAAAGGGCCGCTCGGCCAATACTTGTACGAAACTTTCCGGGATTGCAGCAACAATCACTTCGGCTATTCCCGCGTGATCTGGGACATCTCGACCATTGCTTATCTGGTCGATCCAAGCTGGATTCCGAGCACGCTTGTTCACAGTCCGCTGCTGTCAGAGGATTTCCGCTGGAGCGTTGATCATTCCCGCCATTTCATTCGCTGTGCCCACTATGCGCACCGTGACTTCGTATTTAAGGATTTGTTCCAGAAGCTCGGCGAATAACGCAGCGACAATATTTATACGTAATAAAAAGGTGGCTCAGAGGCTTGATTCTGAGTCACCTTTTTTTCATCCGCCCCGCCTAATTAGCAGGGCTTGCTTTCGACAAGGGGGCCACGAGCAAAACAAAAGCTGCCACAAAAGTCAGTGGTACACTTTTGTGACAGCTTCCTATTAGTACTGCGCCATATAAGCTTCCAGCGTTTCGCCCTTCTTCTTGATTTCCTTTGCAATGGAAACGCCGACGTAACGGATATGCCACGGCTCATACATGTAGCCCGTTTCGTGTTCTTTGCCAAGCTCGTAGCGAATGATGAATCCATAGTCCGCTGCGTGCTCTTTCAGCCATTTGCCTTCTTTCGTTTCACCGAAGCTCTTATCCAGATCGTATTTGACGCTGGCGCTCGACACATCCATCGCAAGTCCGGTTTGATGCTCGCTTTGTCCCGGATGTGCACTGAACGTATTGGCTTCTTCCTCGCCGTTCTTCTTGGCGTAGTTGTTGAAGATGGAACGTTGAGAAGCATACGAGCGATAGCCGGATACGGCTTTCAGCTCAATGCCGTCTTCTTTGGCACCGGCAAACAGCTTCTCCAGCGCCGTCGCCGCAATCTTGCGCAGCTGCTGCTTCGGATTGTCGCCGGAGAAGGAGAAGCCTACCTGTGCTTTCACGAGATCCTTCGGCACGTAAGTCGATTCGAGCTCACGCGTCTTATTGACGAGGACAAGCTGGCTGTCCGTATTGGTTACATAAGCGACACCGTCCTTCTTCTTAATGGTGCGAGACGGAGAATTCTCGTGCAGAAACGCGGTTAATGTAGATTGACTGCTGCCCGTCTGGGCATTGGCGGATGTATCGGCGTTCGATTTTCCGGGATCAGACGTGCCTGTGCCAGCACCTGTGCCTGCGGAGCCGGATGTACCGTCCTTGGGATCGGACTTGCCGGTTCCCGAATCACCATTCGTACCGGTACTCGTCTTTATTGGACTTGTCGGCGCATCATGACCTGCAGCTCCCGAGTTGCCGGTGCTTTGTTCATTGCTGCCCGAATTTGTTTTGCCGAATAAGTTGTTGGTGCATGAAGTTTGGGTCGTTAGAATAACGGCACTAAGCGCTGCGCCGAGGATGAGATAGGACATACGGGTATTCTTGTTCAATTGCGGTTCCTCCTATGAATAAAGCGCAAACCATAATAAAGATAATTATAGACGCTAGAATCTCATTTACAACTGGTCACTGCTTCCAAGCATGTCTTGCAGCCTATACTAGATTTAACGAATAGATGTCATAACATGTTGCGTAAAGGCGGCTGTTGTCACAATTTGTAAAACTTTTATCTTCCCATTCCATCCCAAATGCTGTAAAATGTCGCTGTAACTTCTACTACTAGCACACGGAGGAATCATGGTGACTCACAAGCATTACTTCTCGTTTGGCCGTAAGATGATGGTGGCATTATTTACGATTATCGTTGCTTTCACGACATTCCATACCTACGAGGTCCAGGCGATGGATGTATGGGGAATATTCAAACAAGCACAGAAGCTCGATCAGCAGGGTAAATATGCGGATGCAATTGTAAAATACAAACAAATTGCGCCTGAGTTTCTAAAGAAGCAAGAGTACGGTAATGCAGCCGGCATGTACCGCCGCATCGGCGACGATTACGCCAAGCTGAAGAAATATGACGATGCCGTAACGAACTGGGATAAGGAAGCGTTGTATACCGGCAAAGCGAATATGACGCAAATGAGCATTGCCGCGAAACGCAAGGCCGATCAGCTTCGCAGCTCGGCACGACTGTTTGTGGAGACTACAGCTTCCGCACTCGGTTCATCGAACACGCACGGAGCGATATTCGAACCGAAGAATGGCGCCTATATCGGTGCTTACGCTGAACTTGATCCGGCGGTTCACAATGCCAAGACGGCCAAACCTTTCTACACCGAGGGGTTCCCGGCGCTTACGGGTAAGGATCACGCAGCTTATTTGATTTATTTTACATATGGGAAGCCGCTTTCAAGTATTAAGAGCCATATCGATCACGCCCGTGAGGCCGGAGTCGCCTTGCAGCTTGGCATCCAACCGCTTGATGGGCTTGGCGTAGTACAAGATGATGCGTATTTGCGCCAGCTGGCACGTGATATTGCGGCATCCGGCGTCAAGGTGTTCCTGCGTTTCGCGAACGAAATGAATGGGGACTGGGTACCTTGGCATGAAACGAATCCGAAGAATTACATCGATAAATACCGTATTGTTGCGAAGGTCTTCCACGAGGAAGCGCCGGATAATGTGGCCATGGTTTGGGCGCCTGACCGCTCGCCGGAGTATAACATTAACGACTACTACCCTGGTGATGATGCAGTGGATTGGGTAGGGGTCAGTCTGTATACGATCTTTAACCCTACTCTTGACCCGCTGAAGCAAGGGGAAGACCGTTCGAGCCATTTGGAGAAATTCGATTATATCTACAAGCAGTATGCGTCGCGTAAACCGGTTTATATTTCCGAAGGCGGCGTAGCGTACATGTACCCGGAGAAGAAACAAGATAAGACGGACTGGGCCGTGTACAAAATGAAAGAGTTTTACGCTTCTCTGCCGATGCTGTACCCGAAGGTAAAAGCGGTATTCTGGTTCGACAGCAACCATGATGCTTCCGCTCGGATAAAATATTATATGCTTTCGGCCAATCAGAAGCTTCTGGAGGGCTACAAGCAGTCTGTTGCGAATCCATTCTATCTGAGCGGGCTTGGCGATGAATCACCGGTGGCTTACAAGCCGATTAATACCGCTTCGCCGGTACCGGCATCGACGCAGAAGGTTTCGGCCTATGTGAAAACATGGTCACCGACACTAAGCAAAGTGACCTATGAGATCGGCGGCAAGACGGTAGCCACGGTAACTGCGCTGCCTTGGACGGCACAGATCGATTTTGCACCGTATAAAGGGAAGAAGATTGAAGTGGTGGTCAAAGCGTTCGACAGCAAGAATGTTCTCGTGACGACGCAGAAGGTTGCGATTGCGGTGAAATAAGAAGCGAAGCAGAGAAATTAACATGCAAAGCTCCGATAGGTGCAGCACTTGGCGTTCTCCATGGAGAGCTTTGGTTGCTGCGATGTCGGAGCTTTTTTGTACATTGAGGCGGGTCAGCGTTACAATAGGGAGAAATGATGTGAATAGAGAGAGGGGGAAGCCGGCGATGAACGAGCCGATTTCTTCATTGCAAGAGCAGCTTACAGCGGCACAAGCCGAGATTGAGCAGCTGCGCGGGGACAAGCTCCGTCTGCAGCAAGAGGTAGCAAGGCTTCGCGGAATGCTGCGTGCGGGAAGTGCGGATAACATGTCCACCAGGCTGAAGGATGCGCTGCGGGAGTAGAATGCGGGATATAATGGCAAAGATGTGAAAATTGCTGCCTCGTGCACTGGAAAGCGAGCGAAAAAAAAGCTACAATACAACTAGTACAAACAGACGAGGTGATCTGAAATGGAAGAAAACCAAACGACGCCGGAAACGCAAGAGCAAGAGCCGAAGAAAATTTCCCTTGCTGAAGCGATGAAACAGAAGCTGGCACAGAAGAAACAAGAACAGGCGAATTTGAACAATAAGCAAAAGCATGGTCCAGGCGGCAACCAACAAACGATGAAAAGCCAAAACCACAAAAAAGTAAACAATCAGCGCAAGAAAATGGGCGTATAGCAGCGGAACCGAAGAACTGAGGGTGAATTTCACCTTCAGTTTTTTTAAATTAGTTGGCGCCCGAAGATGAAGTTGGAGGGAGAACATGTCATGCTGCAGCAACTGACAGGCATCGGCGCGGGAGAGCGCCATGCCGCCATAATTTTGAACAGCTACAACCGGCTGCTGGGCAAGCCGTTGATTCCGCGGGCAGAACAGGAGTCGGCAGCTGAGGCTTTATTCCATGCGGATCTCGTGGTACTTTCACATGGTACGCAGCAAGACCCGGTACTCAATTACGGTAACCGCGCTGCATTGGCGTTGTGGGAAATGGAATGGGATGCTTTTACACGAATCGAATCGAAGCATACGGCGGAGCCAATGATCCAAGAGGAACGGCAGCGATTTCTGGAAGCCGTCGCGGGGCAAGGGTATATTGACGATTACAGCGGCATCCGAATTTCCAGCAGCGGCCGACGTTTTCGAATCGAGCAGGCGATCGTATGGAATTTGTACGATGAAGCCGGCGAGTATTATGGACAAGCGGCGGCTTTTGCGAACTATACTTTGGTGTGAAGAGGGGAAGATAAGCGGATGGAAGCGTTACTTACCTATTGCTTGTCCATGCCGGGGGCGCAGAAGGATTATCCGTTTGGGCCGGATCCATTGGTGATGAAGGCAGGCGGCAAAATGTTCGCGATCCTCACGGAAAGCAGCATGTCCTTGAAATGTGATCCCATTATCGCGGAGAATCTGCGGCAGCAATACGAGGCGATCACGCCCGGCTATCATTTGAACAAGAAACACTGGAACTCCATCGCGCTCGATGGATCGATTCCGCAAGACGAGCTGCAGGATATGATTAAACACTCTTACGAGCTTGTGCTTAAAGGGATGACGAAGGCGGAGCGAAGCCGTATTGCGGAGCTGGCTGGTTTGAAGGGCTAGATGGATCGCCGATGCATACATAATAGGGATCGGCCCGGCTGATGTCCTCATTATTGAGGACACCAGCCGGGAGGTCCTGAACAAATCGCCATTGTAAATGTAGGTGCTTCCCGTGCCAAATCGGCAAAATAGCTGCTGATCACATGATTCCCTCCGACGGAGCCCATGCGGAAGTTTCGTTTGACCTCTTCCTTCACGTGCAAATAATAGTACGTTTTGTCGGTATTCGGGGATTGATATACGAGCGGCGGCAGGTGAGGCACGACGTCGTATTCATTTTGCACGCGGAAGGTGACGGGTACGGCTGCATTATAGGCGCGAACGAAGGCGGGATCTCCCGTGCGCGGCGATCCGTACGTATAGGTGATGAGGGCGGCAGGCATGCGGTTGGTCGCGATGTCAAGCGAGGCGAGTGTCGCCAGTGCTCCGCCAAGACTATGTCCGGTTATGAATAGCGGCTTTGACTTCGGTACTTGATCGAGCAAGCGGAAGATTTGATCCCGAGCCGACATATAGACCTCGGTAAAGCCCTTATGCGTATTGCCGCCATTCTTGACGGGCTTGAACGGAATTTGCTGGGCGATCATATCCATGACCCAGTCTGTAGGGGAGCTTGTGCCGCGGAAAGCCAATACGACCGCTCGGTCTGACTCGATGACGAAACCGAAGGGCTCTTCTTTTCCGGTGTAGGAAGCGGCGTTAAACGATCCGACCAGCCGGTAGGTATCAGGCACAAGAAAGTACCCGCCATTATTGTATTGCACATAAGTTTGCCCACATACTGCAGCCAAAAAGATGGCCGTTCGAATGTCCATCGTACTGCCATTGTTCATTTCTGCACCCACTCTCCTTGCTACCAGTGTATGAGGTTATGGGCCAATGTGCTTTAGGCTGCTGTCCTACATGTTCCAGATTCAAAGCATGATCTGCGGGGGTAACGAAGTACATCACGTCGTGCCGGTGAAGGACAATGATAAGGAGATCAGAAATGCCTAGGAAATTGAAGATGCGAATTGCAGTGGTGGACGACAATCCGATGAATATTACGGTTGTCAGAGAGATTTTGAAGCGTGCGGGGTATACGAATGTTTTGCAGGCTGCCTCTGGCAGCGAATTGTTTAGTTTAGTCGGTTTAAACAAACAGGGGCTTGAGCCGGAGGAAGCGCCGGGCGATGACGATCATGACATCGATTTGATCCTGCTCGATATGATGATGCCCGGCGTGGATGGGATTACAGCTTGTGCGATGATTCAGGAGTCGCCGCGTTTGAGGGATATTCCGATCATCATGGTGACGGCGATCGGCGACTCGAAGAAGCTGGCCGAATCGCTGGATGCCGGAGCGATCGATTATGTGACGAAGCCGATTAATCGGATCGAGCTGCTTGCTCGTATTCGCGTGGCGCTCCGGCTGAAGGAGCAGAAGGATTGGCATAAGGAGCGAGATCGGCGGATGAGGGAGGAGCTGCAGCTGGCGCGAGAGGTTCAGCTGGCGGCACTCCCGCAGCCGGTGGATGACGAGCGTATTGCGATCGATGCGATATTCCGCCCGTCTGAGGAGCTGTCCGGCGATTTGTACGCGTGGCATCGAATCGATGAGAATCGCTACGGTGTAGCTGTGATTGATGCCATGGGTCATGGCATATCGTCCTCGCTGGCGTGCATGTTTATCGCATCGGTGCTCAAGGAAGCGATGACGAAGTTGTCCGGGGCCAAACGGGTCATCAAGGAGCTGAACCGGCGATCGCTGCAGCTGCAATTTGCGGATCAGTTGATCCAGTACTATTTCACCGGGCTGTATATGGTCGTCGATTTAGGCGCAGGCACGCTAGAATACGTGAATGCCGGCCATCCGCCGGGCATGCTCATTCGAAGCGACGGCAGCATCGAACGTTTCGCCCAAGGCGGCGTCGCCATCGGCATGTTCAGCGAAATGCCAATCGAGAAGCACACGCTCGCCATCGGACCCGGCGACCGCATCGTGCTGCTGACCGACGGCATCTACGACCTCGTCGGCAGCGACTACGCGGAAGACCGCGAGGCCAGCCTCACCGAGCTGCTGCAGCCTTACGGCACACATGCTCCGCTGCAGGCACTAGAAGAAGCGCTCTTCTCGCGCGAGCTAACGGAGGAGCTGCAATCCGACGACCGCTGCTTGGTCGTTGTGGATTTGAAGTAGAGAGAGCCCCCAAGGAGTTGAGGCCACTCACAAAGTCCTATTGCTGAAAGGCGTAGACTTTCAATTTACTTGCCAGAGCCAGGGGTTTATCTAGAAGTTTTAATCGGCTTCCTCCTTGAGTTGTACAAACTACACGACAAACCGAAGCCTTCCGAGAAATAAGGTACTTAACATGAAAAAAATGCATTTGAAATACGGATAACCAGCTATATTCACTAGAAAAAAACGTATGAATTGTACGAAGTACACGTCATACGTCATTTGAGACTAGAAAGTAGCGAATGTGTTGTACTCCTTACACGTCATCTTCGAGCCGCGTGACAGGTGATCCCTCGCACCTCATTACATTGGGAGAGAGCAATGTCACAAAAAACCGAATCGCTAAGATCGCTGAAAACTTAAGTTCTTCAGTGGCCTCCAAGGAGTTGGGGGCTCTTTTGTTTGTCCTAAGCGGACGGGATGAAACCCCGGAACCGGGACAGGAGCGAAACCATCCACACCTGCACTCTCTATACGCGCTCACACCTGCAACTGCATCCAAATTCGCACCAAAGCAACACACCTACACTCACTACCACCAGCACGATCATCAGCATCAGAACGAGCACGAGCATCAAGCACGATCATCAGTATCAGAACGAGCATCAAGCACGATCACAGCACCAGCATCAAGCACGATCACAGCACCAGCACCAAGCACCGGCATCAAGCACGAGCACGAGCACGAGCATGAGCACCAGCACCAGCACTAGCACCAGCGCGACCACCAGCACTACCATCACCGCCAACGCCAGTCTCGACAGACTAGCTATTCTCGCATGATTTCCTTTGCCTTAAGAGGCATATCCGCTAACAGTGGTGGAAACCACCCGAAAAATGCAAAATAAGCGGATATGCCGCTAATAGTGCTCAATATCTCAACTAGCTGGCTTTTCTCGCATGAGTTCGACCACCTTAAGAGGCATATCCGCTAACAGTAGTGGAGAGCACCCGTAAAAAGCATTGTAAGCGGATATGCGGCTTACAATGCTCAGGACTCCAACTAAACTGCCCGCGCCAAGGCCTGAGAGATCCAAAATGGAACTCTCAGCGGCGAAACCGCACAAAAAAGAAGCTGAGAGTTCGTATATGGAACTCTCAGCCCTAGAAACTCCCCAAACTGCCTGCGCCGAAGCCTGAGAAATCCAAAATGGAACTCTCAGCGGCGGAACCGTACAAAAAAAGAGCTGAGAGTTCAAAAATCGAACTCTCAGCTTCCATCCGCTCGCCTCAGCGCTACCGGCTCGACCGCGACGGCAGCGGCGCGTCGTGCTCGACGCCGCTGCGGCTGCCGGCATCCGCCGAGCGCGACGCGCCAGGATCCGCTGCGCCTGCGCGGCTGCCGCCTCGGCTGCGCCGCGGCAGCGGCGCATCGTCGCCGCCGGCTAGCGCGAGGTCCGCGCCGCCTGAGCTGCCGACGCGGTCGCCTTTGTGACGGCCGTTCAGCAGATCGCCTGTCCAACCCTTACTCCACAACCACCAATAGATGAGGATGGTGGTGACGACGATCACGAGGCTGACGGTGATGAATCCCCAGCGCTCGCTGGCCCAAGGGATGTCCTTGAAGTTCATGCCCCAGACGGCGCCAATAACCGTAGCCGGCATGAACAGGGCGGTGAAGATCGTCAACGTCTTCATGATATCGTTGCCGCGGAAGTTCGAGATGGCATCGTCCATCATGAGCAGCGTGTCGATCTCCATCGCATAATGGCTGAGCAGACCTTGAATACGGTCGAGCTTCAGCTCCATCCGTTTGAACTCTTCCTGCTCCAGCAGCGTATGCATGAAGGCTTCTCTGGCCGCGCCTTGAATTTCCTTGATCGGAATGAACAAGTGGCTCCAGTGCAGCAGCTCATAGCGCCGCTCGAAGATCACATTCATCAGGCCGGTACGGTTCGACTTGCGCATCTTCTGCTCCAGATCCCCAAGTCGCGTCTCGAATCGGTCGAGACCGTCATGAAATGTCTCCAGCACGGCGCCAAGAAGCACGAAGAAACCTTCCGGCGCACTCTGACAGCGGTTCAGCTTATCCTGCCAAGGATCCAGCTGCAGCCTCACGGATAATCGCATATCCGACATATAAGTGACCAGCTTACGATCGGTCATTCGAAAATGCAAAGGGAGGATGTCGCTCTCATCCTCAGACACCTGGAACAGCAAGGTCCCATGCAGAATAGCGTCACCGCCCGGAAGTTCGGACACGATAATTTGATTGTGAGCAACGACTCCAACATCATTAATCCAGCCGGCAAGCTCCGGGTGGGCTTGCACAACGGCTTGTTTCGCGTGGGCCAGCTCTGCCGCCAGTTCAGCAGCAGTAGCAGGCGCCTCCGAAATGGTATCATCGGCTGCTGCTTTGCTGCTGCGACTAAGACCGGACGTTCCCGCCGGCCGCTGTTCGTGAAGCATGAGCCATTCCCACGCTTGCGGAAATTGCAGCATCCGATGCATCATAGTTTAGAGCCTCCTGCTTGTCCGTGCGTATAGCTATACATGTTACCATCATAACGCGAACCCCGCGTGAAGCACAACAGCGCCGCCGACAATTTTATCCAAAAACACAAAAGCACGCCGCGGCCATGATACTCGGCCTACAGCGTGCTTCTACTCTTCCTGCTCATGATGCTCATGCAGCAGCTGCTTTAGTTTATCAATCGCACGCCGCTGTATTCGGGAAATACTCATTTGTGAAATACCAAGCTGATCCGCGATCTGTCGCTGGGGAAGCCCATCCTGATAGGCCAGCAGCAGCACTTTCTGCTCTTCAGGCTTCAGCTTCGATAGTGCAGCCTGGAGATCGAGTCGCCGATCGATGTTGTCAAAATCATTGGAATCCGATCCGAGCAAATCACCAAGCGATGACGTATTGTCATCATCCGAAATCGGCGTGTCCAGCGAGACGTAATGATAGAGCTCGCGACCTGCCAGAATTTCAGTCGTTTCTTCCACGGACAGCGACATGACCTCGGCGATTTCTTCGATCCTCGGAGAACGTTCAAGCTTCACGGTCAGCTCATCGATTGCTTGCTGAACGGCGATTCCTTTCTCCTTAATCCGGCGAGGGACCTGAACGTACCACGACTTGTCGCGGAGATAATTTTTCATATGCCCGATGATACTCTTCATGGCGTAAGGCTCAAACTGCACGCCGAGCGAACTGTCGAATTGGCCGAATAAACGAAGCAGCGCAATCTGGCCCACTTGCATTAAATCCTCGTACAAATCCGGGCGGTTACGCGAAATTTTACCGGCGGCCATTCGAACCATCGACTCGTAATGGGTGATGAGCTGTTCAGCGATTTCGTTGGACGGATCGCTTTGATAAGCCATTATAAGTTCCATGCTTGTGGGCGTGGGCTGCTTAATCGGCTGCGGCGCGCTCATCACAATTCACCGCTTTTGACAAGGCGCTTGGTAAGAACCACTTCCGTTCCCGTTTCACTGTTCACTTCCACATCATCCATCAGCGCTTGCATCAAGTACAGGCCAAGTCCGCCTGCCTGGAGTTCATCAATCGATTGTCCGTTTACCGGCTTCGCACGTGCGGCTGCGGCTGTTGCGTCAAAGCTGCGTCCATCATCTTTGACAACAATGGAGAGGGCATCGTTCTTCTTAATAAAGCGCACCTCAATTCGCGGCGCAGGCTGTGGAACGGGAGCGGCCTGCCCGGAGCTCAAATCGCCGTAAGCGTACAGAACCGCGTTGTTGCACGCCTCAGACACCGCCACTTTCATATCCTCGATTTCCTCGAAGGAGAAGCCGATTTTGACAGCTAATCCATAGAGAGTCAATCGAACCAGATCAATATATTCCGCCGAAGCCGGCACCTGCAAGGTGATTACTTCTTCGACTTGTATGTTCATTATGCACTCGTCCCTTTCTGCTGCAATTACGTATTAGGCTTGTTTGAGTAAAAATGGTGTGATGCCCGTCATATCAAACAGCTTGCGAATATGAGGAGGGACAGCTTCCACGGAAAATGGGGCTTGCTTGGCATGTCTGGCTTTCAGCACGGACACGAGAATGCCGATGCCGGTACTATCCACATAACGGAGCTCGCGCAAATTAAGGGTCAGCTCTCGATCAGTTAGTTCAATCAGTGGGGTCATCACTGCACGCATATGAACGGCGGACTCCAAATCCAGCTCGCCTCCGACATAAACGATACATTTGCCTTCCTGATTCTCCGTACGCAAAAATAGTTTATCGGTTTGTTTCATAGCTCGACGCTCCTGTATCTTAAATTTCTTATTACGAGTTGTATACCCCTTCCACAGGGAGTTGAAACATAACGGACTATGCCCGGAAGGAAGGTGCAGCCGTTGTGCCCCCGATAACAAGACGCGGAGACAGCACAATCTTCTTGCGCTCCTGAGCAGGATTGGTGACAAGCGAGAGCATGAGTCGGCCGGCTTGGGCGCCGATCTCTTCCTCCTGCTGAAGGATACAGGTCGGACGCAGCGTCCACCGGGTCGAGTACTCATAGTCATCGAAGAAAATAACAGACAATTGATCGGGAATGGAGAGCTGCAGTCGCTCCGCTGCCGCAAATACTTTCAGGCCGAGTGAGGAGTTCAGCGCAAATACAGCGGTGACATCCGGATTTTGCTGCAAGTAGAGCTCTATTTGTTCCGGCTCCGTCCGGGTAAAGACAAGTCTTGGGTCGCTTAATAGGGCGTGGTCAGCCAAGGCTTGCCGATAGCCTTCGAGCCGGTCCTCCATGCTCGTCGTTCCCGTGTATGGAGCGGTAAGGAAGGCTACCCGATAATGCCCCGCCTCAATTAGATGAGAAGTGGCAGCATAGGCGCCGCTGAAATGATCCGTGCATACGCAGTTGGTTTCAAGCCCTTTGAGATAGCGGTCAATAACCACAATAGGGTAGCCGCGCAAGGTCATCCGCAGAATATCCTCGTTATAGCTCTCCCCTTCGACAGGGTAGACGATGACACCGGCTACGCCCATTTCCTCAGCTTCGGCAAGCAGCTGACATTCTGTTTCTACCGACTCATGAGTCAGCGAGACAATAACGCGATAGCCTTGACTCGAAGCGGCGTTTTCCACACCTTTGACCAAATTCACCATATAGGCGGTTTTCAGGCTGGGTATCAGCAAGGAGATCAGCTTCAGCTTACGAATATCCGGTGTTTGATAACGAAGAGGCTCACCCTGGGCTTGATCCGCAATGAAGGAACCTTTGCCTTGAATGCGGTAAACGGTGCCCTCTTTCACGAGGGAGGATAAGGCGCCTTTGACGGTAATGCGGCTGACGCCAAAATGCTCCGCAAGCTCGTTTTCCGATGGCAGTCGATCTCCGGGGAGCAGCTGGCCTTGTACGATTTGGTCGGTAATATACGTGCGTATTTGGTTGTAAAGAGGAACTCGTTTCGTTGGTACAGTCATCTAATCACACTCTCTCTCCTGATATAATGAATATACAACTTTCTTTGCGAGTTTCCAATTTTTTTCTTTACAGAGGCTGTAATATGGGAGTATGATGCAGGTAAACAGCCACCAAGTCAAGTTTATAAGTTGTATATTTGATATATAATTATGAACTGCCTCCTTGTACACCACTTCAGCAATACCCACCTTTTCGAAGTTTTTCTCACAGCAATCCTCATCTTCAAGTACATCATCAGGCTTCGACACAACTTTTTTCTAAGCTCAAAATGTAAGCGCTCTATTTATTTCGTCTTGTCTCCATTCACGTTGATTAGCTATTCGATTCATGCCTATAGAATCTATGCGAACAAACAGGGGGAAGTAACGATGGTAAACGAAGCTCACATGGCAAGCAGACCGAAGACGTATTATTTGCAGGAAGCGATCGAGCGCGGCTTCAGTGCGATTGCGAACCGATTGGATCCCGAACAGAACATGCGGCCGTATTTTCTGCTTCGCTTGCAGCCCGAGCCGAAGCTTGAGCACCATATCTGGGATTTAGGCGATATGTGCTCCCGATTCACCGATGCGTATTTACTCGGCCGTCCGATTACCGGTGCTACTGACTATGTAGAAGAAGAACAAGCACTGCGGGCGATGCTGGACACCTGCGACCCGTTTCTGAATCCCTTCATGGCAGGGAGAATGCTCCTGGCCTACGTCGATTTGTACCTGGATTCGCCTTCGGAAGCGGGCAAGGAGATCATCGAGAAGCTCGCAGTCGCCATAAGAAGCAAGCTGCAGCATGAAGAGGACTACAGCTACTGGTTCCGCAATGCCGAAGGCTGGAACACGATGGAGCATGCCGTATTCGGTGACTTCAACGGCTACCCCACCTTCCCGCTCGGCGGAATCATGCTGGCATTAGCTCGGTACACCGAAAGTGTCGATGCCCCGGATTGCGAGGACTTGCTTGATCGGATGGGTCGTTTCGTGCTGAATGTCAGCGGAACGTTCGATGCGGAGGGACATTATCAGGGACATACACATTCCGGCGGAATCCTTACAGCGGCCGTTGCGCTCATGCGCCGTGCACTGAAGACGAATGACACCGCAACGGTCCGGAAAATGAAAACGGTCTTCGATTGGACATTGCGTTATTCCAGCACGTGGGGCTGGATACCGGATGGGGTCGGTCCGGACGACGCTTCATGCGAATCGTGTTCGATTACGGATGCCATTCATTTGGGACTGCTAATCGCCCGTCATATCGATTCGAATTATTATGCGATCTTAGAGCGGTTCGCCCGCAATCAATTGCTGGAGAACCAAATCGTACATACCGATCCGATGCTGCCGAACGTCGATCAAGCACAGAAACCGCAATTCGAGCGGGCGCTCTATGGAAGCTGGGCCTCCTGGTCGAAGCCGGGGTCGCTGGACAATTGCCGGGAGAGCGTGGAAGGCTGCTGCCTCGGAGCAGGCATTCGAGCTTGCTATCTGGTTTGGGATGATATCGTAACGAAGCACGCGGATATCGTTTCCGTCCATATGTCGCTTAGCCGAAGCAGCGATTGGGTTGAGGTTATCAGCTATCAGCCGTATGAGGGCAAGCTCGAGCTCATCATCCACGATGCGCCAAGTTTACGTGTACGCGTACCGGATTGGGTTAATTTTGAAGATATTACCGTATCGATCGACGATGCTGTCATAAGCGTTCAGCTTCCGGAGGACGGTTATATCCGCCTTGAGGGGTTGGAATCGGGTCAGCTGGTACAGCTTCTCTACCCCATAACCACTGTAGAGAAGGTCGAGCGTGTTTCCGGACAGGACTACAACGTTCGTTGGCGCGGCGACACCGTCATCTCCGTTACGCCTTCGGGTCACATTTATCCGCTGTTTAAGCGTGAATGGATGAATCAGCAGGCAGCGCCGCTCGTTCAAGGAATTCCATACGCAGCTCAGCGCAGCAGCAAGGTTCATTGGTAGTCTAGTCGTAGTCGCAGCCGAATGGCTGCAATAAACCTGGGATGAGGATGGGCGGGGGACTATATCTCCCGCATCACCTGTACCACATAGATTGGGATTGCGATTGCTTGGCATTGCCAAGGGGGGCATGAGAATCCCGCACACAGGTATCGCGTGAATAAAGTAAGGGGGAGTGGAGCACGGTCGATTGGCCGGGTGGCGTGGACTGCACTGCACTGAAGATCAGTTGTGTTCCTTTATTGAGCAAGGTTCCATCACTCATGTACAGGGGGAATAACGTGTGAGAATCCAGCGTAAAGTAGGCATTCTGTTAAGTGTAGCAACCCTTTCTCTAGGCGTTGTTGGCTGCAGCGGCAGCAACAACAATGACAATAAGACCAATACCGCCACGAATGATGCAACGAAAACAAACAACGCAGCAGCAACGAACAACTCCGCTACGAATAATGCAGCAGCGACAAATACAGAAGAGAAACCGCTTGGCACGGTCAGTGATTTGAAGATCACGGCATTCAACTGGGGCTGGGATAACGCCGACCCGGCTAAGGACATCGTCCTCCCTGAGCTGACGAAGCGCGTTGGCCTGAACAATTTAACGTATGACGTGCTCAAAACAGGCAGCTACGGCGATGTCGTCCAGAAGCTGCAGCTGTGGGCATCCACGGGCGGTTCCGATTGGCCGGATTTCGTAGCGGTCGGGGCAGACGGCAAAACAAAGCTGATTCTGAACACCATGGGCGAAAGCGGCAAGCTGGAAGACTTGACGCCTTGGCTGGATAAATACCCGAATGTGAAGAAAGCCGTCGAGAAGTTGCTTCCTTTCTCGACCAATCCTCACGATGGCAAGCTGTACAGCATCCCGCAAAACTTCTCCAACATGCAGGCTTACGCGATCGACCAGCCGACCATCTGGATTCGCAAGGACTGGCTCGATAAAGTCAATCTGGGTTATCCGAAAACAATCGATGAGTTCTATAATGCGCTGAAAGCATTCAAGGAACAAATCAAAGATGTAAACGGCCAGCCGGTCGTACCTTACTCGGCATTCGGCGAAAACTTCCGCAACATGATCAACGTGTTCTTCCCGCCGGGCCAAAACAATGGCACGGGCTGGTGGTACACGGATGCCGACGGCAAAGCAGCACGCTCCGACGTGTCGCAGCCGGAGAATCTGATCAGAGCGCTGACCTTCTATAACAAGCTGTACAAAGAAGGTTTGATCGAAGAGGAAAGCTTCTCGCTCAAGCAAGGTCAGATCGACGAGAAAGGGAACCAAGGCCGCATCGGTGCCGTTCACGGCGCTTATTGGGAGCAGGCGAACCCTTACACGGACAGCATGAAGAAGACCGATCCGAACGCGAAGTTCGTCGGCATTCAGCTGTATGACCCGACAATCGCTTCGGGGCCAAGCTTGCCGCAGTTTAGACTTGAGGCTTGGAGTCTATGGGCCGTGAAGGCTGGTCTTCCGCAAGAGGAAGTCAATACCTTCTTCAAGACGCTTGATTATGTTCTCTCCGAGGATGGTACGATCCTTACCAAATACGGCTTGGAAGGACAGCAGTGGGAGCGCAACGCCGATGGCAAAATCGTAGACACGAAAGCCTTCTTCGATGAGACGCAAGGCGACTGGAACAAACGCGCTCATCTGGGTATCGACGTCTACTCGTTCATTCCGAACTACGAAGCGCTGATCAAGAACCAAGCTCCGTCCGGCTATGAAATGCGCGAAGATATGATCGAAACGTGGAAGAACCTGGGCTCCAAGTTCCCGACGGAGTTCATTACCGATCCGCAGCGTTATGTAGATCCGGGCGATGTAGAAAACAAAGTAACCGTAGGCGAAAGCGATCGTTACAAGCAATTGGTGGCGAAGTCTATTACAGCTAAGAACCCGGATGATATCAAGAAGCTTGTAGAGGATTGGGGCAAGAATGCCCGCGCGCTCGGCTATGACAAAGTCGTGGAAGAAAGAACGGAAGCGGCGAAGTCGATTAATCTCGATAGCTTAAAGTAATCGAAGTAATAACCAAACTCGCATAAGAGGGGAGCGTTCCTGCGCTCTCCTCCACCATTTATCCGAAAAGGAGGGTCTCGCGATGACGACTCTCGCTGAAACGCAGACGCACACGCCAAGCAAGAGACAGCTTCTCATGGGGAAAATAGGCCGCAAAATGTGGGATCAGCGCTGGTTGTATATTTTTGCGATACCGGGGCTTATCTTCTTCCTCTTGTTCTCTTATTACCCGATGATCGGGATTATTATGGCTTTCCAGGACTACAATCCGGTTAAAGGATACTCCGGCAGTGAATTCGTCGGCATGGATAATTTCCAAACCATCTTCCATTTGCCTGACTTTACGAACGCGCTGCGCAACACGCTGATAATCAGCGGACTTAAGCTGGTCATTGGATTCCCGGTTACGATTCTGTTCGCACTGCTCATTAATGAGATCCATCAAACTGTGTTTAAACGCTTTGTTCAAACGATCAGCTATCTGCCTTATTTTATCTCGTGGGTTATCGCGGCGGGGCTGTGGTATAAGCTGCTGTCTCCGGATGGCGGGCTTATTAATGACATGCTGACTCAGATCGGCTTCTTGAATGAACCGTTCTATTTCATGGGGAGCACGAGTGCTTTCCTGCCGATTGTCATCTTCACTGAACTTTGGAAAAATATCGGCTTTAACGCCATCATTTATCTTGCAGCCCTTTCAAGCATCGATCCTCATCTGTACGAAGTATCCAGCATTGACGGCGCAAGCCGAGTTCGCCAGATCTGGCATATCGCGCTGCCCGGCATTCGCGGCACGATGGTGCTCTTGTTCATTCTGAGCGCTTCCGGACTCATGAGCGCGGGCTTCGACCAGCTCTGGACGATGGGAAACCTGCAGGTGCAAGAGGTCGGTCAAATTCTGGATACGCTCATCTTGAGTTATCTGCGCAATTCAGGCGGATTTATGGGTTTATCGCTCGGCGCGACTATGGGTGTTTTCCAAGCGACAGTGGGACTGTTTCTATTCCTGCTCTGCAACTTCATCGCCAAGTTATTCAAGCAGGAATCGCTAATTTAGAGGAGGGTAGACATGCAGAGATCACGTGGAGAAAAATGGTTTAACGTTGTCAATATGCTGCTCATGCTCGCGTTCTCGTTTCTGTGCCTCTATCCGTTTATTTATATTTTAGCGATTTCGCTAAACGATGCGATGGATGCGCAGAAGGGGGGCATTTACCTCTGGCCGCGTATTTTCACTTGGAAGAATTACAGCGTTATTTTTAACGATAAAGATATTTTCCTTGCTTATGGCGTGACCATTGCTCGGGTACTCGTGGGCGTGGTTACCCAGGTGCTGCTCGTGGCTATGTTTGCCTTTGTCCTCACGAAGAAAACGTTCCCGCTGCGCAAGTTTCTGAACTGGTGGATTGTCATTCCGATGTTCCTGAGCGGAGGGCTTATTCCGTTCTACATCACGCTGCAGCAGCTGCACTTGCTGAACAGCTTCTGGACCTATATTATTCCCGGGCTGTACGGCGCCTTTAATATTATGCTGGTGCGCACGTTTATGACGGAGCTCCCGGAGGCGCTTGAGGAATCGGCGAAGATCGACGGAGCTTCGGATTTCCGGATTTTCTTCAGCATTATTTTCCCTCTCTCCAAGCCGGTTCTGGCTACGATTGCGTTGTTCGTCGGCGTAGGCCACTGGAATGATTGGTTCACGGGCTTTACGTTCATTTCCAATACGAAGCTGTGGACGGCGCAGAATATGCTGCTGTTCCTCATTCAATCGAACGAAGCGTCTAACCTCGCGGTCCTGAGCAAGATGCATCAGGGAGCCGTTACGGTGACGGCGGAATCGATCAAGATGGCGATGCTGATCGTAACGACGGCACCGATTCTATGTATTTATCCGTTCTTGCAGAAGTATTTTGTGAAGGGCATCATGCTAGGCTCATTGAAAGGGTGATTAGTAGGTGGAACTCGGCAGAGCACTGGATTACAGAGAATTGGCGGCGTTAGCGATTCATCATTACAAGGAAATGCTTGATCCGGACTATCATCATTTACCGTATTTCTTCGCCAAAATCGGCAGTGACGAATCGTTTGCTTGGCATAGCGAGTGGGACTTCGGCGATGCGGTTGGCCGGTTTCTCGATGCCTCGATTCTATGCGGCGAGATCGTCGGCGAGCGTCTGGGCCGGGATGCCGAGACACATATGAAGGATGCGCTGCGCTGGATGCAGAGCGAGTCGGATGGGCTGTTCTACCGGATGAGCAATGATTGGGATGTTCCTGCCGGCGCCAATATGTTTGACCAGCGGAGCGTGTTTCTGGGCCTCTTAAGCTGGCTCAAATTCGATAAAGAAGATGAAGCGAAGACGCGCATCGAGCGGATGCTGCAAGGGATGCGGAGCATTGCGGTCGAGCGTGAGGATTATATCTGTTATCCGTTCGAGACGTATGTCCCCGGCATGGCGGTTCCGGAGGAAATCTATACGGAGCACGGGTTTATCGTGGAGCCGACGCATTATGGCGGCGGCGTCTTTATCCTGCCGCTGGCGATTTATTATGAGCAATATGGCGATCCGCTTACCGCAGAAATGCTGGAGAAGCTGACGCGCTTCGTCGTGAATCATTCACGCGTATTCGAGTCGGATGGCAGCTTCTGGTCTCAGGGACGTTACCCGGATGACGGCCATTTCCATTCCAAGATGGGTGCAGTTGCCGGTATTCTGCGTTACGCGACCATTAAGCAGGATGCGGAGCTGATCGCTTGGTGTCAGAAGGTGTATGACTGGGCATGCAGTATGGGCAGTACATATGGCTGGTTCCCGGAAGGCACGGGCCTGAACGGGGAGGAGCCGGTAGATGAACGGTACCGCTGGCTGCCGGGCGTTATTCAGCACAGTGAAACCTGCTGTACGACGGATATGATTCATACTGCGATCTATTTGGCGAAGAACGGTAATATCGCCTGCTGGGACGATGCGGATCGGTTCGCCAATACGCTCGTTGCTTCGCAAGTGAGGGACGTATCGTGGGCTAAGGAAGTGACCGATAAACCGGACACGCCGACGCGCACGTATCGCAACGTGCCGCAGCGTTACAGGGGCGGTTTCACGGGCCGGATGAATCCGAATGATTTCTCCAACCGCGGCAAGGTGGATACGATGGCTTGCTGCTGCGCCGCCGGGGGCCGAGGACTGTATCTGATCTGGGATCATGCCACTTCGCTAAGTGAAGATCGGCTTTATGTCAATCTGTGGCTGACGAAGGAGAATGAGCACGTCAAGATGGAGTACGAGGTGCCGGGGGCCGGTGTGCTGCGCATACAGCCGAAGCAAGCCGGCGATCTATACATCCGTGTCCCGGGCTGGCTGTCGACAGATGCGATTACTTGTCATACGCCGCGTAAGCAGAGCGTATCGCTTGCGCATCCGTATTTGGTTGTTGCGGGGCTGGAAGCCGGCGAAACGGTGGAATTGTCCTTTCCTTCGGAGCTCGTGAAGCGGGAAGAAATCGTCGCCGGCGAGCGATACGAAGGCACTTGGATCGGCAATCGATTATTTGATGTAAGCCCAAGAGGCGTTATGCCGATGAACAAGGCGCTCATCATGAAATCATGATTACAAGGGGGAATTACGGAAATGAGCATGACACTCGAAGAGCAGGTCGAGCAGTTTAAGCGGGATGGATATTTTGTCGTGAAGCAGGCCTTGTCTCCCGCGCATGTATCGACATTAATCGATAAAGTGATTGAAATTTCGGAGGGCTTTACGACGCGGGAAATTCCCGACATTATCGACCGGGACGAGGCGTTTGTACCGCTGCTTGTTAACCCGCCGGTATTTAACTTGATGCGGGCGCTAATGGGGCCGCGCATTCAGATGGAAAGCGTGAATGCCACGCGTATTAAGCCGGGCCAAGGAATGCCGGTCGGCTGGCATATGGACTCGCATGTATTTCCTGATCCGCTGCCGCCTTATTGGTATTTTCCGATATCGATCAACTGTGCCTATTACTTGGATGACATTACGCCGGAGAAGGGGCCGCTTGTCGTCGTTCCCGGCTCTCATCTCTCTCTGAAGAATCCGCCGGATGGGCTAAGCGAAATCGAAGGTCAGATCGATGTGCTGGTCGAAGCGGGAGACGCTGTTATTTTCCATGGTGCGCTCTGGCATGCGGCGAAGCCGAATGTGCATCCGACCGAGGAGCGGCGCGCCTTGTATTATAATTACTTGCAGTCGTTCTGCAAGAATCGGGTGGATAATTTCGTCGGCGAGCGTTCCCGTCAACTCCGTGAGAGCGGACCGTTCTACATTCAGCAGATGCTCGGCAAATTCGATGGTTGGCATGAAATTCCCGCGGATGCTGAAGAGCAGCTAGCTAATCTATAGGGTTCAAAAGGAGCTGTCCTCTCTATGGCACAAGTGGAAATCAGGGACGTACGGGTCATCATGACCGCGCCCGATGGGGTTAATCTCGTTGTCGTGAAGATCGAAACGAATGAGCCCGGTCTATATGGCCTAGGCTGTGCAACGTTTACGCAGCGGCATCTTGCAGTCGCGGCGGCGGTGGAGCACTATTTGAAGCCGTTCCTGATTGGCAAGGATCCAAGACGGATCGAGGATATTTGGCAAACCGCCATGGTCAGCGGTTATTGGCGCAACGGTCCGGTGCTGAACAATGCCGTCTCCGGCATTGATATGGCATTGTGGGATATTAAAGGCAAGCTATGCGGCGTACCCGTCTATGAACTGCTAGGCGGGAAAGTGCGGGATGCTGCAGCCGTCTATCGCCATGCCGACGGTCGCGATGCCAGCGAAGTGGAAGAGAATGTTCGCATGTTTATGGAGCAGGGCTGCCGGTATGTCCGCTGCCAATTAGGCGGATATGGCGGTCAGGGCCATAAGCTGCATCAGCCTGATCATGTGCTGCCGGGTGCGTATTTCGATCCGGATGCTTATGTGCGCAGCGTGCCGCAAATGTTCGATCATTTGCGCGCCAAGCTTGGCTTCGAAGTCGAACTGCTGCACGATATACATGAGCGGATTGTGCCTATCGAGGCGGTGCGATTGGCGAAGCAGCTTGAGCCGCATCGCTTATTCTTCCTCGAAGATCCGCTGCCGCCGGAGCACTTGGATTGGTTCCGACACATCCGTGCGCAATGTGCGACACCGCTCGCGATGGGGGAGCTGTTCGTCCATTCCGCGGAATGGATGCCGCTCATTACGGAGCGGTTGATTGACTTCATCCGCTGCCATGTCAGCGCGATTGGCGGGCTGACTCCTGCGGAGAAGCTGGGTACGTTATGCGAAGCCTTCGGCATTCGCACGGCTTGGCATGGGCCCCCGGACCTGTCGCCGGTTGGCATGGCAGCGAACATCCATCTGGACCTCAGCAGCCCGAACTTCGGCGTCCAGGAATGGAGCGCGATATCCGATCGGATGCGCGAGGTGTTTCCGGGCAGTCCTGTTCTTCGCAACGGTTACGCCTACGTCCCGGATACACCGGGTTTCGGCGTAGAACTGGATGAACAGAAGGCGGCGCTATACCCTTGTCATGACGTGCTGCCGGGGTGGACGCTCTCTCGTATACCGGACGGTTCGCCGTCTCGTCCATAACCGTCGGGCGGTCCTGTTAGAGGCTTGTTTTCCATGGCAGAATTTCCTTCGTCATCCGGTTTAATCCTCCCCATTTAGGGTATAACAAACTTAAATACGGGATGCGGAGGCGATGAACATGACGTACAAAATAGGCATATTCAATACGGAAAATGAAGCAGTGACGGCCATTCAGGCACTGGAGCAGGCGGGGTTTACGAACCACGAGCTGAAGGTGCTGGCTAAGGATCGGGAGCACTCGCGGCGGGTCGAATCGGAGACGAACGTGCATGCCGACGAGATGACGGACCTGCTTGGTACACGAGCGGCTGCAGACGATCATGGGGTAGAAAATCTTCGCGTCTATGCGCCGATGTCTGCGGCAAGCGGATTGAATATAAGCGGTGGCTTCATCGGCGGCATGACCTATCCCAGCAATGGCTTCCTGATCTCAACCGCCTTCTTGGGCGATGACCGCAATGTGGAGAATGCGTTGACTGACATTGGATTGACGAGCAGTGATGCAGAACCATGCCGCAAGGCGCTCAGTCAGGGAGCCATTATCGTGGCAGCGGATATCGGCAACAGCGATCAGGCGGACGGTCCGGATTTGTCACGCGGCGGGGCGGCGGAAGCTGCTTTCCGCAGCAGTGGAGCGGCAAGGATTTTGTAAGTTTTGCATAGCCTATAGTTGCGATGGGTTCCACGAAGGGCCGCCTCAAAAGTGCTGTGACTTTTGAGGCGGCTTTTTGTTTAGCGTGATGGTGCGTGCATAATCTTGCCGAATGAAAGCTGGAGTGACGACAATAGAAATAACACATTCATGATTCCTATTTATTGTAATATTATTTTGTGAATGTTCTGATAATTGGCAGCCGTTTATTGAATCGATTTCTTGGCCGGTTCGTTCCGGAAACGGGCTTCTTTGGTAGGGCAGCAAGCTAATTATTGCAGCGCTAGCGCGATAGAAGTACAGGTTGAAGCAAGCATAACGATATGGATATGCCGAGCCAAGCTTTACACAATCCTGCTGAGAAATCGGGATATCGGAACCCATCGTAGACTGCAAGATACATACATGTTAAGATAAAAAGAATTAATATTTATCTCATAATATTTTCAAATATATGTATTTCGTTTACATGCATATTTTCAAATTTGCTAGATTAGCTTGACCCATTTACAAGAAGGAAAATACTCTGCTATGCTAGTGAAAAACTGTCACCTAGACAGATCTTAGCCCAAAGGGTGAGGCAAAATGAAATCGGTTACTGTTTACGACATTGCCAGAGAAGCAAACGTTTCCGTCGCAACCGTCTCACGTGTCTTGAACAACACGGCGCCAGTGAAAGCATCGACTCGGGAACGCATCTTGGGTCTCATCCAGAAGCACCAATTCCAGCCCAATGCGCTTGCACGCAGCCTGATCAAGAAGGAAACCGGCATGATCGGCATTATTTTGCCTGACATTACGAATCCATTCTTTCCGGAAGTGCTGGCAGGCCTGGAGCAGGAAGCAAGAAATAACGGCTATACGTTCTTCCTATGCGACACAGGCTCCTCCAACCAGGACATCAAGGCGCAGTACCAGCGGGAATCCCAGTACTTGAATATCCTCATGGAGAAGCAGGTTGACGGCATCATTATGATTGGCGGCCGGATTGACCTTGCCCGTTGCAGCAAGGAGATGGCGAAGGAAGTAGCGGAAGTGAATAAGCGTCTGCCTGTCGTGCTCATTAACGGCAATTTGCCAGGGGCGAAGTTTCACCGCGTCATTATCGATGAAGTTGCAGGGGGAGTACTTGCGACCGAGCATCTAATTGGACTTGGCCATAAGGACATTGCTTTTGTCGGCGGCTACAAGCAGATGTCCAATACGGTGCAGCGCTTTGAAGGCTACACGAAAGCGATGCAGCAGGCTGGATTGCCGATTCGCGAGGATTGGATTATTACCGGCGGCTTCACAGTGGAGGCTGGCAAAGTTTTCATGAATGAGCTGCTTAGCGCGGAAGGTGTACGCCCAACGGCTATCGTTTGCGCGAATGATCTATCTGCGATCGGGGCGATCAAATCTGCCGTTAAGCATGGTTTGCGTGTTCCTGAGGATATGTCGATTATTGGCTTCGACGATATTCCGCTTGCGGCTAATTTAATTCCCGAGTTAACCACCATTTCGCTCAAATGCTTGGAGCTTGGCCGTACGGCTGCTCATATTCTGCACCAGCTGATCGGGAAGAACGGCATTGATACGCTGACCGTCCTTCAACCTGAGCTCGTCGTGCGTGAAAGTACAGCCCCTTTGTCGGTTAATGTCAGCGTCAAAGCAGCCGATTACCTGTCGTCTCTGGGGTAAACCATCTTTCAAAAAAATAGTATTGACAGCGCTATCATTTTGAATGTAAACTTCAAATCAAGATGACCCTCTAGCAAGGGTTTAATTTTAACCCAGATATGAAATGGGTTTCATAAAACCCGCACAATCGTATAGTTCCGGCACGATGCTAACGCATGTAGTCTCCTGAAATACACTTACAAACGGTATCTGTGATGTTGTTCAAACTTCGCTCAAACCCGCACCGTTAAAGTGTATTTTTATTTTTACAGCGTATGAAATGGGTTTCATAAAAAAGTGGTCACTGCTCACCTCAGGGAGGATCGAACGCATGAACATGGACATGAAAACAAGTTCCGCCTTACAGCTTTCGTCTTCGGCACTCCGCATCGGCGGTCAAGCCGAAATTATCCTCTGCGCATCGCTCTTCTACTTCCGCAATCCACGTGCCCATTGGCGCGAACGTTTGGAACAGGTGAAGGCCTTCGGGTACAACGCCATCGATGTGTACTTCCCTTGGAACTTTCACGAGCTGGAAGAGGGCAGCTGGGATTTCACCGGCGAACGGGATGTAGAAGCCTTCCTGCAGATGGCTGCTGATGTGGGTCTCTGGGTAGTAGCAAGACCAGGGCCGTACATTTGCTCCGAATGGGATGGAGGCGCTCTTCCCGCTTATCTGTTCGCTAAACCGGATATGGTTATCCGAAGCACGGAAAGCACTTATTTGCAGGCTGTAGAGAAGTGGTTTGATCGTATTCTCCCTCTGCTGGCCAAGTATGAACAGCAGCGAGGCGGCTCCATCATCTGCGTGCAGCTTGAGAACGAGCTCGACTTCTACGACTGCCCTGATCCGAAAGGTTACATAACCGCGCTTCGAGACATGGCAGTTAATCGCGGCATACAAGTTCCGTTAATTGCCTGTGCAGGGCAAGGCGGACTTTACGAGGCTTCGGGCCTTGTGGAAGGTGTCGCACCGACTTGTAATTTCTATCCGAATGACAAAGACCCCGAGTTTGAATACAAAGTAACCGCTTATGAACAGAGACTGGCTCAGCATGATCTACCGCTGCTAGTCACCGAGACCAACCGATCGCATTTCCTGCTTCGTCGTTTATTATCCTGCGGGGCGAAGCTGCTTGGTCCTTACCTTCAAGTTTCCGGAACAAACTTCGGCTTCACCAACGGGACCAATAACTGGGGAAACCCGCTGGCACTCATGACATCCGATTATGACTTCTATGGCATGATTTCGCCGGAAGGCCACATTCGCAAGGAAGCGTATGAAGGCCGATTGATGCGCCGCGTGATTACGGCTTACGGCAGCTCACTTGCAGAAGCGCAATCTGCTTCAGCAGCGGACATTGTTACTGCAAGACGGTTCGGCGATTCAGCTGATGGAGCAGCGACGGGTACTTTGGTTCAACGGCAGCTGCAGCTTGCGCAAGGCGGACATCTCTTGTTCGTAGCCAATGTAGGCGAGCAAGAGGAAGTCGTGCAGCTAGAACTGCAAGGAACTGGCGGTGGCTTGATTCCGCAAGCTTCGAAGCTTCGCACCATTCCGGCCAGATGCGAAATGCTGCCAATCGGAGTGCCGATGAGCGGCTGGGGGATAGAAGGCGTACTGCGCTATTCGACGGCAGAGCTGTCGGATGTACACCGCGAAGCTGCGAAGACGGTTATCGTATTCCACAGTGAGTATGAAGGCGAAGTCGCGCTGAACTTGAACCAGCCGGCAGTTCGCATCGAAGAGAATGGCGTTGCAGCTTCGGCTAACGGTGAAGATGGCGATTATCTCTTCGTCTTCCAAGCGAAAGTCGGAACGATTGCTTCATGTACATTAGAGCTGGCGGATGGTACGGTGCTTGAGCTGGTAGGCTTGGCAAGAGCGGATGCACTGCTGATGAATGTCATCCAAGATGGCGAAGTAACGATCGGCAGCCCGATTACTTATGATGTAGCTCCTCGTGAGAAACTTGTAGATTGGTCTTTGAAAGCGGTATCACCAATGGAGTCCTTGTCGACAAATGCAGCAGTATCTCTAACAGCGGCGGAATTCCTGGAGCATAACGGAATCTACCGCGGTTATGCGTGGTACGAAGCGGAAAGCGGCATCGATACGGCTGAACAAGCTGTGCAAGGGATCCTCGTTCAGAATGGCAGCGACATGATCTCGCTCTATGCAGGAGACAGCTACCTGGGAACGATTACGCCCGGCGGCGGCAGCCGATTTATCCGCAACAATAGCGGTATCGGCGGTGTGGGAAGCAAGCTTACGGCTCGCGTGGAAATTTGGGGACATACCAACTTCGATGATCCTCGTCTGCCGGCGCTAAGACTTGACTCCAAGAAAGGGTTGACCGGACTTGTCTCTGTCACGGGCGTGAAGCCATTGCTGCATTGGCGGATACTGCGAGTGAAATCGCGCACGCTGCAGCCGGAAGTGCTGGAACGCGACTATGATGATCAAGCGTGGGCGATTTGCACCTTTGGCGGATGGCTCTCACCGGATCATCCATCCAGTGAATATTATCGCAAAACCTTCACGGCGTCTGAGAGCGCAGATTCGTGGACGCTGCACTTCAAAGGTATCCAAGCGTTGGCGCAGGTGTTCGTGAACGGTGCATCCGTCGGTACGGTTCACCCATTTGATCCGTATCTCAATATCTCAGAGCATGTACAACCGGGCGAAGAGGTTCAGGTAACCGTGTTCCTGGAACGTGTACTCGGATTAGGAGCCGGGGAGGTTATCGTATACGAAGGAAACGCTGCTCGTAATTGGCAGCTATCCGCTGCAGACGAAGCCGGATTGCTCGCTCATGCGGAAGCCTCGCAGCAGGGTGCAGCACCAACTTCGCTGCCGGTCTCCATGGAAGCGGGAAGTGTGTCTTGGCTGTACGGAACATTGCCGGAAGCCAGCGGCTCGAATGGCTGGCGGGTGTATGTGAAAGGCAGCGGGATGAAAGCGACGGTTTATTTTGGCGGCGTGATTGTAGGGCGTCTATGGACAGCAGGCGGAGAGTCGAGACCGGCAATGAGCGGAGGCAGTCAAGATTCCTTCTTCCTCCCGGGGCCTTGGTTCGCGGAAGGCGATAACAAGCTTCTTATTCTGCTGGAAGCGGTTGAAGCCGGATCGACATCGCAGCTCGAGAGCTTATCCTTTGTACCTGCCGGCGTGCAGCTATAGTTAGTTACAACTTGATCTGGAGGGGGGAGTTAGGATGAAAACAATCGCGCAGCCGGCAGCAGCCGCGAAGTCGACCTCAAAGTCGATGCAAACGCGAAGGAAGAAGCTGTGGAACAATCGTACGCTGCTTCTCATGTGTGTACCGGCTATTCTGTTCTTCGCCATATTTGCCTATTTGCCAATGCCGGGCTTGTACCTTGCCTTCATTCGATACAACTATACGGACGGGATTTTCAAAAGCGCATTTATCGGAATGGATAACTTCCGATTCCTAGTGATGACAGGCGATCTCTGGAGATTGACTGCCAATACGATTCTGTACAATCTGGCCTTCATCATACTTGGAAATTTCCTGCAAATCTTTATCGCCATTCTATTGAATGAGCTGCGCAAGAAATGGTTCAAGAAGGTATCGCAAACGATCATGTTCCTGCCGTTCTTTATCTCGTTCGTTATTATTGGGCTTATTGCCTACAACATCCTAAGCTACGATTACGGGATGCTGAACGGGATCTTGAAAACCATTGGTGCGGATCCGGTCAAGACGTACTCCAATCCACATGTTTGGCCGTTCATCATTATCATTACTTACCTTTGGCAGTCGACAGGTTACGGGTCAATCGTTTATTTTGCCGCCATCATGGGGCTGGATTCCGAAATCGTCGAAGCGTCCGAGATTGACGGTGCCAACGCCTTGCAGCGGATACGCTACATCGTTCTGCCATGGCTGAAGCCGACGTTTATTATTCTGCTTCTGTTCTCACTTGGCGGCGTGCTTCGAGGCAACTTCGGTTTGTTCTACAACCTCGTCGGCGCGAACAATACATCTCTCTACGCCACAACCGATATTATCGAAACGTATGTATTCCGCTCCTTGATGAACAACTTTAATTTCTCGATGGGCAGCGCAGTAAGCTTGTATCAGTCAGTATTCGGTTTCGTCGTCGTCCTCACAGCAAACTGGCTTGTGAAGAAAACATCGCCGGATAACTCGTTATTCTAGGAGGGACTCGCATGGAAGTGGTCCACAAACGCATTCGGACGGATGGGACGTCCTTAATGGTTCGAGGCTTCGGTTATGTATTCATCGGCTTGTTCGCACTCTGCTGCTTGGTCCCGTTTCTAGTCGTACTGGGCACTTCGTTTACCAAAGAAGCGTCCATCGCGAAACACGGCTTCAACATATGGCCGCGGGAGTTCAGTACATTTGCTTACAAAATCGTCTTCGAGAATCCGGATTTAATCATCGGTTCATACGCGGTGACGATCGGACTTACGATAGTTGGCACCATTGCAGGATTATTCTTGGTTGCCATGACCGGATATGCGCTGCAGCGGCCGGACTTCGAGCAGCGGAATTCCATATCCTTCTTTATCTATTTCACAACGTTGTTCTCCGGCGGACTGGTTCCATTCTATCTGCTTATCAAACAATACTTAAGCTTGGGTGACAATTACCTTGCGGTCTTGCTGCCGGGATTGATGAGCCCCTTCCTTATCATTATGATGAAGAGCTTCACGAAATCGATCCCGCATGCCATTACCGAATCCGCTAAGATCGACGGTGCAGGCGATTTCACCATCTTCATGCGACTCATTCTGCCGATGACAACACCCGCGCTCGCTACGATCGGCTTGTTTATTGCACTGGGCTATTGGAACGAGTGGTATAACGCGATGCTGTTTCTGTCACCGGACATGAAGTATCGACCGCTGCAGCTGTTCCTCTATAACGTCATCACGAGCGCGGATTTTATTCGAAACTCGTCAGCCTCATCGAACGTTCCGCTCCGGGATATGCCGCTGGAATCGATGAAGATGGCAACCGCAGTTGTTGCGACAGGGCCGGTTATCATGTTCTACCCGTTCGTACAACGTTATTTCATTCAGGGGATTACGGTTGGTGCAGTAAAAGGGTAACAGGTATATGAGGGAGTTTGCCGGCCCTCTTGCCATAGCCGCACGAAAGCGCTTTCGTAACTTTTGGAGCGGAACAAAGCGATTTATCTAAAATAGGGAGGCTACAAAGAATGGGAAACTTGAAGCGGGTATCCACTATCGTACTTATGCTCATCCTAGTTTTCAGTATCGCGGCTTGCGGAAGTAACAACAACAACACGGGTAACACAGGTAACACAGGGGACACTTCCGGCAACACATCAGGTGATTCCACCAGCAATACCGGCAATGACAGTGCAGATGTAAGCAAGATCGATACAAGTGAATTTGAAACCATTTCGTATGTCGTGCTGGGCGATAAACCAAAGAACGGCCAGCTCGAAACCGTTATGGAGAAAGTAAATGCGATTATGAAGGAAAAAATCAACGCGAAGCTCGAGTTCAAATGGGTAGAGTGGGCAGACTGGCAAACGAAGTACAACTTGCTGCTTGCTTCCGGCGAACCGATTGACTTGATCACAATCGGTACGGACTGGCTCGATACATGGGGCAATGCGCAGCGCGGTGCTTTCCTGCCGCTAAACAATTTGCTGGAGCAATATGCACCGCAAACGTTTGCTGAAATTCCGCAAGAGGATTGGGAGCAAAGCAAATTCAAGGATGATATCGTCCTGATTCCGGAGAATCACTACACGCAATGGGTTAACCACGGTGTTTACTACCGCGGCGACTGGGCGAAAGAGTTCGGCATTACAGAGCCGATTAAAGATTTCGAAACACTTGGCAAGTACTTCCAAGGCGTGAAAGACAAGAAAGAAGGCGTTGTTCCTTACGATGTAAACGGCGGAACAAGCACGTTCTATAACGGCTTTGCTACTACGTACACAGATAACATTGAGCTGCCGATTTCCACAGGTTATGCGAACGTTTACTATGCCAAATCCTACGACGATCGCTACACAGTTGACAGCCCGATCTTCAACGACGATTTCATCAAATTTGCTGGCTTGATGAAGGAATGGGCTGACAAAGGCTTCTGGCGTGAAGATGTACTGAACTATAAAGGAGATACGCGTGCTGCGCTTAAAGCAGGTCTCACCGGTGCAGATTCCCACCATACGCAAACGTACAAAGGACTTCGCGTTGAAATGGATAAACAACAACCGGGCTCCGAGCTGCAAATGTTCTCCTACTCCGATACTCGCGGCAACCTGATTTCCATGCCAATTACGCACGGCGGCACGTCGGTAGGCGCGCACAGCAAACATCCGGAACGCGCTCTGATGGCTTATGAGCTGATCCGTCAAGACAAAGAAGTGTACCAACTGATCAACTACGGCCTTGAAGGCGTTCAGTATGAAATCAAAGACGGCAAGCGTTTCCGTCCAGCTGCTTACGATGAAGCAAAAGACGGCTTCTACACAGACTTCTGGGGCGGCCGCGTCGACAAATTCGAAATTCCTTCTGACACGGACTGGAGCGGCATAGGCGATGTGTATGCGAAATACGACCAAATCAAGAAGCCATTCCCTTACGGCAAATTCGTATTCGACAAAGCAAGCGTTGATCCTGAGATGACTGCAATCTCTCAAGTAGTTGGCGAGCAACTGCCCGCAATTCTGTTCGGTAAAGCAGGCGACCCTGCTGCTGCAGTTAACGCACTTCGCGACAAGCTGAAAGCTGCCGGCTATGACAAAGTGAAAGACGAAATCCAAAAACAACTGGATGCCTACAAAACACTAATTGAAGGTTAATGATCATCATCTTTCTATCGAAAACAGCCGACAGAGCTTACTCTGCGGCTGTTTTTTTGTTTTTAAGGGAGACTCAGGGGGAGCGAGTTGAGGAGTGCGGACACGAAAAAAGGGATACGTAATACGCTAACGAACCGTAGAGGTCTTATTCGTCCCGGAATAGCTTCAAAAAAATTCTAACGAACCGTAGAGTTTCTATTTGATGGTTGTGGGGGGATTCGAGGTGGATTTTGCCAGAATAAAGCTCGTAAGGTTCGTTAGATTCTCAAAGTCCCAAAATTCGGCCTGATAAGGCCTGTACGGTTCGTTAGAGCCAGCGGTTATAGAAGTTTTTATCGGCTTCCTACTTGAGTTGTACAAACTACACGACAAACTGAAGCCTTCCGAGAAATAAGGTACTTAACGTGTATAAAATGCATTTGAAATACGGATAACCAGCTATATTCATTAGAAGGAAACGTATGACTTGTACGAAGTACAAGTCATACGTCATTTGAGATTAAAATGCAGCGATTGTGTTGTACTCCTTACACGTCATCTTCGAGCCGCGCGACAGTTGATCCCTCGTACCTCATTACTTTGGCAGCTGGAGAGCAATACCACAAAAGAAATCGAATCGCTACGATCGCTTGAAAACCTGAGTTTCTCAGTGGCTGCGAAGAAAACCTGTCGCATCATTTGTATTCGGGAGTGGATCTTGCGACGCTCGCACTCTCAGCACCAAGCGTACTGGGAGCAAACGTTAGCTTTTTTTTACCGGTGTGCTATATTTGGGCTAAATGCGTCGTCTTAACAGATGAAGGAGGCGAATACATGGTAAACCAGAATAGGCCGGAACGGTTTCAAGCGTTGTTCCGGGAACATTATCCCGCCGTGCTGCGGAAAATTATTGCTCTTATCGGAGATCGCGCAGCAGCGGAGGATTTGACTCAAGAGGTATTCCTGCGGCTTTACCGTAATCCACCGGAAGAGCTAGATCGCATGGGAGCATGGCTGCACCGGGTACTGACCCGTATCGTATATGATCATTATCGCAAGTCCGGCAGACAACAGAATCTGACGGAGAAACAGATGAACGAAGCGTTAACGGAAGAACAGGTCCATCCATCTAATGATGCAGCTGTCATTCAGAATTGGGAACGAGATGTCGTCCGAAATGTACTGAATAAATTATCCGAGCGGGACCGTCAGGCACTGCTGCTCAAAGAAAAAGGCTATACGCATGCTGAGATTGCGGAGGCATTGCAGGTGAATCCCAAGATTGTCGGGACCCTGCTCATGCGGGCGGCTAGTCGGTTTAAGAAGAATATGAATGCTGAGGAGGTCATGGAGCAATGAAACATAAACCATTGGATCATACAGATGCGCAAGAGCTGGGCATTAGCGATGCTGATGTCGAGAATGCGCTCGATCGATTGTTCGAGGCGGTGAAGGACGAGGAGGTACCTGCTGTCTGGATGGAGAATGCTGAGCCGAACCAAGCTAATCAGCAACCAAACGAGCAGCTATTGGGTGAGGAACTGACTGCGCGCGAAGAGCCGCCAGCGCCAAATCAAATTGCAGCTATTAATGAAGGAACACGTCTGAAGAAACCTCGCAGGCTGAAGAAACGGTGGCTGTCCGGCGCGACGGCAGCGGTGCTTGCAGGCATGCTGTTGTTCACGTCCTGGGGGCAAGACGTCATGGCGTCCATGCTGGGGACGTTCCGCGTGCAGCACTTTGAAACGATTGAAATCAGCCAATCCGATATCACATCTTTCCGCGATGCGCTGCAAGCGGGAACGGCCGGCATCCAACAGCTTGATTTGAATCGGTACGGCGATATCAAGCAAGAAGGCGGAGGAACGGCGCGCGATGTCGATGCTGCCGAGGCAGCGACCTTAGCCGGAGAACAGAAGCTTAAGCAGCTTCCGGGCGATGGGAAAAGCATTATAACCTACATGCCGGAGCAGCAGATTACCTTTAACCTGCATCCGAAGGAAATTAACAAAATGATCGCGCTGCTCGGAGGCGAAACGAAATTCCCGGCTTCCGTCGAGGATTCGCCGATTGTCATTCGTATGCCTGGCACGTTTAGGATGGATCAGGCAGCCGAGGATGGGAGTACGGCTAAGCAGCTGTTACAGATGCCTGCCCCGTCTATTGAAGTATCCGATGACGTCGATGTGGAGCAAATTCGGCAGGCAGTCCTTGATTTGCCTATCATCCCCGATGAAATGAGAGCGAAGCTTGCGGGTATTGGCGATTGGCGCCATACGCTGCCGGTTCCATCGACTTCGACAGACAACGTCCGCACGTTGAAGGTCGATGGCAATGACGCCATCCTGACCATGTCGGGCAGCGGCAGATCCCTGATTTGGCTGCAAAATGAATGGGTCTATCAGCTAAGCGGCTCCACTGAGGCTTATCCATCGGAAGAGGCCTTAATTAATGAAGCAAGAGGAATTATGAAATGATGATTCTGCAAACGAATGGACTGTCTAAGACCTATGCGTCCGGAACGGGCTGCACCGATATTTCCCTGGAAATAGAGAAGGGGAAAATCTTCGGTCTGCTCGGTCCGAACGGCGCAGGCAAGAGCACCTTTGTGAAGATGGTTGTCGGTTTGCTGCGTCCGGATTCCGGCGGCGGTACACTCTTCGGCAAACCGATTGGACATCCTGAATCACGAATCAAGCTCGGCTATTTGCCGGAGCTGTTTCGCTTCCAGGAATGGCTGACAGGTGCAGAAGTGCTCCGTTATCATGCCGGATTATGCGGAATGACGCGATCTCAGTCGAAATCAGCCGACTTTACGGCCCGTATTGAGGAAGTATTTCGTATTAGCGGGTTGAACGAACGAGGCTGGAACCGTGTCCGTCATTACTCTAAAGGCATGCAGCAGCGACTCGGCATCGCCTGCGCGCTGCTAATGGACCCGGAGTTTATTATTTTGGATGAACCGTCTTCGGCACTAGATCCGATCGGCCGTTATGAAGTTCGCATGCTGCTGGAAAGGCTTCGTTCGGAGGGGAAGACCGTTTTCCTGAACACACATTTGCTCGAGGATGTCGAAGCGGTTTGTGATGATGTCGCATTCCTTCACCTAGGCAAATTGCGTGCAGTGGGGCCGATGCGAGAGCTTCTGCGAAGCGGCACGAGCTGGGAGGTTACGACTTCGGGCTGGCTGCCGGAGCTGCAGGAATCGCTTTCGGGTCAGCTGCTGCCGGGAATGTCCTTTACGATTGCAAAGCAGGATGGGGATGGCAGCGCCGTCCTTCATGTGTCTGCAAAGGGTCGGGAGCAGATCGGTTATTTGAACCGGCTGCTGATCGAAGAAGGCGTCACGGTCTATGAGGTACGGCCGGTTCAGGGCAGGCTCGAGGAATGGTTTCTGGCCATGTCCGGCGAACAGGGCAACAGCGGTGCAGGTAAAGGCGGTGTACGTTCATGATGTGGATTGCGTTTGCCGGCAAAGAATTGTTCCGCAAGAAAATCATATGGGTCAGCGTTGTACTGACAGTGCTGTTTGTCGGGTTGTTCTGTTATGGATTATCCCGTACCCCTGATGATCATAATCAGCTACAGGTGGCAGAGTTAATGAACGGCGTGATGCTGCTTTCACTTGGACTGCTCTTCGCGCAAATGATCATTGCTTTTCTGGTTTTGTTCACGACGATGGGAGCGATCTCCGGTGAAGTGGAGAACGGACTAATGCTGGCCGTATTAGCCCGCCCGATCCCGCGATGGAAAGTGTACCTGGGTAAATATATGGGTATCGCATGCTGGCTCATCGGGTATAGTATCGTTTTGTTCTTCGCGATTCTGCTTCCGATCCACTTCTGGCTGGATTTCCCGCTATATCCGCTCGTCATCTTGAAGTCGCTGCTGCTATTCATCTGGGCGCCGCTGCTGCTGCTTGCCCTTACGATGTTTGGCTCGATCTTCTTGCCCATGCTCGGAAACGGCGTCGCTTGCGCCATGCTGTATGGAATAAGTCTATTCAGCGGTTTCTTGGAGAATCTCCCGTTCGCCAGTGAGAAGATCTCACAGTTCGCGTTGTTCTTCTCCATGCTGCTGCCATCCAATATGATGCTGAAGCGGGTGACTTATGAGCTCCTCAATGGACTCGATTTGCCGGTGACGACCGATATGGTGAACACGATGGGTCCGTTATCCGCCATCAATGTGCCTAGTATGGCATTTATTCTGTATACGGTCTTCTATTTGCTTGTGCTGCTCGTTGCCGGATGCTTCGGGTTCCTGCGCAAAGATATTGCTTAAATTATCGAAGGAGCGTTACTAACAATGAATCAACCTATCCTGCAGGTCCGCGGACTCTGCAAACATTATAAAGGCGTTAAAGCCGTGAATGGCATTGACATGACGTTAATGCCCGGCGAGATATACGGCTTCCTCGGACAGAACGGAGCCGGCAAGACGACAGCGATTCGGATGATGATGGGACTCATCCAGCCGACGGCCGGATCCGTAGAGCTGCTTGGAGAGCGGATCGGCAAGGGCCGCAATGCGGTGCTGCGGAAAGTCGGATCGGTCATTGAATATCCTGGCTTTTATCCGAATCTAACGGCTATTCAGAATTTGGACGTTCACCGCAAAATGATGGGTGTTCAAGGTCAAGACGCGATGGAGGATGCTCTTCATACGACAGGTCTATGGGAGGCCAGAAACCGCAAAGCGGCTAACTTTTCCCTTGGTATGAAGCAGCGTCTGGGCATTGCCAGAGCGATTCTTCACAGTCCGGAGATGCTCATTCTGGATGAACCGACCAATGGCCTCGATCCAATGGGGATTAAAGAAATTCGATTGCTGATCCAGGAGCTCGCGCAGAAACGGAAAATTACGATACTCGTTTCCAGCCATATTCTAAGTGAAGTGGAGCAGCTGGCGACGAAAGTCGGCATCATCCATCGCGGCGTTATGCTGGAAGAGACAACGATGCATGCTCTTAAGGAGCGCAATCGTCATTATATTAGTTTGCAGGTGGATCAGCTGGAGAAATCCAGAGAGCTGTTAGTTTCGGAGATGGGCATTCGCGATTGCCGAATCGATGAGGATGGCTGGCTCCGTGTCTATGATGATGGACTGATTCCGGGCGAGATGAACCGGTTGCTCGTGAAGGAAGGCATTCTTGTGAATAGTCTTTCCGCCATGAAGGATTCGCTCGAAGACTACTTTGTGCGCCTTGTGGAAGGAGGTGCGGCCCGTGCTTAATCTCATTGCCTGTGAATGGCTCAAATGGCGTAATTCCCGCATGTTATGGCTGATTCTGCTTGGTGCGCTGCTTCCGGGAGCACTCGGATTCTTCATACAACTGAACAATTCGGGGGCTTTTGAGTGGAAGGGGTTGTTCGAGAATAATTTGTTCATTTTGACGATGCTGATGTGTCCGGCCTTATTTGCCTTATTGGGTGGTTACTTATTCGCAAGGGAGTTCCAAGAGCGTACCGTAAACAATCTATTGACGGGGCCGCATTCGCGCAATCAAGTGCTTGCAGCAAAGTTTATCATCGCTATTCCGGTTCTGTTATCGGTTATCCTGCTCTCGTTCCTGCTTACCTTTGGTACAGGCTTCCTGTTTACAAGCGAGATGCCGACCTTAGCTGTATTCGGAAAAGAAGCCGGCAAATACGGTCTGCTCTTCATCTTGCAATATGCCCTATTGCCAATTGCGGCTGCAGTGGCTCTTATGTGGCGCAGTTATATTCCGGCAATGGGTCTTGGCGTGTTTGCCGTCGTTTCGGAACTCACCATCATGCAGTCCAGATTCATTATGTATTATCCGTGGAGTGCGCCGCTGAATCTGGTTCTTAACATGTCGCCGGATCATAACTCTGTTTCCACCGGAGTAACGACGATGCTGATTGCATTCTTCGTTCCGCTTCTCTTTATCGGCTTATATTTCCGTAGAGCAGACGTACACAGCGGATAGTTCCTGTTCCAAATGACCCTTTAGCCTGGCAGTGCATACACTGCCGGGCTATTTGTTTTAGAACAGAATTCTGTTCGAGACTTCGGATTCTCGGTAGGTCTGAGGAGACATGCCGACATATTTGCTGAACATTCTGGAGAAGTAGTGAACCGAATTGAACTGGTATTTGTCCGCGATCTGCATAACGCTCAAATTGGAGGAGCGCAGATCTTCCCTCGCTCTGTTAATGCGGAATTGATTGATGTATTGAACCGGTGATAAACCCGTTGTTTTCTTGAACAGCTCGAAGAAATAACCTCGGCTTACACCAAGCTGCTCCGAATAGAGCTCCAATTCAATAGCTTTGCCGTTAATTAAATCCGACTCAATGCGTTCGAGCAGCTTGCTAATCCTCGGATCCGGGATATGCCTCTCTTGCAGCGAGTAGGTTAAGAAGTGATTGATGAATACGGCAAAATGGCTCTGCGCAGCCATGCTCCGCAGGAAGGTTCGCTCTGTCGTATGCTCGCTCGAAATAAAGCTTCTCTGCAGCAGGTCCGTCCAGTTGAGCATGGATGCGCCGCTTATTGTGGATATTTCGGGCAGCGGGTAAGGAAACGCTTCGCCTACGAGCTCGGTTCGCAGCTGGGGATAGTCGTAGCATAGCGGCGCGGCGTGATCCTTGAATACTTCGGTTCTGTCTACATAATACCAATCGAAATAGCAACATACATGAATCAGCGGGTCGGTGGCGTCAGCAATCCAATCGTGGGGCTGTCCGGCTTCCATATAGACCATCATGCCGGGCAGTGCTTCGTATTGCTTGCCGCGCAAGCCGAAGATGCCTTTTCCTTCCGTCACCATGTAGATAGAGCTCGAATAGACATAACGGTTTAAGCTGGACTGTCCGCGATAGAAGGCATATTTGGTCGCGTAATAGACATAGGGATGGAACTTGCTGAAATCCATGGCGAGAATCTCCTTTATCGCAAACTTGCAAACGAAATGATTGGGCTAAAAACAACCTGACTATTGTGCAACTGGATGACTGTGAGCTAAATACAAAATTCACCCTCTCGTATACATTAAATATAACACAATAACTTACGAATGAAGGGGCTGCATCACAATGCTTGATGAAATGGAATTGCTAAGCGACGAGCAGATGATCTCATTTATTACCAATGGATTCGTGGTTTTACACAATGAGTTGCCGTCTGCGCTGCACCAGAATGTAATGAGACAAATTGACTACGTGCTGCAGAATGAAGGTAATCCGGGCAATAATATTTTGCCGCGTGTGCCTGATATCCAACGATTCTTTGATACGCCAACTGTAAAAGGTGCACTGACAAGCGTCCTCGGACCTGACTATTATATGCATCCTCACCGGCATATGCACTACAATCAGCCGGGGAATCAAGCACCGGGCGGCGGTCAGTGGCATAAGGACGGCTACTGGTCCTCGATGCGGAGCCATCGTCCTTGGTGGGTCATGATGTTCTACTATACGCAGGACATTACCGAAGAGATGGGGCCGACCGCTATTATGCCCGGCTCCCAATACAACGAGAAATTCCCGAATCAAGAAGTCGTATTGCCTACCGGCAAAGCAGGGACGATTGCATTAGTCCATTTCGACATCTGGCATAAAGCATCGCTGAACACCTCGAATCTCGACCGGTACATGTTGAAATTCCAATTCGTTCGTTTGCGGGAGCCGAAGTCGCCAAGCTGGAATCATACGAACGGTACGCCGGCGTTTCCGGTTGAAGCACCGACAGCGCATCTTAATTTATGGCATGACGCATGGAACTGGCTCAGAGGAGAGAAGAACTTTACGCCTGTCATCATCGGTAACGAAGAAGTGGTGTCGGCTCTGATTGAAGAGCTGGCGGGCGCAGACGCAGACGCAGCTATTCGTGCACGAACTGCAGACAAGCTGGGCTTAATGGGCGAGGCGGCGGCTGCCGCAGCTCCGAAGCTTACCGCATTCATTCAAGATCCTGTGGAAGATGCGGCATTAAACGCGGTATATGCGCTGGGTCACATGGGATCGGCCGGGATGCAAGAGCTGCTAAGCGTCCTTAAGGATGGGTCCAAATTAACTTCGCAGCGTGCAGCCTATGGACTTCAAGCAGCAGGCGCTCCAGCAGTGCCGAGTCTGATCGACGTACTTCAGCATGCAGAGGAGAACAGCAGAGCGCTTGCCGCTTTCGTACTCGGTATGCTCGGAGAAGAGGCTTCATCCGCAGTGCCTGCCTTAATAGCCCTGCTTGCTGATTCCAGTGAATGGGTGAGACGTAACGCCGTAGAATCTCTCGGGATGATTAACGGAGCGGCTGAAATGACGGTACCGGCACTGGTTCGTGTCATTGAGGAAGCTGTCCTGCAGGAGCAATCAGAGAATGAAGCGGCTGGCAGTACAAGCTTCTATGTACACAATCAAGAATATATCAAGAACAAAATCGGCTATACGGCAGCGCTGTCCTTACTTCGCATCGGGAAGTCCGGCGATCCTGATCTCGTGGTGTCCGGTCTGCAGTTCGGGTTGCTCAGCGCAGACCGTTATACGCGTGCCTATGCATTCGAGGCGCTGACCGCCATTCGAACAGATAAAGCGATCGATGTCCTCATTTCCCACTATCGCGCGGCACGTTGGTGTCCGGATACGCACAAAGCAAGTACATTTTAAGAGTAGCGGAGGAGACCCGGTACGACTGCGAAAGGCGACGAGATGATTGCGGATACGATCGACCGTTACTACGCTCCCGTACTGATTGGCAAGGATCCGACGATGATCAAACAGATCTGGGATGAGCTGCGTTTTGGACCGATGCACTGGATCGGTTCGAGGAGCCGGCTACTGTAGTTGACGGCTTCTACACGCTCCCGCAGCAGCCAGGTGCTTCAACGACGATACTTCCTCGCTATTTTGACGAATACCGGATTCGCTAATTTACCCTATCAAGCTCGCAAACTGCGCCTTTCTTCGAAAGGTGCCGGCTTGCGGGCTTTTTAATGTAGAAACTTATAAAAGAACGTTGACCGTCCGTGGAATCGGGGGTTATGCTAACCGATAGAATACCGGAATTTCGGCATCTATATCTATAGTTAGAGGTGAACGGTTCTTGAATGGATCTTGGCGTGATCAATGGACATCGGATGTCAGATTAAATGTGCTTGCCGGCATGACGGCAACACTTGCTTTAATACCGGACTCCTTGGCATTTTCGTTTATGGCTGGGGTGCCGCCTCAAGTGGGGATTTACGCGACCATTTGTATTTTGCTGGTCATTACGTTCTTGGGCGGCAGGCCCGGCATGATTTCGGCGGCAGCCGGCTCCATGGCGGTGCTGATGCTGACACTGGTGAAAGAACAAGGCATCGCGTATTTATTCGCAGCGACGGTGTTAACCGGCGTTATCCAATATTTCATGGGTGTCTTCAAGCTTGGCAAAGTGATGCGTTTCGTGCCGCAGCCGGTCTTAACGGGCTTCGTGAACGCGCTCGCGATACTGATTTTCCTGTCACAGCTGCGCTATTTGGTGAATGCTTCCTTCATGATGTATGTGTTGATCGCAGCAGCGCTGCTCATCATTTATATCCTTCCTCGTTATTTCAAGGCTGTGCCGTCGCCGCTTGTTGCCGTGGCATTGCTGACGATACTTGTATGGGTGCTAGGGATTAGCGACGTCACTCGTATTGGGGATATTGCTGCCATCGATGCTTCGCTTCCATCATTCCTGCTGCCGGATATTCCGTTTACGTGGGAAACGTTCTTCATTATATTGCCGTACTCCCTGTCTCTGGCTGTTGTCGGTTTCACCGAAACGATGCTGACGCAGAACCTGCTCGATGAGATGACCGGAGACAAGACGGACAAGAACCGAGAAATGCGAGGTCAGGGGATCGCGAATTTCATCGCGGGATTCTTCGGCGGGATGGCAGGCTGCGCGCTTGTTGCGGAGTCTGTCCTTAATGTGAAGATGGGCGGACGGAATCGTCTGTCGACGCTCGTTGCGGCGTTATTCCTGTTACTGCTCGTTGTCGTGCTTGGCGATTTGCTCGCTCTTATTCCGATGGCCGCGCTCATTGGCATTATGTTGATGGTATGTATTGCGATTTTTGACTGGAAATCGGTGTTTAAATTGCGCTCCGTCCCTGCCAGCGAAACGATTGTTATGGTGGTTACCGTGGCTGCGGTTGTAGTTACTCATGACCTTGCGATTGGTGTTATCGTCGGCGTCATTCTCAGCTTCTTGATCCTCTTGCTGCAGAAGTCACTGGGGAGCGGTTCGCTTGAAGGGTAATCTTCATCTTCGGCTGTAAGTCTACTACTAAACGGTGAAATGGAGGCGGGTGCTTGTATGCGATCTTACAGCTTATACGATCCTTATTGGAGAGAAGGCGGAGATTTCCGCCCCAACATCGTCGCTTACTATTATAAGCAGTGGCTCGATTACGATATGGACTTTCATGCTCATGACGCGATCGAATTTATGTATGTGATTTCCGGTACGTGTACGGTGGAGACGATGAATGAGGTGTTCCAGATGCGCAAAGGAGATCTGATCTTATTGGATGCTCGCGTATCGCATAAACTTATCGTGCCGAAAGAAAGTCCCTGCCGGATGCTCAATGTTGAGTTTAACTTTACGGAATGCGATGGCATATATCCGTCTATGACGCAGCTTGCCCAAGGGCATGAAGCGTTGGCTCAGCTATTGGACCGCAAGATCAGTACGATCGTGCTGCGGGATCCCAATGAAGTGCATCATACGCTCAAGAGTATTGTCATGGAAATGGATACCGGCGGAGCGCAGCGCCGCAGCATGACACATTTGCTGCTTGCGCAGCTGCTCGTTCGTGTTGCTCGGCTAGCGGCAGATGAAGCGAAGGATGTTGCCCATGGGCAGCATCACCGCTATGTGCGCAAGGCAATAGAATATATCCATCAGCATTATGATTGCGATATTCAGGCGAAGGATGTTGCAGCAGCAGTAAGCTTACATCCGGTGTATTTGCAGCGGATTTTCAAAGCGAATATGAATGTGACGATTACGGAATATCTAGCCGAGCTGCGCGTGGAGAAAGCTAAGATGCTGCTCGCCCGCTCCGATGTCCCGATCATCGATATCGCTGATTATATCGGCCTGAACAGCCGCCAATATTTCAGCATGCTGTTTAAGAAAGTGACCGGAATGTCTCCGGCGGCTTACCGCAGATCCATCGAAACGATGCAAGGCTTCGATAAGCAGTTGCAATAGTTGACATGCTTGGCGCAATCCGGTTGGATTTGTGGAAACGCATTCTTGATGCTCCTGCTAGAATGAGGGTAATGAACGAGTATTCTATTCCACTAACCTCAGGAGGGTTTAGCATGTCTTTCAAAGTTACTTTTATCGGAGCGGGCAGTATCGGATTTACAAGGGGATTGCTGCGTGATTTGCTTGCGGTACCCGAATTTCGCGACATAGAGCTTGCATTTACAGACATTAATGCACACAATCTGGACATGGTGACGCAGCTGTGCCAACGAGACATCATCGAGAATGGCCTTCATATCCAAATCCATTCGACGACCGACCGCCGCGAAGCATTAAAGGATGCCAAATACGTACTTACCGTTGTTCGTATCGGCGGCTTGGAAGCCTTCCAGCATGATGTTGACATCCCGCTCAAATATGGCGTAGACCAATGCGTTGGCGATACGCTCTGTGCAGGCGGAATCATGTACGGCCAGCGGGGTATCGCCGCAATGCTGGACATCTGCAAGGATATCCGCGAGGTTGCATCACCGGATGTATTGCTGCTGAACTATGCGAATCCGATGGCTATGCTGACTTGGGCCTGCAACAAATACGGTGGTGTGCGGACAATCGGACTTTGTCACGGCGTTCAAGGCGGTCATCATCAAATCGCGACTGCGCTTGGGCTGAAGAAGCAAGAGGTCGATATTATTTGCGCAGGCATCAATCATCAGACTTGGTATGTATCTGTTAAACATAATGGAGTAGACAAGACAGGCGAGCTGCTTGAGGCATTCGAGAACCATCCGGAGTTCCAGAAGACAGAGAAGGTGCGCATCGATATGCTGCGCAGATTCGGCTATTACTCGACGGAATCGAATGGACATCTCAGCGAGTATCTGCCTTGGTACCGCAAACGCGCGGATGAGATTCAGGATTGGATCGATATGGGCGTATGGATCAATGGGGAAACCGGCGGCTACTTGCGCGTATGTACGGAAGGGCGTAATTGGTTCGAGACAGATTTCCCGAACTGGATGAAAGGCGATCCATACGTATACAGCCCGGAGAAACGCTCGGAGGAGCACGGTTCCTACATTATTGAAGGGCTGGAAACAGGCCGGTTGTACCGTGGACACTTCAACGTTGTGAACAATGGCGTAATTGCGAACCTGCCGGATGATGCCATTATTGAAGCACCTGGTTATGTCGATGCGAATGGCATCAATATGCCGGTCGTCGGCGAGCTGCCTCTTGGCTGCGCGGCCGTGTGCAACGTGAGCATTTCCGTTCAACGACTTGCGGTGGAAGCGGCTGTTCATGGCGACGATAAGCTGCTCCGCCAAGCGATGATGATGGATCCGCTTGTGGGTGCTGTATGTAATCCGAAGGAAATTTGGCAAATGGTCGACGAGATGCTTGTTGCGCAGGCGAAATGGCTGCCGCAATACAGCGCTTCTATTGAGCAAGCTAAGGAGCGGCTAGCTGCAGGTAATCTCATTCCGACACGCCAAGACTATAAAGGTGCGGCCCGTCTCAAAACCAAATCAATCGAAGAGATGCTGGAGGATCGCGAAGCGGCAACCCGTAACGCGGGCGAAGCGGACAAAGCGAAGGAACGTCCGGCTGCAGCACACTAAATAAAGAAGGGGATCGGAATGCCAAGGCGGCACTTCGATCCCCTTTTGCCATACACCGTAATTATTAACGTTTAGGATATAGCGGGTAGTCAACGTTTGTAGGCACATCAATCAGAATGAGACGCAGCGGTGTGTTGCCGGCTGCAGTGATGACGGCTTCTTGCGCTTCGGCTGCTCTGGCTAAGATGAAATCTTTATGTTTAAAAGTGGTATCCTTCGCTTCATCTGATGAATAAGTCCAAGAGCCTTCTCCGCGAATGGCCAGAGCAGTCAATGTCCGTCCGCCTGCGATCGGATGTGTAAATTGCGCGCCAGGTGCAAGTTCAACATCCCACATCAGCGCATCTGCCGTGATGGAGATTGGCGAGCCTTCGCCCATTACCGTTTTCTTGGTATAACCGGCACCTTCAACTACTGGGAAGTCCTTATGCTCATACTGGTTGTACGTCGGCTGCTGTTTAAGGGCTTCCTGGATAGAGGGCTCGAACCAGATTTGAAAACCTTCCATGTCCGGACCGACAAAACGTTCTTCATGGCTGACGCCTGAGCCGGTTTGCATCAGCTGCACGCCGCCGGGACCAACCGTGCTCTTGGTGCCGAGCGTATCGCCGTGTTCCGCCTGACCTGCAACAACATAGGTCATGATTTCGAAAGCTTGATGAGGATGAAGCGGAATATAGCCATCTTGCTTGGCGTGAGCCCATGCCCAGTAGAACAAGGTGCTCACACGTTTCACGACAGAACCTTCACCGGAGAAGCCGATTGGCTTCTGTTCCGTGATTTTGCCGCCATCAAATGCGCCTGTTGCTTGAAGAGAAGGACCGTATACGAGTGTTTGTATCATACAATTTACCTCCAATGAGTGAATGTATTGTTAATCCGATCAACCGCCGATTGCGTACTCGCCTGCTCCTATAAGGGCAACTCCGATTGCGATTGCAATGAGGACAATGTTGTATTCCATGCCATTGCCGGTAATCCAGAAGCCGTTTCTGCGATGAACGGCAATGATTGCACCAAGCATCGTAAGTACAATTAGTACAGCAGATACCGGCAGCCATAAGCCAAGGGCAAAGAGCGTACCGCCGATAAGTTCCGCAAGACCGGCTGTCAGCGCAATTAGAACGCCTGGCTTTAAACCGATAGAATCCATCCAGCCTCCGGTCGCCTTTAGGCCATATCCGCCGAACCAGCCAAACAGCTTCTGCACGCCGTGTCCGACAAACGTCAAACCAACAACCAACCGAATAAGCAACAAGCCCAGTGCAACACTCATGAATGATTATCCTCCATAAAATAAAAATATTAAGTTTCTTAACATTAAGATATCCGGTCCGTCTAATTGAAAGGAAGAAGCTCTACGAGTAGCTGCTTTGTGCCGCGAGACCGAGTTTCTTTAATAGAAGAATGGCTTGCTTCTGTTCTTCGGACGATAAACCACTCACTGCCGCGGAGATAACCTCACGGTGACTCGGAAAGACTTCATCAAGAAATTGTATGCCTTGCTCCGTAATTTCAGCATAGATCACACGACGATCGGTAGGGCATGCTTTACGATGCGCCAATCCTTTGGCCACAAGTTTGTCGATGACATAAGTAATGTTTCCGCTCGTCATCAGAATTTTCTCGCCAATTTGCTGCAGCGGCTGTTCACCCTTATGGTAAAGGAGCTCGAGTACGCCAAACTCCGTCGGGTTGAGGCTGTGCTTGCGAATATCTTGATGAACATGAGCGCTGACCCACTGATGTGCTCGGGACAATGTAATGAAGAGATGCAATTCCTGATCGATTTCGTTAGACATGATATTCACCTCGAATGCGGCAAGTTTTTGTCTTAATACTTGATATCTTAATTTAAAGATAAATGAATTCCGGTTATTTGTCAAGACTACCGCATCCTCGATTTGAGCACACTTGTACCATGTAATAAATGCAAAGCGTTGAATTTTTCCTTCATTATATAGATGCCATTTACAACTCGCAAAAGAGGACTGAAACGCATACTGCGCTTCAGTCCGGCTAATCGTATGAACACAATTGTTATTATTGGTGCATATGAGCGCGAGCTCGGAGCTGACTATCGATCGGTTGCGGAACTTCGTCCCCGCCTACAAATTGATGCTTAACGAGTTTATTAAATGAAGACAGCCACGGCGTGAGGGAATGTCCTGCCCAAGCCTCCTGTGCGTATTGTACCATGTGGTTGTTGAACTCTTTGTTCGCCGAGATATGAACCTCCTGAACAGCAGGAGCCAGCTTGCGGACATGAATGGCAATCGTCTGCTTCAATTCACCGGAGATTTCATTGTGGTCATTGATGGTGAGAGCAGAGTTGTAAGGTGTTGCGACCCGCTGATTGTTCCAATAAGGGCTGCCGTTGTCGACATTATAGACGCCTTCCGTTGTACCGCCGTTATTTTGTTCTTTGGGACCGCCTGTTTTGCGCGTGCCTGTAGCAGTCCAGTCCGTTGTAATGGCGACATAAGCATTCTTATCGGTAAGCATGACGATTGCACCGGCGACACCGTTAACATTAGACACATCATTCGAAATGAGGGAGCTGTATTCAAACCAGTCGTTGTCGTGCTGACCCGGCAATCCGCTCATTGTGCCATACATCCGGCTGCCGAGCATCTTCGGATCGCCTTTCTTCTTAGAGCCGTAGTCGAACGTGCTGTTCTGAACATGGCGCTCGTAGTTACAGCCGCTTAAGGCCATGACGGTTACCATTGCACCGGCGGCAATCAAAATGAGAAACAAACGATAAGCTGCTCGCTTTTTCATTAAGGGTAGCTCCTTTCATTAACCTAGCTTTAGGATGGGCTAGAGGGAAACAAATATGCATGCTATTTCGATACATAAAGAACCATGGTTTTTGCACACAATGTAGGATAGACATGGTGGTTCGAAACGGTAAAATGGCAAGCGGAAAAACCGTGAAAAACAGCGATTTTACTGGTATGAGAACAATTTGTGAACACGCCTGGGAACATTGACAAATAACACCTTCAACTTTATATTTAATAAAGTGATTAGATTGCAGAAGTTGTCTAAACATCTAGGATTTCACGCAGCACAGCCGCTTTTTGCGCCATCTACGGCAGCTGCGAAAACGTAAAAAGTGGGGTTGATTGATGATGAATCGGTGGCACGTTCTAAAACGGCTAATGCCGCTTCTTGCCGGAATGGTGTTGCTGCTGTCAGCTTGCGGACGAGCTGACTTGTCGACGCTTAGACCGCAAGGGCCGGTTGCCGAAGAACAGTACGGACTAATGAAATTAACGATCTGGGTTATGATCGGGGTCGTTCTAGTCGTTTTCGCTATTGCAGTTTATGTTATTATTCGCTTTCGCCGCCGTCCAGGCGACAAATCGATCCCTGTTCAAGTGGAAGGGAACCACAAGCTGGAGATTATTTGGACAGTCATTCCGATTATCCTGCTGATCATCCTCGGCGTTCCAACGGTGAAGTCCGTATTCGGACTTGCGAAGGACTATACGAAGGATCCGGCTGCAATACAGGTTAAGGTTACAGCTCACCAATACTGGTGGGAGTTCGAATATCCGAACCTTGGTGTGAAGACTGCACAAGAGCTGCTCATTCCAAACGATGCGGTTATCTCGATCGAAGCGAAAACAGCAGACGTGCTTCACTCTTTCTGGATTCCATCGCTAGCTGGTAAAACAGATACGAATCCGGGCGGCAACGTGAACATTATGTACTTCAAAGCACCGAAGACAGGTGTGTACTTAGGTAAATGTGCCGAGCTCTGCGGACCTTCTCACTCCTTGATGGATTTCAAAGTGAAGGTTGTAGACCGCGCTTCATTTGATCGATGGGTAGCTGCTATGAAGAATCCGGTTGCGCTGCCTGAGAATCAGGAAATCGCGGAACTGCTTAATAAACAGTGCTTGTCTTGCCATGCAATCGGCGGTAACGGCGGACAAATCTATCCGAATCTGACGGGTATCGGAAGCAAACAATCGGTAGCAGGTATTCTGGTTAATACAGACCAAGCGCAATACGCTAACGAAGGTACGGTTGAAGAGAACCTGAAGAGATGGATTACAAATCCACAAGAAGTAAAACCAGGCACATTAATGCCTAAGGTTGACCTCACCAAAGAGCAAGTCGATGCCATCGCGAAATACCTGGCAGGCTTGAAGCTAGAATATTAATTACTTACGGAATGAAGGAGGTACCTACTTTGGCTCACGGACATGCGGTTAAACGGTATAGTGGCCTGATGGATTGGCTGACAACCGTTGACCATAAAAAAATCGGCATTCTGTATCTGTTATCAGGCGGATTCTTCTTCCTGGTTGGCGGACTGGAAGCACTCCTGATTCGGATTCAGCTATGGAAGCCGTTAAATGATTTCGTAGCGGCGCATACGTTCAACGAATTACTTACGATGCACGGTACAACAATGATCTTCCTTGCGGCGATGCCGATCATATTCGCCTTAATGAATGCGATCGTACCGTTGCAAATCGGCGCGCGGGACGTTGCATTCCCGTTCGTTAATGCTATTGGTTTCTGGACATTCTTTGCCGGTGGCGTTCTTCTAAACGTCAGCTGGTTTGCCGGCGGCGCGCCGGATGCAGGATGGACAGCATACGCACCACTTTCGACATCGACTTATAGTACAACGCACGGTCTCGATTATTATGTTATCGGTCTTCAAATTGCCGGTATCGGAACGTTGGTTGGCGGTATTAACTTCTTGGCAACAATTATTAATATGCGTGCTCCAGGCATGAGCTTCATGCGTATGCCGATGTTTACATGGACGGCGTTCATCACTTCGGCGCTTATCCTGTTCGCTTTCCCTGCTCTGACAGTAGGCTTGGTTGCGATGATGTTCGACCGCGTATTCAGCGGTAACTTCTTCGAACCGACTAACGGCGGTAATGCCGTACTCTGGGAGCATATCTTCTGGATTTTCGGACATCCTGAGGTTTACATCTTGATCCTGCCGGCATTCGGGGTTATCTCCGAGGTTATCAGCGTATTCTCGCGTAAACGGTTGTTCGGATACAGCTCCATGGTATTCGCAACGGTGCTGATCGGTTTCTTGGGCTTCATGGTTTGGGCGCATCACATGTTCACGACAGGTCTTGGACCGGTTGCGAACGCATTGTTCTCCATTGCAACGATGCTGATTGCCGTTCCGACAGGTATCAAAATTTTCAACTGGCTGTTCACGATGTGGGGCGGTTCGATCCGTTTCACAACGGCAAACCTGTTCGCGGTTGGTTTCGTACCAACGTTCGTAATGGGTGGCGTAACGGGCGTTATGCTTGCAGCAGCACCAGCTGACTTCCAATATCACGATTCGTACTTCGTCGTTGCCCATTTCCACTACGTAATCGTTGGTGGATTGATCTTGGGTCTGTTCTCGGGTCTGTACTACTGGTGGCCTAAAATGTTCGGTCGCATGCTTAACGAGACACTCGGCAAAATCATGTTCTGGACATTCTTTATCGGCTTCCACCTTACATTCTTCGTACAGCATTTCCTTGGTTTAATGGGTATGCCGCGTCGTGTATGGACTTACTTAGACGGTATGGGTTTCAATAATCTGAATATGATTAGTACTGTCGGCGCTATGTTGATGGGTGTCGGTACGATCTTATTCTTGATTAACGTTGTCATTACTTCAATGAAACCGCGTGATGCGGGCAATGACCCTTGGGAAGACGGACGTACACTGGAATGGACGATTCCTTCTCCGGCACCAGAGTTCAACTTTGCTCAAACTCCGCTTGTTCGCGGATATGATGCTTACTGGAAAGAGAAAATGGAAGGCAAAACAGAAATGGTCCCTGCTGAACCGCTTGGTCCAATTCATATGCCTTCACCTTCTATTCTTCCGTTCTTCATGGCTGTTGGCTTGTTCATCGCAGGTCTTGGATTCATGTATGCCAAAGGCGATTACGGTACAGGCGCATGGGCGTATATTCTAAATCATCACATTATCGCGATATTCGGAATGCTAATTACACTTGCATGCATGTTCTTGCGTTCGGTGTATGATGATCATGGATTCCATATCGAAGTGGATGAGATTCAAGGGAATAAGGGGGTTAAAGCATGAGTGGACATACACACGTAGATGGCCAACTCCCTCATGAGCCTGAAAAGGCAACCCTTGAGGGACGTAATAAAGTTCTTGGTTTCTGGCTGTTCCTTGGCGGTGAAACGGTATTGTTCGGTACGCTCTTCTCGGCGTACCTGGCACTCCGCCATCAAGTCGGCGACGGCAACCCAACTCCGATGGAGTTGTTCGATCTTAAAACAGTGGCAATCGCTACATTCATCTTGTTGACTTCGTCCTTGACCAGCGTGTTCGCGATCCAATCGATGCACACGAACAAAGTGAAGTCGATGGTATGGTGGCTGGTTATCACGGTAATCTTCGGTCTTGCCTTCTTGGGGCTTGAGATTTATGAGTTCAATCATTACGTTCACGAAGGACATAAGTTCTCAACAAGCGCATTCAGTACGTCGTTCTACACGCTCGTCGGCTTCCACGGTGCTCACGTATTGTTCGGGGTTCTCTGGATTTCGCTACTGATTCTGCAGATCTTCAAAAAAGGTTTGAATGTCGTTACGGCTCCTAAGATATATGTTGCCGGTATGTACTGGCACTTTATCGACGTTGTGTGGGTATTCATCTTCACCGTCGTTTACTTGATGGGAAAGGTGGGCTAACGAATGGCTAATCAACATTCCGCTACCGAAGAGAAGAAGCATCATAAGCATGAAGGTCCGAAGAAGCATATTATCGCTTTCATCTTCTCGATTCTGCTTACAGTTATTGCATTCGCAATGGTTGCAGCAGGCGAGATCAACACGTCGTTTATCTACATCTCGCTGGTTCTGATGGCATTCGTTCAAGTCTTCATTCAAATGGGCTTCTGGATGCACATGAAAGACCGCGGTCATATCTTCCCATTGGTCGGTATTCTAACAGGTGTATTCGTAGTATTCACGATTGTCATCATGGCCGAATATTGGGCTTGGTGGTAATACGGGTTTAAATTGAAGAGAGGGAGGTCCTAGTTGGCCCCCTCTTTTGTTGTAAATGTGTGTTTGTATGGAAAGGGGTACCATCATGCTCGGATTGCAATATTTCAGCTTTGAAGAGTTATGGAGCCCGTGGTTTTTCTTCATGATGACAGCATTGGTTATCCTCTATTTCTACTTGGCTGGACCTTGGAAGGAAAAACATGCGCCCAATGAACCTCGTGTCACGGTGCTGCAGAAGATCTTGTTTGTATCTGGAATGGTGCTTTATTATTTAGCGCAAGGCGGACCGCTCGAACTGCTTGGCCATATGATGTTCACCTTCCACATGGTGAATATGTCCCTATCGTATTTAATCGTGCCGCCGCTGCTCTTGCTCGGCATTCCCGCATATATTTGGCGTTATGTGTTTGCCAGACCGTTCTGGAGAAGATACAGCTCTTTAATGAATCCAATCTTCACGTTAGTCGTGTTTAATATGTTATTCTCGGTGTATCACGTACCGGCTGTTCATGACTATGTGATGACGCATTTTACGATTCATCGAATCTACTACTTGGTACTACTTGCCACTTCGTTTATGATGTGGTTCCAGATTACCTGCCCGGTGCCGGAGTGGAATCGTCTGACCGATGTCCGTAAAATGGCGTATATATTCGCAAGCGGCATGCTGCTTACGCCGGCTTGTGCGCTTATTATTTTCGCCAGTCATCCGATGTATGCGACTTACAACGACCCTGAAGTTTGGGCTCAGGCGATGGGCTATTGCGTAGCCGGCGATCCGAGTGCGCTGCTCTCGAGTTATGACGGCGGACCGACCTTCTTCAATTTAATGGGCGTAACCGAGGACCAGCAGCTAGGCGGTATCGTTATGAAGCTGGTTCAGGAAGTGATGTACGGCGCAATTCTGGCCTATGTCTTCTTCCATTGGTATAAGAAAGAACATGCTGATTCCGACGATGAATTGCCGGACAGTGGCGCGCTTAGCTAATAAATAAGTTTGATATTTCATGAATGGACGGGATGCTCCTTGTCACTTTACACGTTACTACCTACTATAAGTACTTCCTTTATCGCACTTAGTGCGATTCTCGTTGCGATCGGCTGGAGCCTGGCTATTCAGAGAAGGTTTGAGTCTCACAAGAAAGTGATGATTGCAGGCGCTGTGTCTGCGTTGTTTTTCTTTATCATCTATGTATCGCGTACGATATTCGTCGGCAATACAGACTGGGGCGGCTCTGATGAATTGAAGCCCTACTACCTGACATTCCTATTCTTCCACATCGTGCTGGCAACAGTAGGCGCCGTATTCGGACTGACTACGCTGACACTTGGCTTCAAGAGCCGTTTCGCCAAACATCGCAAATGGGGCCGCGTGACGTCAGTCATCTGGTTCTTCACGGCTATTACCGGAATTACAGTCTACGTGCTGCTCTATCTCTTGTATCCGGGCGGTCATACGAAGCCGGTACTGGATGTATTGTTCGGTAGTTAAGCAAAAAAGAGATAATAATGTATCAAAAGGTGGCGCAGAAGCATTTTCTGCGTCCCTTTTTTTGCGTTTAGGGGCTGTCTGCTTAGGGGGAGGTGCAATGCGTGCTCTTATCGCACACCTGGTTATGAAATGTTGCAAGAAATGCATCATTTGAAGCGGTATCGGGGGGATTTGAAGGCTTATGTTTACAGACTTGTAGGGAACCAGTAAAATATGTGAATAAGGAACAAATGATGTTTGAATCGAACAGGAGAGTGCGATCGATGCAGCTGCATGGACGACAATATACACGCCGGGAAATAGAAGCCAGAGTCGGGCGAATCGAACAAATTGGCGGGATTCGCAGACTGACGCTGACGGAAGGCAATGAAGCCGGTTCATCGGTGCTGTCTGTTCGAACAGGAGCAGGCTTATCGTTTGAAGTTATGCCTGATAAGGGACTAGATATCTCATCTGCGTCATTCGGAGGTGGATCGTTATCTTGGCAGTCAGCAAATGGAGATGTGCATTCTTCTCACTATGATGATCAGGAAGCAGGGTGGCTGCGCACCGCTTCGGGTGGTTTGCTGATGACCTGCGGTTTGATTAGTGCGGGATCACCGAGCCAAGTGGATGGCCGCTCTTATGGCTTGCACGGAAGAGCCCATCATACATCTGCAAGGCAAGTGGTTGCCGAAGGTTGGTGGGAAGGCGATGAGTACGAGATGCGAATCGCAGGTACGCTGGAGGAAACGTCCATGTTCGGCGGTCATCTTCGGCTTAGACGTGAGATCAGATGCAGACTGGGCGAGAATCGAGTTGCGATCCGCGACGTCGTAGAGAATGCGGGCTTCAAAGCTTGTCCGCATATGATGCTGTATCATGTGAATTTTGGTTATCCGCTGCTGACAGAACAGTCGCGGATTGAGTTCCCGGATGGGGATAAGGTTGTGCCGCGAGAAGCGGAAGTTCCGGTAGCGGGATATGACCGGTGGGATAAGCCGGATCCGGAATACGCGGAGCGTGTGTATTATCATGAACTGCCCGAGCGTGTAGGCGAGAAAGCATCCGTAACCATTCATCAGCCTGAGTTCCCGATTGCAATGGGACATACTTCGCCGATAGCGGTGAAGCTGAGCTGGAACACGGATACGCTTCCGAAGCTGGTGCAGTGGAAGATGCCGGGTGCCGGTGTGCATGCTCTTGGCATAGAACCTTCCAACTGCGATGTTGAAGGGATGGAGACCGAACGGCAGCGTGGAAGCTTGGTTATGCTGGAGCCCGGAGCATCGCTAGTCTATGAATTGGAATTGACAGTTAGCTAAGAGCAGCGCGGAAGGGCGAGTGAGCTAGATGACGATGAGCATGAATGAGAGGCAGCAGCAGCTGCTCGGGATGCTGGAGAACAGCGGCGAGGTGAAGGTAGCCGGACTCAAGGAAACATTTGGCGTGACGGAGATGACGATTCGTCGCGATCTGGAGAAGCTGGAGCTGGCGGGTTATGTGAAGCGAACCTTCGGCGGTGCCATATTGGCATCGAAGGATGTGGCGCTGCAGGATCGCTCCGTCGTGATGACCGAGGAGAAGAATCGAATCGGAAGAGCAGCGGCAGCACTCGTAATCGAGAACGATTCGATATTTATCGATGGCGGCACGACTACCCTCTATGTCGCGCGGCATTTGAGGGCGGGAATGAATATCACGGTAGTGACGAATGCACTGAATATCGCGATGGAGCTGCTGGAACGAGGGATTACCACCGTTGTCACGGGGGGGATGGCGCTGGAAACGACGTCTACGTTAGTAGGCCCCGGAACAGTAGAGGCGATTGGGAAAATGGCGTTTGACCGCGTGTTCCTTGGGGCAACAGGGATTACGGCAAAGCATGGCTTCAGCAACTCCAACATGTACGAGGCTGAAATCAAACGGATGGCCATCGTGCAAGCGACAGAGGTCAATGTCGTCGTCGACCATACGAAATACGGGGCGAAGGAGCTGTTCTCGTTCGCTCCGCTGTCAGCGGTCCATCGCGTTATTTGCGATCAGTTGCCCGAGCAATCGCTGATTGAGGCTTGCCTTGAGAATGGGCTGCAGCTGTTGGAAGCTTAGTTGGCATGCCATTGTGTGTTTGTTTTAAACATTTTGATAGACAGGTGTAAAGAGCTCATATAGAATAATGTTATAAACGAACATTATTTGTTCCAACAGAACAGAGGGGGATGGTAGATATGGCATCGACAGCACCACGTCTCAATCGGATGTTTAGCGAGCAAGGAAAGTGTTTTGATGTTGCGGTAGATCATGGCTTCTTCAATGAGTTTTCCTTCCTATCGGGTATTGAGAATATGAAGCAGGCGATTGAAACGATCGTCCAGGCGAATCCGGATTGCATTCAGCTCAGCATCGGTCAGGCGAGGTGGCTGCAGGCGGTTCCCGGCAAGAAGAAGCCCGGACTTGTCCTGCGTACGGATGCGGCGAATATCTATGGAACAGAGCTGCCGCGTTTCTTGTTTAGCGAGCTTGTGGATCGTGCAATTGAGAAGGCGGTCGCGCTCGATGCCGTCGCGGTATGTGTGAACTTGCTGCTGCTGCCGGGTCAGCCGGAGCTGCACCACCAGTGCGTGCGTAACATTTCGCTGCTCAAGAGTGAATGTGAGAAATATGGCATGCCGCTTATGGTCGAACCGCTGGTTATGCTGCCGAATGCGGCGAAGGGCGGCTATATGGTTGACGGCGATATTAACAAAATTATGCCGCTTGTTCGCCAAGGCGTGGAGCTTGGCGCGGATGTCATTAAAGCCGATCCATGCGACGATGTGACGGAATATCACCGCGTTATAGAGGTAGCCTCCGGAATTCCGGTGTTGGTTCGCGGCGGCGGCAGAGCAAGTGACGAAGAAATCGTAAATCGTACGGTTGAGCTGATGAACCAAGGCGCATCAGGTATCGTTTACGGCCGTAATGTCATTCAGCACCCGAATCCGGCAGGTATGACGAATGCATTGATGTCGATCGTGCATCATGGTGCAGCGGCATCGGAAGCGCTGGCCATTCTAGGTGGAGAGGGTGCGAAGTAGGATGGAGAGACATATCGTTCGTTTCGGCGTTATTGGCTGCGGCTTGATGGGCAAGGAGTTCGCCAGTGCGGCGGCAAGATGGCTGCACCTGGAGGGAGTCGGGTTTGAACCCCGTATTGTGGCGGTATGTGATGCAAATCCATCTGCGGCGGAGTGGTTTCAACGTCAGGTGCCAAGCGTAGAGCGCGTATACTCCGACTATAAGATGCTGCTGTCCGACCCTGATGTGGATGCTGTATATTGCGCCGTTCCACATAATTTGCATGCGCAAATCTACGTGGATATTATTGCTGCAGGCAAGCATTTGCTTGGCGAGAAACCCTTCGGCATCGACAAAGAAGCGAATTCACGCATCAATGCCGCAATGATCGCGCATCCCGAGGTGATTGTCCGCTGTTCATCGGAGTTCCCTTTCTATCCGGGCGCACATCAGATCATTCAATGGGTGAATGAAGGTAAATTTGGGCGAATTATCGAGGTGGAGGCAGGCTTCTGGCATTCGAGTGACCTTGATCCGACGAAACCGATCAATTGGAAACGCCGCGTAGCTACCAATGGCGAGTATGGTTGTATGGGCGATCTGGGGATGCATGTGCTTCATCTTCCGATGCGGTTCGGTTGGAAGCCAGAGAACGTGCGGGCCTTGCTAAGTAAGATCGTATCCGAACGACCGGATAGCAAAGGCGATAAGGTTCCTTGCGAAACATGGGATAATGCGGTCCTGGCCTGTGAAGTGAAGACAGCCGATCAAGAGTTCCCGATGGTGCTGTCCACGAAAAGAATTGCACCGGGACATGCGAATACATGGTTTATTCGCATTCAAGGAACAGAGATGTCCGCGGAATTCAGCACGAAGAATCCGAAGCAAGTCTCTTCGCTCCCTTATTCACCGGGTAAGCAGCAGGCATGGCATACGGTGGATGTACCGTATAAATCCGCTTATGGGACGATTACGGGAGGGATCTTCGAGTTTGGATTTTCGGATTCGATATTGCAAATGTGGGCTGCGTTCTGTGATGAACTTGTCAGCGGCAAGGATGGGATGAGACAGCCGTTTTATTGCGCAACGCCGGAAGAAGCGCGTGGCAGCCACCTCGTATTCACGGCGGCACTTGCATCGCAGCGCACCGGAGAAACCGTAACGATCGACTGGAGGGATTAGCCTTGAGCTTGAGCGCTTTACGCGCAAACGCGGATGTCGAAGTTGTGGTGGCCGGTCATATTTGTCTGGATGTTATCCCTGCTATGCAGGCGAAGAAAGACGGAATGGGCGCGATTCTCGTTCCGGGTAAGCTGGTGGATATTGGGGCAGCCGTGATATCAACCGGTGGGGCCGTGTCGAACACGGGACTTGCGCTGCACCGGCTTGGTGTAGGCACGAAGCTGATGGGCAAGATCGGCGATGATTTGTTCGGAGGGGCTATCTTGGATGTGCTGCGCGGATATGGACAGGAGCTTGCAGGTGGCATGATCGTCGCAGCAGGTGAGCATACCTCCTATTCGCTGGTAATCAGTCCGCCGAATATCGACCGGATTTTCCTCCATTGTACGGGGGCTAACGATACGTATTCGGCCGATGATCTGCCTATTGAAGCGCTGAGAGGCGCGCGGTTGTTCCACTTCGGTTACCCGCCGCTGATGCGGAAAATGTACGAGGACGGCGGAACGGAGTTGGCTGAGCTGCTGTCGCGCGTAAAGGGTGAAGGGCTGACGGTATCGCTGGATCTGGCGAAACCCGATCCGGAGTCGCCTGCAGGTTTGGCGGACTGGCGAAGCGTATTTGTGAAAGCGCTCCCGCACGTAGATGTGTTTCTGCCCAGCTTCGAGGAGATTCTGTATATGCTCCGGCGGGAAGAATACGATCGGCTGTCAGCCGTTCATGATACGAATGATTTGTTGCCGTTCGCAGACGGTCCGCTTCTGCGGGAGCTGTCGCAAGAACTGCTGGAGCTTGGCGTCAGCGTAGTTGTGCTGAAGCTCGGCGAGCACGGGCTCTACCTGCGGACAACAGACAACCGTGCGAAGCTGGCGGCCATGGGGGCCGGAGCGCCTGCGGATGTAGATGCTTGGCTGGACCGTGAGCTGCTCGTGCCGTGTTTTGAGGTCGACGTTGCAGGGACTACAGGAGCGGGAGATTGCACGATCGCGGGATTCATAGCCGGATTGCTGAAGGGGTTGAGCCCTGAAGCAGTCTTGAATGGCGCGGTTGCGGTAGGCGCCAGCAATGTAGAGCATGCGGATGCGACGAGCGGCGTTCCGGCGTGGGAAACCTTGCAGCAGCGCATGGCGACAGGGTGGCGAAGAAAAGCGGTGACGTTGACATTGCCCGGCTGGAGCAGTGAAGCTGAGGCAGGCGTTTGGTATGGGCTGTTGGAAGCTGTCACGATGACTACGCGAATGGCTGAATCCTAAGGAGGCGAATGAGTGTGAAGAGAAGCGATGTGCGTGCTGCGCAGCAGCGGACGGCGGAGTTGTTTGGTCAAGTCGGGATTGTATTGACGGCAGAGGAACGTGACAACATTGAGGTTGCAACGTTTGGATTAGAAGACTTGGAATCGCAAGGGCTCGAACTCATCACGTACATTAATAATGATCGCTATTGCGCGAAAGAACTTGTTTTGTTTGCCGGCCAAACCTGCCCCGAGCATCTGCATCCGCCGGTTGGCGCGGATCCCGGCAAGCTGGAAACATTCCGCTGCCGCTTCGGTAAAGTGTGGCTCTATGTTGAAGGAGAGCAGGCTGCCGCGATCCAAGCGAAAGTACCGGCAGGCAGCGAGCCCTATTACACGGTGTTTCATGAGATTGAGCTGAACCCTGGCGAGCAATACACCATCTCCCCGGGAACGAAGCATTGGTTCCAGGCAGGCAGTGAAGGGGCGATTGTGTCGGAGTTCTCCAGCACGAGCCGCGATGAATTTGATATTTTTACCGATCCGAACGTACTGCGTATTCCTGTCATTGAAGAAGATTTATAGAATGGCAGAGCAAAGGAGGCTGTCCCAAAAGTCATCCATGATGACGTTGGGATAGCCCCTTTTCGCTGTTGTCCTGGATCTCTTGAATGAGTAGGTTAAGGTGGGAATCCACTCACTTGTACCTTCGCGATGAACGCATGCTTGGTCACTCCCAACTCTAACGGTTGTGAGAGTGGTTATTTGGCCTAAATTCACCTTTTTTATATTCTAAGGGTTGCTGTAGAGCTTATTTGGACGTTTTCCACTAGGTATCAACCTATTTGCTGCAAATAACCTCTGTAACAACCGTTAGATTTTTTTCAAACAGGCTAATTTTCAAGAAATAGCCTCTCTGACAACCGTTAAAATTTTGCTCTTCCCCGGATTAACTCCAAGGAGCAAAAAGTAGCTTATGGTGCTGTTCAAAAAGTCATAATTAAATGACCGGAACAGCCCCGCTGTAATTTAGAAAATACAAAAAGACCCAACGTAATGTAGTTGCCGCTATAGGTTGCCGGTTTTATCGCGAAGCACCTGCTCGACCTTGGCGAGATGAATTTCCATGCGGGAGGAGGCGAGAGCTTCATCCTGCTTTTCGATTGCATCGACGAGGGCAATGTGCTCTTCGAGCAGCCTGCGCGCAGACTGCCGTTCAGCGTAGAACCAGAGGGAGCGCGTATCGCTCATGCTCTCATGCAGCCGCATCGAAAGCGACTTCATGAGCTCGATTAGCATCGGGTTATGAGTCGCGGCTGCGATTTGCTCATGTAAGCGGACATCGGCCTGCTCGCTGAAGGCTTCGTCAGGCAGTTGCTGCTCCATCTGGAGAAGCGTCTCGTGCAGAGCGGTAAGATCGTCAGCGCTGCGATGCTTAGCGGCGAGTGCGGCGCAGCCGGTTTCGAGCACTTTGCGCACCTCCAGCAATTGAAGCAGCGAGTCGGCCCGATCCAGCCAGTCTTCCTTGAGGGCGGCAGTTGCGCTGTCCTCAAGCTGAGCGGGTTCAGGCGATAAGACAAAGGTGCCGCCGCCTTGACGAATATCGAGCAGTCCTTTCGCTTTGAGCGCGCTCAATGCTTCGCGGATCGTAGAGCGTCCGACCCCGTATTCGGCGGCGAGGTCTACAACGGACGGAAGCTTGTCGCCGGGGAGAATAGCACCTGATGTAATGCGGCTGTAGAGCTCGCGAGAAACCCATTCGTTACTCTTGAGCGGGCGTTCCATTCTATTCATAGGGAGAAACCTCCTGAGTGAGCAGCTGATGTTCAAAATGACGGTTATTTATCGATGTCGCATTTCTCCATCCTATGATATACTTTTTTCAAAGCAAAGTCATCAGACGACCTGATCTATTTTCCACTGAGGGGGAACTCTTTCATGCTTCATGATACGGTTACAAGCAAGCTGCGCTCCATTGTTGGCGGGCAGTGGTTCAAGGATGATCCGGAATCGCTAATTACACATTCTTATGATGGAACGCCGATGCTGCAATCGCTGCCGGATGGCGTCATATATCCTGAGAATACGGCACAGGTGTCGGCCATATTGAAGCTGCTGCAGGAGCATCGCATCCCGGTTGTCAGCCGTGGCTCCGGTACGAATCTATGCGGCGGAACGGTGCCGGTCCAAGGCGGGATCGTCATGGTGATGCACCGGATGAACCGCATTCTGGAAGTGGATCTCGAGAATCTCACCGCTACCGTGCAGCCCGGCTTAAATACGAAGCAGTTTATTACGCATGTGGAGCAGCTTGGTCTGTTCTACCCGCCGGACCCGAGCAGTATGGCGATCTCGACTATCGGGGGCAATATTGCCGAGTGTTCAGGCGGGCTTCGCGGCTTGAAATATGGAACGACGAAGGATTACGTCATCGGCCTTGAAGCTGTACTCGCAAGCGGCGAGATTCTTCGTACCGGCGGGAAGCTGATGAAGGACGTTGCCGGCTATGATCTGACGAAGCTGCTGGTCGGCTCGGAAGGCACGCTTGCTGTTATTACGGAAGCGACGCTGAAGCTGATCCCGCCGCCGAAGACGAAGAAGACGATGCTCGCGATGTATAAGGATTTGTACGGCGCGGCACGCACGGTCTCCAAGATCATTGAGAACCGCATTATTCCGGCGACGCTGGAGTTTCTGGATAATCCGACGATTCGAGTCGTGGATGATTTCGCGAAGCTGGGACTTCCGCTCGATATGGATGCGATTCTGCTCATCGAGCAGGATGGCGATCCGGAGATGGTGGAGCGGGATATTGAGCGAATCGCGGAGATCTGCCGCAGCGAGAATGCGGAGCGGGTTACTATAGCAGCCGATGATGCGGAGGCGCTGAAGCTGCTGACTGCGCGGCGGAGTGCTTTTACGGCGCTGGCCAGATTGCGTCCGACGACGATTCTGGAGGATGCGACGGTACCGCGCTCGAAGATCGCCGAGATGGTGCTCGCGATCAACGAGATTGCCGAGCGGCATAACGTGACGATCTGTACGTTCGGCCATGCCGGGGATGGCAATTTGCATCCGACCGCTACGACGGACGCGCGCAATAAGGATGAAATTCATCGTGTGGAGCTGGCTTTCGAGGAAATCTTCGAGGCCGCAATTGCGCTCGGCGGCACGATTACGGGAGAGCATGGCGTTGGCCTTGTGAAAGCACCGTATTTGGAGTGGAAGGTAGGCGCGGCTGGCATGGAGGTTATGCGGGCGATCAAGACGGCTTTTGACCCGAACAACATCTTGAATCCGGGCAAAATGTTCGCCAAATCAACACGCAAAAGGGTGGTGCTCGGCCATGGCTAACTCCCTTGTCTCCCTGCTTGAATCCAGGGAAGGCGGCAAGTGCAGTGAGCTCGCGACGACGCTGAAGAGTACGCTCGATTATGATCAGCTCACCAATTGCATGCGCTGCGGCTTCTGCTTGCCGGCGTGCCCGACCTTCCGCGAAACAGGCATTGAAGCGGAATCGCCGCGCGGACGTATCGCGTTAATGAAGGCAGTTGCGGATGGGATCATGGATCCCGACTATGCGTTTGAGACACAGATGAATCATTGTTTGGGCTGTCGTGCTTGTGAGCCGGCATGTCCTGCCGATGTGAAATACGGGCAGCTGCTGGAGCAGGCGCGCGATTCCATCGAGCAGCATACGACGAGCCATCGCTGGTGGGTGAAGCTGGCACGCAAGACCGCATTTGAGGGGATGTTCCCCCATCAGAATCGGATGCGGCTGCTTGGAGGAGCGCTGCAAATCTATCAGCAGTCCGGATTGCGCAAGCTCGTTCGCGGCGTCGGTCTCATGAAGCTGTTCCCGGCCCATATGGGGCAGATGGAGCAGATCTTGCCGAATGCTTCGTATCGCGGCGTGGTCGAGCAAATCGGCTCCTATCATCCGGCTTCAGGTGAGCGCGTGGGAACGGTAGGTTTGTTTCGGGGCTGCATTATGGATGTCCTATTCACGGAAACGAATAAGCATACGGTTGAACTGCTGAACGAAGCAGGTTTCGACGTCGTTATTCCCGAGACGCAAAATTGCTGCGGCGCACTGCATGCGCACAGCGGCGAGCAAGCTGGGGCGAAGGAGCTGGCTAAACGCAACATCAAGGCGTTCCAATCCGCAGGCGTCGATTGGATCGCTTCCAATGCCGGCGGCTGCGGCGCGTTGCTGGTGGAATACGACCACCTGCTGCACGATGATCCGCAGTGGGCGCAAGGCGCAGCTTGGTTTGCGAAGCGCACGCTTGATGTGAGCAAGCTGCTCGTGGAGCACGGCCGCCTGCAGGCTGCGGCGACGCTGGCCGTGGCGGCGAGCAAGGCTGCCGCGGCGCCGAGCTGCGGCGGCGCGAAGCCGAGCTCGAGCGGTGCGGCGGCAGCCGCAGCAAGCGGCGGCGGTGACGCGGCGAAGCCGAGCTCGAGCAGTGCGGCAGCAGCCGCAGCAAGCGGCAGCGGTGACGTGGCGAAGCCGAGCTCGAGCAGTGCGGCTGAAACCGCCGCTGCCGGATGCGGCAGCTCCTGCGGAGGGGGCGGCGTAAGCTTCGCATCCACCGACAAGGTCCGCATCACCTACCAGGATTCCTGCCATCTTCGCAACGCGATGCGCTCATCCGAAGCGCCGCGCAAGCTGATGCGTAGCGTGGCGAACGCGGAGTTCGTTGAACTCCACGAAGCAGACCGCTGCTGCGGCTCGGCAGGGATCTATAATTTGACCCAGCCGGATATGGCCGGTCAAATTCTCGATCATAAGATGGATCATGTGAAACGAACGGATGCCCATTACTTGCTCACGAGCAATCCCGGCTGTCTGCTGCAGATGAAGCTCGGCATCGAGAAGCATGGGATGAGCGGCAAGATGGAGGCCGTGCATCTGGTTGATTTTCTGCATGAGCGGATATGTAAGTCGGAATAGGCACATAAAGAAACAGTCCGGGGTCTCAGTCCCAAATGCAGAATGAAGAGAAACCCAACGTTTATAAACGTCGGGTTTCTTGCGTTATCTGCTTGTTTAATAGCTTTTCTCTTCGTACTCTGCACAGTCGCAGCCATGAGCGTCTGTCGGGTCGCCAACCCTTCGCTATCGCCTAGTAACGGTTGTCAGCGTGGCTATTTCATAGAAACAACTACCTTTAAAACTCTAACGGTTGTGAGCATCGTTATTTACTGCGCAAGGGGTGATTTTTGCCGGAAAATGTCCAAATAAGCCCGCTAGCAACCGTAAGAAAATCAAAACGAACTTTTGTGGCCAAATAACCACTGTCACAACCGTTACAGGTTGGAAGATGGCTCTTATGCCTGCCGTTCCGACAGTCCCGGACAGTCTCTATCTCTCACTCACATCTGCCAATGAGGAAATAATCCTCGACGTGAACATGGTCCCTGGTGACTGAAACGGCAAAAGCAACGCTGCTGCCTCCGATACCGCTTGTCTCAATACGAACGCCGAAGACATTGACCCCTGCATATACATTGTCCAGCGTATAGCTGGAGCCCGGTTCTCCGATCGGATTTAGCGATACCAGCTTCATGACATAAGGGATTTTCTCACCGGCTCCGGTGCCGGACGGCACGACTTGATAAACTTGGATTGCTGCAGTAGAAGGCTTTCGGTCAGTACTGAACACACAAATCGAAAGGCTGGTGATTTGTGGAACCTGGCCGTTCCAAATCGGTTCTGAATCATAGATAGGCATAACTCGTCCTCCTCTTGCTTAACGAATCTGAAAGTCTACTAACTACTATATGAAAGGAGGACAGGTTCGGTTAATAGATGGCTATCTATTTAACAGATAAATCCATATAAAAAAGAGGAGCGAATTCGCCCCTCCGATGAACACCTGTATATAAAGCTGAATGAGTGAGTGTGAGTGAATTACACCCACCAACCATTATCCTTCTCATCCAGCAGTTCCGCGGAAACCTCGTTCCATTGGAACGAAGTCTCTTCACCGTTCAGCACCCAGCGGCTTGGACAAGTCGTGCGCAGCCAGTCCAGCGGTTCGCCAACAGGCAACGGCTGAGCCGCCAGCTCGAAAGCGGCGCGCAGTTCGAGCTCTTGCTCCTTCGTGACAATGGCCGGATCGGCCGATACGAACAGCGGCGTGCCGCTGCCTGCAAGCAGGCGCAGCCATTCCCGGTTGTACGCCCAAGGCACATCCTTCGTTAAGCCGAGGCAATCTGCGTCGTGGCTGTAGAAGGTACCATGCTGTGCCATTCGAAAAGCCATCGTATTCACGCCCATGTACCGAGTCCGCTCCCACCAGCGTCCGCTTGTATCGTCGCCGGTCCGCTGAATTTCGAACAATCCTGCAGAGAGATGACTGAAGGTGTTGCAGCCAATGATGTCCGCCTGACCGGAGGCTTCGGCAATGGTCCGGTACAAAGCGAGCGTAATTTCGGCGGTTGTCTTGGAACGGTCATGGAACGCATAAGGCAGTGCATGAGGCTTGGATTTCATTGTGAAGCCCCATTGTCCGAGCATGTCGTACGTCGTAAAATCATGCTTCAGCATATCGAATCCGTAGCCTACCATTCGTTCTACCGATTCGCGAATATGTGCCAAGACATCCGGAATACTAGGATCGAGCACGCTGCTTCCGGTTGATGCTTCCTTATAGCGAATCCATTCTGCAGGCACGTTCTCAGTCGTCAGGAGCGGGCGGAACCAGAGGCCGGGCTTCACGCCGATCTCTTTCATTTCACCGGCAAGTCGCTCCATGTCCGGGAATTTACTGTTGCCGATCCACGGCCCCCCATTACAGGTGCCTCCGTTATCTTTGGCTGACTGCCAGCCATCGTCAATGACCATATATGGACGATTGAGCGTATTCGAAGACAACGAAGAAATGAACCGCGAATCCTCCAAAATCTCTCGATGTGAGCTTTCCCCGTAAGCATAATACCAGTTATTACCGCCATATACAGGCTGCTTCGGCATTAAAGGCTTGTCACACATCATAGCGCAGAATCGTCTTGCCGCTGCAAAAGGCGTTTCACCCAGTGTGCCCGGATCATAAATGATATCGGCTACAGAGAGAGTACGCGCACCTAGAAATACGCCGCTATTCCCGCTTGTAACATCAGCCGTGAATGTTAGTCCATCCGAATCGAGCTGCCAGTAACAGAGCGAGTTTGCGCCTGTTTTCACACCGTAACCGGCCGTGCGCAGCCCATCATGGGCAAGGAAATACCAAGGCATAACGCGCTCCGGCACGATGCCTCGCCATTCGAGGTCCCCATAACCGCGCTCCCAGTGATCGCCGAGTATGAGCAAATTTCCTGCAGGTGCTTCGTTCCAGCGCAGTTTGATTGTGCGAACTGCTGCAGTAGGCGCTTCCAATTCCAGTGCGATTGTGTTCCCTCTGCGTTTCATCGTAATTGCCAGACCGGATGCTTCCCATCTATCCGCCCCGGCGCGGGCAAGAGTGTGCCACTTATCATCCGTTCGGATGACGATAGCGCTTGGTTCGTTTGACAAAATCATAGCTGTCAAAGTAATGCCTCCTTATGTAATCGATTTATAGATCCATTCTAATACGGATAACCCCTCCCGGCATACACATAAGTAACATCGGGTGCGGGGGTGGTAGGTATGGAAGCCTTTAAGTCTCTCCTGACACAACTACTGATCCTCCTCTTTACGCTGCTGTTCATATATCCATCGATTCTGTTCGCTATGCTGGTGCTGGGCTTTACGGATTCATGGAAGTCGGGTACCGTTATGCTCGTATCGGCACTGCTGCTTCGCTTTATTTTGAAACGTGAAGTCGCCAAGCTTCCTCCCATTCGCAGAACAAAGCAAGAGCAGTTGGGCAGCTTCCCCGGTGTTTATCATCATGAGGAGTCTCCGCCGCAGCTCAGCGACATCTACTACGATATTGCCGCAAAGTTGAGAGAAGAAGAGGAGATTGTTCGAATCGTGAATCAAATGAATGAGAAGCCTGGACCTAAATAAGCTACAACCGCCAAGTTAGAGCGTGCATGATGCTCTGGTAAGGTGTTTTTTTTGCGTTTCCAATTGTTTACAAGTGTACGGATCGTTTTCTATAATGGAGTAATCTGACTAGCGATGGGGAGTGAACGTCTATTGAAGCGTTACGTGTTTGCAATTGTTGCAGCATTTATCATGATTTGCTTAGCTCTACTCGCCTATTGGGATGTGTACAGGCCACGGGTTGGTCCGGTCGGTAATGGGCCGGATGATGCTGCCGTTCTAAGAGTACTGATTTTTCGTCTCATTTATTCCGTGGGTCTACTAGTCGCTGGCATTATTGGTTTATATAAGTATAAGAAGAAATCGTAATGAAAGTAGGTCAGCCTGCATATGTGTATGGACTATTTATCCAATTACCGTCATGTTCAATCGATTGCGAAAGCAACGATGAATGATTTGCAGACCTATATCCGTGAAGGTGTAACGGAGCGCGACATCGTGGACAGAGCGGAGAGCTTCATGCGGAGTAAGGGAATTGCTAGCTTCTGGTACTATGGGATCGGAGCCTTCGTCCATGTCGGTAAGCGGACGCTGATCTCCGAATCTGGGAGAGGCTACGAACCGACGGCGTGCGTTGTTGGTCGCGATGATATTATAACGGTTGATCTCAGCCCGGAGCTGAACGCGTATTGGGGTGATCATGCTCGAACTTTTGTCGTCTGTGATGGCAGGGTGGTAGAGGAACAGGAGTTACGGGGTAGCGACATTGATTTTGCCGGTGGCGTCGAAATGGGGATCGCACTACATGATGCGTTTATTAGCTACGTGAAGCCGGACCGGACGTTTGAGCAAGTCTATCAATATATCAATGAGCTTCTGCGCCAGCATAGCTACGAAAATCTTGATTTTGCCGGTAATGTAGGCCATACAATTGTGTTTCGTAAGGACGATCGAAGATACTTCGAGCGGGGAAATACGATGAAGCTCAGTGAAGCGGCGCTGTTTACGTTTGAGCCGCATATCAGTCGGAAGAATGGCGAGTATGGGTTCAAGCGGGAAGATATCTATTATTTTGACGAGGGCAAGCTTGCTTGCTTATGAGATTGGGCGGCTGTTGAAGCCGTCTTTGTTATTTCATGGGACCAATTGGAGAAAATAATGCATTCAACGGGGTGGTTGCTCCCTGGTAGTCTGGCGCGAATGTTGCAGAAACTGCAACATATTAACCTTCATAGCAGCGGTAGATGGGCAATTGTTGCAGAAACTGCAACAATACTAAGCAGTTTGGCCTCTAGGTGGCCGAAATAGCAAGGAATGTTGCCTATTGTGCAACATTCCTCAAGATTAGAGCAATATTGCTCGGAAATGCTGCAGAAACTGCAACACTTCTGATTACATTCGGATGAATTCTGGGCTGGAGCGGGAGTAGGAGTAGGAGTAGGAGCTGGTTGTGATTGACAGCTGAACTGTCAACTGAGTATACTGTATATATGAATATATACAGTATACAGAGCGGAGGCGAGCAGGGGATGACGAGCTGGCAAGGTGCATGGAGATTGCTTCGTTTTGATGGGAGCCGTTCTTGGATCGGACTGCTGATTACGATAGTATTCGTTAGTTACATGGTTGTTGTAATGATGCCTATATTTAACGATTTGCTTCTGCATAAAGATACAGGCGGCTCAGTGTGGGGATATGATTTCGTTTATTTGTCCATTCTGCCGACCATGGGTTTCCTGATGAACCGAAGTATGGTGCAATACTGGGGAAGAGATCCGTATACGCGAAATAATGCTTACCTGCGAACAATGCCGATTAGCTGGAATACGATCATCCTGGCAAGGCTGCTGCAGTTTATCGTTGTATTGACCATCGTTTCTCTTTATTTCTTTACTTTACAATACGTCGCATTAAATGAGCTTCGTGAGCTGATGACGCCCGGAGAGTATGTTATCTTCTCGTTCATCTGGTATGGTTATGCAATGATGGCGGGGTCCACTTATATCTTCTTTGAACAGACCGTAAAAGGGAAAATTTATATGCTCATCTGCTGCTGTTACCTGCTGTTCTACGCTTTAGTCGGCTTAATGCTGTGGCTGGCAGATACGCATCTGATGTTCACCACCATTGAGGTGTCACGTGATCATGCCATCCTTTGGCCGATTCTGTCGGTGTTCATGGGAATCATGGTGGCCGCACTGATGGGCGTTTTGATTCGGAAGCGAAATACGAAACGCAATTTGCTGGAATAGCGTAATGAATGCGAGAGAAGGTGTGGACGGTGTGGATTCCTATACAGCTGAATGAACATAGTGCGGAGCCGTTATACCATCAGATCGAGGTGCAGCTTCGTGCATTCATTGTCAGCGGTCAATTGCCGGAAGGGACGCTGCTTCCATCCATACGTGAATTGGCGCACCTGACCAAGTGCAGCATCATAACCGTTCGGCGGGTGTATCAGGATTTAGAGAGTGAAGGACTGCTTCGCACTCGGCAGGGAACGGGAACCTTTGTCGCGAAGGTAGACACGGAGTCAAGGGATCGACAGCGGCGAACCGCGGTCATGGAAGCGATGGAGCAGGCGGTGGAAGCTGGACTTCGGGTACATTTTAGCGATGAAGAATTGATTGACATGCTGCAAGACGTGCTGCGCCGGAAGCGAGAAGGAAGCACGGCATACCATCAGGGCGGGGAGGCGGATAAGGATGAGTGAAGCTGCTGTTCAAATTACCGGAATGACGCAGCGCAGGCCGAATTTCGAGCTTGGTCCTATCAATCTGGTCATTCCGAGCGGCTTCGTGACGGCAATCGTCGGTCCTAACGGCTCGGGGAAGAGCTCGTTGTTTCGACTGCTGCTGGACCTCGCCAAACCGAATAATGGGCGAATTGAGCTGCTGGGCGAGACTGTCGGATCAGGTAATGATACGAAGCTGAAGGAGCGAATGGGTTATGTGCCGGAGCAACCGGTCGATCTGGAGGATGGACTGCGCGGGAATCAGAAAGCGGCTTTCGTCCGGCAGTGGTACCCGAAGTGGGATGTTCACCTCTACCAGGAGCTGCTGCGCCGGTTCGAGGTAGACCCAGCGATCAAGCTGGGCAAAATGTCTAAGGGGATGCGGCGGAAATTCGATCTATCGCTCGCGATGGCGCATCATCCGGAGCTGCTGCTGCTTGATGAACCTTCCTCGGGTCTGGATCCGATCGCTTGGAAGACCATGATCGATGTGCTGCATCGTTATATGGAGCAGGGCAATCGGACTATTCTAATGGCTTCTCATATTGTCGACGAAGTCAAGCGGCTGGCAGACTATATTGTGTTCATGGTGCAGGGTAAGGTGCTCGGGATCTATGAGAAGGATAGCTTGCTAAGCGCATGGCAGGCGATGTATATCGATGCCGCCGGAGTCAATATCAATTGGAAGCAGATGCCCGGTTACCGCGGTGCGAGCCTATCAGGCGCAACGACGTACAAAGTGGTAACAGAGGATGCGCTGCAGGCAGAACGATGGCTTATGGAACAGAAGCTTGGATTAATCAGCAAACAGAAGCTGGAGCTCGATGAGATTTTGCTGCATCATATCGAACATGCGAGGGGAGTTTTCTAGAAGATGAATGCGTTGAAGCTTGAACATGTTTTTAAGCAATATGGGGACAAAACAGCTGTTAATGGGATCAGCTTCGAAGTTGCGCAAGGTGAGATTTATGGATTGCTCGGCGCCAACGGGGCAGGGAAAACAACAACGATGCGTATGGTGCTCGGCCTTATTTATCCGGATTCCGGGAGCATTCGATATGATGGCAAAGCGTATGGGAAAGAACTGCTGAAGGGACTCGGCTATTTGCCGGAGGAACGCGGTCTGTACCCGAAGGTGAAGGTGTCTGATCAGATCCTCTATCTCGCACAGTTGCGCGGCATGTCCAAGCGGGATGCCGACCAGAACTTGAAGCGCTGGCTGGATCGATTCGGCGTGCCGGAGTACTACAACAAGAAGGTCGAGGAGCTGTCCAAGGGGAATCAGCAGAAGATCCAATTTATCGCTGCCGTCATCCATCATCCGCGCATCGTTATTATGGATGAGGCGTTCAGCGGACTGGATCCGGTTAACGTGGAACTGCTCAAGTCGACCGTTAAGGAATTGCGTGATGCCGGTTCATGTATCTTGTTCTCGACACACCGGATGGAGCACGTGGAGGAGCTGTGCCGCAATATTACGATCCTGCATAAATCGAATACGGTTCTGCAAGGCAACCTGAAAGCCATTAAGAAGCAGTTTCCCAGGGAGCGCATTATTCTGGCTACGGACGGCGAGGTAACCGGTCTTGAAGCGATCGGCGGCGTCATGAACGTGAAACGACATGAGTATGGCTATGAGCTGCTGATCACTGATGAGACAGCAGGCCGCCCTGTATTGGAGCTGGCCATGGCGCAAACCGGCGTGAATCGTTTTGAAATCTTGGAACCGACGCTCAATGAAATCTTTATTAAGACGGTAGGTGAGAGCCATGAATAGCGGATTCTGGACGGTTGTCGGCTTTACGGCGAAGAATAAGGTGCGCGGAAAAGCATTTCTGATTACGACACTCATTATTGCAATCATCATGAGCATTGTCATCAATTTACCCTACATGATCGATAAGTTCAGCGGCGAAGGGAAACCGACTGCGGTTGGTTACTTGGACAGCACGAGCGAGAAGGTGAAATCAGAGTTATTCACCACCACGCGAATTGCGGATATGCTTAACAACTACTACGGGAAACAGGAGAAGCCTGAGCTGAAGCTGGTTCCAATTGCGGATGCAGGTTCGGCGGAAGCCAATGAGAAAGCGCTGAAGCAGGCTGTGGCCGATGATGTTATTCATGGCTATATTGAGTTCTCGCCGGGTAAGGAGAGCGGTTTCCCAGCGATTACCTATAAGTCCGAGAGCTTGATGGAATCGAAGGTGTCGTCATCGTTGTCCGCGGCGCTGCAGGTGGTTAAGATGGAAGCGGTCATTGGCGGAGGCGGATTGAGCGACGATGTGAAGGCGCTCCTGACGAAGCCGATTGAGCTTGATTCCGTGCAGATCTCTACTGTGGAAGGTGCAGGATCGATCGGTTCAGGCAAAACGAAGGCACAGCAGGGGATGGATTTCGGAACGGTATACGTCATCATCATCATGCTGTTCATGGCCATTATGATCAGTGGCCAGATGATTGCAAGCGAAATTACGGCCGAGAAGAGCTCCCGCGTCATGGAGATTCTCATCACGAGCGTCTCGCCGCTGAAAGCCATGTTCGGCAAAATCTTCGGTATGTTCTTAGTCGTCCTGCTGCAGATGGCGATTTATGTTGTCGTGATCGTGATCAACATGACGCTGCCACAGAACGCGGATAAGCTCGGCGATCTGGGCATTTCACTGAGCGACATCGATCCGGTACTGCTCACGTATTCACTGGTATTCTTCCTGACGGGTTACTTCTTGTTCGCGACGCTGTTCGCAGCCGTCGGCTCTATCGTCAGCCGTACCGAGGATCTCGGTCAAGCGGTATTGCCAATTACGATGCTGTCGCTCGCGGGTTTCTATATCTGCATCTTCGGCGGCATGAACAATCCGGGCTCGATGCTGATGAAGATCTGTTCGTTTATCCCGTTCTTCGCGCCTTACGCGATGGTTTCACGACTCGGCTTGTCCGACCCGCCGCTGTGGCAAGTGTGGATATCGATTGCGACACTGCTGGCTTCCATCCTTGTCTTCGGCTGGTTGTCCGCGAAGATTTACCGCGCCGGTGTGCTGATGTATGGCAAGAAGCCGTCGCTTAAGGAGCTCGGCAAGGCGATGCGCGCTTATAAGTAATTTGGTGAAATTGTAATTTAATGATGCGAGTAATGGTTATAGTTGAGACTATATACAATATTTAATGAGGATTACTAAATCTTCTAAATGAGACCAGATATTATAGCCAGTTAGATCAAACCATTGATCTAACTGGCTTTTTTACATCATCGGGATAATTGAAAAGGTCGTTGCAGTTCTTTCCATTCGAACACTAACAGGGCCTTCTTGGTGTTGCCTTGCCTAATTAAACGTTGCCAATCTCGAGCTGGGCCGCTTTGATCTCATGCGGTTGTCTGCAGGGGATTCGAACGATAATCGTCGTTCCTTTGAGCTCGGAGCTCTCCATTTCCAATCCGTAGGCTGCTCCAAACAACAGCTTGATCCGCTCGTTAACGTTGTACAATCCTATGCTTCCTCTTTCGGCAGATTGTGATGAGAGGATCAGTTTCTGCCTGATTTCGTTCAATTTATCCGGTCCAATGCCGCTTCCGTTGTCGGCTATTGTGATACGCAGATCATTCTCATCTCTGTAGCCCTGAATCGTAAGCAGGTTGTTTTGACGCTTACGGTCGAAGCCGTGCATGAGATAGTTCTCGATAAGCGGCTGGAGAATCAATTTAATGATGCCGTACCCCATAATCGACGGTTCGACTTCGATCTCGTAGTGAAAGAAGTTTTGATATCTCGCATTGAATATTTTGAGGTACATGTTACATAAGTCGATTTCTTCAGCCAGGGTGACGACCGAATCTGCTTTGAGCGATGCCCGGAAGAGAGCAGCGAGCGAATGAATCATCTCTCCGCCCTCGTCATTCCCGTCGATCTCTAGTCTAGCTCGGATCGCTTCTAGGGAGTTGTACAAGAAATGCGGATTGATCTGATTCTCGAGAATTTTCATTTCTGCGATTTTTTGCTGCAGCTCGTAAACGTAAGACTTATTAATATGGTCCTGCAGGCTGTCGCACATTTTGTTGAAATGGACGGCGATTTGTTCGAATTCATTATCTTTATTGTTCAGAGGGATACGGTAAGCCAAATTGCTTTCAACCGTTTTGCTCATTGCTTTGACGATGCGGTTAACCCGCTTGGATATTATGCTTGTTACAAGAAAATAAACCGAGAAGATGAAGAGCAACAGAATAATGGCGGCGATATAAGTGGAGTTGTTAAAAATATTCAGCTGCTTCTTCAATGCTGACTTGGGCAATACGGCTGCATAAATAAAAGGGTCTTTATCGGAGCTGGCCATTCTGACCATGCTGTCCTCGGCCAACATCACGGAATCCGACGATTGGCGGAGCTGTTCGAAGTAGGGATATTTTCGCCCGTAGAAGGCAGCTGACGAATCGAAGACAACCTCCCCATCCTTCGTTAGCACAAGCAAATAGCCTTTCATGTCTTTGCCAAACTGGTTGATGGTATATTGCAGGTCGTCCATCCCGAATTCTACAATGAACCGACCCAGAAAGAGGCTGGAGCTCGGGTAGTAAAAGTTACTGGCGACGTCAAAGTAGTTCTTGGATGCTTGGGAGGCCACGTATTTCCCAGGATGGGCAGGAACAATAAAGCTCTCCTGTGAAGAATCCCGTAGTCGGGGAATGTTCTGCAGGATCGCTTCGGTATGGTCAAAGAAGGCATAGTCCAAATCATACATGTACAAATAGGCCCTCTGTGAATGGCTGTTATAGAAGATGAGGTTGTTAATGTTACGGTCGAGGCTTAATAGGTCTTCGAGTTTGTAAGCCATGTTCTTTCTCTCATAGGAGTCTAGGGGCACAGTTTCTGACTGGTCCGTAACGTCCATCATACTCATGATATAAGCAAATAACTGTTCGTCATCGTATATTTTGAGCAGGATGTCTTTAATCGTCTTCGTACGGTCGTTCATCGTATTCTGCAGCGCTGCGATAATTTGCTGATGGATCCCGATTTGTCCTTCCTTCAGCAATGCGTAGGAGTTTCTGGATACGTACCCTGTGAAAATATAGAGCGCAACGGATAGAACCAGAATATAGAGCAACAGGATTCGGGTAAAGAGCTTGATGCGTATCCGTTTTTTCATTTGAATTCTGCCGGTGACACACCGGTCGCCTTTTTGAAAATTTTATAAAAATGGCTTGGTTCCAAGTAACCGACTTTGGCTGCTATGTCCGTCATTTTCATGTCGGTTTGCAATAGCAGTTCCTTTGCCTTCTCGATTCGCAGATGGTTCAGGTAGCTGCTGAACAAGATCCCGGTTTCTTTCCGGAACAGTTGACCCAAATAAGACGCATTGATATTAAATTTATAGGACAACGTCTTTAGCGATAAATCTTGATTTGAGTGCTGCAAGACATAGTCCAAGATCGGTTTTATCGTCGCGTTGGCAGTGCCGCTCTTATCGCCGAAGAGATCCGAAGCGAGGGCAACAGTGTCATAAACAAGCTTAGCCAGATCATCGAATCGGGTAGAGGACTCGAATCGAAGGTAAAGATGCTTGAACTGATCGGGAACATGCTGCGGATTAACAACTGACTTTTTCACGGTGTTGGCGATTTGAAACAGCAGCTCAAGCAGCTCATTCTTGAGCTGTGAAAGCGGGAGATGCGATGCGTCTTGCAGACCTCCTAACGCGGCCCGCGTCAATTCCAAACACTCTTCTTTCCTTCCGGCCAAAATCAGGTTATTGATGGTTTCGTAAGGAAGGCTCGGTATCTGTTCTTGTCCGGAGTGGTTCTTCGTATCATCGTCGGAATCGATCAGACTGTTCGGAGGCAATAGAAAACTGTAGCCTTGCAGCTCTTTGGCGGACTGATAGCTGAGATCTGCGCCAAGCAGATCGGTTGTCCGTTGCCCGATCGTGATTAAGATTTGGAGGTCATTTCGAGCTTTAATCTCGGAAAGAAATAGCTTCAGCAGGCCTAGAAGGGGAGCGCCGCCGCTTGTTTCAGTGGGTTCAGAGAAAATGGCAACCACGTCGTAGGAAGAGTCACAGAAAGACAAACGCAGCGTATCGTGGTTAAACCATTGAGCCAGTTGATCGCGGATCGTTAAGGCAACCTTGTGCTTCTGTGCGTTATCTTCGCCGCTCAGAACTCGAATTAACGCAATGCGAAAACAATCGAGATTCAGCTCGATTTGAGCGATTTGTGATTTTTCTTGCAATTCGGCTCGTGAGATAGAACCTGAAACCCATCGAAGCAGGATGTTCTCGCGAAATGCATTCAACTGTTCGGCAAGTCCGATCTGACGGTTCGTGGTATCCTGCAGCTTCAGGGCGATCGCTGAAATGCTTGCAACGAATTCGTTCTTATCCAGCGGTTTCAGCATGTAATTCTCGACACCAAGCTTGACAGCCTGCTTTACATATGAGAAATCGTCATGACCGCTTAGGATAAGAATCTTGACGTCCCATCCACGCTGATGGATGCTGCGAATGAGTTCGATTCCATCCATTTGCGGCATACGAACATCCGTAATCAGAAGATGGACTTGGTGTTTCTCCATCAACTCAAGGGCTTCAATTCCGTTGTAAGCGTCCCCAATTACATCAAGGCCAAAATCATCCCACACGGTCGATTTCCTCAATGCTTCGACTACGATCGGTTCATCATCTACGATCAGCACGTTATACATGTGACAGGTCCCTCCAGTTAGCATCTAAGATAGCACAATTGATGATCGTGTGAAAAGGCTCTAGAGTTTTGACAGTTCGATTAAGAGTTTTGACAATTGAGCGTCATCCTCCATCTCCGTTACCATTAGTGTCAAGGGAGGTGACACTCAACAATGAGCAGCACAGCAAGCAGTAAAACTGTAACCGTTTCCGAGAAGGAAGGCAAGAAACTGTTTTATATGGCTTTGCCATTCATAGCGCTGGTATTCATCTTCAGCTACTTGCCTCTTTACGGATGGATGTACGCGTTCTTCGATTACAAGCTCGGCCATAAGTTGTTCGATTCGGAGTTCAAAGGGTTCTTCTTCTTCAAAATGATTTTAAGCGATCCGATCACAGTCGACGAAGTGAAGCGGATTATGTCGAATACGCTAGGCATTAGTTTCCTAAGCCTGCTCGTTCAAGTATTGCCACTAATATTCGCGCTATTCCTCGTGGAGATGAAGTTTGAGCCGCTGAAGAAAGCCATTCAAACGTTGACGACGCTTCCGAATTTCTTAAGTTGGCCGTTAGTGTATGCGTTTGCATTCTCCATGTTCTCGGAATCCGATGGCTTTATCAACAAGCTGCTGATACAGCTTCATATCATTGAGGATCCGATCAACTTCTTGGTTAGTTCGAGCCATGTCTGGTTGACTCAAACGGCGTACTTGGCTTGGAAAACGATCGGTTGGACAGCCATTATTTACATTGCCGCCGTAACGTCGATAGACAACGAGCTGTATGAAGCAGCCAGGATCGACGGCGCCGGGAGGTTCCGGATCATGTGGTCCATCACGGTACCGCATTTAATGCCTACCTTCTTCGTACTGATGATGCTCAGCATAGCCAACTTTTTGAATAACGGCCTCGATCAGTACTTGGTATTCCAGAACGCACTGAACACCGATTCCATCGAGGTGCTCGATCTCTATGTGTACAATGTCGGCATACGAAACGGCATGTCAGGCTATAACTATTCGTTTGCCACGGCGGTCGGCATACTGAAGTCGGTTGTCAGCATTGCGCTCTTGTTCTCGGTGAACTTTGCCTCGAAGAAGGTTCGCGGAGAAGGAATCATTTAAAGAGGGGATTGCCCATCATGAAACAAAAGGCATCATTCGGGAGCTTCAGCTTCAGCTTCATCAACAGTACGGCGTTTATCCTGTTTGCGCTGTTATGTATTTTTCCCTTGTATTACATCTTCGTGCTCACGGTGAGCGACAACAAATGGGTAACTTCCGGTGCGCTGGTCGTATTCCCGAAGGGATTCAATATCCAGAACTATATTCAAGTTCTAAAGCTTGACGGAATCGGCATGGCGCTGTGGGTTACGATTCTCAAAACGGTTGTCGGTACAGCTTGTACGCTCGCAGGCTCGTCATTCCTTGCATTCTTGTTCACAAAGCCCCACATGTTTATGAGGAAATTTCTATACCGGTTCGTGCTGGTCACGATGTACTTTAATGCAGGCTTGATTCCATGGTTTATCAACATAAAAAACCTTCATCTGATGAATACGTTCGCCGTTTATATCATTCCGTACATCGTTGCTCCGTTCTATATCATTCTGATCAAGACGTTTCTGGAGAGCATCCCGAGCGCCTTGGAGGAGTCAGCCCAAATCGACGGAGCCGGTATATTTCGGGTATTCTGGAGCATCTTAGTACCGCTGTCCAAACCGATTCTTGCCACGGTTGCCGTATTCGAATCGGTCAATCAATGGAATAACCTGCGCGATAATTTGTTTCTCATCACAGATTCACGGCTGAATACGCTGCAATTTGTCTTGTACAAGTTCATGTCGGAAGCGGATGCGTTAGCCAGCAAAATTATGGTTAACGGTGGAGCGGGCCTATCGGCCTCGAATTTCACGCTCACACCGACCGCGGTCAGCATGACGATTGCCATGGTTGTTATTCTCCCGATTGTCTGCATCTATCCTATTATGCAACGTTATTTTACCAAAGGGATTATGCTAGGTGCAGTGAAAGGGTAGAACTACAATATAGACGCATGTATACAAATGGGGAGGCACACAAGAATGAAGAAGAAGGTTTCAGCTTTAGCGGCGGTGACAATCGCTACGATGCTCACTGCAAGTTTGGCTGGCTGTGGAAGCTCGAACACGGGGAATAACGGTAATGTTACCGGAAACACGAAGAGTGATGCGGCTTCGAACGACACGGCGAACGCGGCGAATTCGAATAACACGACGACTGCAACTGAGGAGAAGGCGCCGCTTGAAGCAGTCAAAATTTCGGCGTTGATTGGGCCAAGCAGTCTTTCCGGCGTTCAGAGCGATGAGATTTCAACAGAGATCTTCGAGAAGAAATTCGGCTTGAAAATCGATCATATCTTCGCCGGCGATAAATTCGACGAAAGGCTCTCCGCAATCATGGCAAGCGGCGATATGCCGGACCTGATCGAGTTCAAGGATAAAAAGCAATTCGAAAGCGCTGTCAAGGCAGGCGTTCTGATGTCCTTGGATGATCTGGTCGCGCAGTACGGTCCTGACATCACAAATAATCTGCCTTCGATGCTTCAATACATGAGAGACAACTATAGCGATGGATCAGGCAAGCTGTATGGCTTGGCATCGCAAATCGGCGTCAGTCAGCCAACGAACCTTCTTCATATGGCTCTCTATTCCAGATATGATCTCTACAAGAATGCCGGATCTCCGGAACTGAAAACTTATGATGATCTGCTGAACACATTGAAAACAATGCAAACGGAATATCCGAAGAATGACAAAGGTCAGAAAGTATATCCATTGCAGCTGTGGAGCGATTGGGATTCCATCAGTATGAGCTTGGTCGACTTTACGATTCCGGGATACATGGGTGTCAGCGCAAACTCGGGAACGCTGCAATTCACGGAATACGATCCAACTACCAAACAGCTTAAGAGTGTATTTGATCCTTCCAGCGATTACATGAAAGGCGTAGAATTCTTCCATAAAGCGAACCAACAGGGTATCCTTGATCCCGATTCGATCTCCCAAAAATGGCCGAATGCAGAGAGCAAAACGAAAGAAGGCCGTGTACTTACGACGATGTGGGGCTGGCAATCGCAAATCTTTAACGGCAATGATCTCGTCAAATCCAATCCGATGGCAGGCATGATTCCGCTGTTCCCGAAAGACGAAGCGAAAATGCTTGTACAAGCAGAATTGCCGGTCGGCGGCGGTTACGTATTCGGCATCGGCAAAAATTCCAAAAATGCGGACCGTATTATCCAACTGCTGAACTATTCCGCGACGGTACAGGGCTCGACTGAGCTGATGAATGGCGTCGAAGGCAAGGCATGGACGCTCAACAACGGCAAAGCCGAGTATGCCCCTGAATACTTGGAGAAAGTGGCGAAGAACGATCCTTCCACAGCCGGATATGAAAGCTTCTTGATGCTAAATAAATGGAACATCGATCCAAGAACGAACGAGTCGATTACGCATGAAGGTTGGTCGCAGTTCGTGAAGAAAAACCTGACGTCGGCCGAACAGGAATGGGCGACTGCGAATAATTCGTTGAATGTGTATGACTATGCCAAGAAGAATCTGACGGTTGTTCAAGACGATGGCGTAGTGGCACTCGCAGGAGCTCCATCGGATGATATCAAGGTTATCCAGCAGAAGCTGGGTGAAATCCTCAAAACGATGTCATGGAAAATGGTATACGCGAAGAATGACGCGCAATTCAACGAGCTTAAGCAAGAGCTGATCGATAAGGCAACGCAATTAGGTGCGGATAAAAACTTTCAATGGGCTCAAACCGAGCTGGCTGCCGCATCTGCAAAAGCATCCAAATATACAGAATATCACGTTCAATAACAGACTGATTTATCCATAAGTGTAATGGGTGCCGCGGCTATATTTGGAATCTACGGGCTCCAAATATAGCCGCTTTCTGTTTAAGAACGGGTTGAAGGAGACGTTGAACTTGAATTATTACGTATCTGTTCATGGTAGTGATTGGAACCCCGGTACGGAACAAGAACCGTTTGCGACGCTTGCGAAGGCGCGCGACTGCGTCCGCTCCATTAATGGCCTAATGACGAAGGATAACGTCGTTTATTTGCGTGGAGGCATCTATTATCTGGATAGCGAGTTCGTGCTTGACGAACGAGATAGCGGTTCAAACGGATTTAACGTTCAGTACCGCAATTACCCGGGCGAAACGCCGATTCTCTACGGAGGACAACGAATTACAAACTGGGAGCACATCAAATTTAGCGTCTATAAAGCGAAGGTTGGTCGTAATTGGTCATTTCAATCCTTAATCGAACACGATGAATGGGGGATTCGTTGCGCAAGCAGCTCGCTTACAGGCCCAGGGCAATGGTATTTAGATACACAAGAAGGAGAACTGTTCTATTGGCCGCGAAGCGGGGAAATCACGAACGCGGTAATTGCCGCACCGACCATGACAGATATGTTCCGTCTGGTTGGAAGCTCGCCTTCTACCCCGGTAAAGAACATTCAAGTTATTGGACTGCAGCTTCAATTAACGGATACTATCCAGCATTTTGATTATGTGGACTCCATTGATTTTGTAAACGGCAACGCAGAGCGTGAAGAAACAAAGCACGGTCTCATTTATATGGAAAATGCGGAATCCATTAGGGTTGTGAATTGCAAGCTCTTGAATGCCGGCGTGTGCGGAATATGGCTCAACAAGCATGCACAGCATAACGAGATTTATGGAAACTGGATTGAAGGCTCCGGTTTAAACGGGGTTTATTTTACGGGTTGGTCCTTTGACCAAGGACCGTTTCTGTCTGCAGAAGATGCTTATGTCAACAAGTTCAATGTCGTATCCAACAATTTCATCTTTGACAGCGGCAAATTCGAGCTGACGCGAGGCTCCGGTATACAGCTTCATCAAAGCGGTGACAACGAGATCTCTCATAATCGCATTTTGAAGGCGCCTCGATATGGCATTTCCATGAAAGGCGATCGTTACGGAGTCCTCGAAAATCATGGAGCTATCTATGGGATCCCGGTGACGAGAGACAATCGCTATGATTTTCTTTATACCCGAAATAATCGGATCTTGTTTAATGACATCTCCAACGTGATGACGAATTCAGAAGACGGTGCAGGCCTTGAATCTTGGGGAGTAGGTACGGGGAATGTATACGATCATAACTGCGTACACGACTTTGTCAATCTCAACCATTGGCGCAACTGGTTCGGAGGCATCTACTTAGATGACTGCTCGGATTACATGACAGTCACGAACAATATCGTATATGGGATACACGGCGGTCATGCTTTCGGCATTATGGAGAAAGGCATTGAGAATCGGGTATTTAATAACATAATTGCGAATAACGGACTGACTTGGGCGATCTGGATGCAAGAATTTGCCGAGGTCTCTTATGGTTTGAAGCTTGGCTGCAACATCCTATACAACAATAATACGACCGCGATTTATGGCTTTGAACACCTTCCCGAAGGCTTTGCGGGGAATCCCGTTTATACATCTGTTTATGATGGTGAGCTGCCAGAGAGGATTGCGGGCTTCGATCATAATCTCATTTACGAGCCGATGGGGTCAACAGATGTACTTATGGGCGATAAAAGTACCGTTTATCTCTCCTATGAGAACTGGAAGGCGGCTTATGGACACGATGCACATACCGTATTCGGCAAGGATCCGCTCTTCGTGGATGCCGAGAGTGGAGATTTCAGACTTCGTTCGGACTCGCCTGCTTGGGCGCTCGGTTTTAGACCGATCGATCAGAGCTTGATCGGTCTGAAGAGCGATTTCCCATGGGAGCCAATTCAAACAACGCCTGTCAGTGCGTTAATAGAAGTTAACGGTATTCGCAATCCTCCTCGTTTACATCAAGCAGCGAAAGAGGTAACGCTATGATTTATACAACATTCGGCCAAACCGGCCTTAGAGTCTCCAAGCTCGGCCTTGGCGGTGCACCGCTTGCAGGCGACTTCGGTAAGACGGATGAAGCGGAGGTGCAAAGCCTCGTGCACGAGGCAATCGATTCCGGAATTAATTTTATCGATACCGCGCCTAAGTATGGCATGGGCGAATCCGAACGCCGAATCGGCAAAGCGCTTGCTGGACGTCGAGATAAAGTCATTCTCGCATCGAAAGCGGTCCGCTCGGATCTTCGCTACGATTACGACAGCACGATCCGCTCCGTTGAAGAGAGCTTACAGAGGCTGCAAACCGATTGGATCGATATCCTGCAGCTGCACGATGTGGAATCGCAATCGGTCGATCTCATTATGAGCGAAACTGTTCCTGCTCTCGAGAAATTGAAACAGGATGGGAAAATTCGTTTCACAGGCGTAACGACGCGTGTTCTGCCTCTACTAATGGACTATATGAGGACAGGCAGCTTCGATGCCGTTCAATTCTATACCCGTTATATGCTGATCGACCATACGGCTAAGGATGAAGTGATGCCTCTTGCGCAGGAAACCGGTATCGGCGTCATCAACGGCAGCGTTCTGGGACTGGGCATGCTGGCGGATGCTCCCGCTCATTTTCTGGAAGAGGAAATCTCAAGTAAAGCGCAAAGCCGCATCGACCAGCTGCAATTCCTGCGCAAATCGGAGCCAAAGGGCCTTATTGAACCGGCCATGCGGTTTAGCATAAGCCATCCCGCTATTCATGTGACATTAACGGGAACATCCTCGCGAACGTCTCTTCGAACCAACCTGTCCTACTGCGATGGGAGAGGCTTGGAAGAGGAAGAACTTCAGAGCGTTTATGATCTGTTCCAAGGTCAGCCATTGTTTGACTAGTTTTTAGAGGAGTGAATGTAATGACATCAAGCATTAACGTGGTGGCTAAAGTACGCGCGGAGACACGTATCGTTCCTCCGCAATGGGCGCTTCAGGAGCAGCAGCTATTCGAAACCTTGAACAAGGCGGCCAGGGAATTCGTCGAACGTTATACGCGTCCGGACGGGACGCTCATTTGGTTTGATCATTGGCCGGGTATGGACGGATCGGACGATCCTTATGAAGGCTTCATGAACCTGGCACTGCTCTATGTGCTTGGCGGAAGCAGCGAGCTTTATGAAGTGTCGCGTAGGATCTGGGACGGTATCACCTGGCAGTGGACAGAGTACGGTCAACTTCACCGGGAATTTGATGCCTATTATGACTGGATGCACCACGGAGAAGGCTATCTCTATCTCTATTTCCTTGGATTGGCGGGGCCAGCGACGCTGAAGGACCGCCAGCGCGCCGTTAATTTTGCGCGCATGTACACAGGGGAAGACTCGGAAGCGCCGAACTATGATTCCGATATGAAGCTAATCCGCTCCCCGCTAAATGGGAGCCGAGGGCCGCGTTTTGAAGTCGATGGAGAGGATTGGAGCACGCACCGTGGCATCCTCGACGATTATTTAGCTCCATATGAGGATATTCCGGGCGTGGATTTCGATAGCATGAAATGCGCTTGGTCGAACGACGGCATCTATGAGCACATCATCCGAATAATGAATGAACGAATGAACCGCGGCGATGTTCCGCTTAATTTGAACGCTACGGGATTGATTACGCATGCATTTCTTCACACAGGGAATCAGAAGCTGAAAGACTGGGTGATCGAGTATGTGGATGCGTGGCAGGAACGGACACGTATAAACGGAGGCATCATTCCCGACAACATCGGATTGACAGGGCAAATCGGAGAGTATAACGACGGCAAATGGTGGGGCGGATATTACGGTTGGCGCTGGCCACATGGGTTTATGACGATTATTGAACCGCTGACGAACGCATGCATGAATACCGTGTTGCTAACCGGGAATATGAATGGGCTGCGGTTAGCAAGGGGGCAGTTAGACGCTAACTGGAAGCTGGGACGAGAGAGAGATGGCAAATGGCTTGTTCCCTATAAGCATTTTGACTCCGGCTGGACGGACTTCCGTGAAGCGCTGCCCAAATATCCGATCTATCTATGGACGATGTCGATGGCGGACGAAGACCTAGGCCGCGTCGAGCGAATTGCGAAGGACCATGACTGGAACGAGGTTATTGTACCGGCTTTTTCCGGAAGAGATCCAAGAACAGGCCGCGAAACGAAGCATTACATTGGCAATACGCAGCCATGGTTTCAATATATCCGCGGACTCAATCCGGACTACCCGGGACGAATTCTTAGCGCCAATTCCGAGATGATCGGCAACCAATTGGCCAAAATGCGGTCACCGGAAGGCGATCCGCGCAGCTGGACGGAGCATTATAGCGAAGGGATGTACTCCGCCATTCACATTTGGCAGGAGATGTGTCCGCTCTACTTTGAAGGTCTTGTTCAGTTGACTTTGGGAGGGCCGATGCATATTTCTCATGGAGGGCTTCAGCATGGCCGCGTTCGATATTTTGACGTGACGGCTGAACGCCCGGGTTTACCTGCCGGAGTTTCAGCCCTAGTAGAGAAGCTGGAGGCGGATTCTATGACACTGCATTTGGTTAATACGAGCTCGTTCGATGATCGGGAGTTAATCGTTCAAGCCGGCGTATTCGGCGAGCACAGCTTTGGCCATGGAGAAATAATTGATCAATTGGGCAAGGTTCTAGGATCCGTAGAAGTAAACGGAAAATGGCTGCACGTTTCCATGCCTGCTGGGACAGGCATCACGCTGCGTTTATCGATGGAGCGGTACGTGAATGAACCTTCGTACGACTTGCCTTGGCCAAGTCCGCAACAGCCGATTCGAGGAAGGAGCAAGCTATGAAGATCGATGCCACTCAGCAAGTCTTTAATCCGATACTCCCCGGAGATAACCCCGATCCATCAATAGTCAGAGTAGGCTCCGACTACTATATGGTGACGTCGACGTTTCAGTATTTTCCTGGCGTTCAAGTTCTGCATTCCCGCGACCTGGTGAATTGGAAGCCGATCGGTCATGTCATTACACGGAAGAGTCAACTCGATCTAACCGGGATGCCGGACTCTTTCGGCGTATTTGCGCCGGATATCTCATACTATAACGGCAAGTTCTGGGTAGTCGTTCCCTATTACCACGGTCAGCCGCGCTGCACGACGCTGCTATTCACGGCCGACCGACCGGAAGGGCCTTACAGCGAGGCGACTATGCTCAATCATCATTTTATTGATCCGTCGATCTTCAACGATGACGACGGGAAGCGGTATTTAGTGTTCGGCGGCGGATGGGTGCAAGAAATGAAGCATGACGGTTCCGGCCTCGTCGGTGAAGCTAAGCAGGTTTGGCCGGGAACTGGAGGCGCTGCCCCGGAAGCGCCGCATATCTTGAAACGAAACGGATGGTACTACCTCATGCTTGCTGAGGGGGGGACCTTCTTCGAACACATGGAAACGCTTTCGCGGAGCCGCTCGATTTGGGGGCCTTATGAGCCTTGCCCGCATAATCCTGTGCTTATGCAGCGTGATTCCGAGAAATCAATACAGCGGGTGGGACACGGCAAGCTTGTTCAAGATGAGGAAGGCAACTGGTGGATGTTCCACCTCGGAGGTCGACCATTAACGCCAGGGGGCTTTTGCCCGCTTGGCAGGGAGACGTTCCTTCAGCCGGTGCAATGGACGGATGATGAATGGTTCACGGTCGGAGAAGCGGGTGAACCTAGCGTATCTATAGTGCTTCCGCAAGTCGGAGTGGCACAAGCTCCGGCTTGCGAGCACCATGATGAATTTACCGGTACGAAGCTTTCACCCGATTGGGAATGGGTTAGACATCCTGTTGAAGAGGGGTATTCTTTGTCATCCGAAGGGCTTCGGATAGCTTGCAAACCGTTTATCCCCTTCTCACTCCAATCGACTCTGATATTAACAAGACGCTGGCAGAGTTTTGGATTTGAGGCGACGGCCACGGTTGCCTTCCATCCTGAGAGCAGGGGCGAGGAAGCCGGGATGACGATGTATCGAGACGCAGACGCGTTCCTGTTCTTCAATGTTCGAAACGGACTCGGTCAGACGGCCGCCCAGTCTTTTGACGTCAGACGCTTGCACGAGAATCAAGAGCACGAAGGCCTCTATTTAGAGGTGGGACAATATGTGAAAGTGCTAAAGACAACGCTTGGTACATGGCGCCTGTCTATTCGGCCTGGCGAGCGGCTTTGGCTCAAAATCCGTTTAGAAACGAAGACTCAGATCATTACGCTGCTCTATTCGATAGACGGCCAAGTCTTCGAAGCAACCGGCATCGCATTATCAGCGGAATTTCTGTACCCCGAACGAAGCAACCGCTTCTTGTGCTTCACTGCGCCGCGAATTGGTCTCTATGCCAAAGGGGTATACGGAGAGTCAGAGGGTTTTACTAAATTCAGCTCCTTTACGATGCAGCCGCTCTGATAATAAGCAATGCAGCTTAAATATTCCCGACACCCTACTCATTATTTGTTTGTAGGGCGGTATTAAACTAAGGCTTTTTTGAAACATTGACAGGGTTGAGAGCACTATATCCTTTTGAAAGTGTCGGGCGACCGGCAAATCTCATTTATAGACAGAATCAGTACGGTAAGTCTCAATGTAAAATATCGAAAATCTCAATCGTAGCCATAAATCCGCTTGATTTGATTTTATTATAAAATCCGAATGTAAAGCCAGTCAGGTCAAACAATTGATCTGACTGGCTTTATTCATTTTATTAAATAAAGGACACCAAACTTGGAGATCGGGCACCGTAGGGATATAACCCCTGTGGTCTGCAAAGTGAGCGGACTAGCCTCTTTGTATGCGTACACCACCATTAGTGAGTGTCTTATATCTATTAAGAATTGTGCTCGAATATTATCTCAGACTGTCCGCACCCTAAGATGAAATATGAATATTCTATGAAAGATAATAGAGTATTTAAAATAGAAAAATAGCGGATTGGATGTTGGCTCATCAAAAGTAGAGAAGGGGGAATCAAGTAATAGGTGTGTTGATTTTCTCCTATGCCCAAAATGATAAAGAAGGGAGAATCAAATAAATGGCTATTTTATCAACTGGACCGATAGAAAATAACCCGGTCAGTGGTGTAAGGCCAACACAACAGCTGACTATTAAAATTGATAATAGAGACTTAAACAATAATGCGAATATATTGCTTCAGGGATATTACCTAAACGGAACAAGAACGTTATATGTACTTGAATTATTTAATGTAATGCCAAATGAAGCAATAACGAAGAGTTATTTTGTGAATCTAGATACCTTTGAATTTGTCTTTACAACGAACGGTTTAGCAAGTCAACAAATAGAAATTTCAGTTTGGGGAAAAAATTCTGAGGGAGAGCTAGTAACTCCTCATCGTATCGTATCTTCGGAATTGTTAGGTGCAAATGGAACTACGGGAGGAGCAACAGGTGCTACAGGAGCGACCGGAGTCACTGGAGTTACAGGAGCTACAGGAGTTACGGGAGTTACGGGAGCTACAGGAGCAACCGGAGTCACAGGAGTTACCGGAGTTACCGGAGCAACAGGAGTTACCGGAGTTACCGGAGTTACGGGAGCAACAGGAGTCACAGGAGCAACCGGAGCAACGGGAGCAACGGGAGTCACAGGAGCAACGGGAGCAACGGGAGTTACGGGAGCAACAGGAGTCACAGGAGCAACCGGAGCAACGGGAGCAACGGGAGTCACAGGAGCAACCGGAGCAACGGGAGTCACAGGAGCAACCGGAGCAACGGGAGTCACTGGAGCCACAGGAACAACTGGAGCAACCGGAACCGTCTCTTCCGCATATGCTTATGTTTACAACTTAGGAAATCAGGCTGTAGGGGCCAATGTTGATGTTATTTTCAGCAATAACGGTCCACTGATAGGCGGGATCTCCCATACCGCAGGAACAGCTGCTGTAACAATCTTAGTTGCAGGTGATTACCATGTCCAATGGAGTGTAACTGTTAACCAAAATATACAAACTGCATATGCGATCGTGTTAAATGGCACACCGCTTCCGCAAACACTTTTTGGGTTTGGTGTAAATAATTCAGTAAATAGTTTCTTTCAGACAGCTGGCCATTCTATCATTACTGTTCCGGCAAGTGCAACCATAACTTTAAGAAATGTAGGCTTTGCGGATAACTTGACTAATAGTCTGGATGGTCAATTGATTGTAAATGCCTCATTAGAGATTATTAAACTGACTCTTTAATGTAGCTTACATGCAGTGATGTTTTTGTTATAAATTAGAGACTGAAATTAAGCTTACTAATTTAATACTGGCTTAGAAACTATTCACATGAAAGAGCCTGAACGACATGAATATACATAAATAAACTTGGAGATCGGGCGGCGCAGGGATAACCCCTAATGCCGCCCTTTCTTCTTTTTTACGTTTTTTTTGATTTAAGCGAGTGGTCTGCAGAATGAGCAGACTAGCCTCTTTGTATTCGTACACCACCATTAGTGCGTTTCTCTCATCTATTAGGAATCGTGCTCGAATATTATCTCAGACTGTCCGCACCTTGAGATGAAATATGAATATTCTATGAAAGATAATAGAGTATTTGAAATAGTAAAATAGTGGATTGGTCGTTGGCTCAACAAATAGTAGAGAAGGGGGCAATCAAGTAATCGGTGTGTGGATTTTCTCCGATTCTCAAAATGAAAAAGGAGGGAGAATCAAATAAATGGCTATTTTATCAACTGGACCGATAGAAAATAACCCGGTCAGTGGTGTAAGGCCTACACAACAGCTGACTATTAAAATTGATAATAGAGACTTAGACAATAATGCGAATATATTGCTTCAGGGATATTACCTAAACGGGACAAGAACGTTATATGTACTTGAATTATTTAATGTAATGCCAAATGAAGCAATAACGAAGAATTATTTTGTGAATCTAGATACCTTTGAATTTGTCTTTACAACGAACGGTTTAGCAAATCAACAAATAGAGATTTCGGTTTGGGGAAAAAATTCTGCAGGAGAGCTTGTAATTCCTCATCGTATCGTATCTTCAGAATTATTAGGTGCAAATGGAACTACTGCAGGAGCGACCGGAGTCACAGGAGCTACAGGAGCTACAGGAGCTACTGGAGTTACAGGAGCAACAGGGGCAACTGGGGCAATAGGTGCAACTGGAGTCACTGGAGCAACGGGAATCACAGGAGCGACAGGTGCAACCGGAGTCACTGGAGCAACAGGAGTCACAGGAGCGACAGGGGCAACCGGAGCAACTGGAGTCACAGGAGCAGCCGGAGCTACCGGAGCCACAGGAGCCACAGGAGCCACAGGAATTACCGGAGTTACGGGAGCAACCGGAGTTACCGGAGCCACAGGAGCACCTGGTGGAGCAACTGGTGAAACAGGAGCAATGGGAGTCACAGGAGCAACAGGAGCAACAGGGGCTACCGGAGTCACTGGAGTAACAGGCGAAACAGGAGCAATAGGGGCAACTGGGGCAATAGGTGCAACCGGAGTCACTGGAGCAACAGGAGCGACAGGGGCAACCGGAGCAACGGGAGTCACAGGAGCGACAGGTGCAACCGGAGCAACCGGCGAAACAGGCGAAACAGGTGCAACGGGAGTAACCGGGGCAGCCGGAGCAACAGGAGCAACCGGAGGAACCGGAGCGACGGGGTCAACAGGAGCAACCGGAGTCACAGGAGCAACGGGAGTCACAGGAGCGACAGGTGCAACCGGAGTCACTGGAGCCACAGGAGCCACAGGAGTAACAGGTGTCACTGGAGCAACCGGCGAAACAGGAGCAACGGGAGCAACGGGAGTAACAGGAGTAACAGGTGCAACGGGAGTCACTGGTGAAACCGGTGCAACAGGGGCAACTGGTGAAACTGGAGTAACAGGGACAACAGGGGCAACCGGAGCTACAGGGGCAATGGGAGCAACGGGAGTCACTGGTGAAACTGGGGCAACAGGAGTTACAGGAGCAACGGGAGCAACGGGAGTAACAGGTGCAACAGGGGTAACAGGAGCAACGGGAGTAACAGGAGTAACAGGTGCAACGGGAGCAACGGGAGTCACTGGTGAAACCGGGGCAACAGGAGTTACAGGAGTTACAGGAGTTACAGGAGTTACAGGAGTAACAGGAGCAACAGGAGCAACGGGAGCAACGGGAGTAACCGGAGTAACAGGTGCAACGGGAGCAACAGGAGCAACAGGAATAACAGGAATAACAGGAGCAACAGGAGCAACAGGAGCAACAGGAGCAACAGGAGCAACAGGAGCAACAGGAATAACAGGAGCAACGGGGTCAACAGGAGCTACAGGAGCAACTGGTGTAAATGCCACGATACAAAACGGACTATTTAATGTCAGTGTAGTATCTGTAGCAAATGGGACAGCAATTTCGTATACAACCTCATTTATTAATGGATCTAACATTTTGCATCCAACAAGTACGACCTTTGTACTAGCAATAGGGCACATTTATATGGTTTCGTACACTTTCAGGGCAACTAGTTCTGTAAATGGAAACGTTACAGTTACACCAAGATTTAATACCGTATTTCAGAGTCGTTTTTCAGGTAGATCAGTTACTGGCACTTTAGACGCTAATGTAAGCGTATCTGGTACATTCTTAGCTGATGCTACCTCAACTGCTATTACAATAGATTTTCTTTATAATGGATCGGCAACAACCACTTTCACGGATGGTTCTGTTTCGATTATTCAGGTGCAGTAAATATAGATTGACTATTATGAGTTGAATAATTACCGGGAATGTGGTTTCCGTTAAAAAATTTGCAAGTAAAGGAGAATCTAATAAATGGCTATTTTATCAACCGGACCGATAGAAAATAATCCAGTCAGTGGTGTGAGGCTAACACAACAGCTGACCATTAAAATTGATAATCGAGATTTAGTCAATATCGCGAATATTTTGATACAAGGATATTACCTAAACGGGACCAGAACGTTATATGTACTTGAATTAATTAATGTAAATCCAAATGAAGCCATAACGAAAAATTATTATGCGGACTTTAATGCTTTTGAATTTGTCTTTACAACGAACGGTGTAGCAAAAGATCTAATTGAGATTTCGGTATGGGGAAAAGATGGTGCGGGGCAACTTGTAACTCCTCACCGAATCGTAGCTTCGGAAATGTTAGGAGCAAATGGAGCAAATGGAGCAAATGGAGCAACAGGAGCAACGGGTGCAACCGGAGCAACCGGAGCAACCGGAACAACAGGTGCAACAGGTGCAACAGGAGCAACGGGAGCAACGGGAGCAACGGGAGCAACGGGAGCAACGGGAGCAACGGGAGCAACGGGAGCAACGGGAGCAACGGGAGCAACGGGAGCAACGGGTGAAACAGGAGCAACAGGAGCAACCGGAGTAACCGGAGCAACCGGAGCAACAGGCGAAACCGGAGCAACCGGAGCAACCGGAGCAACAGGAGCAACGGGAGCAACAGGAGCAACAGGAGCAACAGGAGCAACAGGAGCAACCGGAGAAACAGGAGCAACAGGAGCAACAGGTACTATCGACCCTACCCCAACCATTGTGGGAGTAGGGCCAAATGTTAGCTCTCAATTTAGTGAAGTAAGAACAAATGAAAAAACTCCAATCATTGAACTGACTTCGGTATATGGTTTATCCAATCTAAGAGACATTGTTTCCACATTAGGCGGTGCCACAGTTGGCAGTAATAATACGGAGTTTCAATTAACTACGACAGCATCAGGAGCAGATATTGCCATCCTTCAAAGCTCGGAGAGAGGAAGGTATGAATCAGGTTTTGCAGCAGAAGCAGGAATAGGTATTCGTTTACCTGTTGCACCAACAGGAGCCCAAATGGTGAGATGGGGTCTATTTGACGATCAAAATGGCTTATTCTTTGGCCAGAGTGTAGCGAATGGAATATTTGTAGCGATCAGAAGAGCAAGTGTTGACACTATTATTCCTCAAGCATCTTGGAACGTAGATAAATTAGATGGAACAGGGTCAAGCGGGGCGACGCTTAGCTTATCTAAAGGGAATATATTTCAAATTATTTTTACTTGGTATGGGTATGGTGTAATTGAATTTAGAGTAGTCATCCCGGATCCGACGACTTTAGCGCAAGAAGTGATTACCGTTCATCGATTCTCGCCGAATGGGCAAACAAGTCTTGCTGATCCTAACCTGCCTCTTCGTGCAGAAATCTTTAATAACGGTACGGCATCTGGACTCAATTTATTTGTTGGAGGAAGACAATATAGCATCCTAGGCCAATATAGTCCGGTATTCAGGGTTACTTCAGAAAGAAGAACAGTAACGGCAACAGGAACTCTTACACCGATCTTATCCTTCCAAAGAAAGGCAACCTTCCCGCCAGGTTCAGGTAGAACGAATTCAGTTAGTGTGAAATTAGAAGGTATTGACCTTGTAACTTCAGATGATATTTACTATCAAATCATACTAGGCGGAACAATTAATGGAGCGTTTACAACCTTTCCAACTGCGACGACTAATATCCCGGCTTCTGAGACAGCTCTTCTGGTAAATAATAATCTAACGACAATTTCGGGTGGTCAAGTATTATTACAAGGCTTAGCAGCTGGAGTTAACGGTAGTGCTAGAATTTTAGCCTCTGCTTCATTATTGGATTTCCAATTGCCAGATGCTGAAATTGTCTCGCTAGCTGTAGCGAATTTAAGTGGCGGTACTAATCCTGTTACTGCAACCTTTAGCCTTACAGAAGAATGGTGAAAAATAATAGGAAAGGGGGGAAATATCGTGTCAGATATTATTATCTCAAATATTGGCCCAAATTTAAGTTCGCAATTTGATGAGCTAAGAGTATCGCAGAAAACCCCAATTGTGGAGCTAACTTCTGTATACGGTCTATCTAGTTTGCGAGATGCTGTAACGACTGCTGGAGGCGGGACGGTTACAAATAATGCAACGGAATACAATTTAAGTAATACCGTTGGTGGAACAGATTCAGCCATTTTAGAGAGTGTATTGAGAGGCAGATATGAACCAGGCTACGCAGGGGAAGCAGGAATAGGTGTCCGGATACCTACTTTGCCCACAGGCAATCAGGTTGGGCGCTGGGGGTTATTTGATAGTCAGAATGGGGCCTTTTTTGGAGTCAATGGCACAAATGTGTTCGTGGCAATTCGCAGAGGTGGAACCGATACAACAATCCCTCAAGGCTCATGGAACGTAGATAAACTAGACGGAACAGGACCAAGCGGAGCGACGCTTAATCTATCTAAAGGGAATATATTTCATATCGTGTTTACTTGGTATGGGTATGGAGTAATTGAATTTAGAGTGGTCATCCCTGATCCTACGACTTTAGCGCAAGAGGTTATTATCGTTCATCGATTCTCGCCAATAGGTCAAACTAGTTTTATTGACCCCAATCTTCCTTTAAGAGCACAAATCGATAATAATGGAACCGCAGCAGCCTATAGCCTGTTTGTCGGAGGAAGACAATATAGCATTATTGGAAAGTATGTTCCTACTTTCAGAGTTACTTCGGAAAGAAGGAGAATTACAAATGTTACATCAACGCTGACCCCTGTTATTTCTTTTACAAGAAAAGCGGTTTTCCCAACGGGTTCAGCTAGAACCAATTCAGTTCAGGTGGAGCTAGAAGAAATCAATATTATTTCATCCGTGGATCTAAGCTACCAATTACTCGTTGGAGGAACGCTAAATGGATCATTTGTTAATTATCCCACAGCTACCACGATCATTCCTGATAGTGAAACGGCTCTGCTGGTAAACAATACTTCCACAACGATTACTGGAGGGCAAGTGGTGTTTCAAGGTGTTACAGGAGGTGGGGCAGGTGATTCCAGAATACTAGCTTCTTCAGAACTTTTGGATTTTACTCTTCCTGAGAATCAGGTCGTGACATTAGCTGTGACGAACATTGGCGGAGGAGGTTCAAACACGGTTGATGTGGTGTTTAGGGTAACGGAGAGTTGGTAAACCCTGATGCATATGTATTTGTCTTTACAACGAGCGGTTTATCAGAACAACAAGTACAAATTTCGGCTTGGGGTAAGGATTCAACTGGACAGCTTGTATCAGCAAACCGTCTAGTGGCTTCTGAAGAACTTGGAGAAGCATAAGATCGTTAAAGCGCTAAATCCGGGTTCCATTTGGTTTTACTTTACTCCGGACGCAGCCTATGACGGCGAGCTTTATATCGACCACATAGCGTTCTACGCTGAAGGTGTGGAAGGTCCCGCTATTCCTGAGGGGTATACCCTGGTTAATTTCTCTTACAACACCTCAACATTGCCTGATGGTTATGATAGTTGGGGGCAGAGAGGGATTACAGTGGCTGACTTTCATGATGATGGAGAACCTGGAGACATCAAGATTTACCTTGTTAACGATGATTTTTCGGTTGGTGCGGCAGTGCCGACCAATAGCAATGGACCTGATGGAAATGGTTGTATATCAGGAATTGCCGACAATCATTTTTCGATTTACATTAAGAATGAAGCTGCAACCAAGTTTAAACTCGTTTTAAGAACAGGTAGTTGGTGGCAGACAAAGATTGATTCAAACATCGATATTGCCGGATTTGAAGGAAAGGTACTCAACCTTTCGGCGGATTTGGTGCCCGATGCGGTCGAATGGGAGTAAGGTACTTTAACGCTGTTGGCGTGAACGAGAATTGATGGTTAATGAATAACCTTTGTACGGCAGGACAAATCCCCCATTGGATATCGATGGGGGATTTCTTTCGTATATGGATGTAAACGTTGTCATTAAGTGATGAAAAAGACAATACCGTGAGGGTATGTACATGCTCCATTCTAATAAAGTCCCCTAATATAAGAGGTGATGCAAAGCAGTGAATCGAACTACTACTAGAGGGGGGATTGGTGTGCATACCATACAAACCAGCGACCGTTGGTCGCTAAACAGTCCGCATACGATTAATTGGGATATCAAGAAGGATAATAAGCTTCCGCACGAGGACCATATTGAAATGAGCGGCAAGCGAATATCCATGATCGTCAATTATGGGATTGATCATCAGGGAGAGTTGGTGCTGAAGCGTGGCGTGATCTGGCCTATGCTCAGGACGATTCCTAATGATACCCATGCCAGCTTAATCCAAGAATATGGTGCGGAAATCATACCCGAGTTCACAATCAACAGTGAGCGGGTTCGGTCGGAGAAACCATACGAAGTCACGTTTAATGGGATGCTTGCCATAAAGAGCCGTACGGACAACAACCTTCGAATCGAACATTTGCTCTTCCCGACCACGGATTCCAGCGCGGCAATGGAGAAATATACGCTTGTTAACGATTCGCAGCAGTCCATGACGATCGAGATATCCCCTCTAACGCATACGATCACCCGAAGAGGGGTCTACGGGATCTATGTACTTGATGTTAGCCACGATGCGCCATCCGAAGTTACCTTACAGCCGGAAGAGAAGCTTTCCTTCTATTTGACGATCAGCGGAAGAAAGCTGCTTGAAACGATTCAAGTCTGTAGCGGGGAAGAAGAAGAGGCGAAGCGAGCAGAATTCGTAAGTCGGATCCGTTCCAGTCTGCAGCTTGAAACGCCGGACCCCGTGCTTAACCAAATGTTTGATTTTGCTAAGCTGCGGGCGTCGGAGAGCATATTCGCTACAAAGGGAGGTTTCATGCACGGACCTGGAGGAGGTTCCTATTATGCTGCGATCTGGGCCAATGATCAAGCGGAGTATGTGGGTCCTTTCTTTCCATACCTAGGAGATCCTGCGGGAATCGAGGCTTCCTTAAACTGTTACCGTTTATATCGCAATTTTATGGGTCCTGATTACTCGCGCATTCCTTCCTCTATTATTGCGGAAGGCGTTGATATTTGGGAAGGCGCCGGGGACAGGGGAGATGCGGCCATGTATGCTTATGGCGCCTCATTATTTACGCTTGCCCAGGGGGATTTATCGATTGCTCAAGAACTGTGGCCGGCGATTCAGTGGTGCTTGGAATACTGTAAACGCAAGCTAACGACAGATGGGGTGGTTGCATCAGACTCGGATGAGCTTGAAGGTAGATTTCCTACAGGGCAAGCTAATCTCTCTACTTCTTCCCTCTACTACGGGGCTTTATGTGCGGCCTCTAAATTAGCGCGAGCTTTGAGTGATGAAACGATGGAAGAACAATATAGTACGGAAGCTGTACAGTTAAGGCAAGCGATAGAACGTTATTTCGGCGCAACAGTCGATGGATACGAAACTTATCGTTATTACGAAGGCAATGATAAATTACGCTCTTGGATTTGTTTGCCTTTGACCATGGGAATTATGGATCGACAAGAGGGCACGGTTAGCGCGTTATATTCACCTAATCTGTGGACGATTGATGGTCTTGCCACACAGTCGGGAGACAAGACGTTCTGGGATCGCTCTACGCTATACGGATTTCAAGCGACATTCATGGCGGGAGAAGTCGAACAATCGCACCAATATCTGAAGGCCTATTCAAGAAGAAGGCTTCTGGGGGACCATGTCCCTTATGCGGTTGAAGCGTTCCCTGAAGGCAACCAGAGACATTTATCCGCAGAGAGCGCATTATATTGCCGTATCTTTACGGAAGGTGTTTTTGGGATAAAGCCGACAGGGCTAGATTCCTTCACCTGCGCCCCGCAGCTTCCTGCTGAGTGGAACAACATGGCGCTTCGTGCCGTTAAAGCCTTCGGAAGAAGCTTTGATCTTCATGTGACCAGAATGGAGAACGGACTTCATATTCAAGTGGATGCTCATGGAGTAGAGTTAACCTACGAGTGTTTGCCGGGAGAGAAAATAGAAGTTATCTTTCCGGCCAGCAGGTAACAGATTTGAGATAAACGAACAAACCTTGATGTCCAAACCTTGGGCTATCGAGGTTTTTTCTATTGTTCATGAGCAGAGCAGAACATCGTATATTTTTACTTGTTATCATATTTTTGTATATATTATCCGGCTCTGTTCCAATGCTAGAATAGACCTGTAAGCGTTTCCAAACTATTGAAACCTATCGGTTGGAGGGTAAACATGAACAGAACAAAGATAATCATTGATACGGATATTGGCGACGATATCGACGATGCACTGGCGCTAGCGTTTGCTCTGGAGTCGCCTGAACTGGATGTAATAGGCATAACGACGGTATTCAAGAATGTTACAGCCAGGGCCAAATTAGCAGTGAACATGCTCGAGATGGCTGGACGGGGAGATATTCCCGTATATGCCGGAATTGGAAGTCCGATCTTGAACAAGGTGGACGTGAATGAAATCCCGTGCCAGTTCTCCGAAGAGAAGGATGGAGATGCGGAGGGGTTCGGAACAGATGCGATCGATTTCATTATCGATTCGGTGATGAAGTCGGATGGAGATATCACATTGGTTCCGATCGGCCCCTTGACCAATATAGCGATCGCAATCCTCAAAGAGCCCAAGCTCAAGCACAAGGTGAAGGAGATTGTGATGATGGGAGGTTGTTTCTACAGCCACCTAAGTGAGTGGAACATAAGATGCGATCCCGAAGCCGCAAGAATCGTGTTTGAATCAGGCATACCGATAAAGGCAGTCGGACTGGATGTTACGGTTCAATGCGTGCTGACCAAGGAAGATGTCGACCGTTTGTTCACCAAGCCTAAACGATCGGCTGCTTACATTCGAGAATTAGTCGGACGATGGCAGACGATAACGGATCACTATCCGATGATGCATGATCCTCTGGCGATCTGCGCCGTATTCGACAATGAAATGCTGGAATTCCAACGGGATGAGATTGTGGTGGAGACCCAGGGCGAGTTTACGCGCGGGGCGACTTATAACAAAACCGCACTTTACTGGCGCGGCAATGCCGAGCAGTCCGTCATTCAGGCTGCCAAGAACGTGGACTCGGAAGCATTTATAAAGCTTTATATGGACCGAGTTTGCCTGTAACTCACAGAACGAAGGAAGTGATCGCGTTTGAACAAGCACGGCTTTCTATACGAACTCCGAAAGAACAGAACCTTATTTCTAATGGCTTTACCTGCAATCGGTTTGATTCTATTAATCGCTTATATCCCTATGGCTGGCATCATACTGGCATTCAAGGATTATAGGTTTAACCTTGGCGTGTTTGGCAGTCCATGGAATGGGTTCGAGAACTTCAAATACTTCTTTACGTCCGGAACAGGTTTGCTGGTAACGAGAAATACGATCCTTTATAACATGCTGAATCTTGTAACCTCTCAATTGACTGCCATTATGATCGCGATTTTTATCAATGAGATGAGGGGCCGCTATTTCAAGAAAATATCGCAATCGATTATTTTCTTGCCCTTCTTCATTTCGTGGACGATTGTTGGTGTCTTTGTTTTCAACATCTTCAACTATGAGACGGGAACGCTGAATACGGTGCTTAAGGCTCTGAACCTGGATCCGGTCAATCTGTACAGCATGCCTTATGTGTGGGTGCTCATCATTTGCTTCTTCAACTCGTGGAAATGGGTTGGCTATACGTCGGTTATTTATATCGCCTCAATTGTCAGCATCGATTCCGAGTGCTTTGAAGCGGCTGAAATGGACGGGGCCAATATTTTTCAGAAAATATTTTATATCACCATCCCATCGATCATGCCAACCATATTCATCATTTTCCTATTGAATCTGGGCAGGATTTTACGCGGCGATTTCCAGATGTTTTACCAAATTGTCGGCAATAACGGTCAGCTCTTTGACGCTACCGATGTAATCGACACGTTCGTATTCAGATCGCTTATTACAAGCGGCGATATCGCGATGCCGGCTGCGGCAACCTTCTATCAATCCGTGCTCTGCTTCGTCACGATCATGGTGGTGAATGGAATTATCAGAAGGACTAGACCGGATAACGCTCTGTTCTAGGAACAGGAGAGGAGAACTATGCAGCAACCTTATGCTTCCGGCACGACTGAAAAGGTTTACAAGAAGATGGAGGGCACGTACCTCTTATTCAACATCATCAGCTATTCGGTGGTTATCTTGGCGGTCGTTCTATGCCTGCTGCCATTTGAAATGCTGGTATCCGGATCATTCACTTCGGAAAGCGCCATAACGAAGCATGGTTACGGAATCATCCCGAGTGAATTTTCACTAGAGGCTTATCGAATCCTGTTCAAGTACCCTCAGGACATCTTAAGGGCCTATGGAGTGTCTATTTTCATTACGGTCGTTGGCACCAGCGTAGGACTTTTTGTGACTTCCATGACGGCATATGTGCTGAACAGAAAGGACTTCTTATATCGCAACAAGCTGGCGTTTTTCTTTTACTTCACCACGTTGTTCAATGGCGGGATCTTGTCGCTCTACATCTTCTTCGTCAAATACCTGCATTTGAAGAACAGCCTGCTTTCCTTAATTATCCCGCTGATCATCAATGTGTTTTATTTGATCGTGATGCGAACCTTCATAAGCTCGATCCCCGATTCCATAAGCGAATCGGCGAAGATCGACGGAGCGGGAGACTTCACGATTTTCTTAAAGCTGATTTTACCGCTAACGAAGCCCGGTCTTGCGACAATCGGACTGTTCTATGCCCTGGAATACTGGAATGACTGGTATAACGCCATGCTGTTTATAACGGATATTAAATTATATCCCCTTCAATATTTATTGTTCTCGACGCTGCAATCCTCTGAAGCAATATCCAGACTGGCAAGCGTAGCAAGCGTATCTATGATTGAAGTTCCCACCTTATCGCTCAAGCTGGCTATGGCGGTTATTGCTACGGGTCCCATTATTCTGGTCTATCCCTATGTACAGAAGTATTTCGTAAAGGGCCTTACTGTTGGTGCAATAAAAGGATAATCTCGGTTAAGCCGGTTTATCACATAAACAACATCTTTAAGGGGGAGTACGTGTGAGGAAGGCAAAGGTACTAACACTGCTGTTAAGTGTGGCACTCACGATGGGGCTTGTACTTACAGGCTGCGGTGGTGCGAATTCCGATGAATCAAACGGCAATACAAGCAGCACGAAAGAAAATGCCGGTAATACAGCTGTAGACATTTCCAAGAAGGTTGAATTAAACATGTACCTGATCGGCTCGCCTGCCAAGGATTATGACATGGTGCTTGCCGAGGTAAACAAGAAGCTAGAGAAAGATTTGAATGCTACGGTCAAAGTAAATTGGGTAGGCTGGGCCGATTTCGGTACGCAATATCCGCTGCTTCTGGCTTCAGGCGAACCTATTGATCTTATCTATGCATCCACGTGGACGAATTTCTATTCCAATGCTCGTAAGGGCGCTTTCCTGGCGATTGAAGATCTGGCTAAGACCTATGCGCCGAAAAGCTTGGCTCAAATCACACCTGATGCTTATAAACAGACAGAAGTTGACGGTCATCTCTTCGCCATGCCGGCACAATTCTTCCAGTATGGTGACATGGGGTACATCGTTCGCGGTGACCTGATGGATAAATACGGTCTGAAAACGATCGACAACTTGGATGATTACGGGAAGTATCTGGATGCCGTCGTGAAGAACGATTCGCAGCTCGATCCAAGCGGTCAAATCAGCTCTTCGGGCGGTCTTGAAAGCTATTACGCAAACGCAAATGGCTTCTACAATATCCTGGCGACGCAGTACTCCCCATTCATGGTGAGCATGGATGATGCTTCCGCTAAAATCTTCAACTTGTATGAAGCCGACGGCATATCGGATTATTACAAGAAAATGAAGGAATGGGGCGATAAAAACTACTGGTCGAAATCGATCTTGTCCAATAAAGACGATAAAATGTTCGAGAACGGAAAAGCGGCCAGCAATCTGCATAACCAGGATTCCTGGAAAGGTGCTTACATGAAGCATCCGGACTGGGATGTGAGATTCTTCCCGAACAGCAAATACACGTATAAAACGTCAGCCATGCAAGATGGAATGGCGATCCCGGCATCGGCCGCCAACCCTGAGCGGGCGCTGATGTTCCTGGAATTGCTAAGAACGGATCAAAGCTACTATAATCTCCTCACTTACGGCATCGAGGGCAAGCATTATGAGATTACCGCGGACAACAAGCTGAAAGCACTTGATTTGGACGGCTTTGCACCTGAAGGGTATTGCTCGTGGGGCTTTAAATCGCCTGAGTTCTATAAAGAGCCGGTCGATTCTCCGCCAAATATTGATGAAGTGAGAAAGCAGCTGGCAGACAGAGCCCTTGACAATCCTTATGCACTATTCACGCCTGATTTCGAGCCTGTTAAGAACGAAATGGCTGCCGTGAATAACGTCGTGCAGCAGTACGCGCTTCCGCTCAACTATGGCTATATCAAGGACCCGGCAGAAGGTCTGAAGACGCTGGTGGATAAAATCAAGAATGCCGGCTCGGATAAGATCATGGCCGAGATGCAGAAACAGCTGGACGCCTTTCTTGCAGCTAATAAAACCAGCTAAAGAGAAGTAGATGAAAATAGGTTCAGGAGGGATCAAGTCGATCCTTCCTGAACCTTTTGTTATGCTGAGATACGCACAGCCGGTATTCTGATTTCGACCAATGTTCCGTTACCCAGCGAGGAGCGGTAGGTTAGGCCGTATTCCTGGCCATAGCAGAGCTTGATCCGGTGGTTGATGTTTCTAACGCCATAGCCATGGACTTCATCGGCTGCGTTTCCGTTGGCCAAGATATCTTCGGCTTTGTCCTGCGGCATTCCGACGCCATCGTCTTTGACCGTCAGGACCATATCGGTCTTATCCAGAAATGCTGTGATCGTAATAGAGCCTTGCTCTCTATCCCTGGCTTCACGTATGCCGTGAATAATGGCATTCTCGACGATAGGCTGGAGGATTAATTTCAGGATGCTGCAGTTATATAAATCAGGGTCAATATCAGTGGTGAGCTTGATCTTATCGTCGAATCGGAGATTCTGGATTTTGACATAGATTCGGATATGATCGAGCTCATCCTCGAGACTTACGATATCTTTGCCTTTATTCAGACTGAGCTTATAAAATTTAGCCAGCGATTGCGAGATGACGGCGATTTCCGGAACATCGTTGTCAATGGCTTTCCAGTTGATCATTTCGAGCGTATTGTACAGAAAATGCGGATTGATCTGCGCCTGCAGCGCTTTGAGCTCCAGATTCTTGATCTCCTTGCCGTTCTGATATTGTTCATCAACAAGAAGTTTGATTCGTTTGACCATATGATTGAAGCTGTCGGTCAAGTCGCCGATCTCATCGTGAATGTTGGAATTCACTTCGACATGAAGAAAGCCTTCCTGTACCTGTCTCATCTTCTTCCTTAGCAGTTGGAGTCTCTTGACGGTGGCGCCTGTAATGAAATAGGCAAGTCCATACGAAACCAGTCCGCATACGAGCATCAATACGAGCATGAGGTCTCTGATTCGGATGCTTTGCGCGTATATTTCCGTAAACGGAATGGCCGTAACCATCGTCCAATCCGTATTCGTTACCGCTCTTGCTTTGACAACGAAATTGCTGCTGCCGATTGTCGCGTCATTCCATGACGTGCTGTTCTCCTGAACTTCCTTGATGAGATCGATATTCGGGTTAATGCGATTGAAATTCAGCAGGTTGGAGCAGCTTACGATATCGCCCATTGCATTTTGAATATAGACGACGCCGTCGTAAGTGATATTTGCTTTCTGAAGCATATCTTCAATATTCTCTTTCAATAGGCTTAGCTGGATAATCCCGATAATTTCGGAGGTCTGTTCACTGTTTCTGATTTTTCTAAGCAGCGAAATCACTTGGACCGGATCGAGATTATTGTTGTTGTTTGCGATTGTATGTGAGGGAAGCCAGCTGACCTTATCCTTGGACGACATGAGATTGCGATAGCTTGCCGTCTGGGAGAAGGCGTAGATATTAAAGAAGTTGAAGTTCTGATCCGCATACATAAACCATCCGGGAACATAAAGACTTGCCCGGTAGACGTCTTCCGTGTTCTGCAAGCTGTTCAAGAGATATTCCAATTTCTGTCGATCCATATTTTGCTGTACCAAATCATTCTGATAATTGTTCACGTTCCTCGTTAGAATCGTTTGAATATCCGCATTGAAATAGATGACATCGGATGCCTTGATAAGCGTGTTCACCTTATAGTTTAAGAACGTATAAGCTTGGTCAAACGACTGGTCAGCGGAGTGGAGAATTTGTTTCTCGTAATCACGGGATACATTAATGTAGGAAATCGTAGTCAGCAGAGCCAGAGGAAAGAAGATGAGAATGAAATAGGAGATGAGAAGCTTTCCCCTAATATTCAGATGTGTAAAAAATCCGACTAGAGTCCGGAATCCGTTTTTCACGATTTGTGTCTTCTCCTGAACTGTGAAGGTGTCATTCCCTTTATTTTCTTAAAGGCCTTCGCGAAATAATTGGCATCATTATAGCCAGATCGAACCGCTACCTCATAAAGCTTGGCTTGCGGCTCCATTAACAGGTCCGCAGATTTCTCAATTCTGACCTTTGCTATATACTCGCTTATGGTTTCACCTGTTTCTTTTCTAAACAATGAGGAGAGATATGTAGGGGTCAGGTGTACGTGATCGGCGAGCATATTCACGGAAATTTCCTTGTCGCTATAGTTGCCTCGTATATATTTCTTAACATCAAGTACGGCTCTGCTATTGGATTCCATCGTTTCGATACGGTCATGAATATAGGCTGCCCTTTGCAGGAAGTAATCTTTAAGCTGCTTGAGGGTATCCATCTTGGACATCATCGCCCAGTAATATTCCACGTTCTGATGGCTTGATATGCTGAGGGGAAGTCCGCTCATCCCAGCCTGCTCAACAAGCATGCGCATCATTTGATAGAATAGCTGCTTGACTTCGTCTACCGGTGTTCCGGGCTTTCTTCTAAGTTCTTGATACAGCATTTCTGTAAATGGCAAGATTGTATCTGGCTGAAGGTCTGGGAGCAGCTTTGCGTAGGATGTTATTAATGCTTCATTGATTGTATAGAAGTCGGAGTCCGTCCTGGTAGACGCGCGGACAAAATGCCCACTGTCATAATAAAAAAGATGCCCAAGAAAGCCGGCTGCTGTTTCATAGGAATGACGGATATCCGATAATTTGGACGAAGTGCTGCCAACGATCCAGGATAGGCCGGAGCATTTCGTTTCTTTATCTTTCACATGTTCAGAGATCAGCTGATAGATCGTAGCCAGATCATTCGTACTCTCCGGTTTATGTGCAGATAGGACGATAATAGAGCCGGAATCCTTCATGACCGCCAAATGTGTAAAGCCGTGTGAGGCATGATGAAGAAAGGCCATAATCCGATTGCAGCAGCTTTGTTTGACTTCATTGGCAGTCTCGGCATCTTCATAGGAAGGGACGATGATAGAAATCGTGTAAGAGTCTCTTCGATCGTCAAAAGATACACCTGCCAGATTTAAGTTGCGTTGCAGTTCCTCCCAATCGAGCGTGTTATGAATCAGCCCATTTACAATGTTCTGTCTAATGAACGGCAGGCTGTCCGAAAGTGCCATGTTGATATGCTGGACTTTATTATTCTCGATACACAGCTGTACCGCCTTCTGTATAACCTCTTGCAGCTCTTCGATAATAATAGGTTTCTCCACATAGCTGACCGCATGAAGGCGAATAGCCGCCTTAAGGTATTCCTTATCGGAATAGCCGCTCATATAAATGATCTGACATTCAGGAAATTGTTCTCTGAGACATGTAGTAAACTCAATACCGTTCATTCCGGGCATTCTGATATCCGATACAACAATATCGGGGTGCAGCCGGCGAGCTGCTTCGAGCCCTTCAACGCCGTCTCTGGCTTCCTCAACAACGTCGACTCCCAGTTCGTTCCACTTGATGTGCTTCATTAGGCCTTTTCTGGTAACGGACTCATCTTCAACGATTAGAAGCTTGATCATGCGAGCTCACTCCCGATTATGTAATGATCTACCTCCATGTTACCACAAACGTTTATCTTAAAAGGAATATAGTAGACATGAAGTGTAAAAACAGAAAACCGCCAAGGGAACTAATCCCTAGCGGTTTCCTTGAGCTTACTTTATGCCTTACCCATGCATGTGAGTCCCCATATCCATATCCATATCCATATCCATATCCTTCGCTATTGCTAGGAAGGGGGGGGCTTATTGTTCTATTATTTTACATAAACACGGAAGTAATCCAAGGAGAATACGGCTGGAAACGATGTCGATACGGGATTATTGTTCGTGTTTCCACCCATAGCAAGGTTGATAAGAACCTGCGGAGCCGGTCCATCCCATCGGAAGAGCGTTCCTTTAACTAAGGTACCATCCACCCACTTCTGAAGGTTGCCTTCCTTCCAGATGAGGGTATAGAGATGATAGTCATCGGAGAAATCCGTTCCAGGATGCCATACCCATTGATTGGTCATGATGCTGTAGTAATCCTCAAATACGCCGGCACCATGGTCAAATCCCGTCCAGTCATAGGTGTTCTGTGTTGGCGTATCAAAGAATTCGAAAATATCAATCTCAGAGCTGGTTGAACCTGCACCGCCGGGGGAATACAGCCAGAATGCCGGCCATGCTCCGACTTTTTTAGGGACTTTGGCTCTCAGCTGGAAGATATACGTTTTCCCGTCATACGGATAGAACGTTTCTTTCGTGGTGATCTGACCGCTGCTTATTCCTCCGTCATATACACCGCCTAAGTTTGGCGTTGCCGTTAACTCTAACGTTGTAGAAGTTAAATGGTGATTGGTGCTATTAATAGGTTGATACCGCTGCCATTCATTGTTAATGACCGTTGTTCCTGCAACACCGTAAGCATTGAATGAATTGGTGAGCGATGTAAGGCTGTTCGTGTTGCGTGAGGTTCCAAACGAGTAGTCTCTTAATAAGGTGTACCCGGTAAGGTCCGGTCCGGTTGGCGGCGGCGTTGTTGTAGTGGATGTAACCACATTCGGGATCGTTGTACCTTCTTTCGTCGAGAAGGTGACTTCTCCTCCGGTAATGCCCTTTAAGATGATCGAATAGGTTCCATTGGCATTAATAAGCGGCAGGACATTGAACGAATAAACGGTTCCTGCAACGAAGGTTGTGTTCTTGGAATCAAGTAAGGAACCTAGGGCAGGTTGGTTATTCCATGCAAGGGTCGTCTGATTCCAGGTCGTATTACCCGTTCCTGCGTATGCACCGATATTCGCGGTTCCGCCTGTAATACACTTCACGTTCAGTACGGCAGAAGTAATTGTGCCCGAGTTACTGACACTGAATTTCAAGTACGATCTCTTGTCTTGGCCAACATTTACAGCCATCGTGTTTGCTGTAGGACCGATTAAGCTTGTTCCCCACATGGTTGCATCATCGGATGCATTACTGGTCACAGTAGCCGCATTAGCTTCTTTGTTATTAACCAACAAGAAAGTAGACAGAACCAATAACATAACCAGAGCAGACAATACAATTGATTTACTCTTCTTCATCATGCGCACCTCCAAGTTAGTTACTCTTAAATGACACCGCTTACAAAAGAAGAGCCGTTTTCTCTTCTCGAGACATGCTTCCCTCCTTTCCGAGGATGTGTAACTCGTGACTGGCATCATTACTATATACCTGAGATCCGGACCGCAACAACGAACTGCTGTGACCCGAGTGACGTTATTATGACTACCTGCCAACCCAATAATATCGAACACCGATTCTATGAAATCCGAACTATCCCATCTTTACCTCATGGGTTCATAATATATAATGAAATAGAATCCGGCCAGACCTGCACGGTCAGACCGTTTACTCTATCTAAGGCGGGCGCCACACTTATGAGATGGACAACAAGGCTGTTATCCCTGTTCCGGTTCCGCAAAGTCAGAAGCTGATTATTGGCTGCCATGATTCTATTATCCGTGCCTCCCCTATTCCTCCTCGGTTATATATCCTTTAACGTTGCCAAAGATACATTGACGCTTAACAATACGCAGACGAATATCGATCACCTGGAGACGTCGCGGCTGTCTCGAATTAATTGCAGGCTTGCCTGCGGTTGCAAACAAGCTGCATTTTGCAATGGTGTCCGGACGTGAAACGATACTTCGTGACCTGCAATCGTCAACGCCCGATCGAAACGTATCGCTGGATACTATTCGCAGCGCCTTCGAGCAAGGGGATGCACTCACTTGCGATATCGTCGGTGAGATGGCTCGCGACTTGGCATTTGGCATTACGAACGTCGTACATCTGCTCAATCCGCAAGCGGTGCTCATTGGGGGTGCCGTCACGCAGCTTGGCGAACGATTTTTGGCTGAGGTGAAGAGAGGTTTGGCGGAAACGGTTATACGTTCCGAGGGGGAGCGGCTGCAAGTAGGCTACTCGGAGCTAGGCGATGACGCGGTAACGCTCGGCGCTGCTCGTTACATGCTCGACCACATCGGCAAGAGGCTGACGATGCTGTAGCCGTACAAGTACAGAAGATGCAAGAATGAAGTAATTCTCTTACCATAACGGCCAACCTCTCAGAGGTGGCCGTTTTTTATGCGTATTTATTCATTCGAGTATTTGCGGGCTTTCTACAACGTCGTGAAGAACTCATCCGGAGAAACCTTCAACACGTGTTACTACAACGGTGCATTCGGCAATTTCAATCGTGCCTACCTCGGCGCAAACGCTCATATTATTCGCAATGCCTTCCACTGGACTGCACCCGTAAACCGGATCAAGCCGGCTTTCGGTCATGCACTCCCACTTGAAAAGTCTGTAGTTGTTTAAGTAAGCTCGAACGTAGACGGCCGTTCTCGGTTATTAAACTGGGGACGGCCGTTTAGCGTATCAATAGAAAGGGTATAAGTATTCTAGCAGCAAGAAAATTAATTTCAAAAAACAGTTGCGCTCTCCTATTCATCCATGGTATATTCTATTTCTGCCTCCGAGACACCAACTTGGAAGCGATGATCGAGACAAAAACAAGTTGAAAAATAAAGCTTGCAATCATGTTTCGAATCATGGTAAGATCTAATTCCGGTCATGAGCCGGAAGGAAATAAACAAGAGTAACACGAAGTATTTGTTCTTTGAAAACTGAACAATGAGCGACCAGTCAAATGGTCATAAATCGCGAAATTAACGTTTCGCAAAGCTAGTTTTTTGAATGAGCTAACAAGCGAATTCTTAAAAATGGCCAA
>NZ_JBWDNJ010000010.1:0-199277 GCF_056269135.1 Paenibacillus sp. J22FR21
AGTAACCGGAGCAACCGGAGAAACAGGAGTGACCGGAGCAACTGGAGCAACCGGAGCAACAGGAGCAACCGGGGCAATAGGAGCAACTGGAGCAACTGGAGCAACTGGAGCAACAGGAGCAACAGGAGCAACCGGCCCTACAGGAGCAACCGGAGCAACTGGAGCTACAGGAGCAACCGGAGAAACAGGAGCAACCGGAGCAACCGGAGCAACAGGAGCAACCGGAGCAACAGGAGCAACCGGAGCAACAGGAGTAACCGGAGCAACCGGCGCAACTGGAGCAACCGGAGAAACAGGAGTAACCGGAGCAACCGGAGCAACAGGAGTGACCGGAGCAACTGGAGCATCCGGAGCAACCGGAGCAACCGGGGCAATAGGAGCAACTGGAGCAACTGGAGCAACAGGAGCAACAGGAGCAACCGGAGCAACAGGAGCAACCGGAGAAACAGGAGCAACAGGAGCAACAGGAGCAACAGGAGCAACCGGAGCAACAGGAGAAACTGGCGCAACTGGAGCAACTGGAGCAACAGGAGCAACAGGAGCAACAGGAGCAACAGGAGCAACGGGAGCAACCGGAGCAACAGGAGTAACCGGAGCAACAGGAGAAACTGGAGCAACAGGAGCAACAGGAGCAACAGGAGCAACGGGAGCAACCGGAGCAACAGGAGTAACCGGCCCTACAGGAGCAACAGGAGTAACCGGCCCTACAGGAGCAACCGGAGCAACAGGAGCAACCGGAGCAACAGGAGTAACCGGAGCAACAGGAGAAACTGGCGCAACTGGAGCAACAGGAGCAACAGGAGCAACAGGAGCAACAGGAGCAACAGGAGTAACCGGCCCAACAGGAGCAACAGGAGCAACAGGAGCAACAGGAGTAACCGGCGCAACTGGAGCAACCGGAGCAACGGGCGATACCGGAGTCTTGAACTTTGCAGATTTTTTTGCGTTAATGCCTTCTGACAATGCAGCGACAGTTGCTCCTGGTACAGACGTAAGCTTTCCGCAAAACGGTCCTTCTAGTGGGACTGCTATTGCCCGAACAAGTCCCAGTACATTTAACTTATCTGCAACTGGCACTTATCAGGTGTTGTTTCAAGTAAGTGTGGACGAAGCGGGTCAATTGGATTTGACACTAAATAACGTAGAGCTACCCTATACGGTGGTCGGGCGAGCAACAGGTACTTCACAAATAATAGGAATGGCTCTTGTACAAACGATAGCTGCCAACTCAATACTCACTGTAAGAAATCCTGCTGGTAATGCTACGGCACTAACCATAACTCCTGTCGCAGGAGGAACAAGGCCTGTTTCAGCACATCTTGTTATCACGCAACTCGGCTAGAAAATCAAAAAACATGCCAAAAAGGCGAAGTCCGGAGCATTTACTCGTGGACTTCGTCTTTTAGCCGTCATGCTCGACGAGGTTGCAGCACCCGCCGCTGATCGCCGTGCTCTCTCAGCTTACGCCTCTGCCGCGAGCTCCGCGTGCGGAATTCCGTGCCGCTGACTATCAGCTTCCGCACGGAATTTTAACGTAGCTCTTCGGCTTGCCTAGTTTGCCGGAGAGCCTCATCGATCAGATGAGTCGCAATTTAAATAATAATTTCAGAGTAAGAGTCACACGTATACCAGGAACTATTCTGTGAAAATTATCACTCAGAGCGAGCGAGGTAATAGGCATATTCCATCGGTCTGCTGTAGATGATGTCTTTGTCTTTAAACCAACGAAGGTCGTTGAACATGCTTTTCTGGGGTTTCCCGTTAAGTTCGATGATCCATAGCTTTCCTGCGTCATCTAAAGCAAAATCAACGCTCAATTCGCCCAATGAACCCATATGAGTTTCTGCTGTTTGTGCAGCTGCTGCACTTATTTCATGAAGAGATTGGAGCATCTCATTTGTCTTTTCTGGACTAAATAAGAGGTGGAAAATTTCCGCGGCGTCATAAATGAACTCGCAAACACTCGTGTTGAAATAATCCTGATAAGCTACTCTGCAAGCGCTGGTGGAAACCGTCCATTCACCCCGAATGTCTTTTTGAACAAGGACTCGAATATCGCAATAACGATTATTCAGATGACGTATGCTAACTCCCTGCTGAACCATATAGTTCCCTGATCCGAGAAGCTCATCTAACTTTTCCGCAATGCTCTCATTCGCTCTGCATATATATTTTGGAGCTAGGGCGTTCAGGGAGATATGTGTATCCCCTGTAGTCGTTTGCTCGATACGATAGACGGATTTCCCTTTAAAACCGTACGTAGGCTTAATATATACGGTTTTATATTTCTCTATTACCGATGATACGCTCACATCATTGTATAAATAAGTGTCTGGTATATAGGCGCTTAGAGATGACTGTTTCAATAGGTTATGGAGATCCCATTTGTTAAAGAAGTTGATAGTGTTGAAACATTTGTTCCTGCCAATCACGTTCTCCAAGCGTTGAATGGTGATTGTTTTCTTGTTAAAACTGCGATTATAGACGACATCAGGAAAAACAAACAGTCCTTGTTTCCATAAGCCCTTATTTAAGCTGAGTCCATGGATACGTTCTTCCTCCCAATCAATATCCGCCGGGGTAAAGGCAAAAAGCTTCATCTTCAATTTGTCATACCGCTGATAGAGTTTCAAAATACTTTTTCTATTGTTTCTCTCGGTTACTAAAATCCCTACTAACGGTTGACTCTCCAATCTATCCACTCTCCCAGTCTTCGATCGCTAGTACTATTAAATGCTGGAGTGGTAGTTTTGATAGGGACAAAGACATAATAGGTTGGAAAAATATACAATAATTACCACCCATTTTTAAATATGTAGGCAACTACTCCCATCCATTTGCCGGATGATGAATATGATGAAACAGCTTTACTTTACTAAATAAGGAGACGAGACTATATGGGGAAACATAACTGTCCTCCGGGACCTCCGGGACCGGAAGGACCGAGAGGGCCACAAGGACCTCCAGGGCCTCCGGCGGAAGGGGCGCAATTGCTTCAAGGACTTGCCGGAGCAATAGGAGCAGCAGGACCCGCAGGACTTGCGGGAGCGCTTGGACCAGCTGGATTAGCAGGACTGGCAGGAGCAATTGGGGAGGCTGGACCTGCAGGTCTGGCAGGTCTGGCTGGGGCACTTGGAGCAGCAGGGCTTGCCGGAGCAACTGGACCAGCGGGACCAGCAGGACCAGCAGGACCAGCAGGAGCAGCGGGAGCGGCAGGACCAGCGGGTCCTGCAGGAGCAGTAGGTGCAGCAGGACCGGCAGGACCAACAGGATCCACAGGGGCTGCGGGAGCTGGAGGATTGATTCCGTTTTCGACGGGGATCATCATTAGCGGTGCTACAGTGGTATCGGCAGCTCCGATTTTAATGGGCTTTGGCAATCACACGGTTGAAGTTATTGACGGTTCCGGAGAATCAACCAGTCCACCCGAAGCAGGTGGATTTGCTTTCCCAATTCCATTCGCGGGTACTGTTCAAAATTTACAAATCAGTGCAGATCTATTGGTTGCTTCTGTGGTTTCCATAAATACGCTCGGCCTTCAATATGATTTTACAGTATTCCTCGCACCGTCAGTTCCTAATAGCGGGATTGATCACAGTGCTTCACCTTACGTGACAACACCGTTAACCAGTTCAGTTCGATTCGGATTTCCGAATAATATCATTACAGCGGGCACTTTCCGTGCCGCAACGAATATCAATTTGGGACCATTAGTAGTTGCTGCAGGTGATCGTATTGGGATTCGTATAAGGACGCTACAATCGACAGATCCCTCAGCAGCAGATATCACGCAACTCTCATTTAGCGCCACTCTGTCGTATACGCCTTCTTAAGTAAGAATGTTAGAGTCACAGGCTATGCTGGAAATTTCATCGTAGCCTGTTTTGCATGCAGCAATGCATCGGTCATTGAAGTAGCTGCAAGGGTGAGTACGCCATAAAATTGAAATGGGTGATGGATTGGGTAACATAGGCAGAAAACTAGAGGCTTCTCATGAGTTCACCGAACTTGTGGGATGCCTCTTTTTTCATTGGTTTGGTGACGTGCAGATACACGTTCTTGGTTGCATCGTCGTTCTTATGGCCGAGATGAGTACTCTCCATACGAGTTGTGTGCGCAGAAGAATTTTCCAGTTAGAATTGGGCATTCTATTTATGTTATAGTGATTAGATTGTCTAGGAGGATGATAAATATGAATCAAAGTAATGAGTTGCCGCCCAAAACATGCTCGATAGAGCGATTGGTAACGGTTAAGCCGGACGTAGAGAAAGTGATAGCAGGCATTAAAACAGCAACTCGGCGTAATGGGCGGTATGCCGATGTCGGAGAAATCATGGAGCTTCAAGGGCACCGTTTCGTAGTTGAAAAGGTGTATTCGCAATCGCTTGGTGAGCTCACCGATGAGCACGCCAAGCAAGAAGGGTACGAGAATGTAGAAGCCTACAAGCAATCGATCTTATCCTATCACCCCGGTATGCCATGGCTGCCGCATATGCGTGTATGGGTGCATGAATTTAGTCAGGTACAGGAGTAAATAGAAGGTGGGTTTCTGGTACTCTTTGCTGCTCTATATACATATCCTTAGCGCGATTATGTCGATTGGACCCTTTTTTATTTTCATTCCCGTGATGAAGAAGCTCCGGACGGCAGAAGCCTTAGAGCAGAATGCCTATCTGAATACGTTCCGATCCGCTATACGTTTGGCGAAGCACGCAGGCCATGTGTTGGTTGGTTCCGGAATCTTGCTTGTTCTTGTGGGCTCGTGGTCTTGGTCGACATCCTGGATCGTCTTGACGATCCTGCTCTTGATTGGGTCCTTACTCTTCCTGGCTCGCGCATTCTCTCCGAAAATACGGAAATTCAATGAACCGGGCCAAGACAAAGCAATCATCATTCGATTGCTTGCTCGGTCGCTATGGATCTACCTTGTGCTCCTGCTTTGTATGTTGGCATTTATGGTAGTGAAGCCTACCTTCTGGTAATGATAAGCGCCGCCCCTTGACTGCTTCCGATTATTAGGAGGCAGTCTTTTTCGCCGTACTTTCTTTTCCCTTGTTACCTGCCACCAAATGTGAGTTAATAGAAGTGCCAAGCTGACTATTCTCGTGAAGGGAGGCCGAATGCAAGGATCCTTAATAGGTAGAAAAATGGAAGTAATGACTCTAGGGAGGGACCGAGAGCATGAACGGAATTCACCTGAAGGAAAAGTCGGCAATAGTAGAGCGTTCGTCTTATTCCATTACGGCCGATCTTGAGAGCGGAACCGTATCGATTATCGGCAACGAGAAGTGGGAGCTTCGAGACTCCTACGCTTATATAGAAATGTTCGGTGAAAGAATTTATACAACCGATTATGAAAGCCATGCGTTTGCGGAAGATCGCTCTGGGGCCATTGAGGATGATTTTGGAAGCGGTATCATGCTGGTTATCGAGCATCGCTCAGCCGGACTGCCCATATTGCGCCAGATCTTCCGCTCCTATGATCACTTGCCTTACTTGTTTGCGGAACTGGAAGCAGAGTCTGCTGGGGAAATTAGGAGCAACCGTATGGCTCCCCTTGCGGTCAGCCAATATCGGACAGGCGAGCTTAAGATTGCGGGCGCAACGGATCTGAAAATGCTCTACGTTCCTTACGACAACGATAGATGGACCCGTTATGGCTCTCATTATGTGCATGCGGCAAGGGAAAGCTATGAGGTTACGGCACTCTACGAATCCGGTGATCGCAGAGGCGTGGTTGCAGGTTCGGTTACACATGAGCTGTGGAAAACCGGCATTACAATCAAGGGCACACTCGGCGGTATAGACGCTTTCGAGATTTACGGAGGTGTGTCGAGCGAGGAAACGCGGGATTCCCTGCCGCATGGTGAAGTGGTAGGCAGCAGCATCCGTTCGCCGCACATATTCCTAGGGTATTTTGAAGATTATCGGGACGGTATGGAGAGCTTCGGAGAAGCGAACCACAAGGTGTCTCCTGCCATGCCGTGGGATGGCGAAATTCCGCTCGGATGGAACAGCTTCGCTGCGATTGGAGGGGACCTCACGACAGATGTATACTTGAATGCCTCCGATTTCTTAAAGGAAATGACAGATAAGCACGAAGTCCATCAGAACGGTGTCGTTTACTTGAATCTAGATGCCTTATGGAGCCGTTGGCCGGAGGAAGAGCTCTTGGCTACAGTGAAGCATGTGAATGCTAACGGACAAAAAGCCGGCATCTATTGGGCGCCGTTTGCTTTCTGGGAGTTTTTCGAAGATCGCAATGCAGTCGTTCCAGGAACGAACGGCCAATATATAATAGATGACCTGTTGTTGCGGGACGACGATGGGAATACGCTGCCACTTCTGGACCGAGCCTTACCGATCGACCCGACGCATCCGGGAACGCTCATGCGGATTAAGTATTACATGGACAAGTTCAAAGCATGGGGCTACGAGTACTTGAAGCTGGACTTCCTAAGCCATGCTGCGATGGAGGGCAATCACTTCCGCAGCGATATTACGACGGGAACTGCCGCTTATTACATGGCGATGTGCTACTTGCGTGATTGCCTGGAGCCGCAAGGGGACGAGAAGCGAATTTTCATTAACTTGTCGATTGCTCCGCTGTTCCCATACAATTTTGCACATAGCCGGAGAATCTCCTGCGATGCGTTCGGCCTGAATAAGGACAACGAATATTTATTGAATTCCATTACGCATGGATGGTGGATGAACCATCGCATCTATGCATACAATGATCCGGATCATACGGTCATGTACAAAAGCTTTCAGCAAGGCATATCGAGTCTGAACGAGGCGAGGAGCCGGTTAAACGCCACCGTTATCGGGGGATCCGTACTTCTGCTTAGCGATGATTTCCGCAGAGACGAAGCAAGGACTCGAGTAGAAGGTTTGCTCGCCAACCAAGAAATCGTGAGGTTAGCAGGCAGACAGCTCACTTTCCGTCCGGCCGAAGAAGTCCACGGCGAGCGAAGCGCTCATATCTTCACGGCATCGAGTCCGGGTGAGAATGCCGTTTACGTAGCTTTATTCAATACAAGCGAGATCGATACGGTTCGCAAACGGGTTTCCTATAAGCAACTACAGATTGATGCGGGGCTTGTTGAAGGAATCGATAACTTATGGACGGAGACGTCTCTCTTGTCCTGGGACGAAGAGGCCGTCGTGTGCGAGCTCTCGCCGATGGACTCCACGCTGCTCCGTGTGCGGATGAAAGTTTAGACAACGCGAGAACGAGAATAACTAGACTACTTCCTTCAGGAGGTAGTCTTTTTGATGAATATCGAGTACAATTCCCATGACTAGTATGGAAATTATCTATCCCGAAAGGGCGTGAATTGCACCGTGTTGGAAACGGAAGCTACACTACGGCAGCCTTCTTTTACGAAATTCTGGGTTTCGCGAACGTTATCCTCGACTTCCTTCCAGATGCTCTCGGTTGCGATTGGCTGGCAGATGTATGCACTGACGCATGATGCCTACAGCCTTGGGCTCGTGGGATTAGCACAGTTTCTGCCGATGATGCTGCTGACGTTAGTTGTCGGGCAGGTTGCGGATCGCTACGACCGGAGAAAAATCGTTTTCTTATGCCAAATCATCGAAAGTGGTATTGCTGCGCTGCTGCTCGTTGGGAACCTAGCCGGATGGCTTGGGCGAAATGAGATCCTGGTAGCTGCAGCGATTCTTGGTTCTTGCCGAGCATTCGAGGGTCCTTCGTCTTCATCGCTGCTGCCGATGCTGGTGCCAAAGGAACTCATGCAGAAAGCGATCGCCTGGACAACCTCTACCGGACAAACCTCTCAGATCATCGGACCGACCCTGGGCGGTGTTCTTATTGCGGTGGGACCGGTATTCGTCTATGTCACAGCGGCAGTGGCACTATTAGTTGCCGGGATTCTTACATTCCTCATCCGCATGGAGATCATAGTCAGGAAGCCTGAGCCGGTGACGGCCAGCTCCATCTTCTCCGGCTTAGTGTTCGTCAGACGCAACCCGGTTATCTTGGGAACGATATCGCTTGACCTGTTCGCCGTTCTTCTTGGCGGCGCGACAGCGCTGCTGCCTATTTTCGCGGAGGATATTTTGCATACGGGTCCACTGGGATTAGGTATCATGCGGACGGCTCCTGCCGTTGGCGCGCTGTTGATGTCCATTACGCTAGTCTATTACCCCTTGAGGAAAGCGCTCGGTCCGATTCTGTTCGGAGCACTCGGTGTTTTTGGATTAGCTACCATGCTCTTCGCGGTATCGACGAATATCATGATTTCGCTGGTTGCCTTGCTGCTTATCGGGGGTTCAGATGTCATCAGCGTGGTCATTCGTTCTTCTCTTGTGCAGCTGCAAACGCCGGATGAGATGAGGGGCCGCGTGAATGCGGTAAACTCGCTCTTCATCGGAACCTCTAATCAGTTGGGAGAGTTTGAGTCGGGCACGCTTGCCGGCATGGTTGGCCCGGTCCAAGCCGCATTCATCGGGGGCATTGGCACGATTGTGGTAGCAGGCCTGTGGATGGTTCTGTTTCCGTCGCTTAGACGGCTACGATCTTTAACTAATGAATAAGAGGCTTCCTATGAGTTCATTGAACTTGTAGGAGGTTTTTTATTGTTTGCATTCTATTTATGACGAATTTTGTCGAAATATATTCAAACATTGGGCGGCTAACGCTATTAAGATAGCAGCTAAGCAGCAATGGATGAAGGGTTATCCGAGCGGAAGCTTCAAGCCGGAGGCTCGCGTTACTCGTGCTGAATTTGTTCAAGCTCTCTACAATATCTACAAGTGGGAAGCGAAAGACGGCACAACATTCTCGGATGTAGATGGACATTGGGCGGAGCAAGCGATTGCTGCAGCAGCGCAGCAGGGCATTTTGTCCGGTTATCCGGATGGAACCTTCCAACCGGATCAACCGATTACCCGTGCGGAAGCGGTATCCATCTTCAATAAACTGCTCAGCCGCGAACCGTGGATGATTGAAATTCCAGCGAAGTGGACAGACGTTACAGCTGATTATTGGGCCTATGACGATGTAATGGAAGCGTCCATTTCGCATGTTTATGCGGCTTATGAAGATGGTTGGGAAGACTGGCTGTTGAAATAGGATTAGCTTGAAATAACGTACAAGAAGAGCAGTCGATTCGATCTGAATCGGCTGTTTTTTTCAACCTTGCATTAATCCGCGGCAGCGGGTAGGATGATAGAAGCCAACATCAGGAAGAGGGTAGAAACAAAATGAGTTATAACCATTCGGAAGACGAAATTATCGACTCTATTGAGCGACTGCGGGAGCTGGTAGGCGTTCCGCATGAAGCTGTTGTTAAGAAAACCATCGACCATATCGATGATCATGTCCGTAATTATTTGGCCCAATGTCCGCTGTTTTTTCTCGCGACGTCTAACGCCGAAGGCCAATGCGATGTATCACCGCGCGGCGATCAGCCAGGGTTTGTGAAGGTATTGGATGATCATACATTAGCTTTTCCTGAGCGAATGGGGAACCGACGGGTTGATTCGATGATGAACCTGCTGGAAAATCCTCGGCTTGGCATGATTTGCATTTTGCCTGGGATGAATGAGGTGCTTCGCATTAACGGAACGGCGCGCATGGTCTATAACGAGACCTTGCAGCAGAGCATGGCTCTGAATGGCAGACCTCCGCAATTCGCAGTGAAGGTAACTGTTGAAGAGTGTTTCGTTCATTGCCCGCGGGCGCTGAATACGTCGAGCTTATGGAAAACGGAAACATGGCTTGAACGTGAGCAGTTCCCTAATATACAACGGATGTTCGAGGATCATATTACGAAGAACGGCTATGTGATTGAAAAAGAATCCGAGTAGCAGCTAGAAATACAGAGATACAGCCGTCTGGTTTGCACTCTATTCATTGCGGCGACAATAGAGTATAGGGGGAGGAAGCCACCTATGCTCTTTTCTGCTTTGAAGCCCATGATTGTGAGTATCGGGAAAGAAGCCTTCGACAATGAAGGTTATATTTTCGAGCCCAAATATGACGGTTGGCGCATGCTCATTCATAAGCAAAACGAACGAATTGAAGCCTATACACGCTACGGAAACCTTGTGACAGCCAAGTTTCCCGAATTGAAGGAAGCGGCGTCCGCAATCAAGGCGGACTCGGCTATTTTGGATTGCGAAGGGATTTGTATGCGCGGGGGACGGCCCGTGTTTGATGATTTCGCGTATCGTGGGAGGCTAAGCCATTCTGCAAGAATCGCACAAGCGACGCTTACGCATCCGGCAACTTTCGTGGTGTTTGATCTCTTATATACGGATCGAGCACATGTGCATGAACCATTGCTGCAGAGGAAGGAACGCTTAGCCGATGTCGTGTCCGATTCACAGGTTCTCACGAAAACCATGTTTGTCGACGGGAGGGGCAAGGCCCTGTTCGCGATGACGAAAGAGAAGAACATGGAAGGCATCGTCGCGAAACGGAAGGATTCCAGCTACCAACTGAATAAGACATCGCCGGATTGGTTGAAAATCAAACATTTCAAGTCCATTGACACGGTAATTCTCGGTTATCGGACAGAACCGTTTGCGCTTGTCCTCGGACTTCACTTCAAGACGATTAGGAATAAGCCTGTAGGAACCGTTGAATTTGGCATCAAGCCGGAAGAAAAGCAGGTATTCCTGGCGATCGCGCAGCAGCTCCATACCGCGGCAAATCAACAAACGCAGTGGATCGAGCCGCGCTTGTGCTGCCGAATCGATTATCTGGAGCGAACGGATATGCATCAGCTGAGAACTACGATTTTTAGAGGGTTCCTGGCTGATAAACAGCCGGAGGAATGTGTTTGGGATTATGATTGATAAGGGAATGCGTATGTGATAAAAGAAGCCAACCACAGAACAATCGTGGCTGGCTTCTCTTTGTTAATGCATATTCTATGTAACAACGGTCGGTGCTTTTCTATGCACTGTGCAGCCTCTCGTTTCCAATTATAGTTACATTTACCTATATTTTTTAATGTGGCAGAATATATGGGTCGTAACTACTAGAAACATATATACGCTGCAATTAGCGATCAGGGAGGATATTTATGATTTATATTTTGTTGCTTCTAGTATTAATCCTGGCCATCATTAATAAATCTCCAACTATTAAAGGTATTATTGGAGAGAAATCCGTCATACGTAAATTGAATAAGTTAGACAAGACGAAGTATGAAGTTATTCATGATTTAACTATTCCCTCAACATCAGGGAGAACCACGCAAATCGATCATGTGGTTGTTTCTATTTATGGTATTTTCGTTATTGAAACGAAAAACTATCGAGGCTGGATTGTTGGAGACGAGCGATCTGAATACTGGACACAGGTCATTTATAAACGTAAGGAAAAATTGTACAATCCTTTGCGGCAAAATTACGGACATATTCAAGCGATCGCTTCGTTGTTTCCTGATGGAGATAATCTACCGCTAATAGGAATCGTTAGCTTTAGCGGAAGAGCTGATTTAAAAGTAAAGACTTCGCAAGAAGTTGTTTATGCTTCCAAGCTCGTTCGAACGATAGAGAAGCATAATGATGTCGTTTTGGATATGCAGCAAATAGAACATATTGTAGCGGTTTTGAAGGCAAGTCAGTTGAATGGTAAGCAAGTAAAGAAAGAGCACGTGAAAGCCATTAAAGAGGTAGCGGCTACAAAACAAAGAATGGTCACAAACAATTTATGTCCCAAATGTGGTAGTGAGCTTGTCGAGCGCACAGGAAAGTACGGAAAGTTTAAAGGCTGCAGTGCCTACCCCAGATGCAGGTATATCCTCAAGGGATAGCGAAGCATGTAATAACGCTAAAGATTAGTCCAGGAAGGGATGTCTTACTGTGGAAAATAATCGTAACTGGGCAGGGAACTTCAAGTACAACGCCTCGGAGGTTCATGTTCCTGAAACTGTAGAACAAGTACAAGCGTTAGTTGCTCGCAGCAATCGAATTAAGGTGCTTGGTACACGCCATTCGTTTAATTCAATCGCCGATACGAACGGATGTCATCTCTCGCTGCAGAAGCTGAACCGAGTGGTCGAATTAGATCGCACGAACAATAGAGTAACGGTGGAAGCGGGAATTCGGTATGGAGAGCTGTGTCACTATCTTCATAGTAACGGTTATGCTCTGCATAACCTGGCATCGCTGCCACATATTTCGGTTGGAGGCGCGGTAGCTACAGCAACGCATGGTTCTGGGGATTTGAATGGTAATCTCGCAACAGCGGTTTATTCCTTAGAGATAGTGAAAGCGGACGGGGAGACGATAGTGCTCGCTCGCGATCGAGCGGATGGAGTTTTCGCCGGGGCGGTCGTTGGGCTTGGGGGATTAGGCGTAGTTACGACAATCACACTAGACGTGGTTCCAGCCTTTGATATGAGTCAGGTTATATACGAAACTTTGCCGCTGGTGCAGCTCGAGAACCACTTTGACGCGATCTTCTCCAGTGCCTACAGCGTGAGTTTGTTTACAGATTGGAAGTCATCGTCGTTTAATCAATTGTGGATGAAGAAGAAACAATCAGATGCTGCCGCGGCGATGATAGCGGAACCTGAGTTTTACGATGCGACGCTAGCGGAATCGCATCTGCACCCAGTGCCTGGCGCCTCTCCAGTGAATTGCAGCGAACAGATGGGAATCGCAGGACCGTGGTATGAACGGCTGCCGCATTTCCGCATGGACTTCACTCCGAGTGCGGGAGAGGAGCTGCAAAGTGAGTATTTTGTTCCGCGTAAGGATGCTTATCTTGCTTTGTGTGCGATTAACCGCCTGCGTGAACAGATATCGCCGTTCCTTCATGTTTCTGAGATTCGCACAATTGCCGCAGATAATCTGTGGCTCAGCCCTTGTTTCAAGCAGGAGATGGTGGCCATCCATTTTACATGGAAGGATAATTGGGAGGCCGTTCAACAATTGTTACCGATTATAGAAGAGCAGCTTAAACCATTCCATGCTCGTCCTCACTGGGGGAAGCTATTCACCATGTCGCCAGCCGAGCTGCAATCCCACTACGAGAAGTTACCTGACTTTCAGCAGCTGCTTCGCATCTATGATCCGGAAGGTAAATTCGGCAATGCATTTATAAACCAATATATATTAGGGACGTAATTTTAGTTGTTCCCTAGCATATGAACATGAAGCTGCCGGCTAAGTCGGCGGCTTTTTTTCATGTTTATAAAAGGACGAACTATAGAAATTAACTATGAGTGACGCAGAGCTCAACAGGTGCAGGGTGTTCTACGGTGCTGTGCTGCCGTGCGGAATATTCTAACGAATCGTACAGGGCTTATTTGCCCGAAAATAGCTCCAAAAAAGTTCTAACGAACCGTGGAGGTCTTATTTGACGGTTTTAGGGAATTTTTGGGCCGATTTTTCTAAATAAGACCTCTACAATTCGTTAGAACTTCGGGGGCTCAAATTGGGCCAAATAAAGCCCCTGCGGTTCGTTAGATTTTCGGGAACCCGCAATTCGGCCAAATAAGGCCCTACAGTTCGATAGATTTTCGGGACCCGGTACGAGAGGGGGAGAGGTATGGCAATGTTCAGCTCGGCACGAGGGAGGTGGCATGCAAACGTTCAGCGCGGCGATCGTTGAGTCGTACAGGTTTTAACCGCCATGCCATCTTTGTCATTCATCCTAGATATTATTTGTTATATATATTATAGTAAATATTAAGAAGTTTACATCATGTGATCACCCATCAACCAACCATTCGTCCCAATAGGAGGAGATCCATTGAAAGGCAGATTTATATTTACTCTATTCGGTTCCGTAATTGTCGTAGCTGCTGCAGCCGTCACCACTTATTTTGCTTGGCCTAGTAAAGGGGAGGGGGTCCATTGGCCGAAGGGGCAAGCGTTGCCTTCGTTCGAGGAGCCGGCGTCAACACTCGATCTAATGTACACCACAGATAACTTCTATTACCAGGCGGAAGATGCCTCGTTAGCGCATAAAACCGGCAAAGCAGACGGAGATGGCTGGCTAGCCACAGCCGGCAGTGATGCGCCGAATGTTCCGATGCTGGACATTGTGAATCAAACGAACATGCCGGCCGGGGAGAACAAGGCGATTGTAAACATGCAGGTGGACAGCTTTGCGAATGAAAATGGGGTTGTAGCTAAACTGGAGGTGCTCGATCAAGAAGCGGGTACGAGTCTTGCTTCGCTTGATATATCGAACTGGGATTTCAAGCTGCCGAATGCGTCGCAGAGCTTCGAGCTCCCTTTTACCGTCTCGGAAGATGGGCAAGCTCTTGAATTTCGGGTGCAGTGGACCGGCAAATCCACTGTAAAGGTGTTCGACATCGGCATTTCCTGGGCACTTCGCAAGGATGAGAACCTCGTGTTCACTTCCTTGAAAGGTGTAGTCAATAAAACCAAACCTCGCTTGTACGCTTTCACCGATAATGTGAATGGTAGCACAGGTACGTCATGGCTGACCTCGCTCGGTCTTGCCTACAAAGAAGAGAAGGATAACTGGAAGCTGCTCGATAAATATCGCTCGGAAGTAAGCGGTATTGTCGTGTATGACGACAGCCAGCCGGATACCATCAATCTGGCAACGACGATTGCCGGCTTGAAGGACGGAATTGTGGCACCTCCGGCACTGGTGGAGAAGCTGACGGGAGCTCCCTACAACCTGCCCATACTGGAGGATTTGCGCGGTGATTTCACATCAAAGCTGGATGTATATGAATATATGCTGGAGCACTATTGGCCCAAAGTTACGCACCGCGTTATTATCGGCCTCGACCCAACGCTTAAATCCTATCTCAGAGATTACGCAATGAATCTCACAGCCGCTGTCGTCTGGCTTAATCCGAAAGAGCCGAAGGAAAGCGAGCTGCTCGATAAATTTCTGAAGGATATGCCTTACGGAAGCGGGCTCTATATGGGCTGGTGGCCGGATGAAGGTGAAGGAGTGAAGAAGACCTCCGACTTCGGATTAGCTACCGTCGCGAGCGACTACTCCTCTAATCTAAGCGTGTTTAGCGGAACCTCGCGCGAGATTACGGTACCTGAACTGCCGAAGAAGCCGCCGCTGGAAAATAAAATCTACGTGTCGTTCATTCTGAGCGATGGCGACAATCTGCAGTATATGGAGCATTCTTTCAAGAAATTCTGGGATACCCCTGACCGAGGCGAGGTGCCGCTGGGCTGGACAGTTTCGCCGCTAATGGTGGATACGATGCCTGGTATCCTCAATTACTTGTACCAAACGGCAACGCCTAACGATGCGTTAATTTCCGGTCCTTCGGGGATGGGCTATACGTACCCGAACTTCTGGAAGGACGGAGAGGGGCTCGACAGCTTCGTCACCCGCACGAATGATTATATGTCGCGAGCAGGACTTAGGGTGTTGACCATTTGGAACTACGTGAAAGGGGAGATCACGCCGGAGGCTGCCAATCGTTTCGCAGAGCATGCACCTTCGCTGCTTGGTTTTACCTCCCAGTTTGGTACCGGCAAGATCGAAGTGTACAAGAATGAGCTTCCGGGACAAGAGCTGAACGTCTCTTATGGCAGCGCGGAAAGCGACCTAACCAATGGAATTGAAGCAGCCGTTAAGAAATGGGATGGCAAATCTCCTGTTTTCGTAGCCATACAAGCTAATCCGTGGCAGGTATCGTATCAGAATTTCGTGAACGCAAGGGATCAATACTTGTCCAATAAAGATGTTGTGTTTGTACGTCCGGACACGTATTTCCAGCTGGTTCGTGAAAGTAAAGGTTTGCCAATTGAACCCAATTTATCGACTAAATAAGTCATTGACAACATATAATATATCAAAGTATTGTATTTATTATATTAAATAAGTTATTAACTTGGGTTGGGAGTTATCCATGATGCAGAAAGAGCGACAGCCGCTATATCTCCAAGTACAGGAGCATTTTAAGAAGCTGATCGGTTCCGGGGCGCTGACGATTGACGAGAAGATTCCTTCCGAGAAGGAATTGATGGTCGATTTCAATGTGAGTCGGATCACAATTGCCAATGCATTAACCCAGCTTGCCAAGGAAGGGTGGATTTATCGGATTCCGGGCAGGGGCAGCTTTGTAAGCAAGGATATGCCTTTCGTTCCCGAGGTACCTCCTTCCCCAACTGAGAATCTGCCGGCAATAACGGAGATTGTGCGCGAGAAACGGGGGATCGCCGAACGTGAGCGTCCGCTCGGTAAGCGGATGATCGGGTTTATTATCCCGTCGCTGGATGATTATTTTGCCCTTCGTTTGATTGAGGGGATGAACAAGATTATGAGGCATAGCGATTATTACTTGGCCGTCATCTTAACGAATCATTCCAATGCATTCGAGAAAGAAGCGATTGTTCAGCTGCTGGAGAAGGATGTAGCCGGTCTGATCATCTTCCCGATTGATGCCGAAACGTATAATGAGGAGATCCTGTCGCTCAAAATGAGTCAGTTTCCGTTCGTGCTCATTGATCGGTATTTGCCGGGGGTAGAAACGCATTTCGTCTGCTCGGACAGCAGGCTGGGAGCGCAATTAGCGGTCTCCCATCTATGGGAGCTTGGCCATCGGAACATTGCGATCTGCTCGGACTCGCCGCTTCCGACAGTGACGGTTGAGGAGCGGATTGCCGGTTATGTTGAAGCGCTCAAGCAAAGAGGAGCGATGATTGATCCGGCGCTCATTCTGACGGAGCTTGTCATCGATTATGATCAGAAGGACGATGCTCATGCATTGGCTCGCTGTCTCAAGAATGGTCAAGCAACCGCTTATATTACGTTGAATGCGAAGCTCGCTCTCTACATTTCCGGGTTGGCCCGCAGTATGAAGCTGAATGTCCCCGGACAATTGTCGATCTTATCATTCGACGATCCGTCTTCGGAAGTGGACAGCCAGGAATGGTATACGCATATCGCGCAATCGGAAGAAGAAATCGGCAGCAGGGCGGCTGGTATTCTGACTGATTTGCTGGACCGTCCAAACGATGATGAAGGGTATCACAAAATCGTTCTCGAACCTAAGCTGGTCGTCGGTCAATCGACCGGACCTGTCGTTCAGTACGCGAAGGGCCGGAAATAGTAGGTTTCATATGCAACCTAGGCAGGCCGCTTTCTCCACGCAGGAGGAAGCGGCTTTTTCGCATGACTATTATCATCTAGCGTCTCTGCTCGAGCGGTATGATTTTAACAAATTTTATGTAACTTCTGCTTGTAATGTATATTGATATTATAGAATATATACGATATATTTAATTTACATTGTAAGCACTTACAGCACAGGAGAAAGGGAATTATTCGGAAGCGAAGGAGGATACGGGTTATATCGAGTATAGAATTACGCGCATGGCCGGCATTCATTTGGATTCCAAATTATGAACGTATTGGAGGATGAAAATGAGAGTAAAGAAATGGATTGGTTTAGGACTGGCAGCCGTCATCATTGCCTCAGCATCTCCGCTTCCGCTTCTCCCGACTTCACCTGCAGCAGCAGCCGGGCTTACTTGGCCATCGGGTCAAGTGCTTCCTTCCTTCTCGGCCCCTGCATCCACGCTTGATCTGATCGATGTGAGAACGGATGATGTCGAATACAAGTATGAAGGGGAAGGTGCGGCGGTCGGACATGCGACAGGTCACTTGGATGGCGATGGCTGGCTGGCACAGACCTCGATCGATGCGCCTAATCTCAACATGATTACCGGACCTAATGTGACCACGATTCCTACCGGAAGCTACAGTGCCTTCTATGATTTGAAAATCGATAATAATACGGCGAACGATGATGTCATGGTAACGGTTGATGTCAGAGACAGCACGAGCGGCGTTGTATTAGCGAGCAGAAGTATTACACGGAAAGAATGGAGACAGGCGTCTGTCTACGAGCGGTTTGAAGTTCCTTTCACCAATGCGACTGCCGGGCATGCGCTCGAATTCAGGGTGTTCTGGCACGGTGGCGCTTATATGAAAGTCAATAGCGTAGGCGCGAGGCCTTTGATCAAGGAAGAAGAAGCGGTGCTCTTCACGACGCTCAAAGGGCTCGTCAACAAAACCCAGCCCCGGATTTATACATTCGATAATGCGGTTAACAACGAGGAAGGCAAGTACAACTGGCCGAATTCCTTGGGACTCGGTTATGCCGATGTGGCAGACAAGTACACGCTTATTACCAAATACAGAAGCGAGATTAGCGGGATTGTCGTATATGATGCCGCGCTTCCGGATACCGTGAATCTGGCGACTACAATCGCATCGCTTAGTGGCGGCATTGTCGCGTCGCCAGGCATGGTTGCGAAGCTTACTGCAGCACCTTACAATTTGCCGATTCTTAATGATTTGCGCGGCGATTTCACGACCAAGCTGCAAGTCTATCAATACTTGTATACGAATTATTGGTCACTGGTCACGCATAAGCTCATTGTCGGATTGAACCCGGGTATCAAAGGTTTTCTTCGTGATTATGCCACTGCGGTAGGTGCGGCTACGATATGGCTGAACCCGGCAATTACAGCTGAGAATACATTGCTTCGCCAATTCCTGGCTGACATGCCCTATGGCAGCGGGATCTATATGGGCTGGTGGCCGGATGAGGGCTTAGGCATTCAGACCGTTTCCGAATATGGCGTGTCCACGATTGCGAGTGATTTTGCATCCAATTTGACGGTGTTCGGTGGTACATCCAGAACAGTCAACGTGAAGGGCACTCCCAATAAGCCGCCGCTGGAGAACAAAATCTATATTTCGCTCATCTTGAGCGATGGCGACAACATTCAATATTTGGAGCATCGCTTCAAAACGTTCTGGGATCATCCGAATAGAGGGACGGTGCCGCTCGGCTGGACCGTATCTCCGGCCATGCTGGATGCCATGCCGGGCGTACTGAACTATCTGTACAACACGGCCACGCCGAATGATGAATTGATTTCCGGACCGACGGGTATCGGTTATACGTACCCGAATTACTGGGGGAATCAGACCTATCTGAACAACTATGTGGCGTTGACCAACGATTATATGAACCGTGCGGGCCTGCGAGTGCTTACGGTTTGGAATCAAATCAATGGCGCAACGAATGCAAACGTAGGGAACAGCTTTGCTCAATATGCACCTTCACTATATGGTTTGACAGCTCAGAACGCAGGTGGAGCCATCACCGTGTATGACAATACGCTACCTAGCCAAGGGCTCAACGCAACGTATTGTTACTCGGAGGCGTCGATCATTTCCGAAATCAACGGAGCCATCTCAGGCTGGAACGGAACGTCGCCTCGCTTCGTTACCATTCAGTCGAATCCATGGGAAGGCATCACGTATCAGAGCTTTATCAATGCCGTCAACAACTTCAGCAGCAACAGCAACATCGTATTCGTTAGACCGGACACGTACTTCCAGCTCATGCGGGAAAATAATCAGCTGCCGATTGACCCGGCTGCCGTCGTGAAGAAGTATGAAGCGGAAACCGCGTTCTCGCATACGGTTGGCCGTGCGAGCGGTAGTGACTGGAGCGCGAACACAACCCAAGATGGTTCCGGCTTCATGATGTGGGGGCCGTATGACAATACGCTTCCGGTCGGTCAACTAACGGCTTCGTTCAAGATGAAGATCGATTCCATTACGGGCGTAAACGACAATGTCGTTACATTGGATGTTCGGGACAACTCGACCGGACAGACGCTCGCCGCCCTCGACGTGTACCGGAATCAATTCAAGGCGAACAATGCGTATCAGGATTTCAGCCTGAGCTTCACTAATCCAACCGGAAGTGCGCTGGAATTCAGGGTGAATTACAAGGATAAAGCCGCTATCAACGTCGACAAGGTTGCAGTAACAACCAGACTTGGCAAATATGAAGCGGAAGGCACTGTAGTAGGTCATGGACTCGGACGCGTAAGCGGCGACGGCTGGCAGGCGAGTCCGACGCTGGACAACGGAGGGCATATGGTTTACGGACCGTATGATACCCAAGTACCGATCGGCAATCGTCAAATAACATTCCGCCTCAAGGTAGACAACAACACGCTGGACAACTTGAATGTCGCCAAAATCGATGTCTGGGACGCACAAGCGGGTGCTGTTGTGGCACAGGCGGACATTACGAGGCATCAGTTTACGGCGGCTAACACGTATCAGGATTTCAACCTGACGTTTAATCAGGCGCTTAACCGTAAACTGGAGTATAGAGTGTACTTCTACGACGTAGCCACGATAACGGCCGATCGAATTACGATTAATTAGGTCTGCGCTGCTGTAGAGAGAAGAGAGAGAAACCCGCGGTTATGAAACCGTCGGGTTTCTCTTAGGTTTCGGGGATGATTTGAGAGCGAAATCCGTGGAGCTTGTTAGCATCCGCAAAGTTTCGCTCTATCATTTCTTTGCGTTTACGGTAAAGTCGCTTGCGGGAATTACTCTGCCGGTTAGCCTCGCTTGTTCCTTGCTATCTTCCCGGTTGTGGCGGGTAACTACCTTACTCTTATTTTGAGTTCCGACAGCCGCTTTATTGTCTATACATCATGAACAAAAGTCTAACGGTTGCCAGCGTGGCTATTTCATGCAAATAAGCCTTTTTGAAATTGTAACGGTTGTGACAGAAGCTATTTGCACCAGATTGGTCGATTCCTAGCGGAAAACGATCAAATAAGCTCGCTGGCAACCGTTAGAAAATAAAAAAGGTGAATTTATGCCGAATAGCCACTGTCACAACCGTTAGAGTTGGAAGCGACAAAGCATGCGCTCAAGCGATCATCTCGAAGGTGCGCAACTCGACACACGGAGAAACCCACGGTAATGAACCCGTCGGGTTTCTCTTTTTGTTTCGCTAGGAGTGTTCACATTATTTAACATGATCATTATATTGTTTGAAACATCAGTTTTCGAGACAAAATATCTAATAAATTGCATAAATGTTTGGTTATGGGTGGTACGTATTTTTTATTAGGCGCGCCATGTCAGGTTACTTTATAATCCAGATTGTTTATGATATATTTGATATAAAGGTACGTGCGGTGAAATAAATAGATAATGGGGGATTGGCTCATGAGTCAGGATAGAGAGCCTCTATATATTCAGATTCAAAATTATTTTAAGGACCTGATTATAACCAGGAAGCTGGTAGAGGATGATAAAATTCCGACAGAGAAGGACCTTATGGATCAGTTCGAGGTCAGTCGGATTACGGTTGTTAATGCATTGGCGGAGCTGGCGAAGGACGGCTGGATCTATCGCATACCGGGTAGAGGAAGCTTCATCAAAGGCATTCCGGAGACGCATATTGCGACAAGTACAATGATTGAAACGCCTGTGCCGAATCGTGCGACATACCGGGCTAAGATTGGTTTGGTGTTTCCGTTCATCGGCGATTACTTCGCGATCCGGCTGCTTCATGGAATTACGGAAATGCTGGAAGCGAGCAAGTATTCCGTGGTGGTCATGTTCACCTACAACTCCAAGGAAATGGAGAAGGAAGTCATCCGTGAGCTGAAGAATAGCGTGGACGGATTGATTATTTTCCCGGTGGATGCCGAAGTCTACAACGAAGAAATTATCGCGCTGAAGATGCAAAATTATCCGTTCGTGCTAATTGATCGTCATCTGCCTGGCGTCGAAACGAATGTCGTATCTTCTGATAGTGTCCAAGCTTCCATATTGGCGGTTGATCATCTATGGAGTCTGGGTCACCGGAATATAGCGATCTGTTCGGACTCTCCGCTTATGACCGTATCGGTGGAGGAGCGGATTCAAGGCTACAATGAAGCGCTGAAACAGAAAGGCGCGCTCATTAACCCGGCGCTGATTCTGACTGATTTCCATGTTAATGCTTCGCAAGGGAGTGTAAATACACTATTTACTACGTCAAGCGAGAACCAAACCATATTGAACCAGGATCACCCGCTGTATCGTTTTATCAAGAACCGGATGGCGACGGCCTACATTGCGCTGAACTGTGCGCTCGGCGTCCACATCTTAACGATTGCCAAGCAAGTCGGACTGCGCGTACCGGAGGATATCTCCATTGTTACCTTTGATAACCCGAGTCCGCTGCTGGACGAATTCAGCCTGCTGACGCACATCGACCAATCCGAGCAAGAAATCGGCAGAGAAGCTGCTCGCTTGTTGCTGCAAGTGATTGACAATAAAGGCAAACAGCCGAGCTACAAGAAGATTGACCTACAACCAAGCCTTGTCATTCGCAAAACAACAGGTCAGTTAAACTAACAGGCACCCTGCACAAAAGAAGGACCGACAACGCTGTGGATGTAACATTCACAGCGCTGTCGGTTTTTTTTATAAATTTCAATTGACTATAATGATATAATTAATATAATTTATATTATAGAGGTTAATATATGGAATGTTACGTGTGAGACGAGGGGGACAGGGGTGGTAACCATAAAGTCATCTCGACGCAAGTATGACGCATGCATGGCAAGAGCTGCTGCACAACGGCCGGATATTTACATATCGGATACTGACGATGACGTATGGCTGAAGGATTTAGAAGAGAATTGAAACAAATCTAAGATGTAAGTGATAAAGATGACAGCTGGACGTTTAAGGAATAGGGAACAAAGTTCGCTTTCCGCTGATGATTATTCCCATAAAGAGAGATTCGCCTGAAGAGTTATTCCAGCGAGTAAGCTGTGATTTGAAACAAGAAGTACAATAATTCGACATAGGAGGCGTGTGAATATGGAGAAAAGCAGTTTAACTGTAAGCAGTCAAGCTTCGCTGCAAAACAGTGCAAATGTGAGCAGTCAGTCAACGCTAAAGAAATTCACCAAGAAACACCGAGATGCGATTATTGCCACGGTTATTTTAGGTCCAATGATATTATGGTGGCTTGTCCTCTCCGGTTTCCCGATTCTATTCGGCTTCTTGCTTGGATTCTTCGAATGGATCGGCATTGCCGGCAGTCCGAAGTTCGTTGGAATAGATAACTACATTCGATTCTTTCAAGATCCGTTGTATTATGAAGCGCTCTGGAGATCCATATGGATGGGCGGCTTGGTAACGGTAGTTACCTTAGCGGCAGGTTTCGGAGCTGCGATGCTGATGAACATGCCCTTGTTCGGTAAAGGGGTATATCGTTCCGTCTGGTACATTCCGGCGGTTACTTCGGCAGTTGCAACAACCCAAATTTTCAACATCCTTCTGGATACGAATAACGGTGTCATTAATAACTTTCTGAAATCGATTGGCAAAGAACCGATTGTATGGCAATACTCCGTGTTCTGGGGTGTGTTCTGGATCGTCGTGTACTCGGTCTGGAAAGGCGTAGGCGGTGCGGCGCTCATCTGGCTTGCCGGCCTTCAATCCGTTGACCCGACGTTGTATGAAGCAGCGGAAATCGACGGCGCCGGCCGTTGGGGGAAATTGGTCAATGTCACACTGCCTGGTCTGAAACCGATTGCAACCTATATCGTTATTACCAGCTTGATCGGTGCGATTCAAATTTACGAGCAGGTCTTGTTTATGACAAACGGCGGTCCGTACGGACAGACAGAAGTGCTCGTGTTCCGTATTTATCGTGATGCATTCTGGGATTTCAACATGGGAATGGCGGGAGCCTCGTCGCTTGTAATGGCGGTTGTTGTATTCGCGGTAACGGTGCTCTATTACCGCTGGTCAACGAATTCGGACAGAAGCAATACAATCCCGTTGAAAAGGAGGAAATAAACCATGGCAGCAACAGCAGGATTTCGTAAACAAGTCGCGGTTCAATTAAAGCCAACTCATTTATTCGCGCATATCGTTTTGTTCGGTGTCGGCCTTGTATTGTTATATCCTTTAGTATTTATGGTATTGGCGGGCTTCTTCAGCAGAGCTGAATTCACATCATCCGTATTAGGGCTGCTCCCGATTCCGAAGGAGCCGACGCTGCGAAATTATTTGGTCCTGTTCTATGGTTCTACGGAAGCGGGGGTACAGAAATATTTTATTAACTCCTCCATTCGAACGGTTTACAACACATTCTGGGCATTATTGACCTCCTTCCTGGCGGGGTATGTATTCGCTCGGTTGAAGTTTAAGGGGAAAGATCAGTTGTTCCTGTTCTTGCTCGGTACACAAATGATTCCGGGTACGATTGCATTGATCCCTACTTATTTGGAGTATGCAAGATTTCCGTTTGCCGGAGGCAATCATATCTTTAATGGCGGTACGGGCATTCTGGATACTTGGTGGGTGTACCTCATCGGCGGGCCGAGCATCAATATTATGGGCGCGTTCCTAGTCAAACAGTCGATTGAGAAGGTTCCGTTTGAATTGGATGAAGCGGCAAAAGTGGATGGTGCGAGTACGCTCCGGATCATATTTCAGCTATTGTTACCGCTCCAGCTGCCGATTATGGCATATATAGCAATTACGACAGCGCTTGGTACGTGGAATGACTTTGCAACACCGTTCTTCTATACATCAACAGACTCCCTGCAGACGCTTCCTGCCGCGATTACGAGATTGTCGTCAGCTGCAGCCGGCCCAGCCGGAATACCGAACTGGCCGCTCATTATTACGCTTGGGCTTGGCGCAACCATTCCTGCCCTATTGATGTTCTTTTTCTTCCAGAAGTACATTGTGCAAGGGTTGGCCAACACGGGGATTAAAGGCTAAAATAAATCTAAATAACATATTGAATATATTATATTAGTATGTTATATTTCAGATGTAGCAAATAGTCATCCACAAATGGAGGGGTTCATGTGAAATTATAAAAGACCACAACCTTAATGGGAACAGCGCTATTAATGGTTGCTCTGACGGCGTGCGGCGGGAATAACACCAATACCGCAGCAGAGAATGAGAAACCAAGCAACACAGCGACAACAGATGCAACGAATGAGGCGGACAATACAACAACGGAGAATACGCCCGCTGCTGCAGAACCTGTTACACTTACTGTATTGAATGAAGGCGCTGTCGGCATTGGCGTGGGCTTAGTGGATGAATTGTTAGTTACGAAAGAGAAAGAACTGAAAGACGGCGGTACAGATACAAGCTATACGCCGGGCAATCAATTCGAAGGCGGAGCATTCGGTCTTTATTATCAAAAATTCATCAGCACGCAATTGAAAGAGAAAAATATTAGCGTCAAAACCGAAGACTGGGGCTGGGGCGAGCCGCTGATCCAGAAAGAAACAGCAGGCTTCCTGGCGAAGAACATTCCGGACATCATCGTAGGCGAAACGCAAATGCCTGGTTTTGCTCAACAAGGATTGCTTGAAGCGTTCCCGGATGATATGGCAGCAGAGATTCGTGAGAAGCTTGCTCCTGCAGCGTGGAAACCGATGGAAATCGACGGTAAAATTTATGGTTTGGCATCACAGCCGGGCGTAAGCAGCTTGTTCTGGAACAAGAAACTGGTGAAAGAAGCCGGCTTGGATCCTGAGAAAGCAATTACGACATGGGCTGAGCTTGTAGACAACGCGAAGAAAGTAACGGATGCAGGTAAAGGCAAATTCTACGGCGGCGGCGTATATGGCGCTCCTAACTTTGGCGGATACCTTCGCTACGGCGCTCTGGTTGCAATCAATGGCGGAACATTTGCCGATGCTAACGGACAACCGACCTTCAATTCCGATGCTAACGTTGAAGTTGTCGAGCTGCTAAGAGCACTGAATGCTAACCACCCTAAAGGTCTGATGTTGAATAACAACGAAGGTACATACTTCGATGCTTGGAATAAAGGTCAACTGGCCTACTTGATCGATGGCCCATGGCGTGCGCAAGAATGTAAGAATGTTGGCCTAGAGTGCGGTATGGCGCCGATTCCATTGTCGCCAAACGGCAAACCGGGTAACGTAACGATCGGAGCTGCATTCCACTCCGTTCCTGTAGATGCTAAGAATAAAGAAGCGGCATTTGATTACATCAGAGCGATGTATGGCAAAGATGTTCAACAGCTTATTGCGGATTCCAACACGCGCTCGCCAATTCTGAAAGAAATCGCAGAGTCGGATGACTACAAAACGAAGCATCCGGAAATGTACCTGCACTATCAAGCGATGATCGGCAATGTTCAAGGTCTTCCAACCTTCTCCAAAGACAACTCGAAGGCTTGGCAAATCTTTGGTGATGCAGCAGTGAAATCGCTTATGACAGACGGCGACATCAAAGCCATTCTGGATGACGCTCAGAAGAGAGCGGAACTGGTAACCAAATAAATAGAAACAAAGACGCAGAGGACTGTTTTTGTCAGTCCTCTTTCTTAATAAAACAAACGTTCAGGGAATGGGGAGGGACCGTAATGCCCTACGAGACTAAGAAAATAATACTGGAAAAGGCAAAAGGGCTCTTGCCGAGAATTCGAAATGCCATCTATGAGCCAATAGCAGCTTTGACAGTTTCAGCGTGGGTGACAAAGGAGCCTGTCCCTTATGCAGAGCGTACGTCCGGAAACTACATGGATGTGAAGCCGGGTGATAAATGGGGAAATTTATGGGATTGTGCATGGTTCCGTTTCGAGGGCAGTGTGCCGGAGAGCGCTGCGGGGAAGAAAGTCGTGCTGCTCATTGATGTAAATGGTGAGCTGTGCTTGGTTGATAACGAAGGATCACCTTATCAAGGACTCACCAACATTAACTCCGAATTTGATTTCAGCCTTGGATTGCCGGGGAAGCGTGTGGTAGATATCAGTGAATCTGCTGCCGGAGAAGCCATTCAACTCTGGGCAGATGCTGGGTGCAATGATTTATTCGGGAAATATCGAAGCGGTACGCTCAAAGAAGCGGATATCGCGATATGCAACGACGAAACCCGTCGTCTCTATTATGACTATGAGGTGCTGCTGGAACTGGCGGAGCAACTGCCTGATGCCGGCGCAAGGAAAGAACGAGTTATTCAGAGCCTATACGAGGCTGCGCTTGTGCTTGAAGTCATTAATGAAGAAACCGTTGCTCGCGCTAGGGAGATTCTAGCTACGCAACTTGCCAAGCGCGGAGGAGATCCGACCGTGACGGTTAGCGCGATTGGGCATGCACATATGGATTTGGCATGGTTATGGCCGATTCGGGAGACGATTCGCAAGGGAGCACGGACGTTCTCGACCGTACTTCGCAACATGGAGAAGTATCCTGATTATGTGTTCGGCGCAAGTCAGCCGCAGCTGTATCAATGGATGAAAGAGTACTATCCGACCCTCTACGACCAGATCAAAGCGAGAGTGAAGGAAGGACGCTGGGAAGTACAAGGCGCCATGTGGGTGGAGCCGGATACGAATATTTCCGGCGGCGAAGCGCTGGTTAGGCAGATCTTGTATGGGAAGAAGTTTTTCCAGGAAGAGTTTGGCGAGGAGATGAAGGTGCTGTGGCTTCCGGATGTATTCGGCTACAACGGGAGTCTTCCGCAAATTCTGAAGAAGTCCGGCGTTGACTATATGATGACGCAGAAGCTGTCATGGAGCGTATACAATACGCATCCGCATCATAGCTTTCATTGGGAAGGTATTGATGGCAGCAAAGTGCTTGCCCATCTGCCGCCTGAGGATACGTATAATAGTCCCGGAGCACCGAGATCGCTTGCGAAGATCGAGAGCAACTATCTAGACCGCAACGTTTCCGAGCATGCTTTGATGTTGTTTGGCATAGGTGATGGCGGAGGCGGACCGGGCGAAGAACATCTGGAACGTTTGGCGCGTGAGCATAATCTGCTCGGATTGCCGCCGGTTGTTCAGGAATCTTCTCTATCCTTCTTCGAGAAGCTGGCAGAGGAAGGGCCGCGCTTCCAAACGTACCGCGGTGAGCTGTATTTGGAGAAGCATCAAGGGACGTTGACGTCGCAAGCGAGAAACAAATGGTATAACCGCAAAATGGAGAAGTCGCTGCGAGAGCTGGAATTTGCTGCATCGCTGGCACTTGTGCTCGGCGGGCAGGCGTATCCTACAGAAGAGCTTGATACCATATGGAAAGAAGTTTTGTTATATCAATTCCATGATATCCTGCCAGGTTCTTCGATTACGCGTGTGTTCGATGAATCACTGGCTCGTTATGAAATCCTTCATACCCGAGTGGCAGAGATGATTGAGCAGACTTATGCGAATGTTGCGGGATTGTCCGGCATTGCCGGCGGGCAGGCGATCGTTGTCAATTCGCTGCCATGGGATCGCGAAGAGGTAGTGGAACGGAATGGCGTTCAATACGATGTCAAAGTGCCGTCAATGGGCTTTATTGCGCTCTCGGAAGAGCTGCGCAGTAACCGGAACGACCAGCGGCAGGCTTCTTATGAGCTGCATGCAGATGAAGCTTCACTTGAAAACCGTAATCTGCGCGTTACGTTTGCTTCGGATGGAAGCATTCTATCGATCTATGACAAAGTCGCGGGCAGAGAATCTATTGAAGTCGGCAAGAAAGCGAATGTGCTGACCATCTATCATGACAAAGGCGATGCATGGGATTTCCCGCGCGATTACCGAGATACAGTAGCAGGTACGATGCAGCTGGAAAGCTCTTCTGCTTCCATTCAAGGCTCAAATGCAGTGCTTGTGCAAACCTATCGCTATGGCGAGTCTTTCTTGGAGCAACGTATCGTATTGGCTGAGGATGGAACGACCATTCAGTTCGAAACGAAAGTGGATTGGCAGGAGTCGGAGAAAATGCTTCGGACTTCCTTCCCTGTCACCGTAATGTCGGACCAAGTCAATTGCGAGATTCAGTTCGGCTATCTGAAACGGCCGACAACGCGTAATACAATGGTAGAGTTCGTTAGAGATGAAATTTGCGCACATCAATATATAGATTTATCACAGCCTGATTATGGTGTCGCGCTGCTTAGCGACAGCAAGTACGGCTTTAGTGCGGAGAGAAATGTACTGGACATGAATTTGCTGCGCAGCCCCGGCTATCCGGACCCTGCCTGCGACCGTGCTGAGCACAAGTTCGTGTATGCGATCTATCCGCATCAGGGCGACTTCGTTCAGGCGAAGGTGTACCGTAAAGGTTATGAGCTAAACACGCCGCTTACGGTTGTGCAGTCGGCGGGTGCCGCACCTGCAGCAGGGCGTTCCGAGCTGCGTTCTCTCATTCAAATCGATAATCCGAATGTGATGATCGAGGCTGTCAAGAAAGCGGAGGATGGCGAGCATCTTATCATCCGGTTGTACGAAGCTTCAGGTACGCGGGCGCTGGTAAATGTGAACTTCGGCCTGACCTGCCAGACAGTCGAGGAGACTGATCTGCTGGAGAATCCGATAGCTGCTTTGCAGGGAATGTCGAGCTCGGCGGAGCTGACCTTCCAGCCTTTTGAGATTAAGACGCTCCGCATCAAGTTGAAAGCATAGCCGGAAAACCGGAAAGGGAAGGGCTGACCTTCCCTTTTCTCTGTACATTAATAAGGAGGCATGCAGCCGTGTCCTTGAATTCAAGAGATCGTTTGAACGAATTAACCGGTTTTCAGGAGGGTGGGCCGTACCATCCGTCGTATGATTTGCAGACTGATTTTGTCATGGTGTATGGGATTCGCGGGGACTTGAAGGAACGCATTCGTACGTGGAAGGAAAAGGGGTATGTGGTGCATCTGATGACCGGCGTATCTTGGGGCGGTTATCAGCATTACTTGAATGGCGAAGTGGATGGCAGAACGCACTGGGATGAAGCGCAGAAGAATCGCAGAAACGAGCATATTATTCACGGGACTTCCGTGGATATCCCCTATATGGTGCCGACGATAGCTTATGCGGATTTCCTAACCGAGCAAATTCGCGTCGCTGTTGATGCAGGCGTGGAAGCGATCCATTTGGAAGAGCCGGAGTTCTGGGTGGAAGGCGGCTATTCCGACGCTTTCAAACGAGAGTGGGAAATTTATTACCGGGAGCCGTGGCAGCCACCGCATGCGACGGTTGATGCGCAATATCGGGCTTCGAAGCTGAAGGTGCATCTCTATGCCCGTACGCTGGACCGGATTTGCAACACGCTGAAGGAATATGCGAAGGTCAAGTATGACCGGAATATTCGGTTCTATGTGCCGACACATAGTTTGATTAACTATACGCAGTGGCGTATTGTCAGCCCGGAGTCGAAGCTGCTCGAGCTACCTGGTATTGACGGTTATATTGCGCAGGTGTGGACGGGGACGGCTCAGACGCCGAATGTCTATGAGGGAGTTCGTAAAGAACGCACTTTCGAGACGGCTTTTCTGGAATACGGCATTATGCAGGAGCTTGTTCGCGGCACGGACCGCCGGATGTGGTTCTTGCATGATCCGATTGCCGATGATCCGAAGCATACGTGGGAGGATTACCGCCAGAATTATATTCGGACCTTGGTTGCCTCGCTTCTGCATCCGCATGTAAGCCGGTATGAGGTATGCCCTTGGCCTAGACGGATCTATCATGGCACCTATCCGAAACAAGGTGAAGGGGGGCGCGTAAACATCCCGGCTACCTATGCGACAGAGCTGCAGGTTGTACTGAATACGCTCGCAGACATGGATCAACCGGATACGGAATGGTTGACCTCGAACCTGCAAATCGGCGTGCTGCTGGCGGATTCCGCTATGTTCCAGCGCAATCATCCCGATTGGAGCGAAGAGGCGACCGGATTCAAATATGACGGTACGGAAGTGGCATCGGCGCTTGGCAGCGAGTTTATGGAACTGCTTGATTGGTCGCCATTCTATGGGCTGACCTTGCCTTTATTGAAACACGGTGCGGCCGTACGGCCTGTTCAGCTGGATAACGCCGGAAGATTCGCGGGTTATCTGGATGACTACAAAGCGCTGGTTCTAAGCTATGAGTATATGAAGCCGGAATCGGCCGGTCTTCATAATGTATTGGCAGAATGGGTGAAGGATGGGGGAGCGCTCGTCTATATAGGCGATGGCAGCGACGACTTCCATACCGTTCGTGAATGGTGGAATCAGGGGGCAAAGAAATACGCCTCTCCGATGGAGCATCTCTTTACATGTCTGGGCTTGGAAGCCTCCTTACAGCCAGGTGTTTATTCCGTTGGCCAAGGAAGTCTGGCTTATTTGAATGTTCATCCTGCCGAGTGCGCGCTTCATGCCGACGCAGCCGAGCAGCTGCGGTTGACGGTCAGGGGAGCGCTTGCGGCAGCGGGTGGCGCTCAGGGACAGGATGCTGCTGGCTCGCAGTGGGAAACGATGAACCGCATGGCGTTGCGCCGTGGTCCTTATGTTATAGCAGCCGTGCTGGAAGAGTCGGTCGATACGCAGTCGTTCGTGCTGAACGGGGCATATGTGGATTTGCTGAACGCTGACCTTCCCGTGCTTCATGAGGTAACGGTAGAGCCGGGGGAACAAGCGCTGCTCTATGATCTGAGCAGAGTAGGGGAAGGCGTGCAGCTTATTGCTGCGGCATCCAGAATCGATGGAATCGAGGAGCGGGACGGCGGGTTTGCGTTCGTCGCTCGAGGACCGGAAGGCATTCAGGCTTCTGCGCGCTTCCGCTGCCCGCGTGAGCCGAAGCGGGTTGTTCTAGGTGCCGCGGATGGTTCCAAGTCTCAGAGGGCTTACGTTTGGGATGAGGGGAGTATGACGTTGCTGCTCCGTTATGCGAACAGCCCTGATGGTGTTCAGGTGGAAGTGTTGTGGTAGTTGATTAGGAATGGAACAGACCGAAGGCCGCAGTCGCGGTCTTCGGTCTGTCGAGAACCCGCGTTGATAGAACGTGGGTTTTTCAGCTTCCGGCAGGGGCATGTCCTGTGCCTCTGCGATGAACGAATGCTACTGTCGCTTCTAACTCTAACGGTTGTGACAGTGGCTATTTAGCCTGAATTTACCCTATTTATTTTCTAACGGTTGCCAGCGAGCTTATCTGAACGTTTTCCACTAGGAATCGACCAATATGCTGCGAATAACGTCTGTCACAACCGTTAGCGTTTCAAAAAGGCATATATTCACGAAATAGCCACGCTGACAACCGTTACAGTTTTATTCATGTTGTATAGACTAACATTGGCTGTCGAGACTTTCTTGGGCAGCCTGAAGACCGCGATCGCGGTCTTTTTTTGTTATTAGTTTCTCAGTTTGTATGTCGTTTATGGATTCGAGGCGGTCCCAGATGTAGGGCTAGCTGTTTATTTTTATGGGAAATTTTGTCGAAACGATTGTGTTATCATAAAAGATATATTAAATATATACATGAGGTTAAAGTTTCGGTTGGCTACGAGCAGCGGCTGTTGAGGAGGTGCGGGTGTAAGCGACTGGGACTGATTTACGAAGCCCGACGAACGATTCTGTAGAAGCGTTACAATCCCATAACTGAGAGGTGTAAGTAAATATGATCCGTAAGCTAACCGCAATCAGTCTTGCATTAGTATCCACGATAACATTCTCGTCAGGCACGTTCGCCGAGTCTCCTCAGGAGAATGCTCCACAGCCGCAGAATGCAAACCAATCTACGCAGTCCATCTCTTGGCCGAAGGAGCAAATGCTTCCAAGCTTCAAACAGGCGAAGCAGCTTGATGTTGCTGATATTTACGATGCTCCAGGGGACATAAAGCTGTTGTTCAGTACCTTGCAGGGTATTGTGAATCGTCAGGAGCCGCGGATCTACCTGCTTGAGAACAAAGAAGAAGGTAAATTCAAGTGGCTTAACGATCTGAATGTAAACTACCGCGTCTACGACAGCTACTGGGATATTCTGAAGCGCTATAAAGGCGAAGTCAAAGGCATCATCGTTTACGATCCGGCCGTCCCGGATTCGATTAACGTTGCGACAACGTTGGCAGGGCTAAGAGGCGGCGTTGCAGTAAGCCCGGAGCTTGCGGCACAGCTGAAAGCTGCTCCTTATAACCTAAGCGTAATTGAGGATCTGCAGGGGAAATTCAAAGACCGGTTGGATGCCTACACGTGGCAGTATGAGAATCTATGGAAAGAAACGACACACCGGATGATAGTCGGCCTCAGCCCTGACGTAACGGCGAAGGCGCCTGTCGAACAGCCGGACCGCTTCGAAACGGTTGCACAGGAGCCGACGGAAGAGCGGGATGCTGCGAATCGGAAAGTATATGACCTCGACTTGAGCAAATATCTGAGCAAGCCGGATGTGTATGTGAAGTTCGGCGATGCTTTCCCGGCTGACGGATGGGGGGCAGCGGTGCATGAAGTTACCGTGAAGGCGGATGGCCAAGTCATCGCACATTTCCTTCCGGGTAAGCCTGAGGAAGAGCCGTTCCTCTATGATCCGCAGAGCTCGCAGGTTTCGGATGGCAGCGGCGGTCATCGTTTTGCGGATAACGGTCGTTACTTCACGTACAAATTCACACCGCCGGCCGGTACGAAAGAGCTGGTTGTGTCCGCAGAAATGTGGAATCAATACAAAGTAAGTGCAAGCAATGAGAAGCCGTTCACGTCAATGACGAAGGAGCCGTATGGTTATCTGCGCGACTACGCGGTTGCCAATAAAGCGATGGTGTTCTGGCTCGATTCCAACGTTCCGGCGCAGAAGGAGCTCTTTGAGAAAATCCTCTCTGATGTGAAACCGGGCACGCCTTACTTAGGTTGGTTCAACAATGATGTGGAAGGCGAGTTCAACGGCGTTGAAGTCACGTCCAACCATGGCGTTTATGTTCTGGCCGCAGACTGGTTTAGCAATCTAACGGTGTTCTCCGGTTCCAAGCCGAAGGATGTGAAGTCCAAAGCGCCTGCACCGGTGAAGCTAGAGAACAAAATCTATGTCACCTATACGTTCAGTGAAGGGGACAACCTTCAGTATAACCAGCACCGGATGCGTATTCTGTGGGATGATCCAAAGCGCGGTCAAGTGCCGATTAACTGGACATCCAGCCCGCTGTTATATGATGCGGCTCCGGTCATGCTGAACTACTTCCGGAGTTCGCAAACAGCGAATGATCAAATTATCGCCGGACCTTCCGGCGCCGGATACTTCTACCCGGACGCTTGGCCGGACAGCTCGTTCGCCGATTTCTTGAAGAACAGCAAGAAGTATCTGAAACAGACGGGAATGGACATTCCTTATATCCTTAACCGTGTAGACGGACAGAACATCCCGCTTAGTGATGCGAAGAGTACGGCATACCTTAAGGAGTACAATCCATCAGGAGTATTCTTGAGCTGGGGCGATACTTCCGAAGTGCAAATCAGCAATGGATTGCCGGTTTCGACAATCCGAGGCATTAGCGCTGTGAGCGAAGGCAAGAACATTCTCGCCGATGCCAAAGCGAAATGGGACGGCAAATCGCCGCTCTTCATCTCTATCGGTCTTCTGGCTTGGAGCTTGACACCTACAGACGTTGTTGCGATTACCGATTCGCTCGGACCTGAATATGACGTCGTCCTGGCGGACCAGTATTTCTCGCTGATTCGTCAAGCGAACAAACTGCCTAGCAAGCCGTAACGCAAGCACGCGCAAGAGGCTTCCCTTCGCACGTTCAACCGAACGTGAGGGGAAGCCTCTTTCGTTACCATGTTTTACTAGTTTATGTCAACAATAATCTAACAATTTGAATCAATATGTCAAATCTTGCAATTCGATTTATACTAATACTATAAGAACAACTGCCAAAGGGGTAAGTAGAAGTCCATGGACGAAGTTCAGCGTATGATCGAAGAATTGAAGAAGGAAATACCGGAATTGCGAGATGTGCCGACGGAGGAACTGATTGCGTTTATTCAGAATGCGGTCATCAAGTCGTTTCTTCAAAAACAAGCTGAATGATCTTCTCCAGCTTCGCTCTGGCACGCTCTCTTGTCAGATCAATATTATAGCGCTGCACGAGGTCCTTGATGATGATTTCCTCTTGCGTAGATGCCATCGGCGTATAGGTGAACTCTTTGCCTGTCGTTAGCCAATCCACACTAACTTCGAAGAATGCTGCGATATGTGATGTCATATCATGGCCGGGCTCACGTTTATTCGTCTCGTACATCCCTAATGTGCTTTTCCCAATCGACAGCATCTTCGAAAACTCCTCCTGCGACAACTCCTTGCGATGCCTTAAGTAAGAAAGTCGTTCTCCGAACGTACGCATCCGTTCACCCCCATAACGTCATCCAATTATTTGCTATTATAGCTTACAACCTATGGTCGAGGAAAATCAGACTCGAAATGTGTCTATCGTTATTTACAATCACGTAATGTGAACATATACTAATAGCTATGAAAGTCGCGATATGTGATTGTTATGGGAGGTAGAATACAATAGGTGGTCAATCAGAGCAATCAGAGCAACGAGAGAACGGACTCCATTTATGTCTACTGTGTCAAAATGGAACCGGTCAACAACCAGGTTATTTGTCGAAATTTGAATCTGGCCACAGAAGTGTTGTACATGGGGGTAACGCCGCAGTTAAGGGGGAAGTCCAGCTATAAGGCTGGCATTCCGATGTTTGTAACGATGGATGGCATCTACTTGCAATTAGTCAATGTGGAACACTATAAGCAGGTGCTGACACCACTTGGCTATGATTTGTTTCATCCATCCTGTCTGGTCAATGTCCCTCTTGTGGACCGAATTGAGGTAGGTTTGTACGGCAACGATGCCTATTTCAAGGGGGATGCGGGAATAAGTGTCCCGATTTCGAAGGCGAAGATTAAGAAATACTCGCATCTGCTGGTTAAGGTGAACTAACGGTTTCTATAGGTTACACACAACGCAGGCTTCTCTCCCACGTTCCCTTGAACTTGGAGGTGAGAAGCCTGCGTTGTTATTTACTGCTGTCTCGACGATGAACTCTCGCCAATGACGACTTCGGCCGCTAAGCGCACCGTCTCGAACGCGCGGTTAGGCTTGCTCATGCGGGTAAGCAGCTGCTCCGTCGCCCGCTGGCCGAGCTGGTGCTCGTCGAGCGCGACGGTCGTAAGGGTGAAGCCGAGAAACTCAGCTTCACTAATCTGGTCGAATCCGGTAACAGCGATATCGCGGGGGACGGCATTGCCGATTTCATAGAGATACTTGATGACATGAAGGGCGATCTTATCATTCGCACAAACGAAGGCGGTTGGCAGCTTCGTCAATTCCCTCAAGGAACGTGCAATCCCTTCATAGTTCTGATAACTCTCCGGGTTCTGCGATGTAATGCAGAGGGATGGCTGGATCTGCAAATTCGCATCGAAATGAGCGCGCTGGAAGCCGAACCAACGCTCCATGAAGCTGCGGCATGAGTGAATTTCGCCGATAAACCCGATTTCAGTATGACCGTGATTCATTAGATGCCGCGTGATCTGGTAGATGCTGTCTTCATTCTCCATAAAGACGACATCTGCCTGCAAGCCGGACAGCGGTATATCGGGATGGATATTAATGAACACCTTCGGATGCGGGAGTGCCATCAGTTTCTCTGTATAAGGTTGGTCGAAGCTGCCTGCTACGATAAAACCGGCAATGTCACTTGCAAGCAGGGCCGGCAGCTCAAGCGCTTCAATATCTTCATTCTTAATAAAGCTGAGCTTCATCTCATATCCGTTATGGCTGATCATCTGCTCCACGCCGCTTAAGACATTCATCCAGAAGCCTGTTCCGTGATTAATCTGGCTCTTGGTGATATAGGCAATGCTCCGGGCTTTGCCGATGGATTCAGCAGCAGTACCGCTAGTTGCGGAGGGCTTCAATTTCTTATAGCCCATTGCAATGGCGTGGTCCACCACTTTCTTTCGCGTTTCTACGGTAATGCTGGGATGGCCGTTAAGCGCCTTGGAAACCGTGTTTCGGGAAAGGCCGAGTGCTAGGGAAATATCGCTGGTCGTCATTTTTCTGTTCACGGTAACCCATCCTTCGATGTTGAAATCTCTCTTTTCATTGTAAGTTAGCCGTGATTTTAGTCAATAAACAAAACATCATTTTTGTAACTAAACAAAATGATGAACGAACAAAGCCTAAACAATAGATAAATTCGAAAATTGCATATTTACAGTAATAAAATGAAGCGACTATAATCAGAATCACTAAACAGTTAAGGATTCAAGTTGAAATTGTAAACTTAAATGTTACAAAATTTACAGTATTGTAAAGTTCGAGTTCCAAAGCAGAATCCAAAACTGTGTTTCTTTTTTTCACAAAAATGTAAGCGCTTCACGATGCCGAGAGGGGGAGTTCTAGCGAGAATGTCAATGCTAGGCTTTAGGAAATCTACTAAAACTAAATTAGTTGGGGTGAATGAAGAATGATAAAGCTTCGTAAACAGATCGCCTTATTCCTCATCATGTCTATGTTGGCAGCTTTGCTAGTCGTACCTGCAAGTGTAAACGCTGCAGCGGATCCAGCACAATTCAATTTCGAGACGAATACACAAGGATTTACAGGAACGTCCGGGGCGACGCTCGCTGTCACTACGGAGAAGGCCTACCAAGGCAATCAATCCATGAAGATGACACTTAATGTTACAGGCTCCGCAGGGCCGTTCGCTAAATTAAGCTCACCTGCCGGACTAACTGCAGGAAGCACTTATGAATTCCATATTTGGGTACCGAGCGGCGCAAGCATCGCAGGTGTCCAGCCTTATATGATGGACAGCACCTGGTCTTGGACAGGCAACTACGTGCCGTATACCAATTTGACGAAGGATGCATGGAATACGCTGACACTGACAATCCCAGCCGGTGCCAAGACGCCTTTCAACGAGTTTGGCGTTCAAGTGCAATCGAGCGGCGACTTTGCTGGCAGCGTCTATATCGACAGCATCGGCATTCTTGGCGGTACGCCTGTTGAGGTTCCGAATCCTGCAGGCTTAAGCGATCTTCGCGTCAACGGCACGACGGTAGCCGGTTTCACAAGCAAAGATCTCTCGTATATTGCACATGTTCCGAACGGAACGACTTCAGCAGCTGTAACGGCTACAACTACTGCAGCTGATGCAGCTGCGACGATTACCGGAGGCAGCAATCTTGCCGTCGGTGAGAATGCAGTTACGGTAGAGGTAACGGCGAAGGATCTAACCAAGCAGACGTATACGATTAGATTGATTCGCGATCTTCCTTCAAGCCAAGGCAATCACATTACAATCCAAGGCACAGCGTTCAATGCCGGTCATGAGCGCATTTGGTTCAACGGAGCCAATACGCCTTGGGATAACTGGAATGATTTTGGCGGCGATTTCGATTACGACTTCTGGGATACCCACTTTGCGCTCCTGCATGCTAATGGCGTGAATGCATCCCGCGTTTGGATTACTTCCAACGGAGAAGTCGGCATCAACATCGATGCTAACGGGCATGTATCCGGTGCGACAGCGGCACATTGGAATGATCTGGACAGCTTGTTCTACTTGGCTCAGAAGCATGGCGTGTATATCATGGCAACGCTGCTTTCTTTTGACCATATGAAGAACTCCCATCCGAGCTATGACAGCTGGAGAAAGATGTTAATGAGCGAGGCTAACATCGATTCCTATGTCAGTAACTACGTTATTCCGTTCACGAATCGGTACAAGGACAATCCTTATCTGTGGTCGATCGACTTTATGAACGAGCCGGATTGGGTGTTCGAGGAAAGTAAACTTCCTTGGGAGAACCTCCAGTCCCTCTTCGCCAAAATGAGTGTAGGCATTCATGAGAACAGCAACGTGCTTACAACAGTAGGCGTAGCGATGATCAAATACAACAGCGACACTTGTACGGAAGGCTGCCAAGGCAATAAAGTCGGCGATGGTGTGTTGATGGCTAAAGTCGGCGGCAATCCGCAGGCGAAGCTTGATTTCTGGTCACCGCATTACTACGACTGGATGGGTCAATATTGGGGCAACCCGATGTACATGACACCGGAGCAGTTCGGATTGTCAGCGGATCGTCCGGCGGTTATCGGCGAGACAGCAGCACTAGGCACGTCAGGTCATACATTGACGCAGGATTATGTCAGTGCATACACGAATGGCTGGCAAGGCATGATGCCTTGGACCTCCAACGGCGTAGACGGTCTTGGTGATCTTACGCGAGTCGGTCCGGCGGCAAGCAGCTTCTACAACCAACATCCTGACTTGGTGTTCCCATCCGGCATTTCCAAGAATGCGAACCTGAGTGACCTGAAAGTCGACGGTGTCACGGTAGCAGGCTTCTCGGCGGATACGCTCTCCTATTCCTTGCAGGTGCCGAACGAAACGACTTCGATCGCGGTGACAACGACAGCTGATCCGTATGCAACGGTTGCGGTGAATGGCGGTACGTCACTTGCGGTTGGAAACAACACGGCGACGGTAACGGTAACAGCTGAGAATGGCAGCAGCAAGGTATACACGCTGACAATCACTCGGGCTAAATCCAGCAACACCGCGCTAAGCGAATTGAAAATTAACGGGCAATCGCTGATTGCTTTAGTACCCGGCAAGCTTACGTATTCCGTAACCGTGCCGAACAGTACGATTGTGGTGTATGTGAGTGCTAAAGCGGAAAGTGAAACAGCCAAGGTTTCCGTGGATCCTGCTTTATCGCTCGTCATCGGGAGTAATCAAGTAAACGTGCAAGTAACAGCGGAAGATGGCACGAAGCAAACCTATACCATTACGATTACGCGCGCTAAATCAAGCAATGCAAATCTAAGCTTGCTATTAATTGACGGGAAACCGGTTCCGGGCTTCTCTCCTGACAAGCTCGCTTATAAGGTAAACGTATCTAAGAACACGAAGTCGGTTCAAGTTACAGCGCTTTCGGTATTCCCTACAGCCAAAGTAGCGATTACCGGCGGCAGCAGCTTGGTGAAAGGCAACAACACCGTGACGGTGAAAGTAACGGCACCGGACGGTACAACGCAGCAAATTTACACGATAATCATTGTCCGCGGTTAATCCAAAACCGTCTAAGTTTGATTCTTCCGGGAGGTATCGAGCAGTCAGCATAGAGCCGGTTTGAAGACGGAGGCCTTTCGCGAGAGGGGGAATGTCTGATGTAACTGCCAGCATGGCCATACTAGCGGCTTAGCTAACGCAAGAGATGACTACCCTATTCTGATGAACATGGGAGTGATTGAAATGACGTTAACGACTCGTCGGACTTTATCCTTACTTATGGTGATGTGTATGCTCGCAACCTTGCTGACGCTCGTACCGAAGAAGGCGAGCGCTGCGTTCGGGGACCGTATTACGGTATCCGGAACGCAGTTTATGGCCGGCGGAAAGCGGATTTGGATGAATGCCGCGAATACGCCATGGAATTCCTGGAATGATTTTGGCGGCAGCTTCAACGCCACCTGGTGGGGCAATCATTTCAAGTCGCTGCACGATAATGGTGTCAACGCGACGCGGATTTGGATTACTTGCAATGGCGAAGTCGGCATTAATATCGCAACGGACGGTACGGTATCCGGCGCTACGACGGCACACTGGAACAATCTCGATACGCTGTTCCAATTGGCGCAGCAGAACGGCATCTATATTATGGCGACGCTCATCTCGTTCGACCACTTTAAGAACAGCCACACCAACTACATGAAATGGCGGAACATGATCAATAGCAGCAGCAAAACAGATACGTTCGTGAATAACTACATTATCCCGTTCGTCAACCGTTACAAGAACAATCCGTATCTGTGGTCGATCGATCTGGTCAACGAGCCGGACTGGATCTATGAGGATGCGGCGGCAGGACAGCTGCCTTGGAACGTGCTTCAGCGTTACTTTGCCAAAGCCGCGGTGGCGATTCACAACAACAGCCAAATTCTCGTGACGGTCGGCATGGCGATGATCAAGTATAACAGCGATACTGTATCCGGCGCACAAGGCAACAAGATCAGCAATTCGGCGCTGCAGGCCCAAGTGAACAACACGAAGGCGAAGGTCGACTTCTACTCGGTGCACTACTATGACTGGATGGGGCAGTATTGGGGCAATCCGTTCTACACGTCGCCTGCATCCTTCGGCCTCGAAACAAGCAAGCCGGCCATGCTCGGAGAAACGCCGGGCGTAGGAACTTCCGGGCATACGCTGACGCAGGATTATGAGAACGGCTACTTGAACGGTTGGCAGGGAGTGCAGGCTTGGACCTCGAACGGGGTTGATTCGGCCGGCAACTTTAGCACGCTAACGCCTGCGACGAATGCGTTCCGCAACAATCATACCGCATTGGTATTCCCGTCTTAAGCGCAATTCAGCGGCATCCATCAAAGGCTGGCCCTTGGTCCGAATGGACCAAGGCCAGCCTTGCTTCATAGAGGAAGCGTGAAGTTTGTCAGAATATGGATTATTATGGCGGATTGACGGTTCCCTTTTGCATTCCTTACAATAATAACAATCAATGGAAACTACTCATCAGGAGCGGGGGAACCACAATTTGCTGCCGAAATCATCGTACTCTTTGAAGAACAGAGCCTACTTTTTCCTAATCCTTAGTTCTATCATTCCCTTATCTCTAATCGGCTACATCTCCTATGTATCTATGATTTCCCTGCTAAACACGAATATCGATGATGGCATTCACAGCAATATGAAACAGTTCCAAATTAGCGTTGACCATGTATTCTCGAATTTAGAAGATTCAGCGCTGCAGCTTGCGATGTATAACGGGCGAGTGGCCGATGATATTGAGACCTTTATTGATACCAAGGATATTATGACCAAATATGAGAAGAAGAAAGCGGTCATTGAAAGCATTTCGCTCATAAATGCCGCTAAGCCGGATATTGGGCTGATTTTCTTCTATCACGCCAATAAGAATCAAGTCATGTTCGAGAATCAAAGTGTCGATGATGGGTTTAGTCTGGAGCTGCTGCCGCAGCTGGCAGATGGCCTTAACGCAAACTTCTACGGACCGCATATGACAGTGAAGCGTGCGAAGGACATGATGGTTTTCTCGATTGCGCGAAAGGTCAACCTCATTGAGGGAGCCGATTTATACGTATATATCGAGACCAGCATCAAACTGTTTGAAGATCTGTTGAAATCGCAGCGTTACAAGCTGGATGTATCGTCGATCCTGCTCAATGACAAAGGCCAAGTGATGTACAGTCAGCGTCCGGAGGATTTCGCAATTGGCGAGCGGATCGATGTGAAGCAGCTAAGCAGTACGGGCAAATCGGATTCCATCAAGAAAGGCTACTATGTCTTCTCGCAGAAGGGCGAGCTGGGGTGGTATATTCTCTCCGCCGTCGAGACGAAGGCTTATAGCGCAGATGTGAAGAAGTGGATCGGCAAATTCGCGCTGTTCGCCGTACTGTCGATTGTCATCAGTATATTGCTCGGGCTCTCCATATGGAGAATTGTCTCGCGGCCGCTGCGGACAATTAATAGAGAGATTATGTTGCTGGCGCATAACAAATTTAATTCCAAAGTAAAGATGACCGGAATTGTCGAGTTTGATAGTTTGCTAGTGCAGTTTAACGATATGAAAATCAAAATTTCGGACTTGTTCAAGGAGCTGGAGGAGAAGGAGCGCAAGAAACGAGTGATTGAGGTGGAGAAAATCCTTCATCAGATTAATCCTCATTTCTTGCATAATACGCTGAATACCGTCCAGTGGCTGGCAAGAATGAATGGGCAGGACGAGATCGACCGTCTGGTCGCCCTATTCACGAGAGTGCTTCACTATAACCTGGGCAAGGAAGGCGGCATCGTCTCCTTGAACGAGGAAGTGGAGGCGCTTCAGAACTATGTGGATTTGCAGCGAATTCGGTACGCCTATCATTTTGACGTGCAAATTGTCGTCGATCCTACGCTTGGTGATGTAAGTATTCCGCGGTTTATCATGCAGCCGATTGTGGAGAATGCCATCTATCACGGTCTCAAAGATGAGAGCGGGTCTATCAAGATTGCCGTGTATGAGCAGGACAAGCAGTTGATTATTACCGTTGAGGACAGCGGTGAAGGGATGACCGACGCGGACATTGCAAGAATGCTGGAGCCGCAATCCGAGGAGCACAAGAAGGTCGGTATGGGAATCGGACTAAGCTATGTCAAATACATGCTTGAAGTGAATTATGGGCAAGAGGCTGAAATGGACATCAAAGGCGAGAAGGGTGTAGGGACTGTATTTAAGCTCCGTCTACCTATCAATCGCATAGCGCATAAGGAGGAATCGCAATGATCAATACCTTAATCGTAGACGATGAAATTTATGTGAGAAAAGGGCTTATTTCTGTGCTGCCGTGGGAGAAATTCAGCTTTAAGATCGTTGGCGACGTCAGCAGCGGGGACAAAGCGCTTGAATTTCTGAAGGACAACAGTGTCGATGTTATGTTTATGGATCTTACAATGCCGGGTATGTCAGGGTTTGAGCTTATGAAAGAGACGCGCAACAGCTTCCCTGATTTGAAGGTGGTCGTGCTGACCTGCCATCAAGATTTTGAGTTCATTCAAGAAACGATGCGCCTTGGCGCTATTGATTATATTGTGAAAACACAGCTGGAGAAGGAGAAGCTCGAGGACGTGTTGGAGCGGATCGAAAGCCGGATTCAGCGTGATAACAAAGATCGGAGCGGGAGCGATTATCCGCCGATCTTCAAGAACGAACATGGGAAACGTTATTCAGAGGAAGTGGTCTCCTGCATCAACAATGCCGTCAAATTCATGAACGAGCATTTATTCCATGGCATTAACCAAGAAGAGGTCGCTAAGGCCGTGAATATGAGCAGAGGGTATTTCAGCCTGTGTTTCAAGGATATCGTGGGAACCCCGTTCAGTGACTACTTGAAAAACTTGAAGATCCAATCTGCCGAATCGCTGCTGCGCAAAACGAGCAAGCCGGTCTACTTGATCGCCGACCAGCTCGGCTTCCAGGATGAGAAGTATTTCAGCAAGCTGTTCCGCGAGCATTGCGGCATGACGCCTACCGAGTTTCGGGAACGGAATCGGTAGTTCCGAACTTGCAATTTAAGCGCTTTCAACAACAAGGGAAAATTTTGCTGTAATGGTACGAAATTTGTATTGTAAACGTGTACAACAGATAACCGAATTCCCAGTTGCTGATGATGATTGTCTATCTCGTCCTTCCGCAATTCAGGCTTACTATAGAGATACGCAATACAACAAATTCACAGAGGTCAAGGGGGATTCACGTGAACAACAAAGTAAAGGCAGCAGCATCGATTTCACTGATCGCGGCATTGATGTTGACAAGCGCAGCATGCGGTAATTCAAACAACGCAAACGAGAACGGCAGCACTGCAGCAACCAACAATGCGGCAGCAACGAATGAAACAAGCACCAATAACGCCGCGGCAGCAGAGAACACTGCGCCTGCTGAGAAGCCTGATCCGTTTGGCAAGATGGACGAATTGGTTGAATTCACGACAGGGATTTCAATTTCCGCAGAAGCGAAACCGCCTGCCGGAGAGAGCTTTGAGAATAACGATGTACAGAAATGGTTCGAACAGAACTTGAATGTAAAGCCGAAGATGGCATGGTCGACAAGTGACCAGAACTTTGCTTTCGAGCAGAAGGTCAGCTTGCTGATTGCAGCTAATAACATCCCTGACGTGCTGTCGATCAGCGTGGACCCGAATGGTCTGAGCATCTTGAAGAAGCTGATTAAAGCAGACATGATCGAGGATTTGTCTAAAGTATACGAAGATTATGCATCGCCATTCCTGAAAGAAAGCATTGCACTAGGTGGACCTGATGCGCTGAATTCGGTGTCCTCTGATGGTAAGCTCTATGCGATTCCATCGATCGCAGACGTTGAAACGGCAATTCCGGTGATTTGGACACGTAAGGACTGGCTGGATCAAGTTGGTCTTCCTGAACCGAAAACACTTGATGATGTAGAAACAGCGCTTAAAGCATTCAAAGACAAGTTCGGTGCCGGCGTGCTTCCAGCTCAGCAAAATATCTATGGCGCAGACACAAACTCCTTCGACTTCGTATTCGGAGCTTACAATTCCTATCCGGGTCAATGGGTGAAAACAGCAGACGGCAGCGTTGGTTACGGTTCCGTTCAGCCTGAAATGAAAGGCGCGCTGGAAAGACTGGCTAAATGGTATAAAGAAGGCATGATTGCGCCGGATTTCATCATGAACGACAGCAACAAATCGGTTGAAATGATTGCTAAAGGCAAAGCAGGTGTCTTCCAAGGCGCTTGGTGGTCCACATGGTATCCGCTTCCTGACTCCATTAAGAACGATAATAAAGCGAACTGGCAGGCGACTGTACTGCAAGGTGTAGACGGCGTTGCTCACGCTAAAGGTTACGGCGCGGTTAGATCATTTGTAGTGGTGAAGAAAGGCTTCAGCCATCCGGAAGCCATTATGAAAATGTTGAACTATGCACAAGAAGCAAGCACGAAACATCTGGATTGGTACAACAAGCTTACCATTGACGAAGGCGCTAAATATTTGAATGCGAAAATGCCTTTGCTGCCGGTTGGCGTAAGCGCGAAGGATCCGCATGAAATTACGGTTCGTTACAAAGCGATTCAAGATGTCCTAAACGGCACAACGCCTATGGACAAAGCAGATCCGGAGTCCAAAGCACAAGCAACAGCGATTCAGAACTATGAGAAAGCAACAGACAAGTTTGCGGATATGGGATTGTGGAGCCTTGCTAACCAATTCGCGGTCGGCGCAGCAGGTCTGGTGAAGAATCCGGTTCAACAAACACTTCCTGCATTTATCGGTTCGACTGATTTGATGCAGAAGAAGAAAGCTTCCATGGATGACCTGGAGAAGAAGACTTTCCTTGAAATCATTACAGGCAAGAAGTCCATTGAAGAGTTCGATAGCTTCGTTAAGCTGTGGAACGACATGGGTGGTAAAGATATTACGGCTGAAGTGAATGATATCGTAGGTAAATAATTCAGAATATGACTCTTTAACAAGTGCTGAGCTGCCCCCAGCCTCAGCACTTGTTTCATCCGAATTGAGGTGGAATGATGTTGAAGACGAACAGAGTGCGTAGCAAGGAAGCCATCCACTATCACTTCATGTTGTTTCCGAGTATTGTCCTATTGGCTATTTTCAGCATTTATCCAACGCTTGGATCCATTATGGCTTTCAAATATTTTGATCCGATTGCTGGCATATGGGGATCGCCTTGGGCGGGGCTGGACCATTTCAAAATGCTGTTTCAAATACCGGAGTTTAAGCAAATCACCATTAATACCATCACGATCTCTATTATCAAAATCATCCTCAATATTTCTTGCGCGCTTGCTTTCGCTTTGCTGCTGCACGAAATTAAGAAAAAATGGTTCAAGAGATCGGTACAGACGATCGTGTATCTGCCGTTCTTCCTATCGTGGGTTATTATGGCTGGGATATTTAAAGACTTCTTCTCGATTGACGGCCTGATTAACGGCTTGGTTCACAAAATCTCCGGCGGCGAGCCGACCATGTTCTTCAATAACAACACTTGGTTTATGGTCATCATTTATTTAACGGATGTGTGGAAGGGCTTCGGCTTCAATGCCATCGTCTTCTTGGCGGCACTCACGGCCATTAATCCGAATTTATATGAGGCTGCTGATGTAGACGGCGCTTCTAGATGGGCGAAGCTCGTGAATATTACGCTGCCGAGCATCAAAGGTACGGTTGTACTGATTCTGATCCTAAGTCTTCAAGGTATTCTTAGCGGAGGCTTTGACCAAATCTTCAACTTGTACAATCCGTTAGTCTACCAAGTTGCGGATATCTATGACACGTATATTTACCGCATGGGTTTCCAGAGCAATCAATATGAATTTGCTACTGCAGTAGGGCTGTTCCGATCGGCAGTTGCCTTTATATTTATTCTACTCTCACAATGGCTGGCAGAAAAATACGGCGAATATAAGGTGTTCTAGACGATTGGGGTGAAACAGATGGGAATTAGGTTAACGAAAAGCGATATTATCACCAACACGATCATATACGGTATTCTGACCTTGTTGGCCGTCATTACACTTGTTCCGCTGCTCAACATATTGGCCATTTCACTCAGCGACAGTGCCAAAGCAACAGCAGGTCTGGTAACGATTTATCCGCTTGGCCTGAGCTGGAAAACATACACGACGATCTTCCAAGATCACGCCATTCTGACTGCGGCCGGCGTATCGTTCAAACGGGTTATCCTTGCTCTGATCATTAACATGGTGCTGGTTGTCCTAGCTGCTTATCCGCTGTCCAGGAGCAAGAGAGTATTTCGCTCCAGAGGCGTGTACATGTGGATTATTATCGCAACCATGCTCTTTGGACCAAGCGTAGTTCCGATGTTCTTCACCGTGAAGGATATGCACATGCTTGGGACAATCTGGGCGCTTGTCATTCCGGGTGCTGTCGGTCAATTCAATATTATCCTCATGCTGAACTATTTCAGAAATATCCCTGCTGAGCTTGAAGAATCCGCAAGTATAGACGGCGCAGGGCCGTGGCGCAGATTGCTCCAAATCTATATTCCGCTTTCCATGCCGATTATGGCGACCATTGCACTCTTCGTCGTTGTCGGTAACTGGAACGCTTATTATGATGGCTTGATCTATTCCATGACAACGGACGATTTCCCTCTGCAAACCTATATCCAGCAGCTCGTTGTCAAATTCGATACGACGGTACGCGATGTAGAGCAGATCAAGAGCATGGCTTCGGTATCCAACCGCAGTTTGACCGCTGCGAAGCTGGTCATCACCATGATTCCAATTCTGGTTGTGTATCCGTTCATGCAGAAGTACTTCATCAGCGGTATTATGCTGGGCTCGGTGAAAGAGTAGTTTACTAAGCAAGAAGAAGGCCTCGAAGCGTGTTCGCTGAACCGGTTCGGGGTCTTTTTTATTTCTATAGACAATAGGGTGAAAGTAGTGGCATTAATAGGTAGAGGAACAATTATATCCCTAATTAGACGGAGGTAGCTGCAGCATGCTGTATGAGTTGAAGAACATAGAGAGTCGAGCCTTTACGTCGGAAAATAAGACAGGGGCAGTCGGCGCCGGCGGGCAAACGCAGAATGGCCGGAAGGGTTCACCGTGTATTGAAGGTTTCCGGAGGGGTCAGACGATCGAGCTGGTCAATTGCGACGGACCGGGCATAATCCGTCATATATGGATTACGCTGCCGCCGGGTAACATCGATCATATGCGTAATGTCATTATCCGCATGTATTGGGATAATCAGACGCATCCGAGCGTGGAAGCGCCAATCGGTGATTTCTTCGGCGTTGCGCATGGTCGGCAGAAGTCGATGTTATCCGACTGTGTCACGATGCAGAGCGGGAAAGGGCTGAACTGCTGGATTCCGATGCCCTTCAAGAAGAAGGCGATCGTCACGATCGAGAATGACTCCAGCTCTGATGTATCCCTACTGTTCTATCAATTCGATGTGACGCGCGGCGATGAGCTGGACGAGTCGACCGGATATTTTCATGCCCAATTCAGACGGAGTAACCCATGCCCGATGCACGAGGATTTCGTCATCGCGGATAACATTAAGGGGCGGGGCGTTTATCTCGGAACGACTCTTGGCGTGCGCAGCATCTACCGGGATTGCTGGTGGGGAGAAGGCGAAGTGAAGTTCTATATCGATGGCGATTCGGATTACCCGACCATCTGCGGAACAGGCGCTGAGGATTACATGGGTTCAGCATGGGGACTTGATGAGGTATTGACGCCGTATCAAGGTGCTCCGTTGGTCGATCATGACAACGGCCTTTATTCCATCTATCGGTTCCATGTCCGAGATCCGATCTATTTCCAAGATAGCTTGAAGGTAACGGTGCAGCAAATCGGCTATGGCTCCGGTGCCAAAGCTCAGGCTTATTTAGGAGATGATTATACGAGGTATCGGGCGGCAGGTAATGGACCTGATGCGGACGATTGTTATTTTGAGCTAAGTGATGATTATTGTGCGGTTGCTTACTGGTATCAGTCACTGCCTTCGCAGCCGTTTGCCGGCTTTCCCAGCAGGGAAGATCGAATGAAGGATTTGCTAACCGGCTCGGCGGACGGTCCGAAGCGCAGTGACGTGTAAGGAAAAGGCATTAAATCAAGGCGTTATCTGACAAGCACCATCTAAAGCGATGGGCTTGTGAGATAACGCCTTTTTAATGAGTCGAAACAGCAAAATGTCACGGAAACGGAGCAAATGAACCTCTATAATCATCCCCATATTCGACTTAACATAAGGTTATGGATAAACATTAAGGGGAGGTTGAATCGATGCATTTGCATGAATTGACGATGGAGCAGTATCTTTCCTGGGAGCGAGACGGCTACATAGCGATTGAGGATTTTCTAAGCGAGGATGAGCTTCTTGCTTACAACACGGCGATGGATGCAACACTCGCGGCTTGGAAGGCTAAAGGGAATGCCATGCCGCCTAATATCGATAAGGTGAGCAGCGTTATTGAGCATGGGGAGATTTATCTTGCGTTGATGGAGCATCCACGGATGATGGGCATTATGCGGGATGTCATTGGCGATGCCTTCACAATGATTGACAATGAACTGTTTATCAAGCATCCCGGACAAGTGACGCATGCGAATTGGCATAGGGATACGGCAACGACGATGCTAATTGGAGGGAAGCGGGTGCCGTTTATGGTGAAGGTGTTCTATTTTACGGCTGACGTGCCATACGATGGAGGCTGCCTCTCCTTCCTGCCGGGAAGCCGGCATATGCATGATGATGTGCTGCCATCTGACCAAGCGGGCGGACAAATGCCCGGTCATGTACGGATGAACGTGAAAGCAGGAACGGCTGTCTTGTTCGATGGGGCCACCTATCACGCCGCAATGGATAATACCTCAAATCAGCAGCGGAGATCGCTGATTTACAATTATGGTCCGCTGTTTCTCAAGCAATGGCCGGGTTATGAACCAGGCGCTGCGCTGCTAGGTAATAAAGAGAACACGCCGCTGCGAAATATGCTGCTAGGCGCCTGCCCGTGGCCGCGTGATCCGCGTGTATTCCAATAAAGAGGTGATGAAATGGAGAATCTCTTGCTTCGGCTGCTTACATGTCGAGAGAGACCGATTCGTGTGGGCATTGCCGGTGCCGGCAGATTCAGCACCGGACTGGCCATTCAAGCTGCGCGAATGAAGGGGATGCAGATTGCGGTTGTCTATGATGTGAATCCGTCCTACGCAGTAGAAATGTATATGGCAGCCGGATTCGCCAGAGACGAGATCAAGACTGCGGATTCTAAGGCTGCTATTCAAGCAGGGATTGAGGCTGGTAAACCCGTCATTGCGATGAATCCATTCGATATGCTGAGCTGCGATCTCGAAGTCATCGTGGATTCGACGGGCTTGCCCGTATTCGGGGCACAGTTCGCCTACGAGGCACTTCGCCATAAGAAGCATGTAGTGATGGTCAATATTGAAGCAGATGTTGGCGTTGGCGCTGCGCTTCGCAGCGTTGCCGAACAGGAAGGCGTCATATATACGCTTGCCGACGGCGATCAACCAAGTTTAGCCAAGGGGCTGTACGATTGGGCGCGGACCTTAGGGTTTGACGTGCCGGTGCTCGGCAAATGGATGACCGTTCATTCACAGGAGGAAGTCGACCGCAGATTAAACGATCGAGAAGCGATGCACGACACCGATATTGCGTACTGGGACGGTTCCAAATACCAAATCGAGATGGCGTGCATGGCTAATATGACTGGTTACGTACCGGATGTTCCAGGCATGCACAAGCCCCGAGTGCCGCTCTCGCAAATTCCCGAGGTGTTTCGTTTACGGGAGGAGGGAGGGATTCTTCACCGTCATGGAGTCGTCGATGTCGTTGATTTTCGCGAAATTGGCGATGTCAGCCATGATCATCTGAACGGCGGTGTCTTTATCGTCATTGGCAGTACTGATCCTTTCGTACAACGTCAGCTGCGGGATAAGGGGATACCGATGTCAACGGATGGATCTCAAGGGGTTATCTATCGCGCGCATCACTTCGTAGGGATGGAAACGCCGATATCGATTGCAAAGGCCGTTCTGCTCGGTGAAGCTACAGGAAGTCCGCAGCTTAAAGCGACAAGCGATGTCGTGGCTGTCGCCAAACGAACGATTAAGGCAGGGGAAGCACTCGATGGAATGGGCGGAGAAACGGTCCGTGCTCATCTGGTAGCGGCGGTAGGCACCTCTTCAGAGGACGGACTGCCTTATGCACTCGCTCAGAACGTGATTGCCAGAGTAAACATCCCCAAAGGGACGATTATTACTTATGGCATGCTGCGGGAACGCGGCTCTGATTTTATTTGGCAGCTAAGAGAAACGCAAGATGGACTGCGCACATTCTAGCAAAGACAAGAACAATCCTAACGCCTAAGCGGCGAAGCGGATTGTTTTTTGTTTACACATTATCGTGCGACTGTCATTGAAATGTGCAAGTTTTCATTGCTCACTCTCATAGGAAAGGGATCTATTCTTTTCTATACTAAATGTAACAAATCAGGAGGGGGTAACAAGTTGGAGGCGCAGCAATCCATCATTGCGGCGACGGCACAAACAAAGCGAGCAGCAAAGCCGAAGCTGATCGAGACGCTAAGAAACCAATGGGATTTGCAACTTATGATCATCCCTTCCATCGTTTTCATCTTTGTATTTAGTTACATTCCGATGTACGGTGTGCTGATGGCGTTTCAGGACTACAACATGTTTGAAGGTTTCTGGGCAAGTCCTTGGGTAGGGTTTAAGCACTTCAAGATGTTTGTTGAGGCGCCTGAATTTTGGCAAATCATGCGCAACACGATTGCGATCAGCCTGCTTAAACTGTTCTTCGGATTTCCGGCCCCGATCTTTCTGGCACTGATTCTCAATGAGGTCAGAAGTATGGTGTTTAAGCGGATTGTCCAAACGGTAAGTTACCTGCCTCACTTCCTCTCTTGGGTTATTGTGGCCGGCTTTGCGATGTCTATGCTTTCCACGGATAACGGCAGTATTAACATCCTTCTGCAGGAGCTGCATTTGATTGAGGAACCGATTAACTTCTTGTCCATGCCGGAATACTTCTGGACAATCGTGGTTACTACGGGCATCTGGAAGGATATCGGCTTTGCGACGATTGTTTACCTTGCGGCGATTGCCGGTGTTGACCCGCATCTGTACGAATCGGCCTCCATAGACGGGGCAAGCCGCTTTAGGATGATGATTCTCATCACGCTTCCTTGTATTATGCCGGTTGTGATCATCTTTCTGATCCTGGCGGTAGGAGGAATATTGAATGCGGGCTTCGATGATCTGCTGCTGCTTGGCAACAATCCGATTCTAAGAGATGTATCCGATGTCATCGATACCTATGTGTATCGCATTGGTATCTTGAGCAATCGGTACTCTTACGCGACAGCAGCTGGACTGTTCAAAGCCGTTATCAGTGTGGGGCTGCTCGTTCTGGCTAACCGCGTGGCGCGACGTCTTGGCTCAAGTTTGTGGTGAACCGCGGGAGCTCAGCAGCTTGGAATAGGAAGGAAAGGGGCGACCAGTCATGCATTTAAGCGGCGGAGACCGCGTTATGCAACTGTTTATTTATAGCTTTCTCGTCATTCTTGCATTCGTTACGTTGTATCCGTTCTGGAACAGTTTGGTCATCTCACTCAATTCCGGGACCGATACGACACTAGGCGGCATCACTTTCTGGCCGCGTGACTTTACGCTGGTAAATTACCGAATCGTTTTTAAGGATGAACGTCTGCTGCAAGCATTCTCCGTATCGGTCTTACGTACGGTCATCGGTACGGCCATGGCGATCTTCTGCACGGCAATCTTCGCTTATGCCATGTCTCGCAGGGGAGTAGCCGGCAAGAAGTTTTACATGGTCTTCTGTATTATCACGATGTATTTCAGCGGGGGATTAATTCCATTCTTTCTGCTTTGCCGTTCTCTGGGCATGATGAACTCCTTCTGGGTCATGATTATTCCAGGCTTGATAAGCGTATGGAACATGATTATATTTCGGACCTTTTTTATGGAGCTGCCGGACGGACTTGAGGAATCGGCCAAAATCGACGGTGCAAATCATTTTAGTATCTTCTTCCGCATCTTCCTTCCGTTGTCCGGTCCTGTCGTTGCCACATTATCGCTATTTACGGCTGTTGGCCATTGGAATGACTGGTTTACGGCGACGATCTTCATTAATAATCCGAATCTGATTCCGATTCAAACGCTGCTCAATCAGATTTTGAATTCCAACATCGTTTCAGAGCAGCTGGCTCAAGCTGCCGGGGGCAATGCTTCTGCGCTGGACGCCATGGATCGGTTGAAGACGGTCACGACCAAATCGCTGTCGTCGGCAACGATGATGGTGGCGACACTGCCGATTATTATGGTTTATCCATTCGTACAGAAGTATTTTGTCAAAGGTGTATTGGTTGGCTCACTAAAGGGCTGATCGAATCGTAGGATTGGTGATAAGCTTGGGAAGAGCTTACACATACATGATTTACATTAATCGTTATCAGGGGGAATCCACTTGAAGGCCAGAAGAATGCTCTCGGTAATTCTTGTAAGCATGCTCGGTTCGGCTCTACTGCTTTCTGCATGCAGCAGCGGCAATAACAGCTCGAATAATGGGAAGTCGGCCAATGGCAATGCGACGAGTAAGGAAGGTAATGGCGACGATGTGAAAGCTGTAAAGGAGGAGCCACTGACCTTTACTTATTTCGGCAATTATGACTGGTGGGGACTTGGCACATGGGGTGACAATACCATCTCGAAATGGATAACGGACAACAAGGGTGTTACGGTTAAGGAAGTAGCTACAGGAGGCGCATCGCAAGCCAAGCTTAATACGATGATCGCGTCCAACGAGCTGCCTGATCTCATCTTGATGGATCGCGGACCTGGCGTGGAACGACTTCGTGCCGCGGGAGCTCTCGTGCCGCTTGATGAGTATTTAGACAAATATCCGAACTTCAAGCAATATGTCGGGGATGCGACGCTCAATCTGCTCCGGTCATCTGACGGCAAGCTCTATCAGCTGCCAAACTACTATACGTCTACGCCGAACGGGAACTCGGGCTGGCTGATCGAGAAGAAGATTTATAAAGAGCTTGGATCTCCGGCACTGGAAACCTTCGATGATTTACATGCTTACCTGAAACTTGTCAAAGAGAAATATCCGAATGTCATTCCGCTGGAAATCGATACATCAGGCTGGGGACATCGCATGATCTACACCGGTTTTAAAGAGAATAACCCGCCGATGCTGGTCGACCACTCTGTGTATACCGAAGGCGATGCGTTAAAACCGATTTGGGGCGATCCGGCTTATGCCGAAGCGTTGAAGTACACGAGCTTGCTTTTCAGAGAGAAGCTTATTTCGCAAGATGCGCTTACCCAAACCGGAGATCAGCTTTCGGAGAAATTGGTCAACGGACGCGTTGCCGTCATCGCAGCTGGCGATGCAGCGAACCTCGGGCGTTCACCGGACGAAGAATTGAAGAAGAAAGATCCGGAAGACGGCTATATGGCCATCTGGCCGATTCATAAAGCCGGTCTCGATAAAAACAAAATTACGCCAAACAACTGGAATTCTCTCGGCTGGAACGTGAACGTCATTACGAAGAATGCGAAAGATCCGGAGGCGATTTTCAGATTCCTGGATTGGATGACAAGTCCGGAAGGACAGCAGGTCGTATGGTTCGGTCCGCAAGGCGTACTGTGGGATTCGGTTGACGGGGATGGGATTCCGATTCCGAATGACAAGTGGACAACTATGCCTCCGGAGGAGAAAGATAAGATCGGTTTGCAATCGTATAATTTCGTCGGCAACACTACCTTCATTGATGGCGCTAAAGTGAAAATCGAAATGACGCTGCCTGAAGATAAACGGAACTGGTCGACGGTTCAGCAAACCAATGTGTTCTGGAAAACATCGATGAACGCGACCCAATTCGTCAATCTGGATCCTTTGCCGGATACAGCAGAGGGAATTGCGGCGCAAAGCGTAGGCGAAATTGCGAAGGAAGCATTGGCTAAAGCTATCTTTGCAAAGAATGACGCGGAGGTCGATGAAGTGTTGGCGCAGGCAGAGAAAGACGCACTTAAAGTGGGTTTCGACAGTGTGTTGAAATATAAAGAGAATGCTTGGCACAACAACCAGACCATCGTTGGACAATAATTGTATCTTGCCGGGTACTAGAAGGAGAGTATACTTGAAACTAGGTATACTCTCTTTTTTTACCAAAATGAGAGATGGAAGGGAGAATGGCTGTGTATACTGTGTTGCTTGCCGATGATGAACGACTCGATCTGGAAGGACTCCGAAGGCTTGTCCCATGGGAACGAATGAACATGCAAGTCATTGGAGCTGTGAACAGCGGCTTCGCGGCCCTTGATTTTCTTAACCGGCAGAAGGTCGATATCTTGGTCACGGATGTGCGTATGCCGCGTATGACGGGACTTGAACTTGCACGCTCGGCGCTTGATTTGCAGCCGGCGTTAAAGGTTGTTTTCGTGAGCGGCTTTGAAGATTTTCAGTATGCCAAAACTGCATTGGAAATGGGCGCCAGCAACTATGTGCTAAAGCCGGTAGATGACGAGGAATTCAATCAGGTCATGAACACAGTAAGCATGCAGTTGAACGAGGAGCGAGAGAAGCAGTCGTGGATTGAAACTTACACGCAGTCAATTCCCTATTTGCGCAATGCGTTTATCCGTCAATGGCTGGAAGGCACTGAAACAGGAATAGGAGAACGGAAAGAGCTGTTCATGAAACTGGAACGGCTTGGTCTGAGTAGTTTTAATGCCTCCTATGCCGCAGCAATAATAGAAGTCGACGATGTTTCCTGGAAGCTGGTTACCGGTCAGAATGAGCAGCACCACCGGGATGGGATAGATGAGCTGCAACAATTTGTTACCAACGCATGCGTGGAAGAAGCAATCGGATACCCGTGCAAGGTAGAAACGCATCGAATAGGTCTGGTAGTAGGCGGGGATGATTATGGAACGAAATTGAGGCGGCTGATTCAGAGAGTGAAACAGCAGTTTCAGGCTTCGATTACAATTGGAATTGGAAGCGTTGTCATTTGTCCCGAAGAAGTTCCATCCTCCTATTTGCAAGCACGTAAAGCTTTGCATGCCAAGCTGTTTAGCGGGAAAGGAAAGATCATCACATACGAGGAGCTGGAAGACCAGCCGATTGCAAGCAGCAGTAATTTGGATCAAATTCTGTCCGAACTATTCAAAGCAGCCGCCGACTACGACTTAGTGAAGGTCGACGACTGTTTGCTGGATTTGTTTGCGTTCGCTTCTAAGCTTGAGCAGAAGAGTACCGTGTACAATTTCCTGCTGCATTTGATCTCAAAGCTGGAGCACTATTTGCTTGGCATCAATGAAGATCTCTATCAAATGATCGGACTGGACTATCGTAGTTTGGACATCCTGCATCGTTACGAGACAATCGACGACATCGTGTCATGGTTTCGGCGTAAATTGTTCGAAGTGTCGGAGAAGCTGCATGTGAAGGGACAGAAGAAGAACAGAAAATTGATCGAAGAGGTTCGGATGTATATCGAGCAGCGGTTGGGTACTGATCTGACTCTGAAGGAGGTAGCGGACCACTTTTCCTTCTCCCCGAATCACCTGGGCTTGTTGTTCAAAGAAGAGATAGGAGAAACGTTCAGCAATTATTTAATTGGGGCTAGAATGACCGCAGCTAGGAACCATCTGCAGGATCCTAAGCTAAAAATATACGAGGTCGCGCATAGGGCAGGCTATCAGAACATTGCCTACTTCAGCAGGCAGTTTAAGGAATGGTCGGGCATGACCCCGGGAGATTTCCGCAAGCAATGCTGACGTCGTTTCGATAGAAGGAGGACCACATGGGATGGGGAATAAGCTGTCGTTCCGGTTCAAGCTTATGGTATCCTACATTATTCTGATTATGACGCCTGTTATTATCATTGGCACGTTCTCCTATCATTCTTCCGTAGAATCGGCCAAGAGGCAATCCCGTCAGAATATTCAAGGAACGCTGCTTCAAATGAAAGATAACGTCATGTATCGAATCAAGGATGTCGGACGCGTGTCGGACCAGCTTTATATGGATCAACAGCTGCAGGGCAACTTGAGCATAGAAGAGGACGCTTGGAGCAGCTATGAGACATTGACTAAGCATCTGAAGCCAACCTTTCAGAACGCGATTGACTTATCAACGCTGCATATTAATATGCAGGTGTATATCAAGAACAGGGCGATACCGGAGTATTATTTTACGGCGGAAGATGAGGACCCGCTTGCGCTGGGTAAGCGATACAACCTCTATCAGCTTGATAGGCTGGAAAGCGAAGCATGGTATGAACCCTGGAAAATTTCGACGATCTACGGGGCCAATCAAGAGGTGAAGTGGCTGCAAATCGCAGAGGATAAGCAGTACGGGAATATCTCGCTGCTTCGCAATTTAAACGATTATGCCAAGATCAATCAGATTGGCTTTATTCGCATTACCGCGAAGCTGAGCGAAATATTCGATGCCATCGATTATTTGAAAATCGGCGATTATGCGACATTGGTCGTTTACGATGGGGAGAATAGACCGCTCTTTTCCTCTGGTGACAAGGATACCGCACTGCTTGAGCAGGGTGCAGACAGCGGGAAATCGGATTATCTCCGAATAGACGAACCGCTGGACAGCGGGCTCAACTGGCGAATCGTCGCCTATATTCCGACGCAGCTGCTTGCTGCAAATGCAGATTCCGTACGTCAGATTACGATGCTGGTTTGCTTGATCAGCTTCCTCGTTTTAACGGCTGTGAGTGTTATGGTATCCCGAACTTTCTCCATCCGCATCACCAAAATCATTGCTTCCTTGAACGCCTTTCGAGGCGGTGATTTCCGCAAGCGGATCTCGTACAAAGGAAATGACGAATTCGCCCAAATAGCAGCGGCGTTCAATGACATGGGCAAGAACATAGATGAGTTAATCCGAGAGGTGTACATATCGAATTTAAAGAAGAAGGAAGCAGAGCTTACACTGCTGCAGGAGCAAATCAATCCGCACTTCCTGTACAATACGTTGTCCTCTATCAGCAGGCTTGCCCGGTTCGGTGAAATCGAGCGTCTGCATCAAATGGTCATGGGACTTGCCAAGTTCTATCGGTTGTCGCTTAACGAAGGCAAGACAATTATTTCCGTCGACCGGGAGATCCAGCAGATTCAAACGTATATCGATATTCAGAAAATCAAGTTTGCGGATGGCCTCGATGTGACCACCGAAATTGATCCTGATGTTCTGCCATACAGCACAGTGAAAATGATCTTGCAGCCATTCGTAGAAAACGCGCTGCAGCACGCCTGGAACGGCGACCATATCCATATCCATATTCACGCTTACAAAGACAATGATCGAATCGTATTCACGATTTCCGATGATGGCGTAGGGATGCCCAAGGAAATGATCGATTGTGTGCTTAATCGTGAAATCAAAGGCGGCTACGGTATACGAAATGTGGATGACAGGATAAAACTGCAATGCGGCAGCGCGTATGGCGTGCAAATTCAAAGCGTGTTAGGCGAGGGGACGTCCATACATATTGAAATTCCATGCTTCTATGATCAAGACGGAAACATGGCCGTGGTGAGGGCAGGCTGAGCGGCCGGAATCGGTTCAAAGTGCTAGATTTCGTTGTACAGTCACATTGTTTAGGGGGCGTTCTGAATCTATGATTGGGTTGACGGAAGACCATGGGGGTGAATGATGATCCAAGGATGAGCGTATGCGATGATTGGCAGCTTGAGTGTACACGGATGCGATGGGAGGATTGGCAGCGCTGGTTGACAAAAACATTCATTGGGGGAAAAATGATGATTCCTAGTGTTTCACGATGGTTGAAGAAGACGCTGCACGTATTCATGATTGCCGCACTTGCGCTTCCTGTTATGTATGCGGCCAGTTCCGATAAGGCTTTTGCCGCCTCCGCGCCTATCAATGCGAATGCATCGCAAGCGGCGAGAGACCTGCTCGCCTACTTATACAGTATTGAAGATACAAATATATTATCCGGTCAGCACAATTTTCTCGAGAGTCCGGATTATTGGACGGATCAGGTTTATGCCATAACGGGCAAATATCCTGCCGTTCACGGTTATGAGATGGGTGCCATTTCGGGTCAGACGGAAGCCCAATTGGACGATCAGCGACAAGCCGTCGTCGACAGTGCGATTGACTGGTACGAGAACGGCGGGATCGTAACGATGATGTATCACGCGAATAAGCCGGGAACGGGCTACTGCTGGGCGGAATGCGTGCAAGCAGGTACCAGTGAAACCGAGTTTAATCAAATCGTTACACCGGGAACCACGGCGTATAACCAGTTGATTGCCAACATCGATCTCGTCGCAAGCTACCTGGAACAGCTAAGGGATGCAGGTGTGCCGGTTCTGTGGAGGCCATTCCATGAAATGAACGGCGGCTGGTTCTGGTGGGGGCAACAACCCAATTATTATAAGCTGTGGGACATTATGTACGATCGTTTCACGAACTACCACGGCCTTAATAATTTGATCTGGGTGTGGAATGCCAATACGCCGAACACTCCATGGGGTGCTCCGTATTCAACCTACTTCCCTGGCATCGATAAAGTCGATGTGCTTGCCGTCGATGTGTATAACAACGATTATCAGCAGAGCTATCATGACGATCTGCAGACGCTATCGCAAGGAAAAATCATTTCGATCGGCGAGTGCGGCGAACATCCAAGTCCTTCTACGCTTGCCACATCGCAAACGAAATACCGCTGGTTCATGACCTGGGGCGAATTCTTAACGAACGGCAATACAAATGCGCAAACCCAAGCGCTCTATAGCAATTCCCGCGTACTGACACTCGACGAGGTGAACATTGTACCCGGCTCCGGCGGTGTTGGCGGGGGTGGACCGGGTACGGTTGACGACTCTGTAACAGGTACAGGATTGAACCAGTTCGAATACGTCGGAACGTGGTCTGCAACCACTGGCAGCAGTGTGAAATACAACGGAGGAGATCATTATTCGCTGACGACAAACAGCTACTATCAGGTGGATTTCAATGGCACGGGCATTAAGCTTTACGGAACGAAAGACGCGCATCATGGCATTGCGGCAGTTTCCATTGATGGAGGAACAGAGGTCGACGCCGATTTCTATGCGGGGACCCGCGCTGACAACACGTTGATCTGGACTGGTCCGACACTGACGGCAGGCACTCATACGTTGAAGGTAAGGGTGAAGGGCACGAAGAATGCAAGCTCCACCGGTTATGTAGTGACTGCCGACCGTGTCGTCATCGATTCGGATACCCAAGCACCGACGGCACCGACAAGCTTAACGTCTCCATCGCAGACGCAAACATCTATTAATTTGTCCTGGAGTGCTTCAACCGACAACGTCGGCGTCACCGGCTATGATGTCTATCGAGGTTCGACCTTGGCGGGAACGACGACAAGCACATCATATAGTGTAACAGGATTAACGGCCGGCACAGCGTACGCCTTCACCGTGAAGGCTAAGGATGGCGCAGGCAATGTCTCTGCAGCCAGCAGCACGTTGAATGTTAGCACGGCATCCGCAGGAAGCGAAGTTATCGTCAACGATGCGACAACAGGCACCGGGTTGAATCAATTCGAGTATGTCGGCACATGGAATACGTCGACAGGAGCGGGCACATATAATGGCGACGATCATTATTCGCTGACGACAAACAGCTACTATCAAGTCGAGTTCAATGGCAAACAGATCAAGCTCTATGGCAGCAAAGATGCCCATCATGGGATCGCGGCCGTATCCATCGACGGAGGAACTGAAGTAGATGTCGATTTCTATGCAGCTTCAAGGACCGATAACACGCTGCTCTGGACCAGCTCGGTGCTGACTAGCGGGGCGCATACCTTGAAAGTGCGCGTGAAAGGGACGAAGAATGCCAGTTCATCCGGTTATGTCGTGACAGCGGATAGAGTCACTATTTTTTCCGAGACGGTCGTGACGACGGATGATCGCGATTCGGCTATTACGTACAGCGGCAGCTGGACGCTTGATAACTGGACCGGGGATTACGCGGATACCGAGAAATACTCGAAATCAACAAATGATTATGCGCAGTTTACCTTTACGGGAAACAAAATCCAAGTTATTGGCTACAAGCAGCATAATTTGGGCAAGGTTGGCGTCTACATTGATGGCGCGCTCGATTCGACTGTGGATCTCTACACCTCGGGAACAGGTCCGCAGCAGACGGTGCTGTATGAGAAAGCAGGCTTAAGCAGCGGATCGCACACGATAAAGCTGGTTGTGACCGGTACGAAGAATAGTTCATCCTCTGACTATTATGTCGTACTCGATGCGTTCAAAGTATTTAATTAATGAGGTAGCGTAACGCGCTGGAATGCGCTGGAATGACAAGAGAGACGCCATGGAGATGAAATGGCGTCTCTTTGTGCTAGAAGCAAACCGGAGGGATGACTATGGTTACGACAAGCATGGCATCAACGTTCGCTGAAGGGATAATGCCTGCAAGCAGCGAGCTGTGTTTGATCAATCAGAATGTGGAATGGATCGCTTCGCCCGGCGAATTTACAAGATCCCGCTTATTATACGCGATGCTCTCCGGCATTTATTGTGCTAGGAGCAATTATAAACTCGTTCGCGACTTCTATCCGGCATGTGAAGTTATCCATGTGGTTTCAGGCAAAGGATGGTACTTAAAAGGCAAGGATTGGATCGAGATCCATGAAGGAGACAGCGTTATTCAAGATTTACGATACCCGCATGGCTATAAGGCGCATCCGGATGATCCATTCGTTATGAAATATGTTGTTTTTGATGGTATGCCGCTCGTCGAGCTGTGGAATTTGTATTTCACTGATCGGACCATTATTTTGATTTCTCCAGGCCCGAAACATTCGTTGCTGCCGTGTATGGATACCATTATCGCGCTTATGCAGGAGCCGGAGCCGGCATTGGAGCAAGATTATGAAATATCGAAGCTGCTTTATGAGCTGCTGCTTCAAGCACTCGCCTATAGAAGAGGCAAGGGAGGGGACGTCTCGGGGGAAGTGTATCCGGCTGCGCTTCAGCTTGCTAAGCAGTATATGGACGAATCTCTAGCCAGCATCCGGGACATCAGGGAGGTTGCGAACCGGAGCGGGCTGAGTTATTTTCACTTTAATCGCGCATTTAAGCGATATTTTCAATGTACACCAAGGGAATATCTGCTCTTAAATAGAATTAATCATGCTAAGCGATTGCTGCTGCTGTCTCGACATTCGGTTACGGAGGTTGCTTATCGCTCGGGATTCGATAGTTACAGCACGTTTCTACAAAGCTTTCAGAAGGTTGAACGATGTTCTCCAACCGCCTATCGAAAAAATTGGCGGCAGGACTAATGATGAGGGGGCAACTTGGATGATGCACAGTTGGATCGATAATCATCTCCGTTTTAAATGGCATGGGAATGAGGGCTGGAACGAGCACGAACTTGAAGAGGCGCATGAAACGCGCAGGGCATGGAGCGGTGAATCCGAGAATGGCGGTCAAGTCAACGTAACCGTTCTGGATGAGCAGAGCACGACGTCCGAACATCGCTGCTGCCGCGTAGAAGTACAAGTAACCGCTGGGGCTGATGGTTTGCTTAGTGGATTTCAATTCGTGATGCCGGTCGAGGCTGGGCTTGAGCTTAGTTGGAAGACCCATCTTACGCCGCTTGAAGGGATGACGATCGGAGATATCGTTTTTCGTTCACCGGCCATTATTCTGGAGAATGAGTCCAAGATGTGCGCGCTGATCCCGGATCTTACACATTTGTCGGCCTCGAATCGGGTTATTCCTCATATTATGGATTATGATTTGTCCGCTCATGCGCTCTACTATGGAGTCTCGGATTATCGCGATACCGGTCATACGTACTATAAGCTGGAGCCTCGGCCGCGGGTTGTTCAGGCGCCGATTGCGCTTAGCTTCTATCTGGTGGAGTGGACGAAAATGGAAGCGGGCGTGTCGCGTGACTATAGACCGGTTGAACATTTCTTGTGGGAACGGTTTGCTTCCGCCGCAATGACTGCTGTGGAACCTGATAGCGGAATCAAGGAGCTGGAGCGCTACGCCAAGTATGCCTATGAATGGGCATTCGAACGGTGGGAATCGGTCAGCTGGCAGCAGTTTGAGCTGGATGGTCAGGAAGTCGGCGGCGTTGTTTTCATCGTCACGACAAGGCAGCAGCCGGGTTATGGGCAAGAAGAGGTTTGGCGCGAGAAGAAGAGCATCTGGAATCAGGCCTGGTTCTGCAGTCTTCGCAGTGCGTATGGCTACTGGATGTGGGGAAAGGCGTGGGGCAAACCGGACTGGATGCAGAAGGCGGAGAAGTCGCTGGCCTTCGCGCTTGCAGCGCCGCAGACGAACGGGTTGTTCCCGGCTTGTTATATGGCAGGACCGGATAATCGCTGGGAGGATGGACGCTGGATTATGTCTCATTCCCGTGTTCCTAAAGGACAGAATGATTATGCGCATTTGCTCGATTGCTCATGGACAAGCATATGGCTGCTGAAGTGGTACGGGGATATTAACAAGGATGAACGGATCATGGACTACGTGGATCGTTATGTAAAGACATTGCTTGAGCTGCAAGAAGAAGACGGCAGCTTCCCGGCCTGGGTTCATCCGCAGACCTTGGAAGGCTCGGAGTATCTGACGGTCAGCTCGGAAACGGCAGCGCATATTATGCTGCTATGCAGCTTGTACCGGTTGCGGCCGGAGCCGGAGTATCTTGAAGCTGCGGAACGAGCAGCGGCATTCCTTGAGAAGCACGTGATAGCGGAAGGACGCTGGGAGGATTTCGAGACCTACTGGTCATGTGCCGGGATGTGGGAGCAGAAGCAGCTGGGGGTTCGCGATGCAAGGAGCGGTTTGTACAGCCAATGTAATTTCGGCATGTACTGGACGGCTGAAGCGATGCGCGATCTATATTTGCTGACGGGCAAAGCGCATTATCTGGAACAAGGCCAAGTCGTGCTGGCTGAAGCATCGTTGTACCAGCAAATTTGGCAGCCGCCTTTCCACAGCGTTCCTACGGTTGGCGGCTTCGGCGTAATGAATTGCGATTCGGAATGGAACGACGCCAGACAAAGCTTGTTTGCCGGCATCTACATGGGCTACTACGAAACGACTGGCGATGAAGCCTATCGATATCGAGCCTATTGGGCGATGAAGGCGTCGTTCTATATGATGTACTGCCCGGAGAATGTGGATGTGAAGGCAAAGTACGAGCAGGTTCACCCCCATATGAAGGAAAGCGATTATGGCTTTCATATGGAGAATGTCAATCATTCCGATGGTATGGCGGTCGGTGAATTTACGATCTTCGATTGGGGCTGCGGAGCAGCGTCCACTTCACTGTATGAGCTAAGTAAGAAGCAATTGTAAGTGCGAATAGAATACCGACCTACAATTCCTGATTCGCAGGAGCGTTAATAATTTGCTCCACCGGAATGTTAAACGTTGTTGCTAGTAGAACGATAATGTCGAGTGGGGGTTTCCTTCTGTTCTTCTCGTAATGCGAGAGCGTAGATCTGGAAATCCCCAGCGTTCTGGCTAAGTCTTCTTGCTTCATTGCCCTGGATTCCCGTAGCTCTGCAATGGTATTACCAAGGTGTAACACCAACTTAATCCCTCCATTAGTTTAGCATCACGTATTCGTTACTTTGATGGTTCCATACACACTGCTTGCAGCGTTACCTATAATTTGAATCGACAGCTTGTCTTCCGGCGTGAGATCGGCAATCGGAGTGAAGCTGAGGATCCCTGCTTTGTAGGTTACATTTTGTAACTTGAAAAGCTTATCATTGCGTGTTGCCGTAATGATGAAATCACGAAGCGACAGCTCCCGATCCGCATCCATGTGAAGGGTCAGCTGAATCGTGCCGGCAGTCAGATCCGGTTTGACGCCCGTAAAATTGACGGCAATGGGACGCCAGCTGTAGACGGTATTTGAAATTACGATCGGTTTAGCAAATGTAATCGCGTAATTCACGGAAGGCTTTGCATTCGGGATTGTGATGATCCAGTGGAATCCATCATTCTCCGATGCCGGCTCTACGTTTACGGGTGCATCGTTTGCTTTGATAGATTTCCGAAGCTGTTCTGGATTTGTTTGCTGGGTAGATGTTAATTCGAACACACCGATATCCAGGAAGAAACCCAGTTCTCCATCCATATAATCGCTGCGCCACAGCAGACTGAGGTCGATGGTTTGGGCTCGATCAAGCTCTTTGCCAAGTTTGACGGGATAATTATGCCCTTTGACAGCTTTGTCGATTACCCCGTAGTAGGACTTGTTGGTCCCGCCGTATTGTTCGGTGTACCACTTAATTTTCTTGTTCGGAATAGCGAAATTCGCCTCAAGCTGCTTAAGAGTGATCGCTTTGTTCAAGGTGACTGTAAATTGACCTGTCTGGAGCTGCTCATCCAGAGTTAGGACCATGGGTTTAGCGGTCGTGTTATTCGATTGTGCATGGACAGCTGTTCCGGCAGATAGCGCAATAAACAGCGAAAGCAGGAGAACGAAACTTCGTTTGAGCATGAACGATGCCCCTTTCGATCCGGATAGTTGGAGTGAGGCAGTGTGTAGCCCCTGCCATAGGCTCATTAATACAGCTGCCTCGTTCGAAGCTTATTTTTTGTCGTTATCCCAAATGGTAACGAAGGAGATGAAGAGACCTAACGTAGCGCCGCCGGTTGGTTCTTTCAAATAGACTTTGAAGGCTTCCGGATACTTCTCATAGGTGGAATCATCAACAATAGGCACCGTGAATGTTTTCTTTGTTTCGCCGTTACCGAATACGAGAACGCCTGAAACATGATAGAAGTCTTCACCGGCTGTGGCTGTAAAGCTGCAATTGCAGTAGTTCACCGTCACTACACCATCTGAACCGCCAATTCGCTCAACGGTGATCGTAACCGAACCTTTGCCTTCTTTTACATCGTGATTCAGTTCTGTCAGGGTTAGTCGCCCTGGCTTCTTCGGCTCGTCGCGAGGCTTCGCCGATGCTTGAAGCGGTGCTGCGAGCAGGAAGATCATGCAGAAAGCGAGAAACAGGAAAGATAGCTTTTTGAAGCTTGCTGTCGAACTTAGCATGAAATAACCTCCATAACTAGTTATTTTGATACAATTTGTAGCCAAATATATTGTATGATACTAATTGTAACGTGTCAATCGTATTTTACTAGCGCTAGGATGAAGGGAATGCATGCGGTTCGAAACGACGGGAGGTTAACGCAACAGCAGGAAAAAGGGTGCCAAAATCCCGAAGTGAATGACTGCGAGTAAACGTCCTCGAAGGAGGACGTTTTTACGTTTGTAGATCGTCGAGAAACCTGCGTGTTAGCCAGCTTCCAACCTGTAACGGTTGTGACAGTGGTTATTTGGCCTAAATTGCCCGTTTATTTTTTCTAACGGTTGCCAGCGGGCTTATTCGGACCTTTTCAGCTAGGAATCAACCATTTTGCCATCAATAGCGACGCTCACAACCGTTAGAAATTACGATGGTGTTCATTTCATGAAATAGCCACGCTGACAACCGTTAGCGAATCAATAGGCCGTGGGAGTTATGCGAAGATAGCTACTTCAGATGTTTGGGAGTCATAGACGGCAGCCGAAATTATCGGCTGCCGTTAGTTATTGAAGTAACGGGAGTTGTTTTTAGTAAAGGAATTGAATGAGCTTCTCACGAATATGGAGATGCAAGTAACTATAGTTACTTAGGCACTATTAAATCTGAGGACTTTCTGGGAGTGATAACGATGACTAGCGTAAGGGAGATTTTACTCGATCAGTTGGCAGCTTGTCATAACGATGAAAGTTGGTTTAAATCGTCTACAACGATTTTAGGTGATATATCGGTAGATGAAGCAATTCGGAAAACAAGTGGTCATTCAAGTTCCATCTGGGAGATCGTGAACCATCTCATTTTCTGGAATGAAATGTGGCTAAGACGATTTGTTAACGATGAAGTTATCGAGAAGTATAATATTGAAAATGATGAAATGTTCAAATTGGATCATACGAAGATGAATGAAACAGGTTGGAACGAGACCATAGAGCGATTAAATAATAGTTTTTCGGATTGGCGAGACACGATCAGGAATTGCGAGGAGTCCAAACTGGAAAGAAGAATTCCATCCTACTTCAATGCTCAGTGGTGGGGTGTTATTTCAAATTTGTGCATTCATAATGCGTACCATATCGGGCAACTGATGGTATTGAAAAAGCAGTCTTAAGGAGGATAATGAAGAATGGAGAAACAACAAATTAGCACAATAGACGACTATATTGCACAGTTTAACGGAGAGAGACAAGAGATCCTTACCAAGCTGAGACAACTCGTTCACGATTGCGCACCGAACGCGACCGAAAAGATCAGTTATCAAATGCCGACATTCGCGTTGAATGGAAACTTGGTGCATTTTGCAGCTTTCGAGAAACATATCGGATTCTATCCTACGCCTAGTGGAATCGAAAGGTTTAAAGAGGAACTTTCACCTTATAAAATGGCGAAGGGATCGGTTCAATTTCCTCTTAACAAGCCATTACCCTACGATTTAATCAAGAGAATTGTAGCGTTCCGCGTTATCGAGAACCAAGCGAAGTAATGGTTATCGGTGGTAATCTGATGTCCATTAATCCATGTTGAAGATTTCAAGGAGGGGCGCCATATGCTTGAGGAATATCTTAAAGAATGGTCTTACTTGGCGGTAATCATTCTGTCGGCGCTGCCCTGGATAGAATCGGCGGCGATTGTCGTGCTGGCTATTGCGCTTGGTTTAAACCCGATCTGGTCTACGATTCTTGCTTTTACGGGCAATTGGTTAACCGTGCTGCTGATGATCTTATTATTCCATAGGTGGCAGGAATGGAGGGCCAAAAAACAGATTGTCGACGAGACGCAACCGCAGGAGAGCAAAAAGAGCAAACGTGCTCATCATGTGTTCGTCAAATATGGACTGCCCGGACTTGCCATAATCGGTCCGCTGCTGATTGGAACGGAAGTCGCTGTCGTCTTCGCCATGATTTTCAAAGCCCCGCGTAAAAACGTTCTCGTCTGGATGACGACTAGCCTTGCATTCTGGACGGTTCTATTTGCGGCAGCTACGTATTATGGTTTTGAATTTATTTAACAAGCAAATGGATAATATAACGGCCTTGGTCTAATTGGACCAAGGCCGTTATTAATAGTGCGGAAGGTTATTTCAAAGCTCGAGCAGGTTTGAGCTTACCGACGTTTTCCTTCGCTTTCAACTCTGCGATTAACTTATCTCCCTCGACATCCAAGTTCGGAATCGAACGGTCTAACCATTTCGGCAGGCGCCATGCGGTATCGCCGAAGAGGGCCATGACAGCGGGCACAAGGGCCATACGGACGATAAAAGCATCGATGAGAATGCCGATGGCCAATGCGAAACCGATCTGTTTGATCATAATATCAGGAGCGAAAATAAACCCTGCGAAGACGGATACCATGATTACGGCTGCTGCGACAACCACGCGGCTTGCCTGATTGTATCCATGAATGACGCTCTCGACTCCATGATGCCCATGGACGTAAGACTCACGCATGGAAGTGACTAGAAAGACCTGATAATCCATCGCCAGCCCGTATAAGATACCGGTAACCATAATCGGCATAAAGCTAAGCAGCGGTCCGCCGGTGTCAAAGCCTAATAAGGAATGCAGCCATCCCCATTGGTATACGGCTGTGGTGATCCCGAAAGTGGCAAGTACACTCAGAAGGAATCCGACGGTCGCTTTGATTGGAACGATCACCGATCGGAAAACGAGCAGTAGGATAATCAGCGAAAGAATGACGATGATACCGACGTAAAGCGGAAACACCTCTGCGAGCTTAGACGACATATCGATGTTAATGGCGGTGAATCCGGTAACTCCCATTGTAACACCGTAAGATTGTGCAATCTTCGAATCAGGTGCACGCAAATCTTGCACTAGGTTTTTGGTAGTAGCCTTAGTCGGCCCTGTTTTCGGGATGAGGCTGATAATCGCCATATCACCGGATTTATTAATACCCATAGGGGTAACAAGCATAACATTCTCATGCTTCTGGAGCTCCTGAACAAGACTATTCAACGTTTCAGGCGTGACTTTGCCAGCGGCGTCTTGTGGTTCAGCGACCAGAAGAAGCGGTCCGTTAAACCCTTCCCCGAAGCCGTTTGTGATCGCGTCATAGCTTTGGCGTGAAGCGGTGTCTAGGTTCGCCGAGGCGCCGGAAGGGATGCCCATTTCCATTTTCGCCACCGGGATTGCTGCTGTACCAAGGACTACAATGACACCAATCACTATGAGCCACCGGAACTTTACAACTCCCTTAACCCAGTGATACGAGAATCCATGCTTGCTTGTTTTAGCTTGAGCAATTTGTTTCATACGCGCTTTCGGAGAGCAAATCCGTTCTCCGACCAATCCGAGCAGCGCCGGGAGCAGGGTCAGCGCAATAAGTACGTTCACGACTACCGCTGCTGCTGCGACAAGTGCCATGGCGGACAAGAATGCTATACCGATTACGAGCATCCCGCATAGCGCAATAATGACCGTTAAACCTGCGAATAATACTGCGCTTCCTGCAGTGCCGACCGCTCGGCTCACAGCTTCGCGAGAGCTTAGCCCTTGATCGAGCATCATACGGCGCTGGCGGTTCACGATGAACAAGGAGTAATCGATACCGACGGCAAGTCCTACCATGAGCGCCAGGGCAGGGGTGATGTCGGTCATATGGATGAATTTCGAGAAGGCATAAGCGCCGCCGACGCTAATCCCAACTCCGAGAATGGCCGTTAACAGCGGCAAGCCTGCTGCAACAACCGAGCCGAGCGTCATGAACAGAACAACGGCGGCGACGACAAGACCGACAGCTTCCGTTGAACCGAGTGCGGGCTTCGTTTCCAGCGAATCGCTAGGTAACGCAGTGATGCCGGAACCATTCCCTTCTGCGGCAGTGATAGCCTGGATGACGGAATCAGGTACCGATTCGGGAAGCGACATCTGCTGGACGGTGAATTGGAATTGGAACAAGGCAACGCTGCCGTCTGATGAGAGCATCACACCGGGAACCGGTATGCCATCGTTCAATAGAGGGCCAAAAGGAGGCATTTCGACCGTCGCAGACTGCGAAGCGTTACTCTCTTGGCTAGTTTCACCGGCTAATGCATTTGCTTGATCATTACCCGCCGCCGATGCACCGGCTTCTGCAGCCAATTCAGCAGGATTAATCACATAATCCAGGTTATACACATCGTTAACGGCTTTGGTGATTAGGCTCAAACGGTTCGCAGTGTCCAGACGTTCGCCCTTAGGTGCCGTGAATACGACACTGGCTTGACCGCCTGAAGCCTCCGGGAGTTCCGCTGCCAATTGATCGAGTACATTTTGCGACTCTGTGCCTTCGATTTTCATATCGGAACTGATATGTATACCGTTTACGCCGAGCAAGGCAAGTACAATACCGAGAATCGCAATCCAACTGATGATGAAATACCAAGGTCTGTCGTAAGCAGATTTGCCCAATTTGTAAAGAAATGTAGACATAATGAAGTTGGTTCTCCTTTGTGAGTAGATAAAGTGGCAAGAAGTAAAAGCACTAGAAACCGTGCCGTAAGTAACCGAACATATTGTTTAAGTATTGATCGAATGTGGTAGCTCCCGGGACTTCCTCAGAAGTTTGGCCAGGCAGCAGAACGTTCAAGCTGCCATCGAGCAGAGGCATAAATGCCCCATAGACAGCACCGGCAAGAAGATGAGTGTATCCTTCCGGGTATCGACCATTGGCAAAATCGCTCAATATCTCTTGCGATGATTTTTGCAAATGGCGAAGAGCATTGAGGATGTACGGTTCAAGCGATGGGGATTGTTTCGATAGCGTTATGAGCTCCCGCAATTTCCACAGAAGTTCTGCAGTAAGCTGCATCTGCAATAAACGGTACAGCAGGTCTAGTGGGGAACTGTTATCGGGCATACCTGCTATCAAATGATCGGCTTCTTCTGAGCTTTGAAAGGTTATAGCGGCACTAGCCACAGCTTCTTCTTTGCAGGAGAAGTGGTTGGCAAACGTTCTTCTGGAATAATTGGCTCTTTGAACAATATCGTCGACGACGAAACCATCCATTCCTCGTTCAAGGGCAAGCTTGAACGCCGCTTCGGCAAGGGCAGTACCGGTTGCCTCCCGTTTAATATCACGCAAACTTTGTTTGTTCATTTGATCGCTTAAGCGCACACCTCTTCTATGGAGATTGTATGGTGACTAACATATCTATATTATTGCCCATTGGGAAATGATGCACAATGGGAAGCTATTACGGAATTGTGGCAAGTTGCCTGAATATGTTCATGTCTATGGTGCCAACTCCATTAAAAAAGCCGAGAGCGCGATAATCGCACTCTCAGCCTAAGCTTCTCTATAACTTTACTGTTTCTTCAGCTCACGGCGCTTCTTGATGGCCGAATAATTCATGTAGATACCGATAAGCAGCAGCACTACGCCAAGCACCCAATTGACGAACAAAATATCAATAATGCCGTAACCGATAAAGAAAATGCTCACAACCTGCAGTAATCGCGGACTCATTTTCATAGGTGCACCCCATCCATCATCAGTAAATTTCATTTGCCCAAGTATAGCGCACAAGATGCCGAAATACTAGCCGTAGAAGGAGATTGCGCGGCTATCGCGAATAGGGTTGTATTGCTAATTAGCACAAATGACAGGGAGGCTAACGACGACATGAAAGCGACGAAATTAAGACCATTTGTTCCATCTGGTGCGGACTATGAACTGGCACAGCGATTCTTCAAGGAACTTGGCTTCGAATGTATCCTTTCCGTGCAGGACATCAGCATCTTCCGACTATCCGAACAGGAGTTTATTCTTCAAAATCACCATAACCAGTCATTCCAGGACAATTACATGCTGGACCTGACTGTAGACGATCTGGATGCCTGGTGGACACATATCCAATCTATTATAGAGAGTGGCCATTTCCCGACGATGCGCGCGAATGAACCAAAGCTATTCCCATGGGGCCGCCGCGAACTTCATCTCATTGATCCGGCAGGCGTATGCTGGCATCTTGCGCAAGCAGATTAGTAGCCAACCATCGCAACTCAATAGCAACACGGGAGGAACATCACCATGGACATAAAACCAATCACACTTACCGGCAACAAAGTAGAGCTGGTTCCGATGACAGTCGAGCATGTCGAGGGTATCTATGAAGCAGGCCGATATCCTGAGATATGGACGCTTACTGCTGGAGCCATAGCTACACTGGACGATGCCAAGGCCGATGTCAATAAGGCACTAACACAATCGGCGGCGTTGCCATTTGTAATTTTCGATCGGGTAACAGGGCGTATCGTTGGCAGCACGAAGCTGTTCGATATCTCTATTGCGAATAGAGGGTTGGAGATCGGCTCGACGTGGCTGACCCCTTGTGTTTGGCGCACAGCAATCAACACGGAATGCAAATATTTGCTGCTGAAGCATTGCTTCGAAACGCTGGGTACCATCCGCGTCCAGCTCAAGACAGATTCAAGGAATACGCGCTCCCAGCAGGCGATTGAACGCCTCGGAGCCGTGAAGGAAGGCGTGCTTCGCAACCACATGATCTATCCGAACGGCTATGTAAGAGACTCCGTCTATTACAGCATTCTTGATCGGGAGTGGCCGGTCATCAAGGAGCGGCTTCAGAGCCTGCTGAGTCCGCAGTAGCCAGCAGAACAACCAGCACAAAAACCAGAACAACAACCAGAACAACAACCAGCGTAACAATTAATTGGCGCAAAGTGATCCACCATCCCATAAAACAGTCCGGCGAGCATGATCTCATCATGCACCCGGGCTGTTTTTTGTTGTATTGGGAGCGCATCAACATGCGGATGTGGCATCCAGGAAATTCTAACGAATCGTACGGGTCTTATTTGCCCGAAAACAGTGGAAAAGTAGCTCAGAGAGCGACACAAAGGGAGGGTACCTGAAATTTTGCGACCGAAAGCAAAATTTGAGGCCTTATATTGCCAGTGCCCCGCGGCTTACAATAAGTCCAGAAGAATGAAAGCACTTACATCGAACACATCAATCCCTGGAGGTCTGCCAGCATGAGCGCCAATCTGAGCTATGAGCTGTCTACGAGGCAGCAGCCGGCAAGCCGGAAGGACAAGGCCAAGAAAGTGATCCGCAAGATGATCGGCCAGAAGTATTTGCAGGTGATGGCGCTGCTTGGCGTGGCCTGGATGGTTATTTTCAACTACATTCCCATGTACAGCGTCATAATCGCCTTTAAGGAATTTGACATCATCCATTCCGTACACGATGCACCTTGGGTTGGTTTCCAGCATTTCCGCGAGTTTCTCGAAGATGACGAGCTGCCCGGCGTCATCTGGAACACGGTTGGCATGAGCATGATCAAGCTCATCATCGGGTTCCCGCTGCCGATCATCTTCGCCCTCTTCCTCAACGAGCTGCGCTCGCTGAAGCTGAAGAAGTTCGTTCAGACCATCTCCTACCTGCCTCACTTTCTCTCATGGGTCATTCTGGGAGGGATCCTGACAACATGGCTTGCCGATGTCGGTATCATCAACAACATCGTTATCGCACTTGGCTTCATCGATGAACCGATTAGCTATTTGGCGGAGCCGAGCTACTTCTGGTCGATCGTCATCTCATCAGATATTTGGAAGGAACTCGGTTGGTCGGCCATCATCTATTTGGCGGCAATCGCAGGCGTTTCGCCGGAAATGTATGAAGCCGCTACGATCGACGGAGCGGGACGTTTTCAGAAAATGTGGTTCGTAACGCTGCCAAGCATCCAAGGTACGATAGCGATCTTGTTCATCCTAGCAGTCAGCGGCATTCTGAATTCGAATTTCGACCAAATTCTCGTGCTGCGCAATTCGCTCAATGAGAGCGCGAGCAACGTCATTGACGTGTACGTCTATCAAACCGGTCTCTTAAGCGGGCGTTATTCTTACTCGGCCGCAGTCGGATTGTTTAAATCGATTATCGCGCTGATTCTGTTGATTATGGCAAACCAAGTGTCGAAGAAGCTAAACGATACGTCGCTATTTTAATAAAAGATAAGGTGGTTGCGCCGACTGATGTTTACATCCCTACTCCGAAGAAAAACCGCCGGCGAGGCACTGTTCGATGCCGTGAATACGATCGGCATGCTGCTTATCTGCTTCGTGACGATCTATCCGATCTGGTACGTGCTCGTCAATGCCTTCAATGAAGGACAGGACGCGATGCGCGGCGGCATCTACTGGTGGCCTCGTCTGGTTAGTCTGGATAACTTCCAAGCCGTGTTCAACAACCCCGGCATTATGCTGGCCATGGGCGTAACGGTTGCGAAGACCGTTATCGGTGTTCCGGCACATGTGTTCTTCACCGCAATGGTTGCCTACGCCTTCTCCAGACGCGAGTTGGTCGGACGCAAAATCTACATGCTGCTGGGCACGATCACGATGTTTTTCAGCGGCGGTCTCATCCCGTTCTATCTGCTTATTCGCGACTTGCATATGCTCGATAATTTCTTGGTTTATATCATTCCGGCCATGTTCAACTTCTTTGATCTCATCATCTTCTTGGCTTTCTTCCGAGAAATTCCCGCTGGGCTTGAGGAAGCAGCGAGGATCGACGGAGCCAATGACTTCTCCATCTTCGTACGCGTCGTCCTTCCGGTATCGATGCCGGTTATCGCAACGATCGCTTTGTTCCACGGGGTGTATCAATGGAACGATTATTTTACGGGGATGATCTATATCAACAATATGGATTTGCAGCCGATTCAAACGTACCTGTACCGGGTTATCGCACAGTCGAGCTCCAACATTATGATGGCGGCGATGCCGGGCGGCATTACGAAGAGCGTGACCTCGCAGTCGATTAAGCTCGCCACGATGGTGGTCACAACGCTGCCAATTGTGCTGGTGTACCCGTTCCTGCAGAAATATTTTGTCAAGGGTATGATGATTGGCTCGATCAAAGGTTAGGTTATTCGTCCTAGCAGGCTGGATTCCAAGTCGGCAAAGACATTATAATAAGCGAAGCAAAGGGGTAGAACACATGGGAAAAGGTAAGGTTCAGCGCTTAATTGCTTTAACGACAGTGTTTGCGCTTGTCTTCACACTGGCGGCTTGCTCCGGCGGCAACAACAATAAGAAGAACGAAGCGGCAGCCGGCAACAACAAAGCCACGAATACTGCGGACAACACAGCGGCAGAGAACACGACAGCAGAGAACAAACCTGCCGTATCAGCCGACGAGCCAGGCTGGAAAGCCGACACGTCGCCAATCACGTTCGACTGGTATCTGAACTTCTCTTGGTTCCCGAATAAGTGGGGCGTAGACGCAACTTCCCAATACATCACGAAGAAAACCGGCGTAAACGTCAACTTCATCGTGCCGGCAGGCAACGAGAACGAGAAGCTGAATACGATGATCGCTTCCGGTTCGCTTCCGGATTTCATCACGCTTGGCTGGTATGAGGACGGCGTGAAGAAGATGATCGAGGGCGGTTTGGTAGAACCGCTGAACAAGCTGGCCGATCAGTATGACCCGTACTTCTTCAAGGTTGCTGACCCTGCGAAGACATCCTGGTACACCCAAGAAGACGGCAATGTATACGGGTATCCGAACGCATCGTCCTCTCCGAAGGATTTCGAGAAATATGCACGCGATTACACGTCGAACCAAACGTTCGTCGTACGCAAAGATATGTATGAAGCGCTTGGCAAACCAGACATGCGCACCAAGGAAGGCTTCCTGAACGCGCTCAAAGCAGCGAAGGAGAAATTCCCCGAAGTAAACGGACAGCCGCTTATCCCGCTTGGCTTGCATGAGTTTGGCGAGACCGGCAACAGCTCTCTGGAAGGCTACCTGCAGAACTTCCTTGCTGTTCCCTATGAGAAGGACGGCAAGTTATATGACCGTGTAACAGATCCGGAGTACGTAAGCTGGCTGAAGACATTCCGCAAAGCCAATGAAATGGACCTGCTGGCAAAAGACATCTTCATCGACAAACGTCCGCAAATGGAAGAGAAAATCGCGCAAGGCCGTTACTTCGCGATGCTGTACCAACGCAGTGATTTTGCCGCACAACAGAATGCTCTATTTGCCAAAGATCCGAATTCCGTCTACATCGCTATCGACGGTCCTGGCAATGATGCAGGCGACCAACCGACGCTTGCCGGCCCTGGCATCTCCGGCTGGACGGTAACGCTTATTTCCAAGAACGTGAAAGACAAAGCAAGAGCAATCCGTTTCCTTAGCTACCTTATAAGTGAAGAAGGCAACAAAGACTTGTTCATGGGCGAGCCGGGCGTTACGTATGACACCGCTGACGGCAAAGACGTGTTCAAGCCTGAAGTCCTTGAGCTGCTGAACAAAGACCGCTCTTCCTTCGATAAGAAGTATGGTGCATCGTATACCTTCTGGATGCTAATGGATACCAATATGAACTTGAAATGGGCGCCGCCGAGCGTGGAGCCGTCCAAACAAATGGAAGATTGGACCAAAGGCAAAACGCAAAGCTTCTCGCAATACGACCAAATCAATCCGACGGGCAACTCCGAGGAAGGGATTGCGAACACGAAGATCGCTCAAACATGGGGCAAAACGCTTCCGAAGCTGCTGCTTAGCAAGTCCGATGAAGACTTCGACAAAACGTTCGCGGAGTTCGTAGAGAAACGTAAAGATGCAGGCTTCGATAAGGTGCAGGCGTTCCAACAGAAGAAATATGAAGAGAACGTAGCGAAGCTGAAAGAATTTCTGAAATAGAAGACGACATACAATTCGCAACAATCGGGTAATCGAACAGCCGGCGTTGTAAGCCTCGGCCAAGAAGAGTGGTGAAGTCTGCCGCCCTTCTTGGCTGCGGGCTTTCGCCCGGCTGTTCATGCTCGTTTTCTGCGTTATACTGGTGACTAGGCATTCATCCCACTCTATGGACGTGATTTCATTTGCTTAAGAGACCGCGCATAATCAGCCGTGAAACGATTATTTATAAGCTGGAACAGCTGTCCTTGCAGAAGCGACTGTTTATTTCGTACATCCTCATCTTGCTGCTGCCGAGTCTCCTGATTTCGCTGTATATTTTTCAAGAGCTGAACGACAATTATATGAAAGACATTGTGAAGAAGTACGAGAACACGCTGGAGATCGAGCGGGTCAATATGAACAATAATATTGAAACGATGGAGCGGGCCGCGCAGCTGTCGATCTCGGACAAAGAGGTACTTTATTATCTAGAGCGGACCAGTGAACCCAACGCCACGGAGCTGATTGAGTTCGACACGACGGTGGTCTCGAATATATTGCGCCTTCAGTTCAACAATCCGAATATCGAGCATATCCGGCTGTTCTCGAATAATAAGCGAATTAACGAGCTGTGGCCTGTCATTATGCTGGAGCGGCGTATTCAAGGGGACCCTTGGTATGCGAAGGTGAACAGCTTAGACGGACAGGAGTTATGGTATTTTGACCGGATGGATCGGGAGCCGATCCGCTCACTTGTCCCCGATGCGAAGGAATACAGACCGAAGCTCTCGCTGCTGCGCGAGATCGAATATCCGGCAGGTCGCCATGTCGGCATTATGCAGGTCGATATGCTGCTGACGAATTTCTTTCAGGGCGTGTTTCATGGTACGGATACAAGCCAGTCGGAGATGTTCGTTATTGATGGGGAAGGCAAAATGTTCCGCAATGACGCCAGTCCTTTTCTGGCTAACACAGGTCTTGAAGAGACGGACATCCGCAGCGCGCTGAATCAGCATGTCACGCAAGGAACCGGACACTTCCTGTTTAACCACGACAAAACGCCGTTCCTAGGCAACTACATGTACATCGAGAAGCTGGACGCTTATGTAGTTAACGTCGTATCGCTGAAGAATGTATTCGCTGATATCAATAAAACGCGTAATAAGCTTATTATGGTCAACGTGATTTTGCTGGCGATTCTGTCTGTTTCGACTTACTTTCTGAATGCGCTTATATTGAAGAAATTGCATACGCTCGCTCATTTCATGAAACGGGTGCGCCAGGGTGATTTTAACTTTGATTTCACGATCCGCGGCGGTGGCGAGGTCGGAGAGCTTGCGCATCATTTTCGCAAAATGCTAAAGAAAATCAATTCGCTCATCGCCGAGGCCGTCACGAAACAGGCTGCATCCAAGGAAGCAGAGCTGCGGACGCTCAAGAACCAGATCGATGCTCATTTCCTCTACAACACGCTGGAGAACATTAAGATGCTTGCAGAAATCGAGAACCAGCCTGTCATCTCGGATGCGCTGACTTCGCTTGGCGGCATGATGCGCTACAACTTGAAGTGGACGAGCGAATATGTGCGGCTGAAGGATGAGCTTGGACATATTACGAACTATATTGCCATTATGAACGTTCGGTTTGATCATACGGTCAGCTTGCAGATCAACATTCCGCCGGATTACTTGGATCAGGAGCTGCTCAAGATGTCCCTGCAGCCGATCGTGGAGAATTCCGTCAAGCACGGCATGAAGTTTAAGCCTTCGGAGGCGCGCAATGTTGTCATCTCGATTAAAGCCGAGGTTGTCGATTCCAGCATCGTCATCTCAATTGAGGATAACGGGATTGGCATGACAGCGGAGATGGCAGAGGAGCTGAACCGGAAAATCAGCCAAGAAGAGGTAGGCGGCCTCACCGACAAACGGGATATTTATGCGCAGCAGGAGAAGCAAACGGAAGGCAGCGGGATCGGGTTGCGCAATGTGCATCAGCGTATCCAATTATTTTATGGTACAGAGTACGGCTTGTTCGTCGAGAGCAGGGAAGGTGCTTATACGCGCGTCATTATGCGCGTACCTTATTTCATATTAAGCGGAGGGGTGACCTGACATGCGTACACTGCTGATTGTGGACGATGAACGTAATATCAGGCTCGGGCTGAAGGCGATCATTGAACGAGGTTATCCAAGGCGGTATGAGATGTTATTCGCGGCAGATGGGGAAGAAGCTCTTGGGCTGATTCAAGGCGGTCAAATAGAGATCGTTATCACGGATATTCGGATGCCGGGGATGGATGGTCTGGCGCTGATTCGCGAACTGGCGCTGCTAGAGCAGAAGCCGGTCGTTATGATCCTCAGCGGACATGATGATTTCCATTATGCGAAGGAAGCGATGCTCTACGATGTACGGGAGTATCTGCTCAAACCGATTGTTCGGGATGAACTGTTCGCAGCGCTTGAGCGGGTGGAGCGAGAGCTGGAGCGGCAAGCGGCACTGTCCGAACGGCTGGGAGAGGTGCATCACTATCGTGACGAGCTGCTGGCGAGCCAGTTGAATTATATCTTCCTGCATCCGGATATGGCGGAGACCGAAATTGCTGAACGTTGTGCCAAAGCAGGCTGGGATGCGCTTGTTGAAGCTCGGGATTCGTCGGGGGTTGGGGCAGGAGCGGGTGAGGCGCGCGGTTACGTGATCGCACTGCTGAAGCTTCGAGGCGGATTGTCCTCCGGGAAAGCAGGTCAGCTGGAGGCGCTGCTGGCGACTCGGCCTAGCGGAGTTCGGTTTTATTTTAAAGATAAGGATGAGCGGTTAGTCGTTATTGGCGAGGAGGCCGTAGGGCCGGGGGGATTGCTCGCGTTCATGAAGGAGCATCATGTTTCGGCGCAAATCGGGGTAAGCGAGCCGTTGAATGGCGCAGGCGGAGTCAAACAAGCCTATGCCGAAGCGCTTGAGGCGCTGAGGTACGGCTTCTTGCAGGCGGTAACTGCCGAGCCGGTGCTGCTGCAATATGATCGGAAGAGATCTCGCCATCAGGAGAGCCACTTGCCGATCGAGGACATCCGGCGTCTGGCGAATATGCTCGGCACCGAACGGGATAAGGAAATGAAGCAGATTCTGACGGAGCTTCTTGATCCGAAGAAGCTGACCGGCTTCGATATCGCGTCGATCGAGGAAATCAGCAAGCAGCTGAATGAGCTTGTGTTTGACCGCGTATTCAATCAGTACGGCGAGGAATCGGTGGAAATTCTGCGGATCTACAAGAAGGTCGGCTGCATGTATAACTTCGAGACGATTCATGATTATTTTCACAGCGTGGAGGATTTGCTGCTGCGGTTGAACGATTATGTGAAAGGGCTGCGCCTTGTGCATGTCGAGCATAAGGAGATGAAGAAGGCGGTCAGCTACATACACGACAATTATCACCGGGACCTGAATATGGCGACAGTATCGAACCATGTCTCGCTGAACTACTCGTATTTCAGCCAGGCGTTCAAGGAGTTTACCGGCGAGAGTTTCGTCGTCTACTTGAAGCGGGTACGTATCCAGAAGGCGAAGGCGCTGCTGGAGGAAACGGAGCACAAAATCTACGAGATCAGCGAGCAGGTCGGCTTCGAGAATTCGAAGCAGTTCAATCGCGTCTTCCGCGAGATGGAAGGCATCTCGGCGATGGAATATCGAACGAAGCACGCGGTGCAGCATCGGGTTTGAGAGAGGGGTAGCCGGAAGTGGGCTGTCCTTTTTTTGCGGCGAGCGGAGGGATCGCAGGAGCTGCATGGCAGCATGCGCCAAAGCTGTGGCAGATTTCGCCGGGGGATTGTGCAGTATGCGCCTACACGATGCTGGCCATCCCCCCTATACCACATCGAGCCCAAATGTTGCACAATATGCAATATATCTACCATCTCAATCGTAAAACAGCGCAAATGTTGCACGAAAGGCAGCATTTCCTTAGAATACGAGCCCTAAAAGGCCATAACGAGACCAAATGTTGCATAATGCGCAACAAATCGACCTAACCAGCCGTAAAACGCCAGTTTTGTTGCAGGAAATGCAACATTTTCTTAAATGATGCACCTGAGGAAGTGCCAAATCAGACTCTAATGTATGGCTCCACAGATGCACTCCATTCCGCTTCATTTTACCTGCGAAAAAAAGGAATAGGCAGATTAATAGTATGCTATAATCCGTTTAAAAGTGGTTGCTTTAAACGTGCAAGGAGTCCAATTCGAGCAGGAGGCTGTCATGGAAACCAATCAAGCCAAGAAGCATGAGGAGCAAATTGCCAGAGCCAATCAAGCAACGGAGGAAGGAAGCTCGCGGATTTCGGAGGAGCGCTTCCGACTTCGCTATCATTTGATGCCGAGAACCGGCTGGATGAACGATCCGAATGGACTTGTATACTTCAAGGGCAGCTACCATGCCTTCTATCAGTACTATCCGCACGAGCCGAAATGGGGACCGATGCACTGGGGGCATGCCAAGAGCGAGGACCTCGTCAACTGGACTCATCTTCCGGTCGCACTGGCACCTTCGGAACCCTATGATCAAGGCGAAAGCGGCGGCTATGGCTGTTTTTCTGGAAGCGCTGTCGTAGATGGCGATAAGCTTGCACTGTTGTACACAGGGCATGTTTCCGGTAATTCGCCGGTAGAGGTACAGTGCTTGGCAGTCAGCTCAGACGACGGCAACACGTTCACGAAAAGCGAAGCGAATCCGGTTATTCCGGGACCGCCGGAAGAGGGCTTGTTCGGCTTCCGCGATCCGAAGGTCTGGAAGCATGAAGATACATGGTACATGGTGATCGGAAGCGGTCAAGAAGGCCGAGGCAATGTGCGGCTGTATGCTTCTTCGGATTTGCGTGAGTGGCGCTATGTGAGTATCGCCGCTGACAGCGATGGCTCGCAGGGGGATATGTGGGAATGCCCGGATCTGTTCCCGCTTGGCGGAGGAGAGAATCATGTGCTGATTGTCTCTCCCATGAACATGGGAGCAACGAAGACGATGTACTTGTCCGGGACGTTCGACTACGAAGAGGGTAAGCTCACGACTACGCGTGCGGAACGACTCGATTACGGTTTCGACTTCTATGCGCCGCAGACGCTGGAAGACGATCAAGGCAGACGCATTCTGTTCGGATGGATGAATATGTGGGGAGCTACGATGCCTGAGCAGCAAGACGGATGGATGGGCGCGATGACGATTCCGCGTGAGCTGTTCTTGCAGCCGGACGGCAGCATTCGTATGCTTCCCGTGCAGGAACTGGAGAAGCTTCGGGGAGTGCGATACGAGATCGAATCGCAGGTAATCGAAGCAGATACGGAAGTCGCCCTGCCTGGTATCGCATCGGATGCGGTGGAAATCATCGTAGTGTTCGACGGCGATGCGGCCGAGTTTGGCCTCAAGCTGCGCTGCTCGGCGGACGGCAGCGAATATACCGAAATCGGGTATCGCGCCGCGGACCGCACGCTCTATGTGAACCGCGATCATGCGGGTCTGGGCGATGGCGGAATCAGTGAGGTTCAGCTTGCGCCGCAGGACGGCGGACAGCTGAAGCTCCATCTGTTCCTCGACCGTTCTTCGCTGGAGCTGTTTGCGAATGACGGCGAGAAAACGATGACGAACCGAATTTATCCGCAGCCGGATAGTTTGGGGGCTTGCCTGTTCAGTCGTGGGGGAAATGCAGTTCTTCGTTCACTAGAAAGCTATGAGCTGAAGTCGATTTACTAGATATACAATGCGAAAGGGTCTGCCAGGAAGGGGGCCACTGAAGAACTTAGATTTTCTGGCGATCTTAGCGATTCGGTTTTTTTGTGACATTGCTCTCTAGCTGGTGTAAGGAGTGCAACACATTCGCTACTTTCTAGTCTCAAATGACGTATGACGTGTACTTCGTACAATTCATACGTTTTTTTCTAGTGCATATAGCTGGTTATCCGAATTTCAAATGCATTTTATACACGTTAAGTACTTTTTTTCTCGAAAGGCTTCGGTTTGTCGTGTAGTTTGTACAACTCAAGGAGGAAGCCGATTAAAACTTTTATATAAACCCCTGGCTCTGGCAAGTAAATGGAAAGTCTATGCCTTTCAGCAGCAGAACTTTTTCAGTGGCCCCCCAGGCAGCAGGCTTTATCTTTTTTCTAGGTGATAAGATCAAACGAAGATTTAGTTTAAAAAATCGAATGAGGTCAACCGAATTAAAAAAGGAATAGGAGTACAACGATGTCTGAAAATTTAACTGTAAGAGGGTTACAGGAATATATCAGAGGCTTTGACCATCAACCAGATAAGAAAAATGATTATTTTCTTAAACTAGTTGAAGAAGTCGGGGAATTAGCGGATGTACTAAGGAAAAATAAAAGATTAGATCAAACAGGAAACATCAAAGGAACGGTTGAAGAGGAGTTATATGACATACTTTACTATGTTTCAGCGTTAGCTAATATTTATGAAGTCGACTTAGAAAAATGTTTCCATCTGAAAGAAGAAATAAATAGGGAGAAATATAAAAATAAAGAAATAAAACCTATCATCTAGCCATGAGCAAATCCGGTATGTAAAAAACGTAAATTCCATCGAGCAGTTAATGAATATTATTTACGACAGACCAATCCGCCCCCGGATTGGTCTGTTTTCTATGGTCAAAAGGTTGAATCACTAAGGTTTTGACACGCTCGCGCTTCCTCCATAATGAGGTAGACAACCGTCAACCGAGGAGGAGAAGCAGATGAAGTTTGGCGCTTGTTATTATCCGGAGCATTGGCCGGAGGAACGCTGGGAGCTGGATGTGAAGCTCATGAAGGAAGCCGGGCTGAACGTGCTGCGCATCGGCGAATTTGCTTGGTCGAAGCTGGAGCGCTACGAAGGCAGCTACGATTTCTCATGGATGGATCGCATCATTAATCTATTGGCAGCCGAAGGAATCGAGGTCATCTTAGGGACACCAACCGCCGCACCGCCGAAGTGGCTCATGGACAAACACCCTGACATCTATATGCGGGACAACAAAGGCATAGCGCGAGGTTTCGGCAATCGAAGGCATTACTGCTACAACAATCCCAACTATATGGTAGCCTCGGATCGCATTGTAACGGCAGTCGCGCAGCAATACGGCGAGCATCCGAATGTCATCGCTTGGCAGACGGATAATGAATTCGGCTGCAACGATACGGTGTATTGCTATTGTGAGTATTGCCGTGCAGCCTTTCAGGCTTGGCTTCGCCATACCTATATAAGCATCGATCAGCTAAACGAAAGCTGGGGAACGGTATTCTGGAGTCAAACCTACAACGAGTGGGAGCAAATCGTGCTTCCGGCTTATACGGTCTTCCATCTGCATAACCCGGGGCTAGAGCTCGATTATCGCCGGTTTGCTTCCGATTCCGTCATCGCGTATCAGAAACGACAAATTGACCTGCTGAAGCAGCTTGCCCCGAGTCAGCCCGTCACCCATAACATGTGGTCGGAGATGAATGAGATCAACAGCTTCGAGCTGTCTAAGGATCTGGATTTCGCTTCGTGGGACATCTATCCCAATCTCTGTTTTACGGATCAACCGGACCCTCGCGAAAGCGCCATTCAGCTCGATATGGCCCGCGGTGTGAAGCAAGCTCCCTTCTGGGTGTTGGAGCATCAGAGCGGTGCACCGGGTGGCAACATCATGTTCCCAACGCCGCGCCCGGGGGAGCTACGCAGATGGACGTATCATTCGGTTGCCCACGGCGCCGATGCGATCGTGTATTTCCGCTGGCGGACCTGCTTGTTCGGCGCGGAGCAGTTCTGGCATGGCATCTTGCCCCATGACGGCATTCCGGGAAGGCGGTATGACGAAATCAAACATGTTGGTGAGGAGCTGAAACGAGTCATGCCGCTCATCGAAGGCAGCAGCGCAGGAGCAGAAGTCGCCATCATTCGTTCCTACGACAATGAATGGGTTATGGATATTCAACCTCAGGTGATGGGCCACCGATATATCCGCCATCTCAAAAGCTATTATCGTTATTTCTATGACCGTCATATTCCGGTTGATCTCCTGTCCGACGAGGCGGATTTCAGCCGTTATCGACTTGTCGTCCTGCCGCATTATATGCTTTCCAAGCCGGAAGCCAAGCAGCGAATCTATGATTATGCGGCGCAAGGCGGCACGGTTCTGCTGGATTTCCGTTCCGGCTCACGGCTGTGGGACAACCGGATGTCGGATCAAACGCTGCCCGGCATCTATCGGGAGCTCCTTGGCATCTCGATTACCGACTACGGCATCCTGCGAGAAGGTCAAACGCGCAGTGTCCAGCTATCCCAAGACACAAACAGCTACAACGCCAAGACCTGGTATGACGTCATCCAGCCCGAGATGGCGGAGCCGATCGCTTGGTTCGGCGAAGATTACTACACCGGATCGCCTGCAGCAACACGCAATCGGTATGGTCAAGGCACCGCCTATTACTTAGGCATGGAGCCGCAGCCTGCCCTAATGTATGCACTTATGGATCGCATATGCACCGATGCCGGAGTAACGCCAATAGAGGGCATACAGGTTCAAGGCAGCATCGAGCTCATGCGAAGGGTAAGCGACAGCGGCAACGAGTATATTTTCGCTATCAATCACGGTACAGACCATCAATCCATCACGCTCGCAGAGCCGCTGTACGAACTTACAACGGAGCAAACCATTGCGGTGGGCACGATCGAATTACCGGGCAATGGCGTGTTTCTCTTCCGCAAGGATCACCCGCTACTAGGGTGATAAGTTGCAGTTTATCAGGTTGTTGATGTTACCCGCCCCTTGCATAATAAAACTAGGATGAGAAATAGGGTTGAAAGGAGTACGGCAGTGTGAAATCAATCGCTCCAACCAGGCAAGACACAGTACCAAACAAACGCAGTTTCGGTAGAAAAGTCATTATGCAAAGACAGCTGATCTACATGTCTGTTCCGTTCGTCCTCCTGATTGTCCTGTTCTCCTACGTCCCGCTTTGGGGATGGGTAATGGCGTTTCAGCGGTACACGCTTGGCAAAGGGATTAAACACAGTCCCTTCGTCGGCTTCGATAATTTCGTCGCGCTCTTCCAAGATGAACAGTTCTACCATGTGCTGCGCAACACGCTTGCCATGGGGCTGCTGCAGTTGATCACCGGTTTCGTATGCGCCATTGCGCTGGCCCTGCTGCTGAACGAGGTCAGGTTCGTCTGGTTCAAGCGGGTGATCCAAACGATTACCTACATTCCTCATTTTGTCTCTTGGGTCGTCATTGCGAACATTACGCTCACGATGCTTTCTCCGGACGACGGGATGCTGAACCGCATTCTGATGAAGCTTGGCATCATCCAGGAACCGCTCTACTTCATGGGCGAGGAAAAATGGTTCTGGTTCATCCATACGACGGTCAGCTTGTGGAAGGAGCTGGGCTGGAGCACCATTATCTTCTTGGCGGTATTAGTTGGGCTGAATCCCGAGCAATATGAAGCGGCGGAAGTCGATGGCGCAAGCCGTTTTCAGAAAATGTGGTACATCTCCATTCCGGGCATCATGCCGACCGCGATTCTGCTGCTCATCTTAAATGTCGGCTGGATCATACAGGGCGGCTTCGAGTCGCAGTATTTACTGGGCAATCCAATCGTCGTCGATTATTCCGAGGTGCTCGATCTCTATGCGCTGCGCTACTCGACACAACTGGGAGACTTCTCGTTCGGGGTTGCAATCAGCATGTTTAAATCGGTTGTCAGCGTAGTGATGGTGCTGGGCGTTAACTACTTGGCCAAGAAAACGAATCAAAGCCGATTAATCTAGCAGCGCGTTTACACGTACACAATCACAATCCCGACAAGAAAAGGAGGGTGGTCAAGAATGGACCGCAATCGGGCGTGGGGCGCAATCGCGTTCAACACTTTTAACCTTACGCTGCTGCTTCTCATCGGCATGGCAACCTTGTTTCCCTTCTTGAACCTCATTGCGGTGTCGCTTAACGATCCGCTCGATTCCTTGAAGGGAGGAATAACGCTCCTGCCCAGAGAATGGACACTAATGAATTACAGAGCGATATTGAGCGATGACGCACTTGCATGGTCGGCTGTTCGTTCCGTTATTCGTACCTTGCTTGGCACCGTGCTCGGCGTTACGGGCACTGTCATGATTGCCTATACGCTAAGCCGCAAACAATTCATCTTCCGCAAAGCGTTTAACGTCATCTTGGTCATTACGCTCTACGTGAACGGCGGCCTCATTCCGACGTATCTGCTGATCAAGAACCTTGGGTTAATGAATCATTTTGCCGTCTATATCATTCCCGGCTTAATCGGGGTGTTCAATGTCATCCTCATTCGCAGCTACTTCGATCAGCTTCCGGAAGGACTGGTAGAATCAGCGCAAATCGATGGAGCGACCGACTTTCAGACGCTGTTTCGAATTGTGGTACCCATCAGCTTGCCGGTAATTTCGACCATCACGTTATTCATCGCGGTTGGTCATTGGAATTCCTGGTTCGATAACAATCTCTATGCCAGCCGCAATCCGGATTTGAGCCTGCTGCAGTTTGAATTACAGAAGATTCTGCTGCAAAGCGTCAGCCAAGTTGCGAATGCGAATGAACATGTGGACGGTAAAGCGATTCAGTCGAACCCCGATACGATTCGGGCTGCCCTGACCATCGTAGTTACGATGCCGATTCTGCTGGTCTATCCATTCCTGCAAAGGTATTTTGTCAAAGGCGTTACATTGGCTGCAATTAAGGAATAACGAAGGCTTCGCACAATATCAAACGGAGCGATCGATCCGTTGATATATACAAAAACGAGGATTGAAAGGGAGTCTAACGATGAAGGGTAGAAGGCTAAAGCGAAGTTTGACATTCGGACTCATCATTACCGTACTGGCAGTGCTTATTACAGGCTGCGGTTCCTCCAATAATAACAATAACGATGGGGCAGCAAACACAAACGAACCGGCGAAGAGCACGAATACAGCAACAAACGAAGCCAATACAGGCAACAATACGACAGCAGAGGCGGAGCCGGCAGCGGACTTAAGTCCGATCGAGTTTACGATCAACACGGCAGATGACAAGCTGAAATGGGATACGCCAATTACGAAAGCGATTACAGATAAAACAGGCGTGTCGCTCAAGTATGACCTCTCCGTTGGCGATCAATTTCAGAAATGGGATCTATGGCTGGCGGCCGGAGACTATCCGGATGTCGTCGTGCTCGATGCCAACTATACACAGAAGTTTAAAGATGCCGGTGCCATTATCCCGCTTAACGATCTGATCGAGAAATACGGTCCGAACATTAAAGACAAGTATGGCAAATACTTCAACCTGCTCAAAGACAAAGACGGCAATATCTACTCCTTGTCCGGCGTCAACAAGAGCGAAGAAGCGGCAGCCAACTCGACGGCCAACTTTATCGTGCAATACGATGTGCTGAAGGAAGCCGGATATCCGGAAATCAAAACCTTCGATCAGCTCTACGACGTCATCAAAGCGTATGCCGATAAACACCCGCAAATCGACGGGAAGGATACCATTGGCTTCGCCGCTTCCATGGCCAGCTGGACGATGAAGATTGAGTTCAACAATCCGGTCATCAATGCGCTTGGACTGCCCGACCATGACCGTTCCCGCATTGATGCAAGCGGCAATGTAACGTACAACCCGGTTTCCGAGGAATCCAAGGCTTATATGAAGTTCCTAAACAAGCTGTATAATAATGGGCTATTTGACAAAGAAGCCTTCTCGCTCGACAACATTGCAACGAAAGCCGCACAAGGCCGCGTCCTTGCTGCTTATTCACCGGGCTGGTTCTTAGGAGACGCTGAAGCCTCCCTGCGTAATTCGGGTCATCCGGAACGCGCCTATGCTCATATTCCGATTTATTTCTCGGAAGGAACGGAAGATCACTCCAACACGCTGACACCGACGCAAGCGGGCAGCTATCAATGGACGATCAGCAAGAATGCGAAGAACCCGGAGCGCATGATTCAGATGATTGATTTCCTTTTCTCCGATGAAGGTCAAATCCTCACTCAGTGGGGAATTGAAGGCACTCACTTTGATGTGAAAGACGGCCACCGCGTACTGAAGCCGGAGCTTATCGCACAGCGTCTTGCCGATCCGGATACGGATTACAAGGAAGGCTTCCACGGCATCGGAACAGGCAACTTCTCGTGGTTTGGAGTGGGCAATGGCGCGAAGCTGGCTGATGGCGACTACTCCACACCGCTTACGAAGGATATGGTTATCGCCAACTACGATGACATGACGAAGGAAGTGCTGGCGAAGTACGGCAAGCAGGTCTGGGCTGATTTCTTGCCGCCGGTCGAGTATGTACCGGGTTATATCTGGCAGCTCACGCCACCAGAGTCAACGAAGGTGGAAGAACAGAAGATCGATGATACATGGCGCAAATACTTGCCGAAGATCATCATGTCGAAGGATGACGCTGCGTTCGATTCCAATTGGAAGGATATGCAGGATGGCATCAACAAGAATGGTCTGGAGAAAGTAGAAGCGGCTTATACGCAGCTATGGGCGGATTTTAATGCCAAGTACAACAGCATATTAGGCCAGTAATCTTTAATTGTTAAGCTACTCCTTGTTCGCAGCGATTGCGGGCAAGGAGTATGTTTCGTGCAGCAGCGGGAGGAAATCAGCTTGGGTAAAGCGAATGAGTGAGAAACGAACAGCCACGAAAGGTGCGAGGTAGCCGCGACATGAAAATACGGACAAAGCTGATCGTAGCCAATTTACTCGTTGTTTTGCTTCTGCTGGGCTCCCTTACGTATGTGCTCATGAAACGCAGCAGCGATCTGGTCTACGAGCATATCATCGAGAATGCCGAACTCTCGCTGTCTCAAGTAAGCGCGAATTTCGATAATAAGCTGAGCTCCTATGAGGAGAATGCGAACACGTTATTCTTGAACTCTTCTCTGAATGAGAAACTCCAGAAGAAATATAAGGATCAGCAGGAAGCGTATGATACGTATTTTGACTATTACCAGCCATTTATTTCAGCCGTCCAAGCGACCAAGGCGATCTCTCATCTCAACTTATATACCGATAACCCCACCTTTCTATTCGCGAATGTGTTTCTGATCGATGAGGAGACGCGCCAAAGCGATTGGTATCGCAAGGTGTTTAATAACCGAATTGGCGGTTACTGGACCGGACCCTATACGCCGCTTCTTGAACATAAACCGGTGTTCAGCTTCCGTAAACGAATGAACAATTTCGAGCCGGATTCCCCGAATGTGGTCTCGATCGAAATCCAGCTTCGTGTGTTATCGGAGCTTATTAATGTAGAGAGCAAAAGTAAGCGTTTTATTTTTACGCTCGCAGACGGTACGGTGCTGATTGATAGTGCGCAGACCGGCGGGATTACGCAGATTAAGGAACTGCCTTTTTATTCGAAAATCATGAAAGAAACAGAGGGAAGTTTCAGCTACGAGGATGAGCATAACAGCTATCAGATCATGTTCCAGACGCTTGAATCTCACAACTCGGTGAGAGGGATGAAGGTGCTGACTTTTATTCCGACCAATGAGCTGATGCCGAAGATCGAACAGCTTCGCTCGCTCTCGATTCTCTTGTTTCTGATCGCGATTGTTGTTTCTGCGCTCTTCATTTCCACGATATCGGTAGGGCTGACGCGCCGGTTGACGGAGCTGTCGTTTCGGATGAAGCGGGTGCATAAGGATAACTTTCAGAGTTTCGTCGAAGTTAGGGGCAAGGATGAGGTTGCGCAGCTGGGGCAAATGTTCAATCTGATGGTGCAGCGGGTCGGGCAGCTCATTCAAGAGGTGTATCAGTCGGAAATCGATCAGAAGGAGCAGGCACTGCGGACGAAGGAAGTGGAGCTGTACGCGCTGCAGACGCAGATCAATCCGCATTTTCTGTTCAATGTCCTGAATATGATCCGAGGCAAGCTGCTGATCGCCGGCGAGCGGGATACGGCCAAAGTCGTAGGGCTTCTGGCGAAGTCGTTCCGAATGATGCTGCGTAATGGCGGCCCTACGATTACGCTGAGTGAAGAAATGGAGTTTATCTCGATCTATCTGCAAATCCAGCAGCATCGGTTCGGCGATAAGTTCACCTTTGCCATCGCGATTCCGCCGGAAGCACTGGATGTGAATTTGCCGAAGCTGTGCATTCAGCCGCTTGTCGAGAACGCGATTACGCATGGGGTGGAGCTGAGTCCGATGCAATCTTGCATTCAGATTAGAGGGGAACTGGTTGAAGGCACGCTTCAGATCACTGTGGAAGACGATGGTCTCGGCATGACACCGGAGCGTCTAACCGAGATACAAGCCGGCTTGCAGCAGGATTCACTGGAAGTCACCTCCCACATCGGCCTTCGTAACGTGAATCGGCGATTGAAGGTCAGGTATGGGGACAGCTATGGACTAACCGTGCAGAGCGAGCAAGACGTAGGAACGAAAGTGACGATATTCATTCCCATGCAGCAGGCGGATAATGGAGGCGGAACAGATGTATAGCGTACTGATCGTGGAAGACGAGCCGCTCGCAAGAGAATCGCTTAAATATGTAATCGATTGGGAGGATTACGGATTCCAAATCCGAGCGGAGGCGGAGGACGGCAGACGGGCGCTTGAGCTTATGCAGCGCAACCACTACTCGCTTGTCCTTACGGACATTCGCATGCCGACGATGAACGGGCTGGAGCTGATCGCCAAGCTGCGGGAATTCACGGATGTCCCGGTCATTATTCTCAGCGGGTACGAGGACTTTGAATATGCACGGCAAGCACTCAAGATGGGGGTTCACGACTACCTGTTGAAGCCTGTGGAGGAAGAAGAGTTAATTGCGATTTTGGAGCGGATGGGTCAGAGCATCTCGGAGAAGCGGTCGTTACAGCGACAGCATCATCTGGGTTTGACTGCCCTTCGCGATCAAGTGCTTCGGAAGCTTGCGCATGGTCCGCTCAGCCGAAGCGAATACGAGGAAGCCATTCGAATGATCGGCAGCGGGATGGGAGAAGGACCGCTTCGCACCCTGCTGGTGGAGATGGATTCCCTCTCTTCGCCAAGCCCGGCTCTGACCGAGCATGATGCGGAGTTGAAGCGATATGCGGTGCGTAATATCCTGGAGGAACTGTGCGGTGGTGGGGGGCTAGTGTTCGAGATGACCGAGGAACGGTACGGCATCGTTATGATCGAGCTGGAGGACGAATATGAAGGTGATGGATTGCTTGCATTCACCGGGAAGCTGCGAGACGCTGTTGCCGTGAATGCCAAAGAAACGATCAGTATCGGCGTCGGGAGCGTGGCCTCGAACGGGAGAGAGCTCGCGCCAGCCTTCGCCGCAGCAGAGGAAGCGCTCGACGGGAAGTTTCTGGTGGGCAGCGGTTCGATTCTGTTTGGCCGGCATGCGATGGCGCATACGGGCAGCGGCGTTGGCGGCGGCTTCCAAAGTACAGGCAAGCTGCAGTCTGGCGTGCTTGAGGCGATTTCCAATTTGCAAGATGAACAGCAGGTGGAGGAAGCCATTGAACGGTTATGGGAAGGTTTCAAGGCAGAGCAAGCGCCGGGAAGTGTCGTTCGTAAGAGCGTGCTGGAGCTGCTCGTCCAATTGCAGCAGTTGGTCAGAGAGCTCGGCGCCAGTGCCGACGGCCTCTTCGAATATGAGCTTGGCGACTACGAACGGGTCATGAAATGCAAGACGATGGAGGAGCTGCAGCTTCTCGCAAGTCGAAAGGCTATGGATGTGCGAGCGCGGGTATGCGGGATGAAACAGCTGCAGCCGAGCAGTCTGGTTACAACGGTGAGGAAGCTTGTTCAGGAGCAGTATCACACCAACATTAGCTTACGGAGTATCGCTCAGCAGGTCTTCTTGAACCCCAATTACTTGGGCAAGATGTTCAAGGCCGGAACCGACGAGTCGTTCAACGATTATTTGCTTAAGGTGCGCATGGAGAAGGCGAAGGAGCTGCTCCGACAGTCGGATAAGAAGGTTTACGAGATTGCTGAGGCTGTCGGATATGGCGAGCTGGATTGGTTCTATAAGCGGTTTAAGAGTTATGCCGGGATGAGTGCGGGAGAGTATCGGATGAAATGATAGATTCGTATCTGGTTACATCCGCTCCCATGTTCGGTGGAGCGACGTTAGGGCCTATTGAATCTCTAACGGTTGTCAGTGTGGCTATTTCATACGAGGAACATCTTTTAAACGGCTAACGGTTGTGAGCATCGTTATTCGCTGCGTAAGGGTGGATTCTACCGGGAAAATGCCCTAATAAGCCCGCTGGCAACCGTTAGAAAATAAAAACGGGCTTTTTGGGCCATATAACCACTGTCACAACCGTTACAGGTTAGGAGATGGCTGTAACCAGGCAGGTAGGTTGCTCGACCTAGAGCGATGGAGGATGTCCTCCCATCGCTTTTTTGCTTATAACGGATTCATTTTGCGGTAGGCTAGCGGCGTCAATCCGGTCATTTTCTTGAAGATGCGGTCAAAATGTCCCGTGTTCTCGAACCCGGTCCGCTCCGCTACGACGATGACTTTAAGATCCGTCTCCTTGAGCAGGCGCTGCGCCTCGCGAATTCGCGTCAGATGAACGTATTCGATCAGGGTGAAGCCGGTGACCGTCTTGAAGCTTCGGCTGAGATAGTAGGGGCTCATGAAGAATTGTTTCGCGAGATCAGCTAGTGCGAGCTTGGTGTCATAGTGCTCGTTGATGTGCAGGGCGACCTCGGATATTTTCTGATGGAGAGCAGTCGGCTGCTCGGGTTTCGTGAATTCTGAGTCCGTCGGTGCGGGATGCCTTGCCGCGAACAGAAGCAGTTCGGTTAGCAGCAGTCGCAGATAGGATTCGAAGCCGGGCCGCTGCTCGGAGGCTTCGGTGATCATTTTGCCTAGCAGCTGGCGGACGAATAATTGCTCGTGCGGCGTAAGGTGCAGCAGCAGCGCGTTATGCCCGAATGGTTGCAGCAGCAGCGGGTCATAGAGGGGATGCTCCGTTCCGAGGAAGGCATCGCTGAAATTGATGACGATCCGTTCATGCTCCGGAGGTCCAAGCTCAGAGGAGTTGTGGACGACCTGTTTATTCACCAGCACGAAGTCGCCGGACGTAATCGAATAGGAGCGGTCCTCGATGAAATGCACGCGCTGCCCCGACACCAAATAATAGATTTCATAGGTAGGGTGAAAGTGGTTGTTTCGTCCAAACGGCTTCGTTCGATGCACATGCTGAATATAGAAATCGCCTTCCTCATCTCCATAGGAGAGCGGTTCGTCGACGGTGAGCTTCAATTGATGTCCTCCTTGCATCCTAGCGGATCATCTAAACAGGATATCTTTACTTTAGCGCAAGATAGGTGAATAAACCATCACTTTGAGCAAAATATGTCACGATATTCGGCAAATATTGCGTTATGCTGAGTAGAGATACGGACTTTAGAGGAAGGTGGTACATCCCACTATGCGTAATTTTATGGATGATGATTTTTTACTACATAACGAGACAGCAAAGCGGCTTTATCATGAATACGCGAAAGCAATGCTGATCCTGGATTATCACTGTCACCTGAGTCAGCAGGACATCTATGAGAATAAAAGCTATACCAACCTGACGGAAGTTTGGCTGTATGGCGATCATTATAAGTGGCGGGCGATGCGCGCAAACGGCATTGAAGAGAAATACATTACCGGCGGCGAAGGGGTCAGCGATTATGACCGTTTCCTCGCTTGGGCGCGGACTGTGCCGATGACGCTTGGCAATCCGCTCTATCATTGGTCGCATCTGGAGCTGCGCCGATTGTTTGGCATCGAAGAGCTGATCAATGAGAAGAACGCGCCGATCATTTGGGAGAAGGCGAATGCCAAGCTGCGCGGCGGCGGGTATGCCGTACGGGATTTCATCCGTGACGCAGGCGTGGAAGTGGTTTGTACGACGGATGATCCGATCGATTCGCTGGAGCATCATGCGCTGTTGGCACAGGAGCCTGATCTGGGCTTCCGCGTACTGCCATCGTTCCGTCCGGATAAGGTGCTGGAAATTAACCGTGCTCCGTTCGTCGGTTATATTACGAAGCTGGCCGAGGCTTCGGGGCGGAGCAGCATTGAGAGCTATGACGAGCTCCTGCTTGCGCTGAAGGAGCGGGTACAGTTCTTCCATTCCGTCGGCGGACGAGTGTCCGATCATGCGCTCGATTATGTGCCTTGGGCGGAGACGACGCGCGAGGAGGCGGCGGGGATTTTTGCGCGGGCACTTCAAGGCGGAGGTGTTTCGCTCGAGGAGGAGCAGAAGTACAAATCCTATACGCTGGTTTACTTAGGCGAGCTCTATGCGGAGCTTGGTTGGTCGATGCAGCTGCATATGAATGCACATCGTAACAATAATGCGCGAACCCTTCGCGAGCTTGGCGTGGATACGGGGTTTGATTCGATGAACGACAGTCCGGTAGCTGTACCGCTTGTCCGGTTGCTGAGCAAGCTGGATGAGCACGATAAACTGCCGCGTACGATCGTGTATTCTTTGAATCCTGCAGACAACAACGTGTTGGCATCGCTGATCGGCAGCTTCCAAGGCGGCGGTATTCCGGGAAAAATCCAGCTTGGCGCCGCTTGGTGGTTCAACGATACGAAAGACGGCATGCTGGAGCAGCTGAAATCGCTTGCGAATATGGGCTTGCTCAGCCGGTTTGTCGGCATGCTGACAGACTCTCGCAGCTTCCTCTCGTATACTAGGCACGAGTATTTCCGTCGGATATTCTGCAATTTGATTGGCGAGTGGGCGGAGAACGGGGAAGTTCCTGCGGATGCGGAACTGCTCGGCGGACTTGTGCAGGCGGTGTGCTACGAGAATGCAAGAGGGTATTTCCGGTTCTAGCTTTCCGTAAAGTGACAAGGTAGAAGACCATTCAGGAGGGATACCATGGAGGGCAAACTGACATCACCCGATGAGATCAACAGGCAGTTGTATCCGCACGGCGAGATTCATCAGGCTGTTCACCGCGTTACCGATATTGGGGAGGAGCTGGTTCAGTTCTATCGGCAGCAAGGGTACGCTGCGGTATTGGATGTGTTGTCCGGCGCTGATATCGGGCATGCAACTGAAGCGATTATGGCGCATATTGCCGATGATCAGACAGCCGTGAAGGTGCAGTTTGTGAAGCCGAGGATTGAGCTTCACAGCGACGAAGAGCGTGAGCTCGCCGTCCGCAAATTGTATGAGTTTGTGGAGGTCGATGATCGGTTGCGAGCAATCGCCTATCATCCGGATCTATTGGCTGTCGTGGAGAAACTGCTCGGCGCGAAGCCGAAGCTGGTACAGGATATTGCACTGCTCAAGCCGCCGAAGGGCGGGGGCGAGAAGCCGTGGCATCAAGATATGGCCTACGGCAACCTGGCTTATGATCGGCCTGTGATCGGCGTTTGGATTGCGCTTGACGAAGCGGGGCTCGATAACGGCTGCATGCAAATTATCCCCCGTTCGCATATGAATGGAGGCATTCCGCATTATGCGGAGCGGGATTGGCAGCTATGCGATACGGTTGTGCCTGTCGAGCGCAATGTCGCCGTGCCGCTTGCACCGGGCAGTGCGCTGTTCTTCCATGGGCTGCTCATGCACGGCACCGCATACAATTTCTCGCAGAAGCGCCGCCGTGCGCTGCAGTTTCATTATGCGCCGGATACCGCCGAGAAGATCAGCCCGAGAGAGTATAAGCGTATGTTTACGAGCGAGATGACAGGGGTGGATTGCTAGCCTTTGTATGAAAAGAAGGGATATCTCATCCAGGCCGTTCGTAATGACGGCAGGTGAGATATCCCTTCTTTATTTGCGAGCAGTGAACCGTGCCCACTCCTGTTTGATCTTGCTCTCATCGAGCTCGATGCCGATCATGACAAAATACGGCTCACCTTCGTAGCCGCTCGGCGACCATTCCAGCCTTTTGCCCGCCAGCTGGAACAGCATGAGGCTGCCATCCTTGCCGTAAGGCAAATAACCCTTGGCACGCAGGCAATTGTTGCCGCGCCCGCTGATAAAGGCTTCGAACTGGCGCCGCGAAAGTCCGGCTGCATCTGCGCCGGGATAAATCGCTGCCGTTCGAATGCGCGAATACGAGCTTGGCGCTTGGGTTGCGGTGACGCCTGGCTGCGCGGACGCGGTTTGCTTGCCGCCGGTCGCCGGCGACTTGCCGATACCGCCGCCTCCTCCGCTGGCCGGCAGCTTCTCCGGCAGCACGCGTCCGCCGGTTGCGAAAGCCGTCCGCGTGCCGGAGATGACAGGCTGCCTCCGCGCGGGTGAAGGGGAGATTCCCGCGAATACAAGCGCGGAATCGATCTCGCAGCGTGTTGCCGTGATGACTTCGGCAGCCTGGTTGCGATCGTGAATGAGCTGCTTCACTTTATCCGCGGTTCGATTGGATATGAGGTCGAATTTATTGGCGATGATAAAGTCCGCCGCCTCAATCTGCTTGCGCAGCGTACGAATCAGCTCGCGGTCAGAGGAGAAGATGCTGTTATAGTCGAGCGCATGCTCGGCATCCAGCACCGTTACGATTCGGTGCAGCTGCACCTTGCCGATAATAGTCGGCTCCGTAATCGCCTCTGCAATTTCCTCCGGGTTCGCCACACCGGTTAGCTCCATCACGATCACATCCGGCTGCATCAGCGCAAGCCGCTCCAAGCAAGAGGCTAGCTCGCTCTTCTTGCTGCAGCACAGGCAGCCTTCCGTAATCCGCTCCAGCATCTGAGTGGCAGATGCACTGCTCACCATCGTTCCATCGACGTCAACGGCTCCGATTTCATTCATCAATACAGATGCGCGTAAACCGGTAGCCTTGGCATGCTGCAGCAGCCTCAGAAGCAGTGTTGTTTTGCCGCTGCCCAGAAAGCCGCTTAATACGATTACCGGGATTGCTGATTGTTCCATGTTCGAGCGCTCACACTCCCTCCAAGGTCCACATTCAAAGAAGGATATGCGGCATTCGGCCAAAATAAAACCTCTTCGGGCAGAATCTCGGGCGTGCGCAGCAGTAAGGGCGACAGAGAGCAAACCTACCAGAGCAAGCTGTTAAATTCATCGAAATAACGGTATAATTTAGCCAACTTCGTTCGGAGACCAATCAGCACGCAAGCGATTGGTTCCCTGAACACTTAACGAGAGGACGAACACGAACTATGAATGCCATCCCAATCCATTTGCTGTCAGGCTTTCTGGGCAGCGGCAAAACAACCCTTCTAAACCATGTAGTAGATTACTATAAAGCGCAAGATGTGAAGGTCGCGATCATTATGAATGAGCTCGGCGACGTCAACTTAGATGGTCAATTCGTCGATCAGGATGTACCCATGGCCGAAATGCTAAGCGGCTGTATCTGCTGCACCATTCGCGGCGATCTGAGCATCGAGCTGAAAGAGCTGATCGAGGAGCATCAGCCTGATGTTGTGCTGATCGAATCCACAGGCGCTGCCAATCCGATGGAAATCATCGACGCCATTACAGAGGCGGCGCTATTCATGCGCCTCGATCTGCGCACGATTGCAACTGTCGTCGACGGACCGGAGCTGCTCGTTCGCAGCCGCCGGGGCGGCAAAACCTTCAAGCTCATGCAGGATCAAATTCGCTGCGCGACGGATCTGATCGTCAACAAAGCCGACAAGCTCGCACCGGAGGAGCTCGTAGAGGTCCAGCAGCTGGTGCGCGAGCTGAATGCGTATGCTCCGCTGACGGTGACGGTTCGCTGCATCGTCGACCTGGGGATGTTCGATCAAGCAGCGGCAGCCAAAGCGAAACCGGAATTCAGCGCAGCACAACCGGCGCAGAACAGCAATCATGTGTGCGGCGCGAACTGCCAGCATGATCATGACCAAGCTGACGATCATGACCACAATCACGATCATAAACACGCTGACGAGCCTTATAATTCGCACGCGCATGTCATGACGCTGACGCATTATTTGTCCGGTCCCGTTGACAGTCATGCCTTTGAAGCCCTCATTAACAGGCTGCCGAAGGAAGTATATCGGGCCAAAGGCATCGTCACATTCACCGATACGAACAGTCGGTTCCTCTTCCAATACGCCTATCGCGAGGTGGAGTTTATTCGGATCACGCCGCAGGGTACTGTGAATGACGTTGCGGTGTTCATCGGGGAGCATTTTGCCAAGGATGTCTTGGAGCGGGAATTGGCAGAGCTTACAGAGGCTAATCAAGATTAGAATAGTTGGAATAATTTAGGGTATGTCGGGGATACTATCGCAGACTGGGCAGTTTCACAGCCCGCGAAAGGGAGCTGATGTACATGACAACGAATCGTTTGCGTACGCGGCTGGCCATCCTCGGCACAGCTGCCGCGCTCATTCTAACAGCAGGCACGGTATACGCGAATGGTACTGAAATGGCGATACCATCCTCTGACCAGCTGCAGGCGCAGCATGAACAGAAGCAAGAGCACTGGAGACATGACGATCACGGCAAAGGCCGTGAACACCGCGAGGCCCGTAAGCTGGAGCATCTGCAGAAAGCGGCTGTTTACTTCGGGATCTCAACCGAAGGGAAAACCGCAGAGCAATTGCAAGAAGAGCTGAAAGCTGCCATTAAGAAGAGTCCTACGAAGTGGGAGAAATTCAAGGCAGAGAAGAAAGCGGAGCGATTGGCACGTCTGCAGGAGAAAGCGACACGTCTGGGTATCAAGACGGAAGGGAAAACAGCCGAGCAGCTTCGCGAGGAACTTCACGCTGCCTGCAAGGAGCACGGCATGAAGAAGGACCACAAGGACCAGAAGTCCAAGTCTTATTCGGCTTCATAGTGGCCACAAACAACAAGGGTAGTCTCGGAAAGTTGCAAAAGCGACTTTCGAGGCTGCCCTTTTTTCTATTGTGGCTGGTATTGCTGAGCTTTCGCTTCTATGTATGCTGCAAGTTCCAAAGTCGCACGCTCAGCAAACAAACTAACTCGGTTCCCCCCTCGATGGATGGTAAGAGTGCGACAAACGAACGCTCACCACAGAAACCGAGGATGTGTGGTTCTGGGTACTACTCTTTACTCGTTTCCAGCGACTTTCGGTTTAACAGAAACCACGCCGAAATGAAGCTGAGAGTTCCAAAGTCGCACGCTCAGCAAACAGACTAACCCGACTCCCTCCGCGATGATGGTGAGAGTGCGATTAACGAACTCTCACCACCGAAACCACGTCAAAATGAAGCTGAGAGTTCCAAAGTCGCACTCTCCGCTAACAGACTAGCCCGGTTTCCCCCACGTAATCAGCTCCCAGATACCTGAATACCACCAAATAAGCCCTGTACGATCCGTTAGAGCTTCCCGCGAAATATATGCGATTAACAAGATCTAATTTGTTTTCGCAGATAGGAGTTCTTAAGAGTGCTGCTGAGGAAATGTTGCAGAATATGCATCAAATCCGACGTTCCGATGGGTAGAATTCCATTTATGTTGCAGATTCTGCAACAATTTTCCCATTGCAGCAGCAAAACACCATTTATGTTGCATGAAATGCAACACTTTCGCTCAAGACGAGTTCCCTCAGGTGGTCAAGCCAGGTAGGCGATCAAGGAGGAGTTCACGCAGGCAGCCAGACAGAGCCAATTTGCATGAAATGCAGCATTTTCGCTCAGAACGAGCTTCCGCAGGCAGCCAGACAGAGCCAATTTGCATGAAATGCAGCATTTTCGCTCAGAACGAGCTTCCGCAGGCGAGGCGAGGCGATGCCATGCCAGCAGCAGCAACTTGTGCCCCCTCTGAGCCCCTGGCCCTCCCCAAAACAAAGGAGCTAAGCGCATCCCAGCCGCTTAGCTCCTTTCGATTATACGTTAACCGCAGCCGCAGCCGGCGGTTGTGCCTGTATCTTGCGGAATACCTCGTAGCTTCTGCGAGCGCAATCCGAAATTGCAATCGGATGGAAGCCGGTCACTTCCGCGTACAGCTTGTCGTTAAGCGGTGTCGTCCAAGAAGCAGGCAGTGCGCCGGCCCCCAGCATCGCACCGAGGATGGAGCCGACAGTCGCGCCGTTGCAGTCCGTATCCCAGCCGCCGAGTACGGCTGTCGTAATGCCTTTCTCGAAATCGCCGCCGGAGTAAAGCAAGGCAGCCGCGCAGAGCGCCGCATTATTGTTCGTATGCACGGCATCGTAATGCTTGAACGCTTCCCAGATGCGGCTGACGAGCTCGACTTGATCCGTCGTCGAATTCGCAATCTCGATCGCGAATCGGACGTCCTCCGCGAGTCTGCTGCCCGCCGGGATAACGCTGAGCCCGATCTCTACGATGCGGCGAACGTCAGTCTCTACGAAAGCAGCGGCAATCATAGCCGAACAGAACATCGCGCCATAGATGCCGTTCTTCACATGGGAGAACGAGGAATCCTTCCAAGCGAGTTCCGCCGCCAGCTCAGGATTACCGGCAGCGCCATACGCGTAACCGTCAACGCGGATTTGCGCGCCGATCCATTCCCGGTACGGATTCAGGTAGGTTCGCACCCAATTCTTAGAGGCAAGCCGCTCTTCCGGGCTGGAATCGCCCATATGCGAGGTCACTTGGGCGAAGTTCAGATACGCCTGCGTTTCCGCCGTGCAGACTTGGGCGTAGCTGAGCTTGCGGTGCCACATTTTGCCGATATCCCACGAGTCGAAATCCGTTCCGCGTTCCTCCAGCATATGAAGGCCGAGCACGGTGTAGCGGATATCGTCATCCGTTTCCATGTAAGCGATATGCTCGCGTGTGCTCGCTTTGCACCACATGGCGATATGTAGATCCGGGTAGTCTTCAACACTGGCGGACTCGACAGGCGTATACCCTTGAATCGGCCAGGCATCCGCGCCTTCAAACCACAGCTTCACATTCGCCCAGCCGGGTCTGCCGCCGGAACCGTTCATGTACGGACCTGCTTCGAGCGGCTTGCCGAGCGCGCAGCCCGCGGAACGACCGAGCCATGCGCCGTTAAACTTATCGAGCCATTCACCGTCGGTCAGCGAAGGCGTAGCAACTGTCAGTCCTGCTGGGCTTTCGGCACGGATCGTTTCCAGATCGGAGGGCTCCGAATAAGGGAAATCCGCTCGAATCGGAAGTGCCATCAATTCGCTATAGATGTCCATCAGCGCGGACTCGTTATTACTATTCGCCTTAACCGCCTCCAGCTTCTCCGCAAACCCGGTCACATCACAGCCTTCTTCACCACGCTGCTTTATCTCTTCTTGAATCAGTGAAAATAAGGGAGCCCAACCTGCCATATAGCATTCACCAGTCCTCTCTAACGTATATATCTATTGTATCGGACAATAGATGATGCATCTTCTCACGGTACAGGCGGGAAACTCTCATTTTTTGCGGAAGCTGCATCCGGTGCGAGCCCGAGGGTTTGGCGAAAATGAACCGGTGAAATGCCTGTCGACTCCTTGAATACACGGTAAAAGGTAGCTAAACTTTGGAAGCCGCATTCGAACCCGATATGAGCCACCTGCTTGTCGGTTCCGGCCAGCAGCCGCTTCGCTTCTTGGACCCGAAGCATGGCCACATAGTCGGCGAATCGGCGGCCTGTAGTCTCGTGAAACACACGGCTCGCTCGAGACACGCTGATGCCGAGCTCCTGCGCAATATCTTGGAGACTGATCGATTCGCGGTAGCGCTGTTCAACCAGCGAGGCCAGCGCCTTGGTCTGATTGACCGATTGCACCATCATTCGCTGCTGCGAGGCGGTAAGTCCGCTATGGTAATGCCGCAAGAGCAGGCCGCACAGCTGGATGAGGGCACTCTTGGCCAGCGCGATGTAGCCCGGCTTACCTTCACGCAGCTCCCGTTCAATCGTCGTCATCCATGGCGCGATGGCCGCAGCAAGTGGAGTATCGGCGGCAATGAGGTTGCTGAAATGCTCTGAATGGTAAGAGAAGGGAAGCAGCAAGCTCGGATCTTCTTTCATGAGCAAGTCGCTGTCGAAATTCAGAAACAGATAGTGACTGGGATGAAGGGGATCCGACTGCGCAATATGCAGCTCCTCATTATTAACGAGGAAGAAGTCGCCTTCCCGGACATGATATTGTTTATTCCCAAAATAAAACGTCCCCGTCCCCGACAAACATAATCCCATTTCTAAACTTGTATGCGCATGCAAAGGCTGTCGATAGGCTTTAGGTGTCCAATAGAAGGCGTTAATCGGAATTTCATGCTCATACGTAATCGTAAGCTTCATTGCCGGAATTTCCTCCTTATCACAAAGCGATGATTGCGGGATAGCCCAAAAGACTCTCCTAATAGGGACAAACCAATTGTGCAGAATCGGTTTTGACGATACTATTGGGATAGATAAGAGGTGAAACATGCATCATATGCGCTTCAAATGGAGTTATCTTGCAGCAATTGCCGTATCCCTGGCGCTATGGGCGGCCATCATTATAGGCGTAAAGCAGCTGCTGGACTAGAAAGATGTCAATCGCACGGGCGTTTCCCGGAGCGAAAGGCATCTTTTTTAGTTTCACGATCATAGAATTCAAGCATATCATCTTGCAACAATCGGTCAACCAAATTACACTGATAGGCGAGTAGTACTAGGACTTTAAGTAGGCAGCAATGAAAGATGAACCTAAGGAGACAGTGGGATGAAGGCATTAAGCGCAAAGGAAAAATGGTCTTATGGATTAGGCGCACTTGGGCAAAACCTGATTTATGGTCTCGTAACTACATTCCTCATGGTTTTCTACACGGATGAGTTCGGCATTGATGCTGCGATCGTCGGCACGTTGTTTCTGATTGCACGGATATGGGATGCTGTGCTTGACCCGGTAGTGGCCGTGTTTATCGACCGCGCCAATACGAGATGGGGCAAATTCAAACCGTTCGTCCTGCTCGGAGGCGTGATCGTCGCATTGCTAACCGTAATGTGCTTCTACGCCCCTGACTTTAGCATGCCAATGAAGATTGTCTACATCTATGTCACGTACATGCTTTGGAACACGGCGTATTCCCTATTCGACGTACCGTATTGGTCCATTGCACCAACGCTCACGAACGATCCGGCAGAACGCACCAAAATTATTGCCTTTCCCAAAATCCTCGGTGCAGTCGGCATCATCATTGCCAGCGGTGCAGTCAGTCCGCTTGTGAAGGCGCTTGGCGGTGACAATGATGCAAACGGTTACTTGTGGACGGCGATTATATTTGCACTCATCTGTGTCTTACTTATCATGCTGATGTTCCGAAACACACACGAGCGATTAGTTGGAACAAGAGCAGAGCATGAGTCGCTGAAAGCCAGCGTAAACGTGGTCATTCGCAATAAACCGCTGCTTATTGTGACGCTTGCGAGCTTCTTCGCTACAACGCCGCTCGTGCTGAAGAATACGATGGCGATTTATTTTATGAAATATAATGTTGGCGACGAAGACAAGCTTCCGCTGTTTCTGTTAAGCGCGATGCTTCTGATGCTCTTGGCAATGGGCATCACGCCGAAGATAGCAGCGAAGAGAGGGAAGAAAACGACCTTCATTATCGGCGGTATTATTGGAATCGCTGCGAATCTGGTGCTCTTCTTTATCCAACCGGAGAATACAGCCGTTCTGTTCACTGTCAATGCGATCAGTATGTTCGGACTCGGCTTTATTCTTGTCCTAATTACATCCATGCAGGCGGATACCATTGAATATGCAGAGTGGAAGACGGGGAAACGCTCCGAGAGCATAGTGACCTCCGTCGGAACATTCAATGCGAAGCTTTGCTCTGCAATCGCAGGTGCAATAGCGGGATACGGACTTTCGCTGTCCGGCTATGTGGCTGATCAAGACCAAACCGATACCGTGCTGACAGGTATTCATGTGATGATGTCCATCTTACCGGCAATCGGCTTGCTGCTTTGTGTTCTATGTATATCGTTCTATCAACTATCTGAACGTCGTTACGCAGAGATGATGGTAAGCCTGAACGCCAGGAAGAAGGGTTCATAGATTATGACATAAAACCCCAGTCAATGTAGACAGCTTGTCATATAATACAGCATGTCTACTTGAAAGGAGTTGATGTGATTATGGCTTATTCAACAGGCGTAGTTACCAACACCAGAGCTTCCGGAACTGCGGCGACCAATATCGTCGTGAACACGAGAAATCTGGACACCGATGATTCCGTATGGATTACTGTACAAATATTCGCTTCTGTCGATTCCAGTGACTTCTATACGGCGTATTACTCCATGTACGAAGTACTTGAAGATTCGTACGACGTACGGGAATTTTATATTGCAGGGAATGTCACGTATGAAGTGCAATTGTCGGTGACTGTAGAAGCAGGGGTTCCGAATGCGCTAATGTCTGTAACCGGACTCGACGAATATGGAAACTTGGTCGAAGACCAGCGTTACACGCAAGCTGATCTTGCTTTCATTACCAGCCTTAGCCCTGTAATGCTGTAACACACATTAAGATGGCTCGTTTGCAGAAAACTGCGAACGAGCCATTTTTAGATTCCCCTTATTCCATAAGAAGTGCGATTAATCGGCTGACGGCATCATCCTGCCCATGCTGCCGCATACGTTCTTTGATCGCATCCCGATTGCTGTACAGCGAGGCAAGCCGCGATAAGAACGTTTCATCCGTCAGCTCCTCCTCCTGCAGCACCTCGCAATAACCGGATTGCCGGAACGATTCGGCATTTAGAATCTGATCGCCGCGGCTCGCATCCTTCGAAAGCGGAATGAGCAGCATCGGCTTGCAGAGCGCGAGAAACTCGAAGATCGAATTGGAGCCGGCCCGCGAAACGACGAGTTCCGTACATGCGAGCGCATCAGCCAGCTCATCATGGATATATTCATATTGCCGATAGCCGGGGATGCGGTCGAAGCTTGCGTCCAGCTCCCCTTTGCCGCATATATGAATGATTTGGTACGTGCGCGTGAGCTCAGCGACATTGCGCCGGATGGTTTCGTTGATGCGCTGGGAGCCGAGGCTTCCGCCCATAATGAGAAGGACAGGCTTCCCAGGTGTGAACTTGCACCACTTGATGCCTTTCCACGCGCTTCCCTCGCGCAGCTCGCTGCGTATGATCGGCCCGACATGAACGGCTTTGTCGCCTTTAATATGCTGGGCGGTCTCCGCGAAGGTGATGCAGATCCGCTTAGCGAATGGCCCAGCAATCCGATTAGCAAGGCCGGGGGTCAAATCCGATTCATGGATGATGACCGGCACCCGGTTCAACCAAGCGCCAATGACGACCGGAACGGAGACGAAGCCGCCTTTGGAGAAGAGCATGTCGGGCTTTAGTCCTCTAATGAGGCGGAATGCCTGGAAGACGCCTTTGACGACACGGAAAGGATCTTTCACATTTTCCAAATCGATGTAGCGGCGCAGCTTTCCTGTCGAGATGCCGTAATAATCGACGCCGGAGAGTCGGCTCACGAGCTGCTTCTCAATCCCGTTCTTCGAGCCGATATACGAGACCTTCCAGCCTCGATCGAGCAATGTGGGGATTAGTGCCGTATTGACGGTCACATGTCCCGCTGAGCCGCCGCCGGTAAACAGAATATGGCGCGGCTTCGTTTCCCGTGGAGAGGAAAGGGTTTGATTTGGCATGAGGGCACTCCTTGATAACATCATTATGACAAGCGTACCACAAGTTTCTATAAGTCGGGAGATAGCGAAGGACGTTACTGGACCATTTCCTATATCTTAGAACACTATGCGCGTATACAGCGCGAACATGACAAGGAAATCCATCACTATGTCTTGACTTTGAAAATGATATTCATTATCATGCAGTGTAGTGAAGAAATCTTTATCATCAGGGGGCAGTTACATTGTTTAAGACAAGTACGGTTAGAAAGTTTAGTTTGATCATGACGGGTTTGCTGGCATTGATGCTGGTTGTATCCGCGTGCGGCAACAAATCCGAGAATAACAGTGGCAACACCGCAACTGAGAACAGCGGCAACAACGCTGCTGAGAATACCGGCGACAACGCGGCAACTGAGCCTCCAACTGAGAAAGTAGTTAAGGACGGCATGGGCCATGATGTTACAATTCCTGCTGAGCCGAAGCGTATCCTCGCTTCTTATTTAGAAGATCCGGTAATAACGCTTGGTAAGACGCCTGTTGCTCAGTGGTCTGTTGCAAACGGCATTCAAGATTACCTGGCACCGCAATTGAAAGATGTACCTACAATTGGCTGGGATCTGCCGGTTGAGAATGTACTGAGCTTAACACCGGATCTCATCATCGTCGGTTCCGAGTCTGCTGTACAGAAGGGGCTTTATGAGCAATATGCGAAGATCGCTCCTACTTACGTACTTGGCGACAAAGTAAACAACGACTGGCGCGAAACTCTGAAGACAATCGGCGGCCTGCTCAATCAGAGCGACGATGCAGAGAAAGCAATTGCCGACTACGATCAGAAAGCAGCTGACACGAAAGCGAAGCTTGCCGGCGCGATCGATAAGCAGTCCGTAGCAGTTCTATGGCTCGTAGCGAAGAACTTCTATATCGTAGATGAAACGAAATCAAGCGGCGCGGTCCTGTACAAGGATCTTGGCGTAACGCCTCCGAACCTGGTTAACGAAATTCCGGAGAAGTCCAAAGCTTCTTGGAATCCGGTTGCGATGGAGAAGCTTGCGGAATTGACAGCCGATCACATCATTCTTGTGAACAGCGACAAAACCGATGCAGCTGAAACGTTGAAAAACCCAGTATGGAAGAACATCCCTGCTGTGAAGAACAACCATGTTTATGAAGTTCCGGCTTCAAGCGCATGGCTCTACTCCGGCAAAATCGCCGGCGAGCAAATGATGGACGATGCTGTTAAGCTGCTCGTGAAATAATAATTTAGAAGCGTGCAATCCTTTTCATTCCGATGAAGAGGAGCTGCACGCTTTTATTTTGCATCGGCAATATCGACACTGACAGCGGTTTCACCTTCTGTGCTATAATTGGAGTCGAAACGTTTCAATCCATATCGAGGCAGGATGACAGACTATGAATGTGTTGCGTAAGCTGCCGATCAGAGGGCAGATGTTCCTCATTGCAACTTTAACGATGGGCATGATTATCGCAATTCTGTTGTTTAACTACAGCCGAAGCGCGGCCTTTCTGACTAAGAACAACGAGGTCTATACAAACGATATGTTCAGCCAGATTGAACAAACGATTCTATCGAATTATGATGTAGTGAAATGGCTGACCTACAATGTCGCCTATAATAAATCGATCCAGGATTATTTGCTGGACGAGGATCCCTTGTCCAAGCTGCAGCGTTATCCGACGCTGAGGAATTTATTCATCAACTTATCTACGGTTAAGCCGGGGATCTTGGATTTCCTAATCATCGGTAAGAACGGCGAAACCTTCTCCCTGCAGGGCAGTACGCTGAGTCAGTTTAACGTCAAGATGCCGAAGAAGGCGGATTCGTATTTCTCTGCCATTCAAACCTGCAAAAACATAGGGCTCGAACGTTACTGCTTCGCTGTCGGTACGAACATTTTCTCCAGTGACATTCACAACAACTATACGAACGAGATCGGTCAGATCATCCTGCTTATCGACGCAGCTACACTTACCGGCGGCTATGACATCAAATCTCTCCAGCCCGGAACGAGCGTATACTTGCTGGATCGGAACAACACGATATTCATGAGCAATGCTCGTGATAAAATCGGACAACCGTTCCGCTTACCAAGCCACGAATCGGAAAGCGGCATTGTGCAGGTGGATGGCAAGCTGCAGCATATTCAAGTGAAGGAACTGCCCCAAATCGGCGGGAAATTCGTCCGTTTGATTCCGGATGATGTTTTCTTCAAGGATATCCGCAAGCTGCGCAAGCAGACGATGATTGCCTTAGGTGTCGGCATACTGCTGCTTATCATTCCGTTCGTGCTGATACTGAACAATATGATTTTGCCGCTGCGCAAACTCTATCATTATATGAGAATTCACCATAAGGACGATTTGAACAAAAGGCTGGATTTGCAAGGATCTACAGAAGCGGAAGTCATCGGCATCAGGTACAATCAGATGCTCTCGGACGTGCAGGATCTCACCGAGCAGCTGGTCGATTCGAACGAACGGCTGTTAAAGTCGGAAATTGAGAAGAAGCGCGCCGAGTTTGATTTTCTCAAGAGTCAGGTCAATCCGCATTTCCTCTACAATACGCTGGATACGATTCGCGGTCTTGCTTCCGAGCGCGGCGTGCCGGAGATTCGCGAGATGACCGGGGCTTTGTCTCGGATATTCCGATACAGTATCAAAGGTCAGGACACAGTTTTGCTGTCCGATGAAATCCGCATTGCAGAAGCGTATATGAACATTCAGATGATTCGCTTCTCGAACCGTTTTACCTTTCAGTGCGATATCCCGGAGAGCTTAAAGTCTGCTGTTGTACCGAAAATGATCCTGCAGCCCTTAGTCGAGAATGCCGTCTATCACGGGCTGGAACCGAGATATGAACAAGGCAAACTGACCATTACCGCTCACTACGATCTCAACAGCGGGCATGATCTGATTGTGATCGTCAGCGATGACGGCATTGGCATTGACGAGAAACGATTAGCTAGATTGAGGTACCAGCTTCATTCGGACCGTCAGATGAAGCCCGATGCCGCGAAGTCTGACGGCGTTGGACTGATGAATGTCCATCATCGCCTGCAATTTCATTATGACCATGATTATGGACTGGATATATGGAGCAAAGAAAATAGAGGCACCGTCGTTACGATCCGGATTCCCGTTCAAATGGTAGGAGGAGCTGACCATGTATAGAGCTATGATTGTCGATGATGAGCAGTGGGTCGTGAAGAATCTGCTGGATACCATCGAGTGGTCCCGTTTTGGCTTTGAGATCGTCGCTACCGAAACGCAAAGTCCAAGAGCGCTTGAGATCATGAAAGAGATCAATCCCGATTTGGCCTTCGTCGATATTCGGATGCCGCAGATCAGCGGCTTGGAGCTCATTAAGAAATGCAACGAGCTGCAGCTGGATACGCTCTTCATTGTCGTCAGCGGCTTCGCGGAGTTCTCGTACGTACAGAAATGCATGAATTTAGGAGCAATTGGGTATTGTCTGAAGCCAATTGAGGAAGAGGAGATCATTCCACTGCTCAAGAAAGCCAAAGAGAGGCTGGATGAACGTTCGGCCAAAGATGTGCCTTCTATGCTGGAATGGATTGTGGAGGATAAGCAAGACGGCAGTGAGCGAGTGATGAAGCTGCTGACCAATGCCGGCTTCGATGCTGCAAGCGGTTTACGTGTTGTTGTCGGTTTGGATGTTAACGACTTGAATCTGCTGCTTCGTCCATATCGGCATATGAGGCTGAGCGCAAGCGGGGGGAAGAGCGTATATATCGTAACGGAAGAGGATCAGCCGGAATCGCTTTACGGGCATTTGACAAATAGCAGCGCCACATTCCGCGGCATCGGGATCAGCGGATTATTCCATCACGTTGCAGAGCTGAAGGGAGCCATCGAGGATGCGGAGATGGCAGCCTTCCAATACTTTATAACCGGCCAGCCAACCGTGCTCCAAGTCGGTGAGTCGAAGGGCTTCTCGGATTTCAAACAGCTGCCCGCTGCACTTCAGAATCGGAATTTGACTGAATTGATGTCGCTATTCGAGCAATATGAGCAGTCGTTCCGTGCCGGCGCCTACCAGATCAAGCACGCCTTCTTCCTCCATAACACGGTATTAACGACCATTATACATTCGCAGAATAATGATTCAGAGAAGCTTGCCAGATACTTGCTGGTCGACTATGAACGATTAATCGAGCGATATCAGGATATCGCGGAATTAATCCAGGATTTGAAACGTATGTCAGGTGCTTACTTAGGCGGCATGTATCATCAAGGGCATTTCCGCAGCGAGTCATTCGTTGCCGTCATTGAGTACGTGAACAATCACTACCAGGAGAATCTATCGCTTCAGATGCTGGCTGATGAATTTTATATGAACCGGAATTATATCAGTCAGCTGTTTATCAAGCATGTCAGCCAATCGTTTACGGATTACTTGGCTGAGCTTCGCGTCCGTCATGCTTGTGAGCTGCTGAGGAACAGCAACCTGCCCATCCACCGTGTCGGGGAACGCGCGGGCTATCCGGATGCTTATTATTTCAGCAAAATATTCAAGAAGATCGTCGGCAAGACGCCAAGAGAATATCGAGTGAGTAAATAGGGACGGCATTCCGCCGTTCTTTTTTTATTGAACGAACGGAAATGGACAATTATTATTAGTTCTTGTCTATTTGTTAGATGTAAGCAGAATCCTAACGGAAAATGACCGATTCTGAATACAAAAGCTGCTATTCATTGTACATGGGAAGCGCTTTCATTTGCGGCTAATATAGTTCTATACCTTACAGAACAGCAGGTAAGACGACATACGTATATTGGAGATGGTTCATTTGAACGGTACAGTGCTATGGAAACGGATCTTGCAGTATAAAATGTTTTATTTGTTCTTAGTGCCCATTGTCGTTTACTACGCGATCTTCGCGTACATCCCCATGTACGGCGTCACGCTCTCCTTCAAGAAATTCATGTACAACAAAGGCATATTGGGCAGTCCATGGGTTGGGTTGGACAACTTCCGGTACATCTTCAAGTATTCCGATTTCTGGACGGCGTTCCAGAATACCATCGTCATCAGTATCGGCAGGCTCATCATCGAGTTTCCGATGGCGATTATCGTAGCCCTGCTGCTTAACGAGGTCGCAGGCTCCAAGCTGAAGAAGCTGTACCAAACCGTATTCACGTTTCCGCATTTCCTCTCCTGGGTCGTGCTTGGCGGTATTCTCGTGAATATCCTTGGCAACACAGGTGCGGTACATTTGGTGCTATCGCATATTGGCCTTGAGAATGTCAGTTTGCTATCCGATCCGGATACGTTCAGAGGGCTGCTGTACTCGACGAATATATGGAAGGAAGCAGGCTGGGGAGCCATTATCTATCTGGCCGCTATTGCCGGGATAAGTCCGGAGCTGTATGAGGCAGCTTATATGGATGGCGCTAACAGGTGGAAGCAGATGCTTCACATTACTTGGCCATCGATTAATGGGGTTGCTGCAATGATGCTGATTCTGGCTGTCAGCGGCATCATGAATGGCGGCTTCGATCAGATTTTCAACCTGTACAGTCCGGGCGTTTACGATGTGGCGGATATTCTCGATACGTTTATGTACCGATTATCGTTCTCCGGAAGAGTTAATCTTGGCTTCGGTATCATTACGGCAGTTGGATTGTTTAAGTCGGTTATCAGTTTGGCCCTCTTGCTGATTGCTAATTATTTCGTGAAACGTATGGGTCAGGAGGGGCTGATGTAATGGCAGAAACTACAGTTGTAAATCAGAACGTCGGCGGTCAAGAAGAGCATCGTTTGGCAAATAGGGGAAAGAGCAAAGCAGACATCCTACTGCATGCCCTATTTATCATCGCAGCAGTAGCGGCCATATTTCCGTTCTATACCGTATTAATCAGCTCATTCGGAACGCCGACCGGCTTGATCTGGCCGACGACTTTTACACTTGAGGGTTACGAGCAGATTATTAAGTACGGCGTCGGCAGAGCCTTCGCGGTCTCGATGTCTGTTACAATCCTAGGTACGTTAATCAGCTTGTTTCTAACGACGGTTGCCGCTTATGCGCTCAGCAAGAGAGGGATGCCGGGCTGGAAATATATTATGGGCTTCATTATCTTCACGATGTTCTTCGGAGGCGGCCTTATTCCGTACTACTTGACGATTAAAGGTGTTGGCTTACAGAACAGCTATTGGGTTATGATTCTCCCATCGGCGCTCAATACGTTCTATATTTGGATTATGCTCTCCTTCTTCCGGGATTTCCCGACGAGTCTGGAGGAGTCGGCCAAGATCGACGGGGCAGGCGATTTCGCGATCCTGATGCGCATCGTCATTCCGACCTCGATGCCGGTCATTGCTTCTATCTCGCTCTTCTACGCGGTGGATCGCTGGAACGATTGGTATACGCCGATGCTGTTCCTGACCGATGCGGATAAATATCCGATGCAGCTCATGCTGCGCAACATGTTGACTAGTATTTCTCAAATATTAAGCATGAATAACGGTGTATCGGTTATCGATCAATCGAAAGTGAAAATTCCACAGGATTCACTCAAAATGGCAGCAATTATGGTAACGAGCTTACCGATCATGGCCGTCTATCCCTTCCTGCAAAAGTATTTCACTAAGGGGGTGATGATCGGTTCGATCAAAGGTTAATTCCTTTGAAGCTGATTACCGGTACCGGGGCCTTGAAAGAAGATACATTACTTGAGGGGGATACAAGAGATATGAAGAACAAGAAAACTCTTACCGTAGGTCTTAGCACAGCGCTGCTTGCAACCACCTTGCTGGCAGGTTGCGGGTCGAATGCGGATACATCGAACAATTCAGGCAATTCAGCGGCAACGAACAATGCAGCGAACACGGGCAATGGGAATGCAGCCGAAGCCGATCTTTACAAAGAACATTTGGAAGTGTCCATTGCGTATTTTGACATCGCTTCCGCGATTAAAGATGGCCAACCGGACGATATGCTGAAGATGATTCAAGATAAATTCAATATCACAATCAAGCCGGTTAATGAATCGTGGAGCGATTACTCGGACAGAACGAAGCTGTGGGCCGCTTCCGGTCAACTGCCTGATGCCTTCTTCTCGGATGCGACAAGCGGTGACTTGTTCAATCAATGGGTCGATCAAGGGATCATAAAGCCGCTGCCGGACGATATGGGCAGATTTCCGAATCTGAAGAAATATATCGATCTTCCGGACGTTCAAGGCGCGAATGCAGCCGATGGCAAGAGCTACTTTGTGCCAAGGATGCTTGCTAACCGCAATGAGCTTCCGAACGACCGCGGCATTCTGATTCGTAAGGATTGGATGGAAGAGCTGGGGCTCAAAGATCCGACGACGTACGATGAGCTGAAGGTTGTATTGAAAACGCTGGCTGATAAGAAAGGCGTAATCGGACTTACGACGAATAACATCGGCTGGACGCATGACAGCGTCTTCCACAACGTTGCTCCTGGCGGCGGCTGGTGGCAGAAGGTAGACGGCCAATGGATTCCGGGCTGGATGACGGATGGCTATGCTGAAGTTGTTGAACGAGAGAGAGACCTGTTCAAATCCGGTCTGATGGATAAGGATTTCGCGGTTCCGAACATGGATGCTGACGGCAAGTTTAATCAAGGCAAGGCAGCTGCAATCGTCACTACGGTGAAAACAATGACAGGTATGATTCCGGGCTGGACAGCAGCTAACCCGGGTTCGAAAATTATCGATCACGTGAAAATTTTGCCGAACATTCCGGCAGCGGACGGCAAAAACTACTTGTACGGCTATTTTGACTACTGGTCCGGCACGCTCTTTAACGGTGAAGTTAGTGACGAGAAGCAAGAACGCATTCTGGCCCTGCTGGATTGGCTTGCGTCCCCGGAAGGTCAGAAGACCGTGTTCTACGGACTTGAAGGCGTTGATTGGGAGCCAAACGGCGATAAAATCACCAATAAACATTCTGGTGAAGAAGGCTTTGATCTAGCGAAGAAGTACCCGTCTTCAACCGTGTTCAACGGTCTATCCATCTGGGGTGACGGCGTGCGTTACATTGAAGGGTATGGTCCGTCGGAGACGGAGCAAGTACAACAGTACTTGGATGGCGTTGAGGCAGAAGCGCTGAAAACCGGTGAGAAAGCTCCAGTAAACTGGGTTGTCAATTCGTTTGCTAGCTCGCTTAGCACAGGCGGCGGAGACATTGATGGTTTGGTAACCAAGCTTGTTATGGGCAATGACGATATCAAAGCAGCGCTTAAGAAATTTGCCGATGAGCAAATGGGTCTTGGCTTGCAGGATGCCATTGATCAAGTGAACGAGAAGTTCAAGGATGAGAACTAAATAGCAGTATCATTGGAGTGGGAGCCTGAATGCGGGTTTCCACTCCAACCTTTTGTTCTGGCAGCGATTCGAATAAATTGGAGGTAAGGTATACCTATGATAACGAACCACTTCGATGTATCGGATAACGGATGGAAGCTGGTATGGAATGAAGAGTTTGACGGGCCGGAGATTGATTTGTCGCGTTGGGATTATGATATTGACGGTCATGGCTGGGGGAATAACGAGCTCCAGTATTATACGAGAGAAGCACGAAATGCTTATATCGAGGATTCCAAGCTTATTATTAAAGCAATCAAAGAGGAATACGAGGGAAGTCCTTATACATCGGCGAAGCTGGTTACGCGAAACAAGGTGGATTGGACGTATGGACGTTTTGAAATTCGTGCGAGACTGCCCTATGGTCAAGGCATTTGGCCGGCTTTCTGGATGATGTCTACGGATTTACAGGTTCACGGCGACTGGCCGAGTGCCGGTGAAATCGACCTCATGGAGATGTGCGGACATGAGCCAAACAAAGTGCATGGCACGCTTCACATGGGCAATCCGCATTATTATAAGGGTGATTGCTACACGTTGGAATCCGGTATTTTCGCGGATGAGTTCCATACGTTTACGGTGGACTGGACGCCGACACAGATGAGGTGGTACATCGATGGTCAGATTTACTATAAGAGCAGCGAATGGTATACACGAGAGACGGAGTCTTCGGTAGTCGAGCCTTACCCGGCACCATTCAACAAACCTTTCTATATGATGCTGAACTTGGCCGTCGGCGGGAACTGGCCGGGCTATCCCGATGAGACAACGGTATTCCCTCAGACGCTGGAAGTGGACTATATTCGAATCTATCAAACGGAAGACGGCAATTATGGACCAGCAATCTAAGTAAGCCTTGCAGGAGGTATAACTCGAATGAAAGCTCAAATCTTCAGCATGAATGAATGGATCTACCCGGATAGCGTCGTGTCGGAGGACGGTAACACAGCGATTAAGCTGCATACAGCAAGAGGCAGCTACGCTGCTTGCCAGGTTCTGTTTAACGACGTTGCGCCAAATGCCGAGATTCACTGTGAGTTCGTACGTTCGACGGGCAGCGTGTTTTTGCGCCAGCCCGAGGTCTTTCAGTTAATGGATATTTTTGTGGAAAAGAATACGGGTCCGGTTAGCCATTGCGTGAATGAAGGCGAATCCGCGGAAGGATATACGACGCGTCAGGCGCCTTTTCGCGTGTACGAAGCTATGAATCCGTTAAAGGACGGTGTCGTAAGCCGCGCTACTACGGAAGCGCTTTACCTTTGCTGGGAGATTCCGACGGATGCCGGAGCAGGTACTTACACAGGTGAGCTGGCCGTTAGAATAGGCGAAGAAACTTGCCTTATTCCGGTCGAAATTGAGGTGTATCAAGCGGTGGTGCCAGAAGAGGAGACGCTGGCGGTTACCAACTGGTTCAGCCTGCCGAATATGGCCAAACGCTACAACGTAGAACTGTGGTCGGAAGGGCATTGGGCGATGATTGAGAAATACGGCAGATTGATGCGCCGTGCTCGGCAAACGCATTTCTGGGTGCCGATGGATGCGGTTCAGGTGAGCCTTGTCGGTGAAGACGCCTACTCGTTTAATTTTGAACGGGCTGAGCGGCTTATTCGGCTTTACTTTAGCCTTGGCTTTACGTTTATTGAAGGCGGCCTGGTTGCCGGACGCAAGGATTTCTGGGGCTCGGAGTTCCATATTTGGAATACATGGAACGGCGGAGAAGCGCTTAAAGCGATATCGACGGAAGGTTATGCGTATCTGTCGCAATTTCTGCCTGCTTGGCGGACGTTCCTCGAGCAGAATGGCTGGCTGAGCAAGCTGGTGCAGCATGTAGCGGACGAACCGATCGGAACGAGCGTGGAGGAATATCGCATTCTATCGGGTATCGTTCGTAAATTTATGCCGGGCATTCCGCTGCTCGAAGCGGTAGAAACGTATGATTTGGCCGGTTCAGTCGACATTCTGGTACCGAAGAATATTTACTACTTGGAGCATCGCGAACAGTTCGAGAAGCTGAGATCACTTGGCGATAAGCTGTGGTTCTATACCTGCTGCTTCCCCGGGGGCTCTTCGATGAATCGCCTGTGGGACATGCCTTTGCTGCGGACGAGGTATTTGCATTGGGGCAATTATAAATATGATTTGGAAGGGTTCCTGCATTGGGGGCTTAATCATTGCGATGACGACAAGGATCCCTACGAGCAGACGGATCTATGCTTCCCGCCGGGGGATACGCATATCACATTCCCGGGGACGAATGGTCCGATCGGAAGCGTGCGTTTAGAGGCGATGCGTGCAGGTATTGAGGATTATGAGCTGCTGAGGCAGCTTGCGAAGAAGGATAAGGCGCTTGCAGATGAACTGACGCATAGCTGTTTAATCAGCTTCAATGAAGCCAATGAGGATCCGGAGCACTTCGAGCATGTGCACCGCAAACTGCTGCAGGCACTGTCGGAGGAGAGATAAGATGTCACAGACTTTTGAGACGAAATGCGTTCATTCCCTTGTGAAGGTGTTTGCCGACGAAGAGCTGCTGGAGTCCGCCTTTCAAGAAGGCTCAGCGCTGCTTGGCGAATATTATTCCTTCCAGGTTGCGTACCGCGCTGCTTACTTAATGAAGAACATTCGGGTATCTGCCGAATCACCGGATTTGGCGGATGCTATCTCAATTAGAAGCGTCGGCCTGGCACCCTCTGAGCTGACCAACTATAACGACCCTGACGATTATCTGCTGCGGACTACGCCGGGATTATACCCGGATCCGCTTAATCCGCTGGAGGACGGCACTGTACATGCGCTTCCGAAGCAGTGGCGCTCCGTTTGGGTGACCGTAAAGCTCGGAAACGCCGGCGATGTCACGCCTGGCGACCATTCCATCGCAATTCGATTCACGGACGAATCCGGCGTGGAGCTTGGTTTGGAGTCTTTCCGGCTTCAGGTTATTAACGCTGAACTTCCGGAGCAGCGTCTTCTCCATACGGAATGGTTCTATTTCGATTGTCTTGCCACCCAGTACAAAGTCGGCATCTTCTCGGAAGCACATTGGAGCATCATCGAGACTTATGTCGCACATTATGCTGAATATGGCATGAACTTGATCCTGACGCCGTTGTTCTCGCCGCCGCTTGAGCTGGATTTCGGCAAATATCGCCCGACTGTCCAGCTGATTGGCGTGAAACGCATCGGTCATGGGCAAGAGCGTGGTTATCAGTTTGATTTCTCGTTGCTGGAGAGATGGGTAGAGCTATGCCGTCGCAATGGGATCCAGCGGTTCGAGTTTTCCCACTTATTCACGCAATGGGGAGCGAAGCATGCGCCGAAGATCATGGCTGAGGTCGAGGGTGAGAATGTGCAAATTTTCGGTTGGGAATCCGATGCCGCCGGAGAGGAATACAACCAATTCCTGACGCAGTTCATTCCGGAACTGGTGCAGTTCATTCGCTTGCATGGTCTGGAGCAAAGCTGTTATTTCCACTTGTCCGATGAGCCGACGCTCCATGATCTGGAGTCGTATACGAAGGCAAGCACGCTTGTCCGCTCGTTGTTTGATGGCGAGTTTCCGATCATCGATGCCTTATCCGAATATGAGTTCTATGAGAAAGGGCTGCTGACGCATCCCGTTGTATCCACCGAGCATATTCACACTTACATTGCCGGAGAGGCGGACCCGCTCTGGGCCTATTATTGCTGCTGCGAGTACAAGCATAACGAATCGAACCGCTTCTTCAATATGCCATCGGCTCGCAACCGAATTATCGGCGTTCAGCTGTATAAGCACAATATTCAAGGGTTTCTGCACTGGGGCTACAATCACTGGTATTCCCAGCGTTCACGCCGAGCTATCGATCCGTTCACGGTGACGGATGCTGATCATGCTTTCCCTTCGGGGGATGCGTTCTTGGTTTATCCGGGCAAGGACGGTCCGATCACGTCCATCCGGCTTGAAGTGCTGCGCGAAGCATTCCAAGATATTCGAGCGCTTCAATTGCTGGAGAGCTGCATTGGCAAAGAAGCTGTGGTTGCATTGCTGGAAGAGGAAATGGCGGGGCCTCTTACGTTTAGAGATTATGAGAAAGGCAGCGCTTGGCTGCTGCGCATGCGTCAGCGCGTGAATCAGTGGATTCGTGTCTGCAAGCAAGGGGAGTTCTCATGCTGAAGCGAATCGAGTGGCGGGAGCCGATGCTCGTTCACGAGTCACAGCCTTGCGGTCCTGTTCCAACCATCTGCGATGAGGAAGGCATCTATCCGTATGTGAGTTTTAGTGAGACAGCGGAGCGGCCGGTGCTCCGCAAGCTGCGGATGATCGCGATCGAGAATGACTGGCTGAAGGTAACGGTCTGTCCCGATCTAGGCGGCAAGATCCATTCCATCCTCGATAAAGCAAGCAGCAAGGAGATTCTGTTCCATCCAGGCTCGGTGCGGCCGGTGCGCATCCTGCCGCGAATGGCATTTATCAGCGGCGGCATAGAAGTGAGCTTTCCGATTGCGCATACACCTGTGCAGATCGAAGCGGTGCATGCTGATGCCGAGCAAATCGGCGATCGGCTGTATGTCTGGTGCGGCGAGCGAGAAGCGCGCTACGGGATGCATTGGACGGTGGAGTATTCGCTAGGGGATCGGGACCGGTTCCTGACCCAACGTACGACCTTCGTAAATCCGACTTCGCAGGCGCATGCATGGATGTCTTGGTCCAATGCCGCGCTGCCGGCTCGCGACGATTCACAGTTTCATTTCCCTGCAGGACATGTGCTTCGGCATGCGGATGTGCTTGAAGAGCTGGAGTGGAGCGGGGAGCGCGAGTATCGTTTAGCGGATTTCGATCGGATGCAGGGGTTCTTCTGGAAGACATCCGACTGCACGGCATTCGGGATGTACACGCCGAGTCTGGGAAGTGGGCTCTATCATGTTGCTGACCCGGCTGTTACGCCTGGGATGAAGCTTTGGTTGTACGGCACCGGCCGACACGAAGCTTGGGCGCATCAGACTGCGCAGCGACAAGAGAGCTATGTCGAGATTCAAGCGGGGCCGTTGCTGGAGCAGGCGGACAATACCAAGCTGCAGCCGGGTGCGAGGCATACGCATGTGGAATATTGGATTCCAAGTACGGCGCCGCTGGACATTCGAGCGATTACGCTTCCGACTCCACAGCTCGTGGAGCTTAGCCAAGTGCCGGTATTCGATTGGGTGAAGCGTGAGACGATGCTTCCTTGGCTTGCGTTGTTGTCCGCTTACGATGAGAGCGGGGGCTTAGGCGAGATGTGTTATGCACCGCCTGAACCGGAGAGCGGCTGTTGGCCTCCTTCCGGAATGGAGCAGCTGGGCGAGGCGCTGCACTGGGCAGCAATGCAAGAAGTGGAAGAAGTGAACCGATCGCTCTGGGTCTATTACCGCGCGGTATGGTTGGCTTCGCGCGAAGAGATGGACGGAGCAATTGAGCTGCTGCAAACGCTGCAACTGGACTGTGCCTACGCGTTGCTCGGAAGACTGCTGCGCGTCGTGAAGCAGGACTATGAAGCGTCAAGAGTCGCGTATGACTGCATGGAGTCCGCGGCATGGAAGCTGCACCCGCAGCTGTTCATTGAGCGGGATATGACGCTCGAGGCCATCGGGCATTCCACGCTGGAGGAACGGGAGCGCTGGTTCAAGCAGGTGGATTCGCTGCAAGACGACGGGCTGGTGGAGCGCAAGGCGGCGATGTTAGCCGCTCGTGGGTCGCTGGCCGAAGCGAAGGCACTCTTAGAGAACCATCGGTTCGGCAGCATCCATCAGCGTTATGAACGAACGCTCCTATGGATGCGAATCCATGAAGCGCTAGGTACCCCCAATGTTGAGATCCCCGAGCATCTGGGTGAAGACGATTTGGCCATATACGGCGCATACCGTGTATCGGATGCGAATAAGGAATCCTAGCTGAATCAGCGATAAGGGAATTCGGCGGTTCTTCCTTGGAAACTCCCTCGCAGTAACCGTTGCTTATGCTTTGTAACGGTTGTCAGCTTACTTATTTTAGGTCAAAGACGACTTATAAAGCGCTAACGGTTGTGACAGAGGTTATTTCCAGTATTAGCGTTGGTTTCGGCTCGGAAATTTCCATATAAGCTCTACGGCAACCGTTGGAGAATAAAAGTGGGCATTTTATGCAAAATAGCCACTGTCACAACCGTTACAAATACGAAACAAGTTTATACAAATGATGAAGAAGGGGCTGGTCCCTCAAGGTATTTTGACCTTGAGAGACCAGCTCTTTTTGGATATAAGGATACGCTTAATCGCATAAAGATAACAGATAACGCTAGCATTCGGAGGCGATCGGTATGAACGAAGGGATTAGTCGGTATGTGCCGGTACACCAGGTTCGGTTCGTTACAGCATCCGCATTGTTTGACGGGCATGACGCATCCATCACCATCATGCGACGAATATTGCAGGCGAGCGGCGCAGAGGTCATCCATCTGGGACATAATCGATCCGTACGCGAGATCATAAAAGCAGCTATTCAAGAGGATGTTCAGGGAATCGCGCTTTCCTCGTATCAGGGCGGACATGTGGCATTCTTTAAATATATGGTGGAGCTGCTCAGGGAATCGGGGGCCGGCCATATTCGCATATTCGGGGGAGGCGGGGGCGTAATTCTGCCGGCGGAAGCGGAAGAGCTTCATCGCTACGGAGTAACGCGCATCTTCTCTCCGGATGACGGAAGGCGTCTTGGTCTGCAAGGCATGATTAACGTCATGCTGGAGGCTTGCGACTATTCCACTGTGGCTGATTTCGTTGACGAGTGTGCGGCGCTTGGGGCTGGAAGTGACCGCATAACTGCGCGCTTTATGACATTGGCAGAGCAGCGGGTAGCAGCCGCTGCGACAGAAGCTTCGCGACTCGGAGAGCTGTTCGCGGACGTTTCATTGGCAGCCGGGGACGCGCCTGTTCTGGGCATTACCGGCACCGGCGGCGCGGGCAAAAGCTCCCTGACCGACGAGTTCGTGCATCGTTATCTGCAGCATGACTCTCTCAAGACGATAGCCGTATTGTCGGTTGATCCAACCAAACAGAAGACCGGCGGCGCGCTGCTTGGCGACCGCATTCGGATGAACGCGGTGTATTCGGACCGCGTGTTTATGCGGAGCTTCGCCACCCGCGGATCAAGATCGGAGCTGTCCGCAGCTATCGCGGACGCGATCGTAACAGCGAAAGCCGCAGGCTATGATCTGATCGTCGTGGAGACGAGCGGTATTGGCCAGGCGGATAACCAAATTACGGCGGTGGCGGATCTATCGGTCTATGTCATGACGAGTGAATTCGGCGCGCCGAGCCAGCTGGAGAAGATCGAAATGATCGATTACGGCGATCTGATCGTCATTAATAAGTTCGATCGCCGCGGCTCCGAGGACGCGCTGCGAGAGGTGAAGAAGCAGGTCCAGCGCAGCCGGCAGCAGTTTGACCGGAATTGGCAGGACATGCCGGTGTACGGCACGAATGCGAGTCAATTCAATGATGCGGGCATGAGCCGGTTATTCGCGGCCATCATGCAGAAGCTGAGTGAGCGAAGCGGCGAAGCGGGGGCTGATGCGGGTTCGGTTGGTGTCGGCGCGGCAGGCAAGGTAGATGCAGCCAATGGGTTGGATGCCAATGGGGGGGCTGCGGCGTCCGACGTCACCGCAGCCGGCAAAGTCGGCCAGCCCGGCCAGCCATCGCAGAAGCAAACGATCATCCCGGATGAACGAAGCGGCTATTTGAGTGAAATTGTGCAAACCGTCCGCCGCTACAAGCAGCTAACCGAGGAGCAAGCCGCGGCCGCGCGAATGTGCTACCGCATCGAAGGAACGCTTGAGGCAGCAAGGTCAGAAGGCGACAAGTCTGCCCTGCCTTCGCTTGAGTGGCTCCGCGATAAGTACTTAAGCAAGCTGAACGAAGCATCGCGAGCCATTCTGAAGCAGTGGCCCACACTGGCTGAGGCGTACCGTACCCAGACGCTTACCACGACCATTCGCGGCCAAACGATCACAAACGAGCTGTATACCAGAAGCTTGTCCGGTCTGGATATTCCGCGCGTTGTGCTTCCGTCCTATGAGGATTGGGGCCAGCTCATCCACTGGGCATACCAAGAGAACCGCCCCGGCGAGTTTCCGTACACGGCAGGCGTATTCCCGTTCAAGCGCGAGGGGGAAGACCCGAAGCGTCAGTTCGCCGGAGAAGGTACGCCGGAACGGACGAACCGCAGATTCCATTACCTCTCGAAAGGGGAGCAGGCCAAACGGCTCAGCACGGCATTCGATTCCGTAACCTTGTACGGGGAAGACCCGGCGTACAGACCCGATATCTACGGCAAAATCGGCGAGAGCGGCGTCAGTGTCTGCACACTCGACGATATGCGCAAGCTGTACGCCGGGTTCCAACTGTGTCATCCGGCTACATCCGTCTCGATGACGATTAACGGGCCGGCGCCTATGCTGCTGGCGATGTTTATGAATATCGCCATCGAGCAGCAACAGCTGGAAGAGGCTGCAAGCAAGCCCGGCGGCGCTCTCACCCCGGAGGAATCTGCGGACACCCGCAAGCAAACGCTCCGCACCGTTCGCGGCACGGTGCAAGCAGATATTCTCAAAGAAGACCAGGGGCAGAATACATGCCTCTTCTCCATGCCGTTTGCGCTCAGAATGATGGGGGATATCCAGCAGTATTTTATCGATCACGAGGTACGTAATTATTATTCCGTATCCATCTCCGGCTACCATATCGCGGAGGCGGGGGCAAACCCTATTACGCAGCTTGCGTTCACGCTGGCAAACGGATTTACCTATGTCGAGTATTACCTCAGCAGGGGGATGCCGATCAATGCGTTTGCTCCGAATCTGTCGTTCTTCTTCAGCAACGGCTTGGATGCCGAGTATTCGGTCATCGGAAGAGTAGCGCGGCGAATCTGGGCGGTAGTGCTTCGGGACCGATATGGTGCCGACGAGCGCAGCCAGAAGCTGAAGTATCATATCCAAACCTCAGGCCGCTCACTCCATGCGCAGGAGGTGGACTTTAACGATATCCGCACGTCGCTCCAAGCACTAATGGCGATTATGGACAATTGCAATTCGCTGCACACGAACTCGTATGACGAAGCGGTCACGACACCTTCCGAAGAAGCTGTCCGCCGGGCGATGGCGATTCAGCTCATCATTAACAAGGAGCTCGGGCTGATGCGGTGCGAGAATTTGCTGCAAGGCTCGTATCTGATCGAGCAGCTGACGGATTTGGTAGAGGAAGCGGTGCTGCTGGAATTCGAGCGGCTGCATGTGCGAGGCGGCGTGCTTGGGGCGATGGAATCCCAGTATCAGCGGGGGAAGATCCAAGATGAATCGTACGTGTACGAGATGAAGAAGCATAGCGGCGAACTCCCCATCATCGGCGTGAATACATTTCTGAATCCACAGCCTAAGGAGCATGTAGCGGAGCTGCAGGTAGCGCGGGCGACCTCGGAAGAGAAGGAGCAGCAGATAACGGGTTTACGCGGCTTCCATGAGCAGCACAAACAGGCTGCACCTGAGGCACTGCAGCGGCTGAAGCAAATCGCAATTAGCGGCGGCAATCTGTTCGAGGAGCTGATGGAAACCGTCAAAGTGGCGAGTCTCGGACAAATTACACACGCGCTCTATGAGGTCGGAGGCCAGTACCGGCGCAACATATAGAACGTCCGTAAACACTAGAAAACCCGCGTCCTTCCTAGTGAAGGAGCGGGTTTTCCATCGTCCCGTCACCCTTGCATTTCTATTATTTGCATTGCTAGGACAAGAGAGGTGATGTACGATGAACTGAAAATAGGATGATGGCGAGGATGGCTCATGCGCGGTTCGATTAGACGGTTATGGTCTTTTTTTATGGTGCACAACAGTATGCAGAAGAAGCTGACGGCAGTGTTTCTCTTTCTCATTATCAGTCCCATCATTGCGATCAGCTACATCTCTTACCAGAACTATGTCAGCTCGATCAATGACAATACGACGAAATACATGAACGAAGCGATTTACAACTTCCAGAGCAAGCTCGAAGAGAACATTTCCAACATGATGATGATTACGAAGATCCCGCTGTTCTCCTCCGAGCTGCAGCAGTTTCTCGTCTCGCCGAGCCTCGATTTGTCGAAGCAGAAGAAGATCGATTTCTACATCGGCTTGATGAACAATATGAACAAGGATATGAGCTCCACCTATATTCTGGATCTCTACGGCAACGTCTTTTACAGAATGAAAACGGATTCAGTCCGCTCCGACCTCAAGGAACAATTCCCGAAATGGACGAAGCTGGCCGCTCAAAGCAAAGGCAATCCGGTCATTCTGAGTACGCAGGAAATATCGATTCCGGGTCATACCCCCTACTACGTATTCTCGGTTATTCGGGATATCCGCGACGTCAGCTCCTATAAGTCCATCGGCACGATCGTCGTCGATACGAAGCTGAGCATTATCGAAGATACGGTCAAGCAAATGGACTCCATCACCAAAGGCAGAACGCTCATTATCGACAACGCGCATCAGGTTATTTATGACAGTCTGAAGAAGTCCATCGGCAAGCCGCTCTCCGACCCGCAGCTGCTCGCAGACATTAAGGGCACGCAGGGCAGCGTGGAGACGACGATTGACGGCGAAAGCTACATTGCGACCTACAATGAGTCCCAGATAACCGGTTGGCGCACAATTGTCTACATTCCGGTCAAGCATCTGCACAAGGACGCTAAGATTACGCGCAACCTCACTACAGGCTTAACGATCATCATCATGATCGTCGCACTCATCGTCTCGATTGTGATTTCATTCCGACTTACGCATCCGCTCCGCAAGCTGTCGAATCTGATGGGAGCTGTTCAGCAAGGTAACCTCGATATCAGCTTCAAGGTCAAGAATAAGGACGAGATCGGCGTGCTTGGCATCCAGTTCAACCGCATGCTGAGGCGGATCAAAGATCTGATCGACGAGATTTACGTCATCCAGAGCCGCAAGAACGAAGCCGAGCTTGAAGCGCTGCAAAGCCAAATCAATCCGCACTTTATCTATAACACGCTGGAGACCATTCGCATGAAGGCGATCCTGAACGACGATAACGATGTGGCCGATATGACCTTCATTCTTGGCAAGCTCATGCAGTACAGCATTAACCGAGGCAAAGAAATGGTGACGGTGCAGGAGGAGCTCCAGCATCTGGGCAACTATCTCGATCTGCTCAAATATCGCTTCAAGAACCAATTCCAATGGGAGGCGGATTTGCCTCCTGAGGTGCTGAGCTATCACATGCTGAAGCTGACGTTCCAGCCGATTGTGGAGAATGCGATTCTGCATGGCGTGGAAGGGAAGAAAGCGAAGGTGCATATCCGCGTCTACGCGACGCTGGAGAGAGAGCTGCTGCATATTCACATCCAAGACGAGGGCAATGGCATCAATCCGCATACGCTCCAGCATTTGCAGCAGTATTTGAACGGGCAGACGGAGCAAACGGACATGAAATCCGGCATCGGCCTTAAGAATGTGAACGAGCGAATCAAGCTGCGCTACGGGAATGCCTATGGCGTTGCCATCGACAGCCGTGTCGGCGAAGGCACCATTGTCACGCTGTCACTGCCTTATCCGTCTTCCGCGCTTAGCATAGATCAGATTACTGGGGGAGTATAACGATGCTTAACATCGCCATCGTAGACGATGAAGAAATTATAAGACTCGGTCTTGAGAAAATGATTACGAGGTTCTCGAGCGATTACCGCATTGTCGGCAGCTACGAGGACGGAGCCGAAGCGCTGGCCGCGATCGGCGCACCGGATCTGCAGGTGGACCTCATCATTACGGATATTAAGATGCCTTACATGGACGGGCTGCGGTTCATCGAGCTTGTGAAGGAGAAGCTGCCCGGCATTCGGTGCCTGATTCTGAGCGGCTACAATGACTTTGAATATGCGCGCAAAGCCATTCAGTTCGGCGTGGATGATTATATGATTAAGCCGGTAGATATGCAGGAGCTGTCACAGCTGCTGCTAACGGTAGACCGGCGGCTGTCGGAGCGGCGCGAGAGCGAGGAGCAGCTGGCTGCAGCCGCGAAGCAGCAGAAGGGTCAAGAGCTGGAAGATCAGCTAAGAAAGCTGCTGCAAAGCGGAGGAGCCGCCGAGCAATTCGAGCCGGGCTTGGTCGAGCTGCAATCCGGCAGAGGCGCCGTGATGGTATTTCGCACCTCTAATAGGCTCGCTCATGAGAGCCTGCTTCACTACCTCGACGAGAGCAAAGGCATGTTCCATCATGTCGTCGTGATGGAGAACAACCTCATCGCGGTACTGCTTTTCGTTCAGGAGGACAGCAAGCAGCCTGAGCGGAGCTTGCGTGCTATCAGCCTTCGGATGATGGACTATATGCACAACCGCAGCGGCGGATTTATTGCCATCGGGGAAAGCGTGCTGCCGCAAGGCCAAGGCGGCACATGGCATGGTGCTTACGTAGAAGCGCTCGCCGCGAGCAGGCATCAATTCTACAAGGAACGCGAGACGTTCGCGATGAATTTGAAGGATCTGCCCGCGAAAGCAGAGCTATGGAAATTCAACATGCCGGCGCTCGATGAACAATTCAAGACGGCCTGCGAGATGCTAGATTCCCATACGATCAAGCAAGTCATCCCGTTATTCTTTGCTGAAGCGGAGCGGGGAAAAGCCGGCTATGACGAGATTATGCATATGGCCGGCCATCTCTTCTATACGCTCACGACCAAGATCGACGGCTTCTTGGATGCGCTCTATGAGCTGCAGGGGGCGACGTTTGATTTTCACCGGACGGTTGGCTCTCATTTTGCGATGCGAGATTTGAAGGAATGGTTAATTGCCATCGTCGATCAAGTGGTGAAAGCGCTGGAGCCGACCCGCAATGCAAGCAGCAAGCGCGTCATCGAGACGGTAAAGCTGTGGATTCAGGAGCATTACCGGGAGGAAATCGAGCTGACTGCACTCTCGGAGACGGTCTTCTTGAACGCGAGCTACCTCAGCTTCCTGTTTAAGCGGGAGACGAATCAGACCATTACGGAATATATCACTGCGGTGCGCATGGCTAAGGCCAAAGAGTATCTGAAGGACAGGCTCGACCTCAAGGCCTATCAGATCGGCGAGCTCGTAGGATATGCGGACGGCATCTACTTTAACAAGCTGTTTAAGAAAACGGTCGGCGTCACGCCGCAGAAATATAGGAATCAGACGAGCGGCAGCTAATCGTCGATACGGACCCAAAAAGAAGACAATAAATACAAAACGGCTGCATAGAAAGCGTTCTCAAATTCCTCCATAATTCAAAATGTAAACGATAACAAAACGCTCCAGTACGGATGAGGGGGAAGAAGGAAATGAAGAAGTGGGCATCACTGGTGTTGTCGACGGTAGTATTCGGGGCAGCGCTTGCAGGCTGTTCGTCAAACGGCAACAACGACGAGGGGAATAAAGAAGCAGCAGCGACAGAGAGCACAACCAATACAACAACGAACGAGGCTGCAACGAACGAAGCTGAACCGGCTGCGGAGAATGCGATTAAAGGCAAGATCGTATTCGCGACGAACCGTACGGATTTAGTAGAAACCGAGCTGAAGGAATACGCCAAACGGTTCAAAGAGAAGTACCCGGAAGCAACGGTGGAGTTCGAAGCGATCAAGGACTACGAGGAATCGATGAAGGTGCGTCTGGCATCCAATGAGCTGCCTGATGTCATTCTCGTTCCGAAGACGGTAACGAAAGCGAATTTGCCGGAATTCTTCGCTCCGCTGGATGATTTGGGACTGAACGACCGCATTTATTTTAAAGATAATTACACGCAGGATGGTTCTACTTACGGGATCGTTTCCGGCAGCTCGGCAATGGGCGTTACCTATAACAAGAAAGCCTTTGAGAAAGCAGGCATTACCGCTGTTCCAAAAACATTGGATGAGTTCTACGCTGCATGCGAGAAGCTCAAAGCAGCCGGTATCGTCGCACTCTCCACGAACTTCAAGGACAAATGGCCGCTCATGGGCTGGGATCAAGAAGCGTTCTTGTTCGCCAATGACCCGGGTCTGCACAATACGATGGCCGGTCAAGACGAGCCATTCCCTGTAGATGGCCCGCACTGGAAAGCGATGAACATCATTAAAACCATCGTAGATAAAGGCTATGTTGAGAAAGATCTGATGTCCACGAACTGGGAAGGCTCGAAGAAAGACGTTGCTTCCGGCACAACCGCGATGTACCTCCTTGGCAACTGGGTTATTAATCAAGTCATCGATAATGGCGCGAAGTCTGAGGATGTCGGTTTCTTCCCGCTTCCAATCGACAACAGCGGCGAAGCCAAAGCACTTCTGAGCCCGGACTACGCATACGCAGTCAGCAAGAACAGTGGCAATGTGGAAACAGCCAAAGCCTTCTTGAAATGGCTTGTCGAGGAATCCGGTTATGATGATTTCGGCGGATTCATTCCGGTATTGAAGGATAAAGAATCCAAGCTGCCACAGTTGGCAGAATTCATGTCCTTTAAGCCGCAAGTGGTTGAGATGGTAGCAGAGAGTGACGAGTATGTCAGCATCGGCAACAAAATGCAGTTCGATACAAGCGGCTTTGCACAAGATGTCATCATGGCAGACGATGTGTCCAAAGTATTCGCCGACTACAACAAGCGCTGGAAAGAAGCACGCGCCGCAGTAGCATCGAAATAACTTTTGGAGAGAGGGGCATGACGTGAACGGTTCATGTCATGCCCCGTTTCTATTGCTTGTTTCTATTGAACCGGGAAGGGGCTTTGCATGTATTCCTCCATTTACAAGAAGCAGAAGATCATCGTGTTATTCACCTTTCTGCTGCTGCCTGTCACCCTATTGGTCCTCTTCTCCTTGTATCCGGGCGTGATGCTGCTCTATTTAAGCTTAACCTCTTGGGATGGCTATAGTGCGGCGAAGGGGTGGGTTGGCTTAGACAACTACAGGGAGATCTTCCGCAACAGTGAAATTTTCAGCGTGTTCTCCCACAACCTGTATTACTTCTTCGGCGGCATTATTCAAAATATCCTTGCCCTCTATTTCGCCGTCGTGCTCAATAAGAAGCTGCGCGGCCGCAATATCTACCGTGTGCTCATCTTCCTGCCTTACATCATGAACAGCGTGGCCATTGCGTATATGTTCTCCTACGTGTACGACTCTCAGGACGGCTCGCTGAACGGGCTGCTGACTGCGCTTGGACTCGACAGTCTCATTACAAGCTGGTTGGGCAACAAGCATACGGTCAATATCTCGCTTGCGTTCATCTCGATGTGGAAGTATCTCGGGTTTAATATGGTCATTTACTTGGGCGCATTGCAGTCGATTCCGGATGATCTGTACGAGGCAGCGCTGATCGACGGAGCGAATGAACGGCAGTCCTTCATCTACATCACATGGCCGAGTATTCTCAAGATTGTTGAGCTCTCCATGCTGCTTACCGTAACAGGTGCGCTTGAAGTGTTTGATTTGCCGTTTATTATGACCAAGGGCGGACCGGCGGGAGCCAGCGATACCTTTGTGACGAAGACGGTGGATACGGCTTTTCACTACAGCAACTACGGTCTTGCCTCGGCAATGGGCGTCGTGCTGCTGCTGATTGTCATTGTTGTCATTACGATTCAGCGTAAATTTATTCTTCGGGAAGAGAAGGGATGATGGAACACCATGTCGATCTTTAAACGCAACAATCCCTTTCTTGCCATGCACTATTTGCTGCTGACGTTGGCTGCTTTTCTCGTTCTCTTCCCCCCTTATGTCGTGATTCTGAACGCCTTCAAGGGAACGGAGGAATATAACACGTCGTCCGTATTCGAGATGCCGCGCAGCTTCTTTAACCTGGAAAACTTCGAAACGGTGATGAGAATCGGCCATATGGGCCGCGCCTTCTGGAATACGAGCATCATCCTTGTACTGGCGTTGATAGGAAATATCATCATTGGCACGATGGCAGCCTACGCGCTCGGTCGCTTCCAATTTAAGCTGAAGAAATATTTGCTCGGCGGCTACGTGCTCGCTACGCTAATTCCTTCGGTGACGACACAGGTCGCTACGTTCTCGATCGTCAAGGAGCTTGGACTGTTCAATTCGCATATGGCGCCGGTGCTGCTTTATCTGGGCACAGACGTGGTGCAGATTTATATCTTCCTGCAATTCATTCGCAGTATTCCGTTTGATCTCGACGAAAGTGCGATGATGGAAGGCGCGAGCTTGGTGCGGATTTTCCGCTCGGTTATCTTCCCGTTGCTCATTCCGGCAACGGCGACGGTCACAATTATTAAGACCATTTCCATCTATAACGATATGTACATCCCGTATCTGTACATGCCGGCGCAGAAGCTGGGCGTCGTTTCGACGTCGCTTATGAAGTTCGCCGGGGTGAACAGCGCTCAGTGGAATTTGATCAGCGCGGCTGTCGTGATTATCTTAATTCCTACTGTGATCATGTATTTGTTTCTGCAGCGTTATATTTTCTCTGGTATTGTAAGCGGTTCGGTCAAATAAGTTTGGCTTCTCCACACATTCCATGTTCGGGAGGTAACAATCTTGTTCAAACGTTATATACCTATCCTGATGACCCTGGCTCTCACGGTGTCATCTTTTTTATCGGTTTTTTCGGCTCCGCGGCCGGTTCAGGCGGAAGAGTTGCCTGCGGCTGCATCTGTTTTTGAGGATTTTATTACGCGTGATGGCGATACATTGAAGGACGGCGAGACGACGTTCCGGTTTATTTCGGCCAACGTGCCGACGCTCAGCATGATCGAAGACATTCATTGGCGGGTTCCGACTGCATGGGAGCAGGAGGATGCGTTCCGAGCACTTGTGCAAATGGGCGGGAATGTAACGCGGCCTTATGTACTGTCTGTGAAGAAAGCGGATGACACGACTGAGGAGCGGGCTGTTATGGGACCTGCCACGCCGGGCGGTCCGCTGCAGTTTAACGAAGAGGTGTTCAAGGCGCTGGATAAAATGCTGCAGCTCGCCAATCAGTACGGCGTGCGCATTATTCTTCCTTTCGTCGATCAGTATCAGTGGCAAGGCGGCATAAAGGAGTATGCGGCTTTCCGCGGCAAGAGCGAAGCGGCCTTCTGGAGCGATCCGCAGCTGGTTGCGGATTTCAAGTCGGTCATTGCTTATGTGCTGAACAGAGTGAACAGCTACACAGGTGTAGCTTACAAGGATGATCACGCTATTCTGGGCTGGGAGACAGGTAACGAGCTGGTGCCTTCGACACAAGCATGGACCAGCGATATCGCGGCATATATCAAGAGCCTAGATGCCAAACACTTGGTTATCGACGGAAAATATGGCATTGACGATGCTTCGTTGAACGATCCTAATATCGACATCGTCTCCAATCACTATTACCCGGACCATTACTCCGATTATGGCGCGCAGGCCAATTTGGATATGGGCAAGGCACGCGGCAAGAAAGCATTCATCATTGGCGAGTTCGGCTTCAAGCCGACGGCGCAGGTGGATGAGTTCTTAAGCATCGTGGAGGAAAGCGGTGCAAGCGGCGCCATGATCTGGAGCATGCGCATGCATAACCGCGACGGCGGTTTCTACCCGCATACAGAAAGCGTGAAGGATGGCGTCTTCTACGGCGCATACCGCTGGCCGGGCTTCCCTTCCGGCGATGGTTTCGACGAAACGAATTTGCTTCGGGCACTGAGCAAGCATGCCTATCATATTCGCGGCATTAACGAGATCCCTCCGCTGCCGATTCCGGATACGCCGCAGCTGCTGCCGATCGATGAGGTGTCCACGATCTCATGGCTCGGATCTGTCGGTGCCAGCTCGTATACCGTTGAACGTTCGGATGTGGATGCGGGTTCGGTGGATGGATCTTGGAGCGTTGTCGGGAATGGTGTTTCCGATGCGGTCGAGGGAGAGACACAGCTGTTCCATGATACGTCAGCCGTAAGCGGCACGTCGTATTACTACCGATTGAAAGCGAATAACGCGTCCGGCTCATCCGATTATTCGGCTGTGGTAGGACCGGTTGCCGCTAAGCATGTCATCAAGGACGTCATGCGTAATTTCTCGCATCTGTATGATTACTCGACCGACTTGGAATTCGAAGCGAAGAATCCCGTTCGATTCGGCGGCGACCCTTCACGGTTCAAGCAGCTGGAAACCTCGCAGGAGCAATATATTGTGTATGCGCTGCCGACATCTGCTTCAGGAGTAACGGGGCTGCAGGTTGAGGCGACTGCCTACATCGACCCTGAGAAGCTGGCTTCTGCGGCTTACAGTATCTTCACCTCCGCAGATGGCGAGTCTTATGAGGCGCTTGATGCTGCAGCGGTTGATAATGGCGGCCCGTGGCATCAAGTACAGTATTCGGGCAGCCTGCCCGCGGCGGCCAAGTTTGTGAAGCTCGTATTCCCAAGCGACTACAGCGCCTCTCAGCTTGGAGAAGTAGAAATTGAGTACAGCACGGACGGCAGCGCGCTGACCTTCCCGGATTCTATTCAACGTCCGGAGTTGGCTAACGGCGTGCTGATCGATGATATGAACAATTTTGTCAAAATGAATGACCGCAGCATCAACCTTAGCTTCAGCACCGACAACCCGGATGCGTATTTTGGCGGCGATAACAAACGACTTACCCGTAGCTCCGATACGGAAGAGTTCTTCCAGTACAAGACGAGCGGCGACATGAATTACTTTAAGCTGCTTACGTATGCAAGGCAGGATCCAAGTGCCTATCTCGTGGGGGATTTCAAATTCTTCACGTCTGCTGACGGCGTCAGCTTCACGGAGTACGGCACGGCCGTGAAAGCCAGCAAAGGCGGGGACGGCTGGTGGACGCGCACTGAGTATACGGCGTATAAGCTGCCTGCGGGAACGCGATATCTGAAGGTTCAATTCCCGTTAAGCCAAGCGGATCAGACCTGGAACCCGCAAGTGAGCAGAATTGCAATCGGCGTAGGCGACGAGCAGCTTGAAGCACCGCCTGAGCTGTCGAAGAGCCAGCTGATTGACGGCTTTGACGGCTATAGTGGCTCGAGTACTGCACTTCGCAGTGCCTATGCGGTGAACGAGTCCGGTTCGCCGATTACGCTAACGCTGGATGGATCGCATAAGAACGAGGGCGATTACGGCTTGAAGCTGGAGACCTCGATGAGCCAGGGCTGGGGCGGCCTCGAGATGGCGCTGGACAACGCCGACTGGTCCGGTAACAGCGGCATGCAATTCTGGGTTCAGCCCGGCGGAGTCGATATGGGCGTTACGCTGCAATTAACGGAGGGCCTTGATACGGCAGGCGAGGTGTGGAAGACGGACCTGCGGATCTCCGGTACAGACCCGGTTCTCGTGCAGGTCCCGTTCAGCAAGTTCTACATTCCGCAGTGGTGGAAGGATAGTCATGCATCACAAGGCAATGGCGTGATTGATGCCGGTAAAGTAGCCTCCTTTGGGCTTTACGTAGACGGTGCACCGGCGGAGTATGTGGTTTATTTTGACAGCATTAAATTGTACCGGCTTCCGACCATTGATACCTTCGAATCGTATGAAGGCGATGATTCTCGTCTTCAAGCAGCCTATGCGCCGAATTCCGGCGGGGATCCTCTTACTCTGTCGCTCTCTTCGGATGTGAAGGCTGGCGGCGATTATGGACTGAAGCTGGTTTATGCCCTTACCGATGCGAAGGGGTATGCAGGCATCTCGAAGAATATGGACGGCATCGATTGGAGCGGTAACAATGGCATCGAGCTGTGGTATAAGCCGGACGGCCAGAACCGCGGGATTACCGTACAGTTTAAAGAAACAAGCGGCGAGTATTGGGAAGCGAAACTGCGCGTGTCCGGCGATGAGGCAAGACTCGTGCAAATTCCGTTCCATGCCTTTGCCAGACCCGGTTGGAATGCGCCTGTTAATGGCGTGATCGACTTGGGTTCCATTGCAGAATTCTCTCTTTATGTGGAGAAAGGCGGAAGTGGCGCGGGTGAAGGAACGCTGTATTTCGATTCCATTCAAGTGGCTAAAGTCGGTCATATGGATGGCTTTGAATATTACCAGGGCTCGGATAGTCTGACATCTGCCGCTTATGTGAGTAAAAGCGACGGCGATGAGATCGTTGTAAGTTTGGATACGGCGCATAAGTCTGAAGGGGAATACGGCCTTAAGCTGGCCTACACGCTGACAGATGAGAAAGGTTATGCCGGCGTGACCAAATTGCTTGGCGGCATGAATCTGACATCCGGCGGCAACGCCCTTTCCCTGTGGCTCCAATCGGATGGCTCGCAGAACGGTGTCACGCTGCAGTTGAAGGATGCAGATGGCGACTATTGGGAAGCGCAGCTTACGCCTGCCGGAACGGAAGGCGCCGTATATGAAGTGCCGTTAAGCGGCTTCGCACGTAATCCGTGGTCGAGCGGAGATGGATTGCTCTCCTTGTCGGCATTGACGGAATACTCGATCTTCGTCAATAAGGGTGCGGGCTCGGCAGGCAGTCATGTGCTCTATGTCGATGATCTGAAGCTTGGCAATGTGCCGATTATCGACAACTTTGACTATTATGGCGGAGGCGAGCTCATTGCGCAGAAAGCCTACACGAGCAATACGTGGGGTGGACCTGTTACACTGACGCCGGACAGCGAACATAAGGAAGCCGGCAAATACGGCCTTCGTTATACGTACACGCTGACGGAAGCTACGAACTTCGCAGGTATGACCAAGAACCTGAGTGGCATGTCATGGGCAGGCTATGATGGTGTCTCCTTCTGGCTGACACCGGATGGATCGGGCCGCAAGCTAACCATTCAATTTATTGAACCGGACGGCGAAGCGTGGGAGGCTTACCGCGTTCTATCCGGCACGGAGGCAGGTGTCCTGAAACTTCCGTTCTCCGAATTCCGGCATGCACCATGGAATACCAAGGGCAATGGCATTATTGATCTTGGTTCACTCGCAGAGTTCTCGCTGTACATTAATCAAGGGGATGGACCGGTAGGCGATGGTACGCTTTATGTGGATTCGATTGGCGTCTATCAAGGCGCGGTGGATCCTGAAGATCCGGATGACGGTGATGGGAGCGGATCGGGTTACGTTTATGTACCGGACCAGCTGCTGCAGAACCAGCAGAATATCAGTGAGGCTGATGTGAAGAGCGGCATCAAGGATGGCAAGGTTTCGGTTACGCTGCAAGGCGGTAAGAATGAATTGCTTATCCCAGCGGCCCTGGCGAGTACTATTGGGGACAACATCCTTGTTGTAGACGCTCAAGGAGTGAAGGCGGAAATCGCTCCGGAAGTGCTGCAAGCATTACTTGCGCTGGTTGAACCGAACGTACGGGGAGATGCGAAGATATCTCTTCAACTGGCTGCTAAGGAGAATCAGGGTACGGGAGAGGGAGCTCCCCTGCAAGCAGGGTACCAGCTAGAAGGTAAAGTCTATCAACTGGAGCTTGCTATCGTAACGAAGGACGGGAAGCAGCATAAGCTGACGAAGTTTGAGAAGCCTGTTATACTTACCATCCCGTTTGACGTTGGAGCAGCCGGACATCCGGAGCTCATGGGAATTTACTACTACAACCCTATATCTGGCGCTTGGGAGTATGTAGGCGGACAGGTCGATGAGCGAGCAGGCAGTATCTCTGCACCGCTCACTCATTTCAGCACTTATGCGGTTATGACGTATAAGAAGACGTTTAAAGATTTACCTTCAACACACTGGGCTTTTGCAGCAGTTACAGAGGCTGCGGCACATCATCTTGTGAAAGGTGTAAGCGACGACAGCTTCGTACCGACGCAAGCGATCAGCCGTGCGGAATTCGTTCAGCTGATGGTGAATGCTCTGCAGCTTTCGGCAGGTGAAGATGCGAAACAGGTCTTCACAGATGTTGCTGCAGATAGCTGGTATGCGGATGCTGTAAAGGCTGCCTACGAGCATGGATTGATTCAAGGCAGAAGCGCCGCATTGTTTGCTCCACTAGCGACAATCAGCCGTCAGGAAATGGCGGTTCTGATGAACCGAATGCTGGCTTTCGGCGGTAAGAAACAAGCTGCTGGCACGCCTTCGGCAGCCGAAGCACAGCCATTCACGGACGTGGAGCAAATTGCTTCGTGGGCGAAGGAAGACGTGAATCAAGCTGTAGCTTCCGGCCTGATGCAAGGAACCGGAGCTCAGCAATTCTCACCGCTTAGCACCGCAACTCGCGCAGAAGCCGTGCAGGCGATTATCAATTTCATGCATCGCCATTAAATTAAGAAGGCCGGCTGCGAGATGCAGCCGGCCTCTTTACTATATTGCCGTGACTACGCGTAAATGTACTCTAGTAATGCCGTGAGAATAGCTGCCTAATTATTCTAACGAACCATAGAGGCGCTAGTGATGCGAAAATAGCTGCCTATTATTTCTAACGAACCGTAGGGGTCTTAATTTGGCAAACCGGCTCCAAATCACAACTAAATCGTGAAATAAGGCCTTCGCGGTTCGTTAGCGTTTTTTGGAGCTATTATGAGGCAAATAAGACCTCCATGGTTCGTTAGCGTTTCCCGCTTCCTCTGAGGGGTTCGTTAGATTTTGAAAAATTTATATTGGCACCAATAATAAGCCTATTCGGTTTCAGTTCGTTTACGCGAAAATCCTGTTCGGCGATTGCTGGGCTGGCAACGGGAAACAGGCATGGATTCACAAAAAAGCGGTACGGCCAAGGGCTAGAACAAGCCCCGAACCGTACCGCTTCTTAATATGTTTAAACTTTGAAGAAATTGATGTTCTTGTTGAGTTCTTCCGACAGATGCGCAAGCGTCTGCGACGAGCTTGCTGTTTCTTCGGCTGCCGCAGCGGATTCTTCGCTTGCTGCTGCAATGGTTTCTACTGCGCGCATGACTTCTTCGGACTGCGCGGCTTGCTCTTCGCTTGCTGCTGCAATTTCAGTCACTTGGTCGGCAGTTTCGCTTACCATGCGTACGATGCTCTCGAAGGTTTGTCCGGTTTTGGAGGTTTGCAGGGTTGCATGCTCCATAGCTCTTAAGCTTTGATCGGTATTATGCTGCATGCCTTTGATGATCTCGGCAATTTGCTGTGTAGCTTCGCTGCTGCGCTCTGCCAGCTTGCGAACTTCATCGGCTACAACGGCAAACCCGCGTCCTTGGTCACCGGCACGTGCCGCTTCAATGGCTGCATTAAGGGCAAGCAAATTCGTTTGTTCGGAAATTTCGTCGATAACCTGAATAATTTGACCAATCTTCTGTGAGTCTTTCTCCAGCAATTGCATTTGAGAGGAGAGCTTCTCCATACTTTGCACCGATGCACTAACCGTATCGCTGCCATCCTCTGCACCGCGTTTTGTTTTATCCGACAGCTCGGCTACAACAGAGGCTTTATTCGCAACATCGTTAACGGCAATCGACATTTCACGTACAAGCTCGCTAATCACCTGAGCTGATTCTGCTTGCTCGGTGCTTCCTTTAGCTATCTCTTCCGTCGTAGCGGAGATTTCCTCGGATGCCGCGGCAACACTCTGTGCTGAAGTTACGGTGTGGCTGATAAGCTTGCGCAAATTATCCATCATATCGTTGAACGCAGTGGCAAGCGTGCCCAGCTCGTCCTTGCTCTTCGATACAGCTTGATCACGCAAATCTCCTTTCGCCGCTTTGGTCGCTACGTTCAGAATGGAGCGGATTGACTTCACCATCGACTCGGAAATCAGAAGTGCAAGCCCAATACCGACAGCTATGGCGAAAATACCAAAGCCAATGATCAGTGATTTGCCGACTTTATTCGTTTGCGCAGCACCGTCTACTTCCGCTTTAACGCCGTCATTATTGAACACAATCCAGCGGTTGAAGTCATCTTGTACCTTTTTACGCTGTGAAGACAAATCATTGAGAAGTGCATACCCTTGTTCAGGTTTATTTTCTTTTCTCGCTTGGATAACAGGAGCTAGCCCTTCTGAGTAAGCTTGCATATTAGCAAGAAGTGAATTGAAAATTTCCGTTTCCTCATCGGAGATAAGAAGATGCTCATACGCCTTAAGTTCTTGTAATGCTTTGCCCATGCTTTCGTTAATCGTTTGTTCAATAATCGCGATTTGGGCTGGATCGCTTTCCAAGTTGATTTTATTGACATTAACGCGTGCTTCCATGAAGTCATCCTTAATGACTCCGATATTATTTAAACTCGGCAACCAGTTGGTTTGAACGATGGAACTGGATTTCTGAAGCGATCCCATTTGTACAATAGCAAGTACCCCGATCCCGGTCAACAGTGCAAGAATGGCAAGAAAGCTAGACATTAGTTTTACGCGTATGGACAATTTCACATGGTTCACTCCTGTTTCATAGGATTAGGTTCTTCTTTGATACTAAAGATACATGGAAAGTGTTAAAACAAATGGGTAAAAACTATTTGATTTCTGTATGGAATTGGGTAGAAGCAGGTTCTTTTTACGTCCAAATGCTAGAAAAGTGCGAGGTAAAGTCGGACGGAGGAATATGGCTTGCTTGAAGGATAAACATAGGCTCGAATGCCCTCTTTCTGAAGCGAATCCAGTGCAGTTTCTATGAAAATGCACCTTATAGTAGAAGGGGAAATACGAACTGCAGGCATCTTCGAGATTAGTAATAATAGATTAAAAATTATAATTGACAATGAGAATCATTATCGACTATTATTGTTTGTGTTGATTGAGAGTGATTATCATTATTAATTATCGGGAGAGTGGTCATGTTGTTTTCCAAAGTTTTAACTCGTTCATTATTAGCTACATCGGTGCTTGCAGCTCCTTTAGCTGCAGGGTCAGGTCAAGCAGCACAAGCAGCACAAGCAGCAAGTTCATCTATCAACGTTACTCTTGATGGGAAATCCGTTTCGCTCGATGCCGCTCCTAAAGTGATTAACGGCAGAACGCTTGTACCATACAGCAGCCTCGTTAATGCGCTTGGCGGTCGTGCAACATGGGATGCGAAGAATAAAGCAGTTTCCGCTGTACAAGGCGGCGTTACGGTTAAACTGACAGTTGGTTCTACCTCTGCATACATAAACGGTGACTTTAAAGCGCTGGAGTCGGCACCTGTGATTTCAGACGGTAAAACTTATGTTCCGCTTCGCCTGATCTCTGAGGCATTCGGCAAATGGGTTACATACAATAAGAACTTCAATTCCGTTGCGATCAACAGCACGATGACAGTGACGACAAGCACAGGTACGTTTACCCTGAAGAAGAAACCAAGCCGCATCGTAACGCTGTCTTCCTCCGATACCGAAATCATTTATGCGCTTGGCAGCAAAGTTGTCGGCCGTTCCACTGCAATCGGCAAAGTATTCCCTTCTGAAGCGACGTCCGTTCCGGAAGTGGGAAGCTCTCACGGTCTTAATTTCGAGATACTGGCGACATTGAAACCGGATCTCGTCATTGCAAGCCCTGCACTGAAGACACAACAAGCGACGATTGAGAAGCTTGGCGCACAAGTGATGTTCAACTCGCACAACTCCTTTACCGAAATTCAAGCTTCGATTAAACTCTATGGCCGCATTCTTGGTCAAGAAACGAAAGCCGCACAGTTGATTGCGAAGATGAACAGCGATGTTGCAGGTTTGAAGAAACCGGCTACAGCTCCGAAAACACTGATCGTTTACGGCGCACCGGGAAGTTTCGTTATTGCGCTTCCTACAAGCTACCCTGGCAACTTCTTGGAGCTTGCAGGTGGTAAGAACGTGGCTTCTTCGTTCAAAGGAATGGATGGCATGCCGCAATACGCGGAGCTGAGCCTTGAGCGGATCGTAGCTGCGAATCCGGACATTATTCTATTCATTACGCATGGCGATGCTGCAGATGTCAAAGCAAGCTTCAAGAAAGAATTCGAATCCAATGCGGCTTGGAAGAGCTTGCCTGCCGTGAAGAATGACAAGTTTGAAGTGCTGCCATCTGATCTGTTCGCGGCAAACCCAGGCATCAGAGCGCCGCAAGCGATCGAAACCATCAACAAATTGCTTCTAACGGTGGATTAATCCGATGGCGACAATCGTAACCGGACAAAGAGCGCAAGAGGTGCGGACCTCGAGAAGTATTCGCAGAGGCAGTGTACTAATTATTAGTCTTGTCCTGCTGCTGCTTGCAGGGTTGTATGGCTTGATGTCAGGCTCAATTCCGATTCCGGCGCGCGAGGTGTGGAGCTCATTGCTTCACGCCTCCGACTCGGAATCGAGACAAATTGTTTGGAATCTCAGGCTTCCGCGTGTATTGACCGGCATGCTGGCAGGCATCTGCCTGGCGATCTCAGGCACCTTCTTGCAAGGTGTATTCCGTAATCCGCTTGCTGATCCCGGCATTATCGGCGTTTCCTCCGGCGGCGGGCTTGCGGCTGTTGTTATTATGATTTTGTTCCCCGAGAAGATCGCCTATTTGCCCATTGCGGCTTTCCTTGGTGCACTTGCTGCAGCAGCGGTTGTGTATGCCCTCTCGTGGAAAGGCGGCGCTTCTCCGCTTCGATTGATTTTGGCTGGAGTTGCGGTCAATTCGCTGCTCGGCGCGGCGATGACGGCGCTGATGATTTTGAATAGTGAGAAGGTTCAATCCGTTCTGCCATGGATGTCGGGCAGCTTGAACGGACGGAGCTGGCCGCACTTTCAAACGCTGCTGCCCTATGCCGTTATTGGCATCATCGCTTCGATCTTCTTGATTAAGACAGCTAACCTGCTCGTCCTTGGTGACGATGCCGCTAAGCTGCTTGGAAGCCGAGTGGAAATCGGAAGATTGCTTATTATTTTGCTATCTACCTTCCTGGCAGGCGCTTCGATCAGCATCGTTGGGATGGTCGGCTTCGTCGGTCTTGTTGTCCCGCATATCGTCCGGCTGTTAGTCGGCAATGATTATCGAATTCTGCTGCCTATTTCAGCAATGGGCGGGGGAACGTTAGTCATGGCCGCGGATACCGCTGCACGAAGCTGGTTTGATCCGATTGAGTTCCCAGTAGGTATTTTACTTGCGCTTCTCGGTGCGCCTTTCTTCCTCTATTTGCTTAGGAAAGGGGTCAAACGATGAATCCTGCAATAGCTGCCGATCAATTAAAGTATGGCTATGAGCGTTCTGCTCCGATCGTGAACGGCTTCAATCTTAAAGTCGCTGCCGGTGAATGGCTCGGTATCGTCGGTCCTAACGGCTCGGGCAAATCGACTGTTCTGCGCATGCTGGCAAGACTTGCTGCTCCTCAATCAGGTAAGATTGAACTGGAGGGCCGGGATCTTGCAGGCATGGATAACAAATCCGTTGCGAGAACGATGACGATGCTTGCGCAAACTCAGGAAGCTGCCTTAGATATTACGGTGCGTGACTTGGTTCGCAGAGGGCGTAATCCTCATTTGAAATGGTATGAAGAATGCAGAGGCTCACATGAGGAAGTGGTCGATTGGGCACTGCAGGTTACCAGCATGACGAGGCTGCAGCATCGTTCCCTGTTGGAATTATCAGGCGGAGAGCGTCAGCGTGCATGGCTTGCCATGTGTATGGCACAGACGCCGCGGGTGCTGCTGTTGGATGAACCGACGACGTATTTGGATATCGCGCATCAATTGGAATTGATGGAGCTGATCCGCAGCTTGAATCAGGATCAAGGCATCACGGTTGTGATGGTCCTGCATGATTTGAATCAAGCGGCTCGTTTCTGCGACCGGATTGTGGCGATGAAGAGCGGGTCGATCGTGAAGCAAGGGACGCCTGGCGAAGTATTCCGCGTGGAGTTCTTCCGCGAAGTGTTCGGCATCGAAGCAAAAGTTTATTACGATGATGGTGTTCCGGTTTATTTGCCAAGCGGTATTGTAAACAAACAGCCTCATGAAGCGACAGCATAAATTAGAGTTATAATGAGGAGGAGATTCGATTGGCTAAAGCAGCATTGAGCACCGAATTGGTACGGGAATTCGTAGGCGCAGCACACGCGGATTTGAATAAGGTTCAAACCCTGCTTGCGCAAGAGCCTGCTTTATTGCACGCATCCATGAACTGGGGCGGCGATGACTGGGAGACAGCGCTCGGAGCGGCATCTCATGTTGGACGCCGTGACATTGCAGAGTGGCTGTTGTCCAAAGGTGCACGAATTGACTTATTTGCTGCCGCTATGCTTGGTGACCTGGAAGTGATCCAATCGACACTTACCCGGTATCCGGAATCGATTCATGCGCGTGGACCGCACGGCATAACGCTGCTGCAGCATGCGATGATCGGCGGCGAGCAAGCGAAAGAGGTTGTCTCGTATTTGAAGTCGCTCTTGAATATCGATGAGAAGGGGACTAAGACGATGATTGTAGTAGAAAATCGAATTGAGGTTCGTGCCGGCTTTGCAGAGGCGGTATTGGAACGCTTCAAGACGCCTAAGAGCGTACATACATTCCCTGGATTTGTCCGGATGGATGTTCTGCATGCGGTCGTTTCGGAAGAAACAGAAGAGATTCGTGTATGCACAACTTGGGAGAAGGAAGAAGATTTCCAAGCTTGGGCGAACAGCGATTCTTTCCGTCATGCACATACACGCCGCGAGGGAGCGCAAGGTTCCCCTCATGGTCAAGGACAAGGACAAGGACAAGGACAAGGACACGGCGGTCAAGCACATGGTCACGGTCAAGCGCATGGTCAGGGTCAAGCGCATGGTCAAGGCCACGGCCAGCCGGCTGCGGAAGCAACAGCAGGTCCAATCGTCGGCAACAAAGTGACCATCTATCAAGTCGTGGTCTCGCATTTGCCAGAGTCCGCGCCGGTTGAGTCCGCCGCTAACTAATGTGAAGATCCAGAGAAGAAGCCTCCATTATGGGGGCTTCTTTTTTGTCGAGAACCTGCCGAGAACCCCACCGAGAACCCCACTACCGAGAACCCTATTGAGCCCTCATCGAGCCACTACCGAGAAACCCATCGAGCCACTACCGAGCCCACTACCGAGAACCCCATTGAGCTCGCACCGAGCCACTACCGAGAAACCCATTGAGCCCTCATCGAGCCCACTACCGAGAAACCCATTGAGCTCGCACCGAGCCACTACCGAGAAACCCATTGAGCCTCATCGAGCCACTACCGAGAAACCCATCGAGCCCCCACCGAGCCACTACCGAGAAACCCATCGAGGCCCACCGAGCCACTACCGAGAAACCCATCGAGAACCCTGCCAGCCTCCCTCTCAATTACCCCGCCTCCCGCCTCGGCGGGGCGAAAGATACAATCCCCCGCCGAGGCGGGAGGCGCTGAATTCTAACGGTTGAAATAGCGCTTATTTGGTCTTTTTTTGCTTTCTATTTTCTCTAACGGTTGCCAGAGGCCTTATTTGTCCTTTTTCAGCTGGAATCCATACCTAAATCGCGAAATAGCCTCTCTGGCAACCGTTAAAATTGTGGGACGCCGAAAAAGGGGAGATTAAGCGCTCTGGCAACCGTTAGACTTCGGGAGCGACTTTCGAAGACAGCCAGAAGCCTCTATTATGGAGGCTTTTTTGGTTGCACCATATTTTAACGTGAGTGAGAGTAGGAAAACCTGTCTCTCGGAGTCCAAACCGAGGCGAAAAAAGAAACTGAAAGTCGTGAAAACCGATTCTCAGCCATTGAACCGACCATATTGCCACGGATGATGATGATAAGCCCTCGAAGCACGGCATTTCCATATCAAACTAAAACAAGGGCTGCCCTAGTCATCGAAAGATGACCGGGACAGCCCTTGCGTATTACCACATCTCTTTTACTTTAATTACCCACACTTGAGTTTGCTTGTCTGTTAACTTGAGAACGCCGTTAGCATCGTATTCGCCAACGCCGAAGTCGTTGTCATTGGCGATAACCAGCGTGTTCTTGTTCAGTACGGTCAAACCTTCGAATTTCTCGAACGGATAGTCAAGCGCCGTCAGATCCACAACCAGCTCTTTCGGCGCAGTTGTTACGTTCAGCGCTTTCCAATCCGATGTACCTTCAACGTTTCCGCTCACAGCGGCGTTGTTAAGGATGTTAGTGGCTTTCGCAAGGTCAATGCGGTACACGCGTTTGATTTGCGCTGCCGCGCCTTCGTTCTTATCCCGCTCATCAACGAGCAGGACATCGCTCGATAACGCTTGAAGATCGGAGATGACAACGTCCTTCTGCGAAACGTTCACGAATGATTTTGCATCCTCCGCCATATACACATATTCGCCTACAAGCTTCTTCGTCGCCAGATCCATCTTCAGAATGCGCAGATTGCGTGAGGCTTCACCTGTCGCTTTATCCGGCACAGCCATCGGGCTTTGAATGGAAGCGTAGAGGAATTTGCCATCAGGGCTGATCGTTACGCCTTCGAAACCGCGGTTAACGATGCGTTTGGCATAGACAGCCGGAATCGCTTCAACTACCGGAATTTGCGCGTTTGCAAGCTTCGCTTTATCGCCTACCGGAACATAACGGCTGATAATCGTACCGTCACGTTTCAATTGAATGAGCGAAGGGCGGTACTCATCGGACATCCAGAACGTGTCATCTGCCTTGTTGTATGCGATGCCTTCAAGATCCAGTCCATCCGGATCAAGCGGCAGCAAAGTCTTGCCCGTATTGTCGTATGATTTCTCGTCGGACGCGATGTTGCTAAGACCAGTCGTGAAACGACTTCCCGAAACGACGCCCTTTGTACCTTCCGGAAGAAGCAGCTTGTTCGTCTCAAGGATGTTCACGGAGCTGCCCTCTAGCTTGATTTTATAGAAACGAGGCACATAATCCTGCGCCGGGAATGTGCGGTTAACCGTTTTGTCGATCGTAATTTGTCCGTTTGGTCCACGATCAGCAAGCGTATAGAAGACATTGTCCGGATCGCCCGGCAAATGAGTCAGACCGGAGAAGCCGCCTTCCTTCAAACCGAGTCCAAGGCTCGGAGGAGTTGTCCACGTGTACTTGCCGGCAACATAAGGATACGCGCGCAAAGTCACTTTCTTGCTTGTGCTGTCCCAAGCCACTTCTTGTCCAAGTGCCTCGCCCATCGCTCTCACCGGCACATATAAGCTGCCATTGATCGTGACTGCATCTTTATCCAACTTCACTTCGGAATCGCCTGCAAATAGCTTGATTTGAACGGCAAGTGCTTTGAATGCGGTGTCGGCAGCTTGTACAATTTGCGTACTGCCCATCACGATGCAAGCAGCGCCTGCTACGGCAACCCATTTCTTTGTTACAGCTTTCATTCCCATCTCTCCTCTATTATACATACTGGCATGGCCATATCTCTGAACAGCATAGAAGAGAATTATTAAGCTAATATGATAGCGGCTTGAAGAAATTGTAAAACGGAACAGGTGGAGCCTATCCGGGCTCTTCTTTTCTTATGTCGAGATCGATCCTGCAAGCTTGTCATGCTAGTCTGCATAATTGTCCAAGTCCTCTCATAGACATAGTACAAGTCAAGCGTAAACGGCTTTTTGTCAAGCGCAACTCCGGATACGTTTAAAAATTGTGATGAGGGGTGGATCTCATGCGTCGTCGATTCAGTTTAATCGCAGCTATTTTGCTTTGCCTTACGGCGGTGCTCGCAGGCTGCGGGACTAAGGACGCGGAATCGGTTGTCAAGGAATTGGACAAAACACTTACTAACTTGGGCAGCTATCATGGCAAAGGCACGATGACGCTGTTTACGGGCCAGCAGCCGCTGGAGTATCAGGTGGATGTTTCTTATCAGAAGCCGCAATACTATCGCATCGCTTTGACGAACGCGAAGAAGGACATCACGCAAATCGTGTTGCGCAACGATGAGGGCGTTTTTGTCTTGACGCCGCGCCTGAATAAAGTGTTCCGTTTCCAAAGCGATTGGCCGGCTAACCAAGGGCAAGTGTACCTGTATCAAACGCTGGTCCAAAGCATTCTGCTCGACAACTCGCGCCAATTTGCAGTGGACAATGATGCTTATGTATTTGATGTCATGGCTAATTATCAGAACGGATCGCTTGCACGGCAGAAAATCTGGCTGAACAAATCCGACTATGCCCCTAACAAAGTGGAAGTCAGCGATGCCAATGCAGCGGTGATGGTTTCCGTTAAGTTCGATTCGTTCGAATTCGGTTCGAAGCTCGAGAAGAGTGTATTCGATACTCAGACGAACATGGGCGCAGCAGCCGACAAACCGACAACAGCTGAGCCGGATTCCGATCAAAGCAATACGAATGTAAATGCTGAAACCGACGCGAATACAGATGCAAATACGAACAATTCGGTCGATTCCGATGCAGCGGCGAATCCGGACAATAACGGAACAAGCAACGAAGAGTCCGATGACGGCTCACAAGGTACGCTCGGACCGATCAATCATGCATTCACAGCGATGGAGCCGTCTTATCTCCCAGATGGTGTATCGGAGAAAGACCAGCAGGATATCGTGTTCGGCGGCAATGCGGGCATCCTGATCCGTTACGCAGGCAGCTTCGACTACACCTTGATTCAAACGCAGCCGAAGGATGTCGCGGTATCCGCAATGAAAGGTGATCTGATCGATCTGGGCTTCACGTACGGCTCCATAAGCGGCACCGAAGACGAACAGCGTACGCTGACATGGACATACGACGGCACAGAATTCAGAATCACAACCGGTAATCTGCCGCAAAATGAAATGATCAAAGTCGCGCAATCCGTACAAGGCGAGATGAGTAAATAGTGTGTACAATAAACATTTTCCAGCCGGAATCGAGCCTGTTAAACCTTCCAATTCATTGACATCAGGAAGCAAAAACGTTTAACATATAGGTTACGGGTTAATAAGATAAACGCCTGCCCTCACCAAGGCGGGCGTTTACTTTTTGGAAATGAAGGTGGAGCAAGTTGGATGTGAACGCTTATTATCGCCCCACTCGGGCAGAGATATCTTTAGATGCGCTTTCTCATAATTTGCAGACTTTTCGGAAGGCAATGCCTGAAGGCATGCTGCTTATGGCATCGGTGAAAGCGAATGCTTACGGCCATGGTGCCGTCGAAACGGCTCGGGAAGCCGAACGCTGCGGCGTTGATTTTCTCGGTGTCGCTTTTCTTGATGAAGCTCTCCAGCTCCGGCAGGCCGGTATTAAGACGAACATTCTGGTGCTTGGCTATGTACCGCCGCAAGGCTTAGCTGCTGCGCGGGATGCGGATATCGCTATTGCGCTTTTTAGTGATGAAATATTGAAAGCTGCGGCAGACTTGCCGGCAACCGACAAGAAACTCTCTGTTCATGTGAAGATCGATACGGGTATGGGCCGATTAGGCCTGCTTGCAAGTGATGATGCATTGGCGTTTATTTCGCGCGCGATGGAGCAGCCAGGCATTGAGGTTGAAGGCTTGTTCACTCATTATGCGCAAGCGGATGAAGCGGATAAAGGCTATACGCAGCTGCAATATGAGCGGTTTTCTACGTTCGTCAAACAGCTTAAGGCAGCAGATCTTCATATTCCGATCATTCATGCTGCTAACAGTGCAGCCGGAATTGATACTCCGGAGATGGGCTGCGGCATGCTGCGCCTTGGTATTAGCATGTACGGTCTTTATCCATCGGCATATGTGAATAAGCAGCGGATTGCTCTTGAACCTGTCATGACACTCAAGACGGCTGTCGTCATGGTCAAGGATGTGCCGGAGGGCTGGGGGATCAGCTACGGCTCTCGTTATGTGACAAAAGGCGACGAGAGAATCGGAACGCTCCCGGTTGGTTATGCGGATGGTTTTAGCCGCATGCTGACAGGTAAGGCAGAAGTGCTGCTTCGTGGTCAGCGTGTGCCGGTACTCGGCACGATTTGCATGGACCAATGCATGATCGCGCTGGATGGTGCTGAAGCCGCTCAAGGTCCGGTTCAGGTCGGTGAGGAAGTCGTGCTCATTGGCAGGCAGGGCGACGAGTTAATCTCTGTCGAGGAACTGGAAGAGAAGCTCGGTACGATTAATTATGAAGTCATCTGTATGGTCGCAGCGCGTGTACCGCGCGTATATATGCGAGGGCAGCAAGTTGTTGCTGTGACGAATCCCCTCCTGTAAACGGAATGCAGGAGGAATGAATTACCTGCTAAGGATTTTCAATGGATTTAAAGGATTTTATCGTCTTATCTCGAATAATGTTGTTAAGATGTTCTTTGTTGTCGGTCTAAAGCGTTTATCTTCGCGTGCAGCATACTTGATATACGGTCTGCATACATATGAAGGTGTATAATACGGACCAAACAATGACATACTGTTACTGTTTTTTGCTGGAAATGTTTTGGGGGTGCGAGTTCGGTGGCCAATTTGCAAAATACCAAAAGGATTATGATCAGTTTACCGGATCATTTGCTGGAGGAAGTCGACGGAATCGTCGCCAAAGAAAACTCGAACCGAAGCGAATTCATTCGTCAGGCTATGAAATTGTATTTGATCGAGCGGAAGAAACGACAGATTCGCGATTCGATGCAGCGAGGCTATCTGGAAATGGCAAAAATCAACCTAGTGATGGCGTCGGAAGCTTTTCAAGCGGAGGAAGATGCCGGCGATACGCTCGGCCGACTCGTAAGCGGGGTGTAAAGCTTGATCGTTAAACGCGGCGATGTGTTTTTTGCGGACTTGTCACCTGTTGTCGGTTCTGAACAGGGGGGCGTTCGTCCTGTTCTGGTAATTCAAAATGATATTGGCAATCGCTTCAGTCCAACCGTCATTGTTGCAGCCATTACAGCCCAGATCCAGAAGGCTAAGCTGCCGACACATGTGGAGATTGATGCGGCGTTGCATGGATTTGACCGTGATTCCGTTCTGCTTCTGGAGCAGATCCGCACGATTGATAAGCAGCGTCTGACCGACAAGATCACTCATCTGGATGATGAGACGATGCGTAAGGTAGACGAGGCGCTTCAAATCAGTGTCGGTCTAATCGATTTTTGAACTGAAGAGCAATACACGACAGCAGGGCCGGATGGCTCTGTTTTTTTTGTCTATTAACATAGAAATGATATCAGTCTTCGGACGTAGCTCATGTTCCATCCTGCGCCGCTGTTTGGAAGCGTCGTTTCAATCCATAATGAAAGTAACATATGGAATGGATGGAGGGGTCATGAGAATGACGACAATGAATCGACCGGATTTTGCAATTGCAGGCGTGGGTACGACTGGCGGAGGGGACTTTCACCGCGTTGAGCTCGAAGGTGTCAGCAAAGTAGACGGAAGCTTGGACTGCTACTCCTTTAAGATGAACGGCTTGGCTAAGGTGAAGGGCAGCATTCGTGTAGAAGAGAGCTTCGAAGCGTCCGGCAAGTTGACCGTGGATGGCTCGGTGAAGGCGGTTATGACTAAGATCGAGGGTCAGGCTACGATTCGCGGTCATGTGGATAGCGAGTACTTGCAAGCGAATGGTTTTGTGAAAATTCAAGGCGATTGCAGGACACATGGATGCGATGTAAGAGGTGCGTTGACCGTGGACGGGGTGCTGGATGCGGACCGTCTGCATATTTACATGGATGGCCCGGTACGAGCGGAAGTCATTCGCGCCAAGCAAATCAGCGTGATGATTACAAGCAGCGGGACACTTAAACGACTGATGCAATCGATTCTACCGGCAACTTGGCAAACTCAACTTCGTGCAAATCGCATTGAAGGCGATGACATCCATTTGGTCGAAACTACGGCAGCACTAGTGCGCGGTCGCCAAGTGAAGATTGGTGCAGGTTGTGTTATTGACCGCGTCGAGTTCGAGTCGGAGCTCATTGTCCATCCGGATGCGGTTGTTCGCTCGCGAGAGCGGATTTTCGGATAAGGGGCGAGGTGGAGATGCAGATGATGACGGGGACCAGAAGAAAAGTACGGATTACCGGAACAGGCTCAACCTCCGGCGGTTATTATGAGAGTATACGCGTGCTCGGTGAAGGGCAAGTGCTCGGTTCGATAGAGAGTGAATCCCTTCATAGCATGGGGAACTTGACCGTATCAGGCGATTTGAAAGTCGGACTTTATCGCCAGGTGGGGGAAACGACCGTTCGAGGCGATGTTTATGGCGCTCAGATGCATGTGCTTGGCGAGATGGATACGACAGGCAGCATTCGCAGCAAGTCGCTGAAGGTTCGGGGACAGCTGGCCGTTCATGGGGAATGCGAGGCTGAATATTTTGACGTTCGAGGCGGGTTCCATATTCACGGCTTATTAAATGCGAATGTGGTGGAGATTCGTCCATGGGGTCCTTGTCATGCCAAGGAAATTGGCGGCGGACGGATCAATGTTCGGCAGAGCAAGTGGGGCGGAATGAAGCAGTGGTTTACAAAGCCGCATTCGATGGAACTTAACAGTGAGCTGATCGAAGGCGAGAATATTTACTTGGAGCATACGACTGCCGATGTTGTAAGGGGAACCAACGTGGTCATCGGACCAGGGTGCAGAATTGGGCTGATCGAGTATCGTAAATCGCTGAAGGTAAATAAGGCATCGGTTGTGATTGAGAAAATTAAAAGATAACAATTTTTGAGAAAATGACAATTTATGCTAGACAGTGATTATTGGGTCTGTTATTATAAGTTCAATATTATAGTAGCAGAATATTTAGCGACCGCTATGCGAAGAACGCAAGCTTGGGCTCCATGCCCCTGCTTGCGTTCTTTTTTTGTTTCTCGCTATTTTAAGAGCTGCGGAAAGGAATCGCCATGAATCGAAAGCGTCATATAGGGGTTACCGTTTCGGCAGCCCTCTTGTCAGGTTTACTTGTCTACGGAGTATATGTTCTGCAGCTGCGTCAGGTGAAATTTCAAGAGACGGTGAATGTCATCGTGCCGGTTCGCTTCGTAGATGCCGGTGAGCGGCTGACAACGGAGATGCTGGGCGTGAAGCAGATTGCCAAAGCATCCTATGTTCCGGAGATGTTCCTGCGTGAGGAAGAGATGGACGGCATGGAGGTGATTGTACCTCTGGGAGCTAATGAGCCTTTGCTTAGCTGGAAGGTGGACAAGTTTCGGTTGCTGCCAAGTCGAGAGCAAGCCACCTTTCAAATCCCGCGCGACTACGTCCTCTCCGTCTCGAATGGCATTCGCGCCGGAGACAAAGTGATGCTTTATTTATCGGGAGAGTCTGTGGCATCTGCCAGGTTGTTTGCTGAATCGGTGACGGTTGCCTCGGTGAAAACATCGGGTAATCTCGAAATTGACAGTACAAGCAATTCGAACTTGATGTCGTTAGCCAACTCGGACAAAGAAGGCATGTATGCGGCCAGACGTGATGCGAACGGCATGATTGATGCCGTCAATCTGAATCTGACGGAGGCGCAGTGGCTAAAGCTCGATTCGATCTGTAAAGGCGGCAAGAGCAAAGTGGTTATTGCGTACTCGTCCGAATCGCTGGCTATTGCGGCAGCCGAAGGTGGATTGCGATGAATGATTTTGCCGTAGCCGTAGCCGGTGCCGCGACATCCAATCCGATCATCACCTTTCTCGGTACGACACCTAATATCGGTACTACTGCTGCTGCTTTCGCTTCGGCCTGCCGAATTGCAGAGGAGAGCGGGAGGTCCGTTGGGTATCTATGCCTGAATCTCAAGAGTGCGAAAGCGCATCGTTTCCTAGGTGTAGATAAGCCTAGTGCAACACTGGATTCGTTACGACCTGAGCTGCTTACCGGTTCTTTGCAGCCTGATAAACTGCTTCGTTCCATGCATCGCTGCCGAGGAGCAGCTGATCTGCATGTGCTGTTCGGCAACATTATGCGAGATCAGGCTGAGTTTTTTACCATCGAAGAAGTAGAGCATTTGCTCGCTGTCGCAGAACAGACTTTCAGCATCGTGATTGCGGATGTCGGTGCGTATTGGGATAATGCAGCAACGCTATGTGCGCTTCGTAAGGCACATAAACGGATTATCGTAACGACAAGTGCGTTGTCTCACTTTCAGGAGGACGGACAGCGCTGGATCAAGCAGCTTTCCGCTATGTACGGCGTTGCTCCTCACGATTATGAAGCGATTATAATACATCAGCCCTGGGGCAGAGGAGGATTTCATGTGAAGGATATTTGTAAAGAGCTCGGAGTTGCTTTTCTAGGTGAGCTGACGTTATCGGAGCCGCTGTTATCACAGCTTGATAGCGGAACACTCGACGAGTGGCTGCTTAATGACGAGAGAGGGAAGGCGGTCATGAAGGAGCCTTCAAGTAAACTCATTGAGCATTACGGCTTGAAACGGCAAATGAGGATGACGGTACAGCCTTGGTATAAGAAGCTGCTAACCCATCGCGGCGGAGTCAGCTCCTAATGAAAGGCGACGGACGCTTCTCGCCATCGGCCTTCTCGGCGAAGCTGCTGGCGGTTGAGTCGGTAGCTGATGCTGCTGTCCCGGTAACGGAGCATGATGCGCAGCGGGACTTTAACCGGTTATCGGAAGACGTGCGTGCCTACTTGGCGTTGCCACGCGGCGAGACAGAGGAAGAGCGGCGTGAATACAACGAGAGCTTGAATCGAGCGGTGCTTGGCTATACGAACGATCGGGAGCGAATCCTCGCGGTTATTGCAGATCGTCTGCTTCGGCAGCGGATTCATGAGCTGCCCGGGTATCAGCATCCGTATTCGACGCTTGCAGAGGCGCTGTTCGCCGAAGTGATCGGGATGAGTGTGCTGGAGCTGGTGCTGCAGAAACGGGAAGGACTGGAGGAAATTCAGGTCGTGGGTACGAGGATATTCGAAGTGCGAGACGGACGGAGTACGCCGTCCCACTATGCCTTTGATTCGCTTCGCGAGGTTGAGCGGATTCAGCAGAACTTAGTGCTCTACAATAATGATCGCATCAATCCGCGCAAGAGATGGGCTGAAGTGATGCTTCGAGACGGTACAAGGGTCACGATGACCGGCCATGGGTTCACGGCGCAGCCTACCCTGACATTGCGATTCTATACCGTCAGACGATTTCAACTGGAACAGCTTGGGCGAGAGGAATTAGGAACGATTAATGAGCGGCTTCGACTGATGCTGCTGGCCATTCTGGAAGCAAGATTCAACCTTGTTGTCATTGGCCCAACGAACTCCGGCAAGACGAATCTCATCAAGGCGCTGATCGGTGAGTTGCCGGACGAGGAGAGGATTGTAACCATTGAGGGCAGGCACGAGCTGATGCTGATGCGGGATTTCCCAACGAAGAATGTGATTGAATATGAAGCAGATGAGGAAGATGCGATGCATCGCTCCTCGCAGGCCTTCAAGCTGGCTCTGCGTCAGTCGCCACAGCGGATTATCCATGCCGAAATTCGGGATGAGGATGCCAACATCTATGTGCGAGCGTGTACGAGAGGACATGCAGGCAGCATGACGACGCTTCATGCCAATATGCTGGAGGATGTGCCCGAAGCGATTGCGGATATGTGTATGCTTGATGGCCGGGGGATGAACCCGGAGCGGCTGACGAAACGGATTGCTGAGTATGTGACTCAGATCGGAATTGAAATGCGTATTGCTGCAGGACGACGCCGGCTGGTCCGATTGGCGGAAATGGGATGGGCTGACGGAGTAGTGTTTGTCAGAGATTGGGCTGTATTCGATGAGAATCTTGGCGATTGGCGGTACCCTCAGGGCCCGTCTGCGGCGGCGCAGGTTAGGTTGACGTCGGCGTCTGTGGAGCATTGGGGCTCCGTATGGCTGCCGGATTTCAGGCGCATGGCGGGAGCTGAGCCCAAATGATCGTCAAGCTGGGGCTGCTTACATTCCTCTTTGCGCTCTTCGGTGCTGTATTTGTTGCTGTTCGAGGATTAATTGGCATATGGCTGCATCGGCAGCAAGTCATCGGTCGCCTGAATTATCGACGCGATCGTGGTGTTCATGAACGGTTTATACGTTTTCTGCAGCGCTTCGATCGTTCGTATCGCCATCTATCTGAGCTGCTTGAATCCTTGCAGCTGAGCTGGCGTCCTGTCTCATTTACCGTGACAAGCTTACTTCTTCTGTTGATCGGTATATCCTTCGGGGCACTGTTTTTCCAAAGCGCCAAAGGAGCATCCATGCTTGGCGGTGTGATGGTCACGGCACCGTATATGCTGCTTCGGACGATGCTGGTACACCGCCAGATGAAGACGCGAATCGACTTCCTGCCGGCAGTGGAGCTGTTCTACCAGTGCTGCCTTGTCAGCGGGGGACGGCAGATTAAAGCGGCGCTTCAGCGAACGGTTGAAGAGAAGCGGCTTCTTGGGCCTATGCAGGCCGTATTCGAGCAGCTGTACAGGAATGTATCCGTCCGAGGCGATGATGAAGCCAGTTTGCGAATTTTTGCGGCATCGCTTGGACATGTGTGGGCTGATTATTTTGTGAATATCGTCCGTGCAGGGCTGGCAGAGGGACATCCGATCGCTGCCAACTTAAAGGACTTGATTACCGATATGCGCAAGGCGCGCAGAGCCAACCAGCAGGAGCGCAATAAGCTGCTCGAGATTCGTATCGCGAACTTCTCGCCGATCTTGTTTCTCCTTCTCTTCATCGGTATCAACTTTCATTATAATCCTGAGAATGCATACCAATATTATATTGTCGATCCGGCAGGACGAGATTTATTGCTGAATGCAGGGATGATGATATTTGGCTCATTCGTCATGGGGTTATGGTTATCTCGCAAGAAAATGTAAAGGAGGTTCATAGTCAACTATGAGTGACTCTATTGCGAAAGTGGTCATGTGGGCAGCGCTTGGCGGACAATATGCAGCATTATTCCTGCTCTTCGCCTCACTAATGAAGCTTCTGACGTTTAAGAAGCCGCGTTATGTGCATGTATTCATGCAGCATTGGCGGAAGAAGACGGTCAGCGATCAATGGCTTTCATTTGCGAGAATCAGTCGCGAAAGCAGCTTATTCAAGGAGCGAGAACGACTACTCGCCGGATGCGGCTATACAGGTGATGCGGCGCTGTATGTGCTGCTTCGCCGTCTCTTCTTTCTGCTTATCCCGATCTGGTCGGCTGCAGCGTACGGTTTCACATATGTGGAATGGAATGCTTTGCCGCGTATAAGCGCGCCGCTACTTCTGTCTATCGTGATCGTGTTCTTGCTCTGGGATATTCCTTGGCTGGAAGCGATTCGGAAGACGAGAGCAGAGCGGATGACCAAGGAGATTTATGTCGTCAGCAATCAATTGCTTTATCTGGCAGGTTCATCGCTTCATATTCATACGAAGCTGATGCGCTGTTTGCCTTACACGCGCACCATGCGAAGCGAGCTGCAGATGCTGCTTGGCGAGTGGTATCACGATGCAGAAGGGGCATTAAGGCGGCTTAAGCTGAAACTTGGAACCGAGGAGGGGCTGAGCTTCGTTGAGACGATCGATTCCCTGCGGCTCCATGAGAGCGACCAGTATTATGAGCTGCTGCGAGAGCGAATCCAAGATTACAAGGAGAAGCTGGAATTGGCTAAGGACAGTCGCAAGGAATCGACATCCTACTTGTTATTTGCCATAGCAGGGCTTCCGATCATGTATACCTTTCAGATTTTTATATACCCATGGGTCCGAGAAGGGCAGAAGCTGTTTAGCTCCCTAAATTAACAAATTGAGGCTATAAAGGAGGTGAGGGCATGCGGAATATTCTGATAACCGTCATGATGCTGATTGTTGTTGTCCTGTTGTTTAATGCGATTGTAGGCAAAGATACAACCGGAACGAAGGATCAAATCGAAACACAAGGCAATGCGGCAAATACGAAAATCAGTACGATTCCCCTTCCTTAAGGAGGTTGTGGCATGCGCTCGTTATTGATGACGCTGCTGCTCATCATCGTTGCAGTCATGCTTTACAATGGCGTAACGGGTGGTGAACAAGGGACAAAGTCTCAACTGGAGCGGTCTGGGAGACATATGAGTGATGGTATTCGGAGGATGAGCCCGTGAAAAGTTTGCTTGTATTTATCCTCCTGTCAGCTATGATGTGTTGGTTTATGTTTTCTCCGATTTATAAGCATGTGCTGATTGTCCGGCAGGCCGTTCTTCAGCAGGAAGTCGATTACATGTTGGAAATTGGCGCTAACGGCGACCATGGCTACATTGATGCCGCCATGCTGCAGGCCTCCAAACTTCGACTAGCCAGATATGGGCTCCTCCCCAGTTCAGTCGAATTCGTGGTCAGCTCAGGGAGCGGCGCCTCAGCGACCGACGCCGCCCAGCCGCTGCTAAGGGGAACATCCTTGTCACTGACAGCGAGCTATCCCATCGAAGGTTTGCTTGCCATCGACCGGCTAATTGGGCTGGCACCGCCACCGGCAAATACGAAGCTGCGAGCCTCTGGGATGAAGATGAGTGAATATGTCCCATAACCATTCCGGGGAGAGGAAGCTGCCGTATGTATAAGCTGGTGCTTGTCATGCTGATGATGGTCGTATGGATGCTGCTGCACGCGCTTCAAACCGATGAGGAGCTGGCGATTACAGCGCTGTTTCAGGGCAAACATGCGATTAATCGCGCCGCACATGCAGCGGCACAGCAGGTGGATGAAGCTGCGCTGGCAGAGGGCAGGCTGCATATTGATGAGCTTGAGGCAAGCAAGGCTGCCGGAATTTATTTGCAGCGCAATCTGCAGCTGGATGAGAGCGGGCAGCCTTTGCCCGGCTCCTATTTGAAGGAGCGAGTGGAGGTCGTTGATTTCCAGGTAATCAACTGGGACTCTGCGGCGTTCCCATATACGTATCGCAATGATACCTACGACTATGAGGTAACACTGCACCGCCCCGGCGTCATTCTGATCGCCAAGATTGTATATCCCCGCGTATTTACGGTAATGGAACCAATAGAGTGGATGATCAAAGGAGCAGCGGAGCTGACGTCAAGTTGACGGGGCCGCTGTTCTTTTTGTGTTGTGCGGCAAACGCAGTCGAAAACTCAGTGGATTTGTGCACCTTTTCAGTTTCACAGTGTACCTTTCTGTTGTAAGCGTTTGCTATACTGTGTTTATCAAACCGGCAACGCTTCGGAAAGTGAGAAGGAGGAAGCAAAATTGGCAAAACCAGGCCTTAAGTCAGTCGCAGCTACGCATCCCGGCAGGGCTCAGGCTCCTTCGAAACGCGGCCTATGGCAACGGATTGTGGATCATCGCGCGCTCTATCTGATGTTTCTGCCCGTCATCGCGTATTACGTTATTTTCAGGTATTGGCCCATAGTGCTGGCATGGATCGTTGCGTTCAAGGATCTTCAGCTGGGTACGGGCGTCTTCAGCAGCGAATGGGTCGGTTTCGATAATTTTCGCATTATGTTCGAGGATCCCGAAATCGTCAATGTGCTGCGGAATACGGTCGAAATCAGCTTGCTCCGCATCTTGGTCGGCTTCTTCCCGCCTATTATTCTGGCCATCATGTTCCATGATCTCGCCTCGAACAGGATGAAGAAATGGCTGCAAAGCGCAGTGTACATCCCGCATTTCTTCTCGTGGGTTATCGTTTATGGGATCGTGTTTGCATTCTTCTCCACGGGCTCCGGCTTCGTTAACAATGTACTGGCATGGATGGGCTATACCAGATTCGAGTTCTTTCTATCGGAAACTTGGTTCCGTCCGCTGCTGCTCGGTTCCGCACTGTGGAAGGAAATCGGCTGGAGCACGATCATTTATCTAGCGGCACTGACGACTGTCGATCCACAGCTGTATGAGGCGGCCACGATCGATGGCGCTGGACCGATCAAACGAATCACGGCGATTACGCTGCCGAGCATTCTGCCTGTGATCACCTTTGTACTTTGCATCAGCCTCGGCAATATCCTGTTTGCGGGCGGTGAGCAGATTTTGCTCTTCTATAATAAGGCCGTGCTCGATTCCGCAGATGTCATCGAGACCTGGGTGTATCGTGAAGGACTTAATCGGCTTCAATTCAGTATCGGAACGGCTGTCGGCGTCTTCCAGTCCATCATTGGCATGGTCTTCATTATTTCGAGCAACTTCATCGCCAAAAAATATACCGGCCGAGGCATCTGGTAGAATGGGGGCCTTATGATCTATAAATCGCGAAGTGATATGATATATCAGATAATCATTCATAGTATCGTTATTCTGGTGGCGATCACCGCAATCTTCCCGCTGGTCTACGTCCTCGGGATGTCGTTCACGACCAAAGCGGAAATGATTCAACGCAATTATTTCGTCATTATTCCGAAGGAACCTACGCTTGAGGCCTACAAGCGGATAATGGCTTCCTCCGTTGTGTGGCATTCGTTCCTGATTTCCGTCTTCCGCAGCACGGTCGGGCCGCTGCTTTCATTGGCGTTGACGACAATCGGGGCATACGTCTTGGCGCAGCGGACGCTGCCTGGCAGGAAGCTGTTTCTATTCTTTGTTTTGGCTACTATTCTACTGAATGGCGGCATGATTCCAACCTATCTCGTCATCAAACAGCTGGGGCTCATCAACTCGCTTTGGTCGATGGTTCTGCCGCTTATGGTAGACAGTTTCGGGCTGCTTGTCATCAAGATCTTCATTGAGAACCTGCCCGATGGGCTCATCGAATCCGCCAAAATCGACGGAGCGGGGGAATGGAACACTTTGACGCGAATCGTGCTCCCGCTTGCGGCACCGGCGCTGGCTGCCATTGGGCTGTTTAATCTCGTGGCGCATTGGAATAGCTGGTTTGACGCACTGCTTTATTTGAATGACAAGTCGCTCTATCCGCTGCAGATGGTGCTTAAGAACATGCTGACCGTGGACTCCATCAGCGGCGACAACATGAACGGGATGCTGAAATCTACACAGGCTGTCAGCACCGAAACGATCAAGATGGCGACGGTTGTCATCGGACTCGTACCGATTCTATGCGTCTATCCTTTCCTGCAAAAGCATTTTGTCAAAGGCATGTACATGGGGGCTGTCAAAGGGTAAGGAAAGTTGAGCATTACCAGAGGTGTCGAGAAGCCATCCGGAGGCGCTTCTTCACATATATCATTGGTTTCAGAGAGGGGATCAATAGCCATGAGAAAGAAAATGACCTATTCAGTACTGGCCGTACTTTTGGCTTCCGTTACCATGTTGAGCGCTTGCTCAGACAATTCGACGAACAACGTCGCCGCCAATAACAATGCAGCTGCGACGGATAATGGAGGCGGCGATAACGCGGCGGCGGATAATGGCAGCGGAGATGCCAACAATGGCAAGGCGGAGCCGCCGCTCCCAGAGCTCAATTTCCCAGACGCGTTCCCGAAAGTGCCGAAAGCTGTAGATAAATCCAACTACTCGTACGACGATATGAGCAAATCCTACGACCTAGATATCATGGTATCCGGCTCCTTCAACCAGTCGGTGCCTGAAGATAAGGTGAAGGAATTCTTGGAGAAGCAATTCAACGTGAAGCTGAGATTCACGAGCATGAACGCGGATGATCTGAAAAACTCCGTTAGCGTGCGCTTTGCTTCCGGGGATGAACCGGATATGGTTATGATGCCGGTCAAGGATGTCGCATTATCGCTCTATAATGCCGGCCAACTGCTCGACGGCAAGGACGTTCTGCCATACATGCCGCAGGCGATGGAATATGTCACGAAGGAATACAAGAACTGGGCGACCACGAAGGATGATCAATTAATCGGGGTGCCGCGTTACAGCGTTTTCCCGGACAACTGGGCCTATTTCATCCGCCAGGATTGGCTAAAGGAATTTGGCATGAGCATGCCGACGAATGAAGACGAGCTGTTCGCTTATGCGAAAGCAGTCGTCGAGAAGGATCCTAACAAGAATGGCAAAGCCGATACCTGGCTGATGGGCGCTGCCGGCGCCGGCAACGGATGGACAATGATGGACGCGCTGAAGACGATGTACGGCCATCCAAGCTGGAATGATCAGGACGGCAAGATCAATCATCCGATGCTCGACGGCACGACTAAGCAGTTCCTAAGATTTGTGAAGAAGTTGTACGACAACAAGCTGCTCGCGCCGGATTGGTATACGATTGGTTGGGAGCCGTTCAAAGCTTACAGCTTGAACGATCAGATCGGTCTCGTCTGGTACCCGGGTTGGAATATCGTGCAGGAGCAGTACGATGCGAAGAAGAAGGATGCAGTGGCAGCTACGCTGTGGGAACCGCTCAATCCACTGAAATCGAACGATGGTAAAGGCGGCATGTACGGACCGGGCGGCAATCCGGGAGGCATGTTCATTTTCTCCAAGAAGCTGCAGGATGACCAAGGCAAATTGATGCGCCTTGCCCATATGCTTGATACGATGATTTACCCGAACGAGAATTATTGGGCGGTATCGCAGGGCGGTGGGCCGGAGATCTTCCCGGATGACTCCACCGTAAAGCTGAACGACGACGGCACGAACGTCTTCTTCATCAAGGATTCTCATCTCTCGAAGGCGAAACCGGAGTATCAATCGCTCGCAGATTGGCAGTTCTTCGGTTACACGCTGATCTGGCAAGTCTATGACGATGAGCCGGTTGGCGTGACCGGAAGCAAATGGAATCAGCAGGTTATCGCCATGCCGCGCTACAAGAACTTTGATATGAACCTGACGCTCGATGGTCCAACGAGCCAGAAGCTGACTGACTTCCAGAACAAGAACGAAATTTCCTTCGTGCTCGGCAAACGTTCCTTTGACGATTGGGACGCTTATGTGGAAGAATGGAAGAAAGCAGGCGGACAGAAGCTCATCGACGATGCTGCCACGCAGCTAGGCGTAGAGAAACAATAAGGTTCTAAAGGTATTCGGTATACTCATGAATGCGCATCCGTGCATTCGTGAGTATACTTGTCTATTCACGGATCATGCCGCCATGGAAGGGTGCATCGAGATTGAATCCTCGCTTCGCGCTTGGTTCGCGCGCCAAATTAATTGTACTCTTGTTCATACCAAGCACGTTGTTCGTGTTCTTCGTCGTTCAAATCGCCAAGGACTATACGCTCGGGTTCCTCAGGGAAACGCAGAACGAAGCACTTGCCGGCATGTCCAGTCAGGTTACGCACCTAATCTCCATCTATAACAGTGAAATTACCTATAACATGCTGGAAATGGAGCAGACGATTAAACAGGAGGGTGGCTCGGGCGATAATCTAAGCAGTTCCATGCATACGGCCGCGCAAATCCGCTCCGATTTTGTACGAGGCATTGTTTATCTACGCAATGACGGGGTTATTACGGGGTATCCGCAAAATTTCTGGGGAAATTTCTCGGAGAAGGAAGAGCAGCTTGTGCGGAAGCAGGCGGAAGAGAGTCGAGGCGTGTTCGAATGGTCGGATACGATTCGTTCCGATATCGGCCGAACAGGCGCATACGGCCCGACGAGCCTTGTGACAAAGACGGTATTCGATGAAGAGGGCCATACTTCCGGCTATCTGGCGTTTCTCGTGGACTTGTCTGCTTTTTTGGATCGGAGCGCGGCCTTCGCCGGCAGCTACGATACGCAGACACTGCTCTATGGCAGCGACAATCAATTGATCGACTACATCTGGGCAAGCCCATCGACGCAGGGAAGAAGAAAGCTTGTCGAGGAGAAGAACGTGGAGACGCTGCCTCAGGCGCTCCGTTATTTCAAGGAAGCCGGCGTCTATCATTCCGTCTCGTATATGAATACGAACCTAAAGTGGAAAGTCATCGTCGTCGGCGACGTCAATAAACTGGAGAACCGATTCAAGCCGCTCGGGCAGATCGCTTGGTCGCTGCTGTTGTTCGGGCTAATCGGTTTTCTGGGCATATATATTACCGTCTCTTGGTGGTTTACGAGGCCGATTCTCGCACTGACCAAAGGAATTCGCAAGGTTGCCAGAGGCGACCTGGAAGCGAAAGTGCAGGTGAAGCAGCGAGATGAGCTGGGTGAGCTGGCGAATCAGTTCAATCAGATGACCGGCAAAATATCCGATCTTGTTATCGGGCTGCAGCGAACGGAGGAAGCAAAGCGCCAATCTGACATGCAAGTGCTGCTATCGCAGATCAATCCGCATTTCCTGTACAATACGCTGAATACGATAGACATCATGATTGACGTCAGCCCTAAGCGAGAGCTGCACGAAATGATGGCCGTGCTCTGTCGATTGCTCCAATATAGCTTAGAGGACAACAAACAACCGCCGTTGGAAGAAGAACTGCTCTATGCGCGCGATTATTTACATATCCTATCCGTCCGCTACGGTAACCGCTTCCAGTTTCGGATTGGGTCGGCGCCGCCGGAGATTGCAAGGATGCCGGTCATGAAGCTCGTGTTGCAGCCAATCGTAGAAAACGCGGTCTTCCATGGACTGCATGCATTGGAAGGGCGGCAAGGTGAGCTTGACGTTTCAGTTCATGTCGAGGAACGAGCCGTCGCGATTTATGTGCGCGACAATGGCGTCGGCATTCCGAAGGAACGACTGGAATGGCTGCGTCAGGCACTGCGGGAAGACGTGGATCCGGGCAGCGAGCGCGGCATCGGGGTGCTGAATGTTCATCGGCGGATTCGGCTTCATTTCGGAGAGCGCTATGGGTTATCCATCCGCAGCGAATACGGTGAAGGAACGACTGTCGTTATTCTATTGCCACGGCTGGAAGATGAGAGAACTCCCAAAGCTGCGGGAGAACTCCTAAAGCTGTGAGAGTTTGACTCCGTCAAACTCCCTATTACAGGAGGTTAGCGAATGAATGAATCTACGTTTCGCCTGCTTATCGTCGATGACGAACCGTTAGCCAGGATGCGCATTCGTTCATTCGATTTGGCAGCCCGCGGTTATGCTATTGCCGGGGAAGCGGAGAACGGCGAACAGGCTTGGCGCATGATTGAGAAACTGCAGCCTGATATCGTGATTGCGGATATTGGCATGCCGATCCTTGACGGTCTTGGCTTATTAAAGCGCATCCGCGGCATGACGTCGCCGCCGGCAGTCATCCTGTTGACGTGCTTCGAGGACTTCGAGAAAGTGCAAAGCGCCATGAGGAACGGTGCGGTTGATTATTTGACGAAGCTGCTGCTAAGCGAGACAGAATTCATCGCCTGTCTGGATAGGGCGGTCGAGGATATTCGCAAAACGCGCCTGCAGAAGCATTGGACACTTAGGCAGCTGCTGCAGGACCGGCTGCTCTCCGGAGGTGCATCGGCATCCTTGGAGACTATGGAATACGAATTGTCGGTCTACAAACAATTCAGGCTCTGCCTGCTGCGGTTTCCCAGCAAGGTCAAGTATGAAGCGGCGCAGCTGATAGATGCCTATGAGAAAGATGAGGCACCTTACACGTCATTCGTCATTCGTCTGGCAGAGCCGCTCTGGGCAGTCCTGCTCACTTCAAGCGATACGAATCATTGCGCAGATTTCAATGCTTGGACCATGCATACTTTGAAGCAGGGCTATGAAGAATGCACGATTCGTGGCATACAGCCGCTCCAATCGCTAACGGACCCCAAGTTTAAATTGGCACAACTGCCGGATGCGCTGGTAACCTGCCGCAAGCTGCTCGATCAGGCTTTCTATGAACCGAAAGGGACTGTCATCCTTAATGAAAGCAGCCCGGGCGAGGAGACGTCAGCATCTAGTGCTAGACTGAAGATGCTCTATGAGGGCATAAAGAAGGCGACGGTAGACAGCGATCCGGTTTCCATCGGAGCGCTGCTGGATTCGTGGCTGGATGAAATTTCCGTTTATTCGAAGCCGGGTATTGAACAGCTGAAGCATGCCGGCTTCGAGCTTAGCGGCTGCTTTAGAGAGGACGTCGTTGTGGAGACGGAAGAAGGGACGGTCAATGTTCGCGAATGGATTCTTGCTGGCATCGAGCACTGCGAGCATGTCACCGGCCTCTCTATAATCGTCAAGCAGCTAATTGAAAGCTTAAATCGCAGGACGTTGCCTATTCATCGCGGCCGCCAAGAAATCCGCGATGCGATCACGTATATCCGCAGCAACTATCAGGAGGACATCGATCTGGTCACCGTTGCCCGCCAGGTTAACTTGAGCCCCAGTTGGTTCGGGACGCTGTTTCGCAACGAAACGGGACATAGCTTCTTAGATTTCCTTCAGGACTACAGACTAGAGCAGGCAAAGGCAATGATGGCACAGTCGGACCTTAAAATTTACGAAATCTCCACCATGGTCGGGATTGCGAACCCGAGATATTTCTCGCGGCTGTTTAGTGATAAATACCGGATCAGTCCACAGGATTACCGAAGCAAGGCAAGGAGTAAGCTGCTCGGATGATCGGATGGCATGGCCAATTATTAATCGAATGGACAATCAGGAGAGCAGCGGAGCTGACGTCAAGTTGACGGAGCCGCTGTTCTTTTGTTGTAATGGAGGAAATAAGCTTGGAGCAAGGAGCGGTTGCGTATGCAGGTGAATAGTGGAAGGGTAGAAACGATGCAAGTACAGCAGAACGAAATCGCCGAGCGTATCAATAGGCTGCAGCAGCTAATGGCCGCAGCAGGTATACATGCTTTTCTGGTCACGCAGCATGTGGATCTCTATTATTTTACCGGCTCGATGCAGGCCGGATATGTCTTTATTCCCGCTGAAGGCGCGGCGGTGTTCTATGTGAGACGCAGTGTGGAACGGGCGTTGCAGGAGTCGGCGGTGCAAGTGCAAGCGTTGAACTCGCTGCGTCAATTCCGCGCGCAGTTAGAGCAGGATCATCCATCCGTGTTTGGCAGCGGCGGCGCACAAGTAGTGACAATTGCAACGGAAATGGATGTCCTGCCGGCAGCTACATTCGCCAAGTTAGCCGAAGTACTGGCAGGGAGAGGCAACGATTGCTCCTTAGTAGACGGATCGACTCTCGTGCGGCGTGTTCGGATGGTGAAATCACCATGGGAAGTCGGCCGTATCGAGTCTGCCGCACAGGTTGTCGCAGAAGCGCTGGAAGCTGCTGTCGGCATCATCAAGGAAGGCCTTACCGAGCTTGAGCTGATGGCTCGAATCGAATATGAAATTCGCATTCGCGGTCATATCGGACTGATGCGTACGCGAAGCTACAACATGGAAATTACGACCGGCATGCTCGGCTCAGGCGCAGCGGCTGCCGTTCCAAGCGCGTTCGATGGTCCGGCAGGGGGCCTCGGCCTTGGACCTGCTTTTCCGCAAAGCACGAGTCGCAAGTCGATCATGCGGGGGGAGCCGATTCTGATCGATATCGGCTGCTGTATCGATGGCTACATCATCGATCAAACGCGAACGGCTGTAATCGGCAGTCTGACTGATGACCTAGCGGAGGCGTATGCGCAAGCAGAGCTCATCATTCGTCAATCGGAAGCGCTGATGCGACCTGGAACATCCAGCGAGTCCATCTATGCGGCTGCGTTGAAGCAAGCTGCTGACGCAGGACTTGCTGATCATTTTATGGGCTATGGCATCAATCAGGTCAAATTCCTTGGTCATGGGATCGGGCTTGAGGTCGATGAGTGGCCTGTGTTGGCGAAGGGATTCCGCGATCCGCTCGAAGCGGGCATTACGCTTGCGGTAGAACCGAAGTTCACCTTCCCGGGACGCGGTGTCGTCGGAATCGAGAACAGCTACCTCATTACCGACACCGGCTGCCGGCCTCTCACAAGATCGCCTGAAGGGTTAATTCTTATACCATAGAAGAAGAAGCTGTTTGCGAGTTAACGTTAAGTTGCTCGCAGGCAGCTTCTTTGCGTTTCCGGTTGTCGCCAGCTTGACTCAGATGCGGTACTTCTCTATTAGATTTAACTGTGGTTAAGGTAATCGGTAAAGCCGATTTCTATTGGACCTTGCTGTGCTACAATAATGCTGAATCGATATGTCAATAAACGGAAAACGACGAATCTACCGAATCCAAGAGGTGCTATACGATGAAAATGACGTTTAGATGGTTTGGCAATGACGACCCTGTCACCTTGCAGAATATCCGCCAAATTCCTGGGATTTACGGGATTGTAACGGCACTTTACGATGTGCCGGTCGGTGAAGCCTGGCCGGTGGAATCCATCCTTCGGCTCAAAGAAACGATCGAAGCCGCAGGGCTGCGGCTGGCGGTAATCGAGAGCGTTCCCGTACATGAAGACATCAAGCTGGGACGACCTTCTCGTGACCGACTTATTGAAAATTACAGTCAAACGATTCGCCGTCTTGGCGAAGCAGGGGTTCCGGTCATCTGCTACAACTTTATGCCCGTTTTCGACTGGACACGCTCCCAATTAGCCTATACGCTGCCGGATGGATCCACGACATTGACGTTCGAGGACGAAACGATTTCCCGCATGGATCCGGTGAACGGTGACTTGTCGCTGCCGGGCTGGGATCAGAGCTACACCAAGGAAGAGATGGGACAGCTTATCGACGCCTACGCCGAAGTAACGGAGGACGTGCTCTGGAGCAATCTCGCTTACTTCTTGGAGCGCATCATTCCGGTCGCCGAAGAAGCCGGCGTCGTAATGGCCATTCACCCTGATGATCCGCCTTGGCCAATCTTCGGCCTGCCGCGTATCGTAAGCAATTTCAATCAATTGAAGCGTCTGACTGAGCATGTCGACAGCCCTTCGAACGGCATTACCTTCTGTTCGGGCTCGCTCGGTGCAAACGAAGATAACGATTTAACAGCGATCATTCGCCATTTCGCCTCACAAGGAAAGCTGCATTTTGCACATACACGAAACATTCTTCGTACAGGTCCGCGTTCCTTCCAGGAATCGTCGCATCGCTCGTCCGACGGCTCCATCGATATGGTGCGGATTCTGGGAGCACTGCACGAAACCGGATTTACCGGTCCGCTTCGTCCGGATCACGGCCGCATGATTTGGGGCGAGCAAGGACGTCCCGGCTATGGACTCTATGATCGTGCGCTTGGCGCAACGTATTTGAACGGGATTTGGGAAGCGATTTCAACGACAAGGAGCTGACCGCAAGCCATATGTTGAAACTATCTGTATTCACGGTTGCGACACCGGACCTTACGCCGGAAGAGCTATGCGAAGCAGCATCAGCTGCCGGAATCAGCGGCATCGAATGGCGCTGCAAAGACACGCCGGCAGAGCTTCGCAAGGAGGCGCCTTCCTTCTGGGGAAACAATATCTGCACACTTTCGCAGCATGCAGATGAGGAAGAGATTCGTCGTTTCGAACAGGCGGCGAACCGATCGGGCATGAAGACCATCTCCATAACGCCGTATATCCAATGCGGCGACATTGAAAGCACAGAGCATGTCATGCGGCTTGCTAAGCGTTTTGGGGCATCCATGATTCGCGTCGGCGTGCCCGGTTACAACCGCACGCGCAATTATAACGAGCTCTACGAGGAAGCGACCGCGTACCTCAAGGTAGTAGAGCAGCTGTCCCGCCACTATGGTGTCAAAGCGCTGGTGGAAGCTCATCATGTAACGATTGCGCCAAGTGCTTCGCTCGCGCACCGTCTCGTATCGCCTTTTGATCCGGATTGCATTGGTGTGCTCTATGATCCCGGCAATATGGTCTATGAAGGGTTCGAGAATTATCGGATGGGCATGGAGCTGCTTGGCCCATATTTAGCGCATGTTCATGTTAAGAATGCAGGCTGGCAGCCACCACGCGAGGAATTATCAGACCCGCTGCAATCGCAAGAATGGTCTTGCAACTGGAGCCCTATCGCCAACGGTCAAGTACCGTGGAAGCAAGTGCTCCGCGACCTGAAGGCTGTCGGATACGACGGCTGGTTTGGCGTGGAGGATTTCAGCAACACCTTCGATACACGAACCATGCTTCAGACGTACGCCAATCAGATGAAAACTTGGATGGAGGAGATCAACGAATGAAACAGCTTCGCTATGGTATTATCGGAATCGGAAACATGGGCTCAGGCCACGCAAACATTTTGACATCTGGCACAATCAAAGGTGCAGTGCTCACGGCGGTCTGCGACGGTTTCGCAAGCAAACGGGACTGGGCAAGAGAGAAGTTCGGAGATAAAATCGCTGTGTTTGAGAGTGCCGAGTCAATGATCGATTCCGGCCTTATTGACGCCGTCGTCGTGGCTACACCGCATTACGATCATCCTACGGAAGCGATCCAAGCTTTCAACAAAGGCATGCATGTGTTGATCGAGAAGCCTGCAGGCGTCTATGCCAAGCAGGTGCGGGAGATGAACGAAGCGGCTGCGGCAAGCGGCAAAACCTTCGGAATCGTCTACAACCAGCGGATGAATCCGCTCTATCAGAAGCTGCGCGAAATGATTCAATCCGGCGAGATCGGCGAAGTCCGTCGCATCAACTGGATCATTACCAACTGGTACCGGACGCAGGCTTACTATGACTCCGGCACTTGGCGTGCTACATGGGGCGGCGAAGGCGGCGGCGTTCTGATCAACCAATGCCCGCATAACCTCGATCTGTGGCAGTGGACGACTGGCATGATGCCAACCCGGATGCGCGCATTCTGTCAATTCGGCAAGAATCGGAATATTGAAGTCGAGAACGACGTGACGGCTTACGCCGAGTACGAGAACGGAGCAACGGCGGTATTTATCACATCCACTTCGGATGCGCCGGGCACGAATCGTCTTGAAGTATCCGGAAGCCGCGGCAAAATCGTAATCGAGAACGATAAAATGACGTTCTGGCGTCTGCGCGAAGAAGAAGCGGCTTTCAACGCCCGCAACACGGAACCATTCGCTTCGCCGGAATGCTGGAAAATCGATATCCCAAGCTCGGGACCGAGCCCGGAGCATGCAGGTATTCTGCAAAACTTCACGGATGCCGTCCTGCTGGGAACGCCGCTCGTTGCTCCGGGTGAAGAAGGAATTAAGGGCTTAACGCTCTCCAATGCGATGCATTTGTCCACTTGGCTGGACGGATGGGTGGATCTGCCGCTGGACGAAGCGCTGCATGAGGCGGAGCTGAATAAACGAATCGCAAGCTCGACGTTTCAGAAGCCTGAGGCGGCTGCAGCAGAAACCAAACCGGCTGATCTTACGGGCACGTTCTAACCAATCCAATTCATCCAAATAAGGGAGAGTGGCCTCATTGTATAAGAAGCAAATCGCCGCACAGCTCTATACGCTTCGTGACTACTGCAAGACAGCCGAGGATCTGGACGCCGCGCTGAAACGGGTCAAAGCGATCGGCTACGATGCTGTGCAAGTATCCGGCATTGGTCCAATCGCACCGGATGAAGTGAAACGCATATGCGACAGCCATGGCTTGGCCATCTGCGCCACTCACGTACCGACTCACCGTCTGCTGAACGACCTTGACGCGCTTATTGCGGAGCACCAAGCATGGGGCTGCAAATATGTCGGCATCGGCTCTATTCCGCCGGAATACCGGAATGACAAAGCGGGCTACACGGCCTTTGCGGACATCATGAACGAGATCGGCGATAAGCTGGCGGAAGCCGGCCTGGAGCTCATCTATCACAATCATAAATTCGAATTCGAGAAGTTCGAAGGCAAGACCGGCATGGATTGGCTGCTTGATGCCAAAGACAGCCCAAGCGGTGCATTCAGCTTCGAGCTGGATACGTACTGGGTGCAAGCCGGCGGAGCCGACCCTGTCAGCTGGATCATGAAGGTTGCCGACATGAAGGTTGTCCATCTCAAGGATATGGCGATCGTGGGCGACCAGCAGGTATTCGCCGAAATCGGCGAAGGCAACCTGAACTGGCCGGCGATTATCGAAGCTTGCCGCGAAACGGGCGTTGAATGGTATGTCGTCGAGCAGGATGTTTGCCCGGGCGATCCGTTCGAGAGCCTGGAGATTAGCTACCGCGCGCTGCAGCAGCTCGCCTATCAAACGGAAGAGGAGCTGAAGCGCGATGTCAGGGTTTAACCGCAGCGACGGCATGAACTATGCGCCGGTAGCGATCAAGAAACCGGAACCGGTCGTCGGCGTCGGCGAGTTCGTATTCGCCGCCATGGGTCTTGATCACGGCCATATCTACGGTCAGACGAACGGTCTTCTCGAAGCAGGTGCAACGCTCAAATGGGTATACGACCGCGATCCGGCGAAGGTCGAGCAGTTTCTGAAGGTCTACCCGCAAGCGACGGCTGCCGCCTCGCCGGAGGTTATCCTCGAAGACCCGCAGGTCAAGTTGGTCGCGTCTGCCACCATTCCATCTGATCGTGGTCCGCTTGGCGTCACGGTCATGAAGCACGGCAAGGATTATTTTACCGACAAAACCCCGTTCACCACGCTGGAGCAGCTCGCGAAAGCACGGGAAGTAGCGGCGGCGACGGGACGCAAGTACATGGTCTACTACAGCGAACGGCTGCACAACGAAAGTGCGATCTATGCCGGCAAGTTGCTGGAGGAAGGCGCCATCGGCCGTGTCGTGCAGGTGATCGGAACCGGCCCGCACCGGCTGAACAAGCCGTCCCGTCCGGATTGGTTCTTCCGCAAGGAACAATACGGCGGCATTCTATGCGATATTGGTAGCCATCAGATCGAGCAGTTCCTGCACTTTGCAGGCTGCAAGGACGCGACTGTTGCGAGCAGTAAAGTCGCCAACTATAGCAATCCGGACTATCCGGAGCTTGAGGACTTTGGCGATGCAACGCTTATTGGGGACAACGGGGCGACGAATTATTTTCGCGTGGACTGGTTAACTCCGAACGGGCTTGGCACTTGGGGCGACGGACGGACGATTATTCTCGGCACTGACGGGTATATCGAGCTGCGCAAATATATCGATGTGGCGCGCGACAAGAGCGGCGATCATGTCTTTCTGGTCAACCACGAAGGGGAACATCATCTCTCGGTTGGCGGCCAGGTCGGATTCCCATACTTCGGCGAGTTGATTCTGGACTGCCTGAACCGGACGGAGAATGCGATGACGCAGGCCCATGCTTTTAAGGCGGCGGAGCTCTGTATGCTCGCGCAAAATAAAGCCGTCCGTTTGTAAAGGAATCTATACAATGGTGATGTGCGACATGGTAAAATCATTTCATTAGGATGCGCCCTGATAAGGTGCCTCAAATGGAGGGGAACTGTGTGCCGCTCACGATGCAATGGCAGCAGCCGATCGAGCTGATGTACCGGAACGATGAACCGTATCCGGGCGCTCAATTTCATTCGCATGCCTTTTATGAAATGTATTATTTTCAAGAGGGCGAATGCAACTATTTGATCGGCGACAAGCTGATTACGCTTCAACCCGGTGATTTGATCCTGATGCACGGAATGACGCTTCATTGTCCGAACCCGGCACCGCATAAACCTTACATTCGCACGATTATACATATGGATCCGGCTTACATCCATAAAGTGCTTCAAGCGGATACGGCGGCGATGCTGCTGAAGCCGTTCGATGAGCTGCGCAATATTCGCATTTCCCTCAGTCCCCAGGATCAAGCAGAGCTTGAAACGCTGCTGGCTGAGATGGATCAGCTGTATAAGCGGACGAACGAGGCAGGAGTGCGAACGGCTTATAATCGGTTTGTCATGCGGGTCATCGAGCTGCTGCATCTTATTCGGGATTGGTGCAGCGAGCCGGTTAACGAGCGGGAGCATCGTTCCCAGAAAGAGCAGCATGTTCAGCGTGTCATCTCTTACTTGGAGGATCATTATCTCGAGGAAGTGACGCTCGATCATATTGCAAGTGCGCTTCATTTGACGAAACCTTACCTGTCCAACCTCTTCAAAGACGTTACCGGTACAACGGTATTCAAATACTTATATAATCGGCGGATCAATCAGGCCAAAATGATGTTTCGGCTCGAGCCCAGGCAGTCCGTTTCGGAGGTGTGCCGCGCTGTCGGGTTTCACCATCTGCCGCATTTCAGCAGGCTGTTCAAAACCACGGTCGGTGCAAGTCCGGAGACATACCGGAAGCGGATGCTCCAGCTCGTTGCCGAAAGCTAAAGCCTAGCGTGCGCCGCCGCACATACGGAGGCGTTCTATATCGGAAGCTCATTGTTTGATTTAACGGGCCGTACGGCGGTCATTATTGGCGGCACAAGCACGCTCGGCAGCGTCATGGCCGAAGCGATGCTTGACCATGGTGCGCATGTGGCACTTGTCGTCCGCAGCAAGGAGAGAGCGGAAGAGAAGCTTGCACCTCTGCTGGAAACCGGCCGAGCGACGCTGTTTGAGGCGGATGCAGCGGTGAAGACGGATCTTGAGCGCGTGCTCGGTGAGATTACCGACTGGTCGCCAAAAGGTCGAACGGATATCTTGCTGCATGCGGCAGGCACGAACAGCGCGACGCCATTCTTCGATATTACGGAAGAAGAATGGGACCGGATCATGGACGTCAACGCGAAGAGTGTGATGCTGGCCTGCCAGGTGTTCGGCCGATCAATGATCGACGCCGGTCACGGCGGAAGCATCATTACGATCAGTTCCGTCTCCTCGGGACCGCCGCTCTCCCGCGTGTTTACGTATTCGGCTTCGAAGCATGCCGTGAACAGCATGACGCAATTTCTGGCGCGTGAATTCGCTCCGCATGGCGTTCGTGTCAACGGTATCGTACCGGGGTTCTTCCCGGCGGAGCAGAACCGCGCCATTCTATCGCCGGAGCGGGTGGAAAGCATTATGAGCCATACGCCGATGAAGCGCTTTGGCGATCCGAAGGAGCTGCAAGGCGCAGTCGTTTGGCTGGCCTCTGAGGCGGCATCCGGTTATGTCACCGGCTCGCTGATTCGCGTAGACGGCGGCTTTGGCGCGATGACAATATAACGATCCATACGGCTTGTTCCGCATCATATGTGGAACGGCCGTATTTTTTTTACGAAAATTCCACTTTACAATTACTTAATTCCGAGTTATCTTATTGGTTAAATATGTATTGGTCAGCAGTGTCGATTCGGAGGTGGTTACCGTCAACATAGAAAATATCGAAGCGTTTGTGTACGTCATCCACTGCGGAAGCTTTAATAAAGCCGCCGAAGCCTTATTCTTATCCCAACCCTCCGTTACGGCACGCATACAATCGCTCGAGCGGGAGCTCGATTGCAAGCTGTTCGATCGGAACGGCAAGCAGGTGCAAATTACGGAAGAGGGAAAACGGTTCCTGCCGTATGCGCAGCAGCTGTTGCTGACTTACCAGAAGGGCAAGCTGAACGTGAGCCGAAAGAAAATGCCCGAGGAATTCAGGATCGGCTGCACGGTTTCCGTATCCAACTACATCATCCCGCAGCTGATGCCGAGGCTTCAGCGCAAATTCCCGAATATCTACTATAAATTCGTGACCGGCACCACGGACGATATTGTCTCCAAAATACTCAATAAGGAAGTCGACGTCGGCTTCGTCCGCAAAGTTAATCATCCCTCCCTTCATTCTGTCAAATTTTACGAGGATCCAATCTCCCTATATGCCTATGAGGATCATCCTTTCATCGGTAGAACAAACTTATCCGTCGAAGAGATCGCGCTGCAGCCGCTCGTCTTCTTCGAATGCGGAGCGCTCGACTGGCTGCGCATTCACCGCGTATTCGAACATCTGGAGCAGCCGCCTAACATTCGGATCCAGACAGATAACTCGGAGATGGCTAAGCGGCTAGTCATAGGAAAGACGGGGATCTCATTCCTTCCCGGCCTAAGCGTACGGGGAGAAGTAGCCCAAGGAAAGCTGATTCCGCTTCGAGTTGCGGAGACGGAAGGGATCTCTTTGCAGACGAACGTCATCTCCTGCCTTGGCGAGCATACGCAATTATTTACGGAGATCATGGATATTGGTAAACACCTATTCGAAGAGTAGGAACAAGGGCTGAACTTGATGTCGCAAGACAGGGGTCAGCCCTTTCGATTACCTATAAACAAAGTAAATTTGTAGGAATTATCGGAATTTTTAATCTGCATATTGAAAATCTCTATTAGACGATGGGTGAAGGCGGTGATATCGTTAATCTCAACATTAATTCTTACTTAACCACTAGGAATTATAAGTTTAAAGGTTCCACTAAAAACGGAGGGGTTAACATGAAGAAATCGATCGTATTGGCAGCAAGTTTTATCCTGATTCTTACCTTGTCGGCTTGCGGTACCAAGGATAATAACACAAGCAACGCAGGCATAACCAATGTCTCGTCCGACACTACGGCAGCAACGAACACAGAAGCACCGCAAGAAGTGAAGAAGATCGTCGTCGGAACAGGCAATCAGTTCCCTAAGGTTGCATTCATCGACGAAAGCGGCAAGCTGACCGGCTATGACGTGGAATTGATCAGAGAAATCGATAAGCGCCTGCCTGAATACGAGTTCGACATTCAAGTACTGGAATTCAAAAATATTCTACTCAGCCTGGAAACGAAGAAAATCGATTTGGCCGCTCATGAATTCGAGAAAAACCCGGAGCGCGAAGCGAAATACTTATTTAACAAAGAGTCTTATGCACACTGGAAAAATAAAATCATCGTTTCCAAAGACAACAATGATCCGATTGAATCGCTCGACGATTTGAAAGGCAAGAAAATATTTACGACGGCCACCAGTGCCGAGGCGACGATTCTGGAGAATTACAACAAGGAGCACGATAATGCGCTGAACATTGTATATTCCAGCGGGGCGGCTAATGACGCCTTATCCCAGATTACTTCCGGTCGCGTGGAAGCTACCGTAGGCGCGGATTTCGTGCTACCGATTATCGATCCGGAAGGCAAGCTGAAAACCGTCGGCAAAGAGCTCAGCGAAGCGGATATTCTGTTCTTGTTCCGCAAGGACGATGCGGAGCAGCAGACGCTTGCAGATGCAGTAGACCGAGCGATTCTGGAAATCAAGGCAGACGGTACGTTATCCAAAATCAGCAACGAATGGCTTGGATTCGATGCAACTGTATCTGAGAAATAGACATTATTCAAGAAAGGGTGAGGTCGGTCTATGGGTGCTCCATTCGATATCGCCTATGTTGTCGAGTATTTCTGGAAGCTGCTTCCGTTTATACGGATTTCGCTCATTATCGTAGCGAGCTCCATCTTGGTCGGGCTGGGCGTCGGTTTTCTCGTCGCTCTTCCCCGGCTTTACCGGGTGCCGCTGCTGCAGCGGATTTCCCAGCTCTATGCCTCTTTTTTTCGAGGAACGCCGATTATCATTCAGCTGTTCTTGATCTATTACGGATTGCCGGAATTACTGAAAGCCGTACATGTAGACGTAAGCAAGGTGTCGGCATTGTACTTCGTCATTCTGGCTTACGGGCTGCATAGCGGAGCCTACATTTCAGAAGGAATCCGAGCTGCGGTGTCCGCCGTGGATCGGGGACAAGTCGAAGCGGCTTATGCGGTTGGGATGACCGGTTATCAGGCGTTCACTCGAATCGTCTTCCCTCAAGCGCTGGCCATCTCGATTCCGATTCTGGCTAACTTGGTTATCGCAACGTTGAAGGACACATCGCTCGCTTTTACACTCGGCGTTATGGAGCTTACGGGGAGATCGCAGACGCTGCCCACGATGTCCAGGCATTTGTTTGAAAGCTATATTGCTTTGGCCATTATCTATTTCATTATCAGCTTCTTCTTGGAGAAATTGTTTTATTTCACGGAGCGCAGGCTGCTTAAGCATGAAACGGCCATAACGAACACCAGCAAACTCCCTATGGGCAAAAAAGGGCTGAATCGGTTATTGGATGCGAAAGTAGCATGGGGTAAAGGAGGCACAGGCTTATGACATTGGATTTCGGGTTCATCTGGCAAGCCTTTCTGCTGCTGCTTCCGGCTATTCCGAACACGATTTATATTACTGTCGTCTCCGTCGGTTGCGGATTTATCATTGGACTGATTGTTGCGCTGTCCCGCATCTTCGCCATTCCTGTGCTGAGCCAGATCGGTACGGCTTACGTTACGTTTATTCGGGGGACGCCGATGCTGACTCACTTGCTCCTGATTTACGTCGGATTGCCCATGATCGTCGACAGCTTAGCCGAGCAGTACCATTGGTCGTTCAACTCGGTTTCGATTCCGATGATTGGTTTTGCGTATCTCTCATTCTCTATCACCGCAGGCGCTTATTTATCCGAAGTCATTCGTTCCGGCATTCTCGCAGTAAATAAAGGTCAAATGGAGGCGGCTCATTCGATCGGGATGACCACTTTCCAGGCGCTGCGCCGAATCGTATTGCCACAAGCCTTCGCGGCTGCGCTCCCCAATTTGTCGAACAGCTTGATCGGCATGCTGCATGGCTCCACGCTCGCTTTTACCGTATCGGTTGTGGAAGTGAACGCCAAGGCAGATATTATCGCAACGACGAATTGGAAGTTTTTCGAGGCGTATCTTGCAGCGGCGCTTATTTTCTGGGGGCTTACCATTCTGATTGAGCGGGCAACTGCGCTGCTGGAGAAGCGCATTAATGCTTATAACCGCGGAGGTGTAGCATGATTAAACTTACGAATATTTCGAAATCCTTCGGCCGCAACGAAGTGCTGAAAGGAATCGATCTGACCGTTCAGAAAGGTCAAGTCGTTGCTATTCTCGGTCCCAGCGGCTCGGGCAAGACGACGCTTCTCAGATGTATTAATTATTTGGAGAAGCCGAGCGACGGGGAGATTTCGATCGACGACTTTAAGGTGAATTGCCGGAAACCTTTGAAGAAGGATATCCATACCTTGCGTGGGAAAACCGCCATGGTGTTTCAGAATTATAATCTTTTTCGGCATAAGACTGCCCTTGAGAACGTAATGGAGGGGCTCGTGATCGTAAAGAACATGTCTCGAGAGGAAGCACGCCTAAGAAGCATAGAACTGCTGGAGAAGGTAGGACTTAGGGGCAAGCTGGATTCGTATCCGAGCCAATTGTCCGGAGGACAGCAGCAGCGCGTTGGCATTGCTAGGGCGCTTGCCTTGAATCCAGACGTGATTCTGTTCGATGAACCGACCTCTGCGCTTGATCCCGAGCTGGTTGGCGAAGTGCTTGCCGTCATCCGCAAAATTGCCAAGGAAGGGATTACGATGATCATCGTTACTCATGAGATGGGCTTCGCCCAAGATGTCGCGAATCACGTCGTGTTTATGGACGAAGGCGTTATTGTCGAGGAAGGTCCCCCCAAGCTCATCTTTCAGTCGCCTAAGGAAGCGCGGACGAAACAATTTCTGGCCAGAATTACGCCGGAGAGCGCCTATTCAATTTAATCGAATGGAGTTGGAAGATACATGGCTTTGAAATTCGGCATTTTGGACCAAAGCATCGTTTTCCCCGGACAGACGCCGGCGGAAGCGCTGGGCAATACGATCAAGCTGGCTCAATTGGCGGAGAAGCTGGGTTATGAACGTTTCTGGGTGTCGGAGCATCATGATTCCCCGCAGATGGCTGGCGCATCACCGGAAGTATTGATCTCACATTTGCTCGCTCGAACGAGCAAGATTCGGGTCGGATCAGGCGGAGTCATGCTGCAGCATTATAGTCCATACAAAGTCGCCGAGAATTTTAATGTATTAGCCTCGTTGGCGCCGGGACGGGTCGATCTTGGCATCGGACGCGCGCCGGGCGGCTTGCCTCGTTCCACCAAGGCGCTGCAGAAAGGCTTAAGCGAACCGGAAACACTCGAAAGTAAGCTGACAGAGCTGGAACAATTGCTCCATGGCTCGTTTGGAGATGACCATCCACTTGCCGGGTTGCAAGCTAACCCGTTGCCGGCCCGGCCCGCTGACATCTATTTGCTCGGCACGAGTATTTCAAGCGCAAAACTGGCTGCGGAGAGAGGGTATCCCTACGCTTTCGCGTTATTCATCAACAACGATCCGGAAACGGCTCGACTTGCCTTCGAGAGCTACCGGACGCATTTCAATCGAGATAAAGGAGGCGAACCCTATGCCATCCTTGCCTTGTCGGTCATCGTGTCGGATTCCGAAGAAGAGGCTGCTGAGCTCGCCGGTCACTTCAAGAACGTTCGCGTTACGCTGGCAAGCGGCAAGGTCGTAAATGTCGGTTCGCTTGAGCAGGCGGAGGAATTTGCTAAGCAAGCCGGCGAGGCGTATACGGCCGAAATCCGCGAAGCGGATATTACGCGAGGAACGAAGGAGACGGTTAGAAAACGGTTGTCGGAGCTTCGTGATACGTACGATGCGGATGAGCTGATCTTCACGACGATCATACCTGACTTCACCAAGCGAGTAAGAAATTTCGAGCTGCTGCAGGAAGCTTTCGAGGAGAGTATACGAAGATGAGCATCTCGTTAGCCGACAAGCTCCAAGAGCGCTTGGTTGCTTATAGACGTCATTTACATGAGAATCCCGAGATCTCTCATGAAGAGTTCGCTACGACAGCGACCCTTCGTACATGGCTTTCGGAGTCGGACATCCGCATCGCGGATTATCCGCTGAGAACCGGTCTTGTCGCTGAGGTAGGCGGTTACCGTGGAGGGCCGATTATCGCCATCCGCGCGGATATCGATGCATTGCCGATTCAAGAAGAAACGGGATTGCCCTTCGCTTCTAAAGTTCCCGGTGTCATGCATGCCTGCGGCCATGATTGCCATACCGCGATCGTACTGGGAACTGCGCTCTTGTTGAAGCAGCGAGAGCAGGAGCTGGAAGGGACAGTGAGGCTGATATTCCAGCCGGCGGAGGAGAAGGCCAAAGGCGCTTCGCAGGTCATCGCGAGCGGGGCGCTTGAAGGTGTGAGTGCGGTGTTTGGCTTGCACAACAAGCCGAATTTACCGGTAGGCACAATCGGCATTAAAGCCGGACCGATCATGGCAGCGGCGGACGGGTTCGTCGTCGAGGTTGAAGGTCGCGGATCCCATGCCGCCGTACCGGAAGCGGGACTCGATCCCATCGTAGCCTCCGCCCATATTATTACGGCGCTGCAGTCTATTGTCAGCCGAAACGTAAGTGCGCTTGATAGCGCAGTTATCAGCGTGACTCGTCTGAACAGCGGAACGGCTTGGAACGTTATCGCGGACAAAGCCGTGTTCGACGGAACGCTGCGCACGTTCGATGAGCGAGTGCGGGATCGCGTGCGAGAGCGATTCGAGCAAGTCGTCGTCGGAGTTGGAGCAGCATTCGATACGAAAGCGACGGTCAAATGGATTACCGGCCCGCCTGCTGTCGTGAACGATTCCATATGGGCTGAACGTGCCGCCGAGATTGCCGAATCGCTTGGTTTGACGGTCGTGGAGCCTGCGCCGTCGCCGGCCGGGGAAGACTTTGCTTTTTACTTGCGGGAGGTGCCGGGTATTTTCTTCTTCTTAGGCACATCAGGCCCGCAAGAGTGGCATCATCCGGCTTTTGATGTGGATGAAAGGGCACTGTCAATCGGAGCTTTGTTTTTCGAGGCGTTAGCGGTAAAAGCCCTTAGCTCAATAGGTGTACTTAAAGGAGGAGAGCTACGATGAGTCAAAGTAAACTGCAAGATCTCATTCAAATTGACCACTACCTGCATACGTACGAACAACTGCAGCAAGCGATCGAAGGGCTGTCCGATGAGCAATTGCGCTGGAAGGCGGCAGAAGCTAAATGGAGCATTACCGAAGTTCTTGGCCATCTGGCTGACCACAATATCGTGGTTTCGTTTCGTGTTCGCGAAATTTTGTCCGATTCGTCGGTGCAATTGCCAGCGTTCAGTCAGGACCGCTGGGTAGCTGGGCAGAAGACGAACGAGGGGAATGCCGCGGATATCTTGACGTTCTATAACCACCTTCTGAACTACAACCGATTGTTGTTTGACCGTTTGACGATCGAAGATTGGAACAAGACGGGGGTTAATTTCAAAGGAGAAAGCGTAACGCTTGCTGCCATTGTTCAGTCTTTCATTACTCATGTACAGGGCCATCTGAAGCAGATTGCAAGAATTAAACAGGAAGAAATAGACGCGCAAAATAAAGTTATCATTCGACAGGCGAGGTCTTCCGATCGCGATGCGGTAGTTCAAGTGCTGCTGGATGCCTATCAGCAATATGAAATTACGCTTGATAGCGCACGCTGGGAGCAATATAAAGAAAATATTTTGCAGGCAATCGATGCGCCGACGACGAAGTCGCGGCTTGTTGCGGAGTTGGATGGACAAATCATGGGAAGTGTGTTCATTTATGAGTCGTCGGAGACCGCATATGGAGCGCCGGGATTAGAAATTCATAGTCCGATCATTCGGTTGTTAGGCGTATCGCGGCAAGCTCGCAAACGCGGTATCGCAACGGAGCTCATCCGCGAAAGCGCTAAGCTTTCTCTGGATTGGGGCGCTGACACACTCTACCTGCATACATCAGACATTATGGATTCCGCGGTTCGGTTGTACGAACGGTTGGGATTCGAGCGAGCATTCGATAAAGAGTTTCGGAACGGAGATATCTTAGTCAAAAGCTACCGGCTTCGGCTGAAGGAATCAGCTTTATTGCAATCCTAAACTTAGGGAGGAATCCGTTATGGCTAATCATAAAAAGTTGAAGCTAGGCGCAATCATTCACGGAGTTGGCGGCAATGTATCCGCTTGGCGGCATCCGGAGGTACCCGTGGACGCAAGCGTGAACTTTGAATTTTACCGAAAACAAGCTCAAACAGCCGAAGAGGGGAAATTCGATCTTGTCTTCATCGCCGATGGTCTCTATATTAACGAGAAGTCGATCCCCCACTTCCTAAACCGATTCGAGCCGATTACGATACTATCTGCGCTTGCAGCGGTCACTTCCAAGATAGGCCTTGTCGGTACATTATCAACCTCATACAGTGAACCATTTACCGTTTCCCGTCAGTTCGGATCCCTCGATCATCTGAGTGCAGGCCGCGCGGGCTGGAACGTGGTCACTTCCCCGCTTGAAGGGTCGGCCAAAAACTACGGGAAACCCGAGCATCCGACGCATGATGAACGGTATAAGATTGCCGAAGAATTTTTGCAGGTGTCACGCGGCTTGTGGGATTCATGGGAAGACGATGCGTTCGTCCGGGATAAGGCATCCGGAGTGTTTTTCGACCCGTCCAAAATGCATCGTCTCGATCATAAAGGCGATTATTTCTCCGTGCAAGGACCGCTTAATATCGCGCGTTCCAAGCAGGGACATCCGGTGATCTTCCAAGCGGGTTCGTCCGAGAGCGGCAGGAAATTGGCTGCGAGCAGCGCTGATGCCGTATTCACCGGACATGAGAACATTGACGAAGCGAAGGCGTTCTATAAGGATGTAAAAGATCGCGCAGTTGCGCTGGGCCGTTCGCGTGATGATATCGTGATTCTGCCTGGCGTCGGACCGATCATCGGAGCGACGGAAGAAGAAGCCGAGCGCAAGTATTTGGAATACGCGAACTTGGTGACGATTGATAAGGCGCTTGAATATCTTGGAAGGTTCTTCGAGCACCATGACTTCTCCCAATATCCGCTCGACGAGCAGTTCCCTGAGCTAGGGGAACTCGGTAAGAACAGTTTCCGCAGCGGAACGGATAAAATCAAGCAATTGGCCCGAGAGCAGAAATTGACGCTGCGCGAAGTGGCGATTCGTACGGCGACGCCTCGCAGTGAGTTTATCGGGACGCCTGAGAAAGTCGCGAATTTGCTTCAACGCTGGCATGAGGAGGAAGCGGCGGACGGCTTTATCCTATATGCACCTACACCGGACGCTCTGCGCGATTTCGTGGAGTCGGTCGTGCCGCTTCTACAGGAACGCGGCATCTATCGGACGGAATATGAGTCAGATACCTTACGCGGTAATCTCGGTTTGCCAGTGCCGGTGAATCGGTATACTGCTGCGGCTAAAGTGAATTAATCAGGGTATCACAATACAGGAAAGGCCATCCAAGCGGGTGGCCTTTCCTGCGTCGTGATACCATATCCATATGTAGCGGAAGGAAACCGGAAGTTTTTTTGCAAGGCAAGTGAACAATCGAGCAACCTTGATCGTCATATTGGCGAGAATGAAGGAAAGAGGCTTATTTCAAGCAGCGGGTGGGGAGAACACGATGATCGGGATGGAACAGCTCGGGGATGAAGCGCAGCTAGTGAAACGTGCAGTTCGCGGCGATGACCTTGCGCTGTCGACCCTGCTGCGCAGCCATTACACCTTGTTGTATCGATACATGTTGAAGGTAACGATGAACAAGGCGATGGCCGAGGATTTGGTACAGGATACGATGCTGAAGGCGATTGAGAAGATCGGCACGTTTCGGAAGCAAAGTAAATTTTCAACATGGCTGATTTCCATTGCAACCCGGCGTTATATCGACGAGATGCGCAAGCAGCAGAGAGAACAGAAGTGGCAAACGCAGGAGCAGGCGCTGCAATCCATCCGGTTTCATGCCGCGATGCAGCAGCAGGAATGGCCGCATGCGCTCGATGCGCTTGGCGCGTTATCTTACGAGATCCGGGTGCCGATATTGCTCAAATATTATTACGGCTATGCCTACGAGGAAATCGCTTCATGGCTCGACATTCCTGTCGGTACGGTGAAGTCGAGGCTGCATAACGGACTCAAACAGCTAAGGAAGGAGCTTGACGAGAATGAATAAAGACAGTAAACGCGGCAAGCAAAGTGACAACCATGATCTTCAAGATGAGCAGCATTTTCAACAGCTGCTCGGGGGTCATCTGGAAGAATGGGACCGCTCCATGCAGCCGGACATTCCATCTGTCGACTCGATAGCGGTGCTGGTTCGTGAGCATAAGAAAGAGCTGGGTCGTCGTTATATGCGGGAGCTGCTCTTATTCTGGCTGGTCAGCGCTTGTGTACTAAGCGGTTTGCTGCTGCTATGGGTGAGCAGCATCGTGATATTCGTAGCTGTGCAAATCTTGGCGTTTACGGCTGCGGCCATATTCGTGTTGCTGTTCATGGTCAAAGGCAGAGAAGGGCGGCGTCCTAAATGGTCGGATGGAAAATAGCTGTCATAATTGGCGCCGTCGTTATTTTACTATGCCAATCGTCCTGGCTGTTTAAGGATGCGAAGAAACGGAGTCGTTATCCTTGGTTTTGGGGGATATGGGGGCTGATTCAGTGTCCGATGCCGCTGATATTCTATCTGCTGATCGTTAGGGTGAACTGGTCGAAGCGAAGAAATACTTAAGGAAGAGGAGGTACAAACATGGATCATTTTTCGAATTCGATGATGCTTTCCCTTATATTGCCGCTAATCATTGTGCAGCTAATCTTGATGATAACGGCACTTGTTGTTTGCGCTCGCGCTGACGAGACGAGAGGGCCGAAGTGGATGTGGGTGCTCATTATTATTTTCATTAATATCATAGGAGCAGTGTTGTTCTTCCTCTTCGGAAGGAAGCAATCGTCATGATGGGGCTTGTTACGGTCGAAGGACTAAGCAAGACATTCAGCGGAGCAACATCCGCGCTGCTGGACATTCGTTTCACGCTTGGGGAAGGTCGCTGCACGGCACTGCTTGGTCCTAACGGAGCGGGCAAAACAACCACGATCCGCATTCTCAGCGGGCTGCTGCAGCCATCTTCTGGAAGCATCCGCTTCCGAGATCTTAAGCCGGGCGATGATCATCGCCTGCTTATTGGCTACTTGCCGCAAACACCGGCGTTTCACGGCTGGATGACCGGCGACGAATTTCTTCGCTACGCTGCGGGCTTGTGCGGCCTGACGAAACGGGAAGCAGCTGCCCGCAGCGCGGAATTGCTGGAGCGGGTTGGCATTGCCGATGCCGGCAAGCGGCGAATCGCCGGCTATTCCGGCGGGATGAAGCAGCGCCTTGGCTTAGCGCAGGCGCTCATTCACCGGCCGAAGCTGCTTATTCTGGACGAGCCGGTATCTGCGCTTGACCCGATTGGGCGCCGTGAGGTGATGGAGCTGCTTGCGGAGTTAAAGCATGAGACGACGATTCTGTTCTCCACGCATGTGCTCCATGACGCCGAAGAGCTGTGTGACGACGTGCTTATTATGAAGAGCGGGCGCATTGTTATCAGCGGGGCAATCGATGATATACGCGCTGCGTATCGAGAGCCGGTTATGCTGGTTGAAGTCGAAAATACGGAGGAAGCGCGGACGGCATTGTCGCAGTTGGTTTCGGAGGTATCGTCGTCGCAGCTTTATCATTCTGTGGGGCTTCAACCTGGCGGAAACGCTGCTAAGCTGCATGTACAACAAAATCAAATCGACGAAGCCAGAAGGATCGTTCTACAGCAGTTGCTGGATCGAGGAATACCCGTGACCAAGCTGGAATTCGGATCGACGACACTGGAGGATTTATTTATGAAGGCGGTGCAGCACGTATGAAATGTTGGCTGGTGCTTTTCGTTAAAGAATGGACAGAGCTGATCCGCAGCTACAAGCTTGTTTGGGTACCGCTTGTCTATATCTTATTTGGTGCGATGCAGCCCCTCTCCACCTATTTCCTACCGGACATACTTGCGCACGCCGGTAACCTGCCGGAAGGAGCGGTCATTTCAATACCGCAGCCTTCGGCGAATGAAGTAATGGCCGCGACACTGCAGCAGTTCAACACGATGGGACTGCTGGTGCTTGCCTTATCGGTTATGGGCAGTATTTCCGCGGAACGCACGAGCGGTTTGACCGCGATGATTCTAGTAAAGCCGATCTCGTATCTATCGTTCGTCTCGGCCAAATGGGCTGCCATGCTGGTGCTCGTCTCACTCGCATTCGCAGGCGGCTTCGGCGCCGCCTCGTATTACACAGCGGCCCTGTTCGAACCCGTAGATTGGCGGAGCAGCCTCTATGCCTATCTGCTGTTCTTGCTGTGGCTAAGCTTCGCAGGCTCGCTCACGCTGCTGTTTAGCGCATTGCTGCGCAGCGGGGCAGCTGCGGCCGCGTGCGCGCTCGGCACTGCGGCCGTACTCGCGCTGACAGCCTCAGTGTTCCCGCACGCGCTCGCGGCAAGCCCGGGCATGCTGCCGAAGCTTGCCTACGCGCAGTTCACGGCTTCGCCAAGCGGGCAGGGAAGCCTATGGTCGGCTGTCTGCATCGCGATTGGCGTCATGGTTGCCATAATGGCAATCGCAGCTTGGTCACTGCGTCGTCGTCCATCACTGGAAATGTAATAATCAATAACCATTCTCATCTATTGGACTTCCTTTCTGAATTTTAGTAGGATAGAGTAGAGTCATAGAGTATGGTTATTGGTGACAGGAGTGAGACGCTAATGTATAAGCTTGGCCAACGTATCATTATTATATCGGACTTATTTGAACAGACCCTCCCGGTCGGGGAGTATGGTTATATAATCGCCTATGATCGCAATGCGGATAACGCGTTCGATTATGTGATCCGAGTTCCCAAAGCGAACCGGAATTTCTACGTGCCTGCCGCAGACATCGAGCTGGAGGAAGTGCTGATTAAGCAAGAGGTCGACCGTTTGGAGCGCGAAGCGCTGATCGACTTTGCGCTGGCGACTCATAATGCGGATCTGTTTCATCGCATCATGAACGGCGAGGAAGAACCACTGCAAGAAGAAGATGTCGAAGGCGAACCGCAAACTCGCGAAGAGTTTATTCGTCAAGTCCATCTGAAGGCTTGGATCTAACGCGAACCAAGCTATTCATCAGAGAAAGCCTCCATCCGAGTCATCGGAAGGAGGCTTTTTCAAATTTTCACGGACACCTGTTTGGGAGACTGCTGCCACCGCTATTCAACCGCCGAACTAACTAATTTCTATGCTGATAGCGGTATATCCGCTATCGAGGCTCCAAACTAGCTAATTCCTACTCTATAAGCGGTATATCCGCTTATGTGGTAACGAACTTTCTTGGTTTTTGAGTTGAGCGTTCGATTTTGGACCTCTCAGTTTCGACCTCACCTATTTCGAGGTTGAGAGTTCAATTATGCGACTCTCCCGATACAGCGAGAGGGATATTCAGCTAGTTTAGTCACTGAGCGTTCGATTACGGAACTTTCAGCTCTATCTCTTCATCACGCGTCTCGCGCCACCCGCGCCTAGCGTCCCGCGCCACCTGCGCCAAAACAAACAAAATGGCACAGGGGTAAACCCTGTGCCATCCCAATACCACCATATTACCCCTAAGCGTCCGTATCAGCAGCTGACGCAGCCGCCGATGTACCCGTATTTGCCTTGGTGCCAGCATCCTGCTTCACACCATTACGGTCGATTTTGATGGTATGTGGTTTTCTGTCCATTTTTCCATTCACGATCCGTGTTGCAATATCTGCCGCATTGGCAATTTCTTTATCAGCCTCAGCCTGTGTAAGTTTGCCGGCTTTCACAGCGGCATTCAAATTGTCCACAATGACTTGCTTCTGCGCATCAATCAGCTTCTGAACGTCGATGCCTTTCTCTTGGGCCAGATCAGCAAGGGACTTACCGCCGCTCAGTGCAGTCTTCAATTCCTCATCACTGAGACCAAGCACCTTGGCAGATGCACTGAAGTCAGCTATCTCGGCGCGAATGCCTTTATTGAACTCCATCTTGAAGTTACCGCCTCGTTCACCGCCTCTTCCGAAGCCGATGTTATCTTTCATCGTGGAATCAAGCGATTTATCGAGATTGTCGGTGAACGCCTTTTTCTCTTCAGCTTGCTGTTTCTCGTATGCCGTTGTCATTGTTGCCTTCAACTGATCCCGCGTTACTCCTTGTTCCTCTGCAATTTGAGCCAATGTTTTACCGGCTTCGATTTTCTCTTTCAACGCCTTCATATCCAGCTTGAGCAAATCCAAAACCTCTTGGCTGTAGAAGCCGCCTGGACGAACCTTAATTCCTTCGCCTTTAAGACCAAACGGCCCTTGTCCGACGACTGCCGTACTGGTAGCCGTTGTAGTCGACTTTGCACTGTCAGTAGTTGTAGTCGTAGCGCTTGTTGCGGCATAGGCACTAAGCGGAATCATCACCGCAATAGCGGCCGTTAAACCGAGAGCTTTCATTGTTTTGTTCATTATTTCTTCCTCCTTGAATGTAGTTGTACTTGGTTACATTCCCCAGTATGGACAGCTAACCTTAAAGAAAGCTGAAGGCAACGTAAAAGCTCCCTTAGCCCAGGATGAAGTTTCTCTTCATATTTAGTCTTCATATTTAGTCTCCATATTTTCTCTCCATATTTCCTCTCGATAATCTCTCTTCATAATTTACTTATTGCCCAAATCGCAATGGCAACGTTATCATATAACAAAAACATCCAATTATTGGACGGGGTTGGAAAGGGGGGCTTGCATGTCTGCTTATTACTACTTTTTCAAAATGAGAATTTTAACGACGATCGCCTATCGATTCGAAGTGTTCACCGGTATGGCCTCTAATGCTGTCATGCTGCTTGCATCCGTATTCCTTTGGAAGGCGGCATATCGGGGCTTGGGTTCCATACAAGACGTGAGTCAGGATCAAATGATCGTCTATGCCATCTTAGCCGTTGTGATGGGGGCGGTTCTATCCGTTAATGTTCAGAACGACATGTACTATCGGGTCCGGGAAGGGCATATCGCGACCGATTTCATTAAGCCCATTCATCTGCTTGGCATGTTCCTGGCCGAGGATCTCGGCACCACGGTAAGCGCGCTCGTCAACCAAGCCATCCCGCTTATTCTGCTGGCTTCGATTCTGTTTACCCCGCCGCTGCCGGTAAGCATGACAGCATTTCTACTCTTTATCCCAAGCCTTATGCTGAGCTTTCTGCTGCTTTGGCTCATGGGTGCTATCGTCGGCATGATCTCCTTCTGGGTCATGGAGCTAGGTAACCTCGGCAACGTGAAGGATGCAATCGTGCGTATTCTGTCAGGCAGCCTGATTCCGATTTGGTTCTTCCCCGGCTGGATGGCGACCGTGTCGAGTTATCTTCCGTTCCAGTACATGTACCAAACCCCGCTTTCCATTTATATTGGCAAAATCTCATACGCACAGGCAGGAACAGCGCTTGTTATTCAAGCGGTTTGGATTGCGGTGCTCGCTTTTATCGCGTACGCCGTGTGGCAGCGTGCCCAGCGTGTCACGCTCATTCAAGGAGGTTAATCCGTCATGGTTACCGCGATTCGTTATCATGCATCCGTAGCTTATTTCTTTGCAAAATTAGCCGTTCAACGTCAATTGGAATATCCGCTGTTTTTGGTCAGCTGGTTTCTTATGATCCCCTTACAGTACATCAGCGGAGTATGGGTGCTGAAGCTGATGGTGGAGCAGTTTCAAGCGCTGGCAGGTTGGACCTTCCCGCAGCTCGCATTTCTGTACGGATTAGGACTGCTGAGCCACGGCTTGTCCGTTATTTTCTTCATTCAAACCTGGCATATCGATAATATGGTGATCCGGGGTGATTTCGACCGGATGCTGCTTCGCCCAATGAACGTCTTTTTTCAATTTGTCATCAACTACGTGAATTTTATCGGACTCATCGATCTCATTCCCGGCTTCCTTATTTTCTTCTACGGCTGTGCTCAGATCGGCTTCGACTGGAATGTCATCAACGTGCTCAAGCTGCTTGGCGTCGTCATCGGCGGGATGTTCATCCGTGCCTCGATTTGTACGATCATGGGTTCGGCGGCGTTCTGGACCAAGCGCAGCGGATCGCTCGTTTCACTGACCTTGGCTACGATGGAACGGACGACCATGTACCCGCTTTCCTTATATCCGAGACTGATTCAGCTGGCTCTGACCTTCATTTTGCCGATCGGGTTTATCAGCTTCTATCCTGCAGCGGATTTCATCGGCCAAGAAGACGGGTTCACACTCCCTGTCGGACTGGCGATTTGGACGCCGGTTGTCGGACTTCTTATTTTTACGTTAAGCCATTTCGTTTTCCAAAGTGGATTGAAGAGATATGAAAGTGCCGGCTCGTAGCGGGTCGCAGCAGCAGAGAGAGAGAGAGGATGCGTGCGCATGATTGAACTTACGAATGTCGTCAAAGAATACACCGTCATTAAGAAGAAAAGCGGTCTAAGCGGCTCCATTCAGAGCTTGTTCCGGCCGGAGAAAACGATCGTGCGCGGCGTGGATGGCATCAGCTTCCGAATTGAGCCAGGTGAGATGGTTGGTTATTTGGGGCCGAACGGAGCGGGCAAGTCGACGACCATTAAGATGCTGACAGGCATTCTTCATCCTACCTCAGGCTCGGTGAGAATAGGCGGCATTTCGCCGCAGGAAAGCCGGAAGTCCGTCGTCAAACAACTGGGCGTCGTCTTCGGGCAGCGTACGCAGCTTTACTGGGATTTGCGGCTTGGCGAGACCTTCGAGCTGCTTAAACGCATTTACCGCATAGATGAAGATACCTATAAGACGAATTTGGCGATGATGCATGATGTACTCGGCATCGATCAATTGATTAATACACCTGTAAGGCAGCTGTCGCTCGGACAGCGCATGAAAGGCGACTTGGCGGCGGCGATGCTGCATTCGCCATCCGTTCTGTTTCTCGACGAACCGACCATTGGGCTCGATGTCGAAGCGAAGCAGAACATCAGAACGTTTATCAAAGAGATGAATATGAAACGCGGCACGACGATTATTTTGACGACACATGATTTGGACGATGTAGAACAGCTATGCAAGCGTCTGATTGTCATCAATCACGGAAAAGTAGTCGAAGACGGTCCGTTGTCGGAGCTGATTCTGCGTATGGCGCCATATCGGCTGCTCGTACTCGATCTTAGCCAGCTTCCTGAGCCTTCGGCCTTGCAGCATCCAGGTGCGGAGTTGATCAAACAAGAGGGTCTTAAGCTGACGTATCGGTTCCACAAAAGCGATATCTCCGCGTCCGAGCTGATCAGCGGTTTATCGGCCAAGCTTTCGGTTGTCGATCTCAGCGTCAAGGAGCCAGACATCGAAGATATGATTCGGGAAATGTACCGCAGCTCCACACCGGCTTAGGCACATCCGCATTCGCATTCTCATTGAGTTTAAATGCAGGCTTACGTTATAATAGGTAGAATGTGTGCAAAATGGATGGAAAGGACGGGACCATAGACAATGAGCATAACCATCAAAGATGTCGAGCATGTGGCCAATTTGGCCCGACTGGAGCTTTCTGAGCAAGAGAAGGAGCAGTTTACCGGTCAGCTGAATGCGATTCTTAAATACGCTGAGAAGCTGGACGAGCTGCAAACAGACGGCGTGGAACCAACCAGCCATGTGCTGCCGGTTCACAATGTCATGCGTGACGACGTGATTCGCGAGTCGGTTACGAACGAGACTGCACTGCGTAATGCGCCGGATGATGAAGACGGCCAGTTCAAAGTGCCGGCTGTTCTTGAATAATAGTGTGAGGGTTTATACCGAAGGGAGGAACGGCTGTTGGCACTCTTTGACTTACGCCTACAGGAAGTACATAACCAATTAAAGAAGAAAGAGCTGTCGGTTGGCGATTTGGTGGATGCGTCGTATTCACGAATTGCAGCTACCGATGCTTCCATACAAGCGTTCTTGACGCTGAATGAAGAAGGCGCGCGCGCTGCGGCAGCTGAGCTTGACGGTGCTTTGGCGGCTGGGGGAGAGCAGGGATTGCTGTTCGGATTGCCGGCTGGCATTAAGGATAACATCGTGACGGAAGGCTTGCTAACGACTTGTGCGAGCCAGTTTCTGCGCAACTACGATCCGATTTATAACGCGACAGTAATGAAGAAACTGAACGCGGCCCAATCGGTTACGATCGGTAAGCTGAATATGGACGAGTTCGCAATGGGCGGGTCCAACGAGAATTCGAGCTTCCATCCGACACGTAATCCGTGGAATACGGAGTATGTACCGGGCGGTTCAAGCGGCGGCTCTGCGGCTTCCGTTGCGGCAGGACAAGTTTATTTCGCACTTGGCTCTGATACCGGCGGTTCGATCCGTCAACCGGCGGCGTACTGCGGTATTGTCGGTTTGAAGCCGACTTACGGCCTGGTTTCACGTTTCGGTCTTGTGGCCTTCGCTTCTTCACTCGATCAGATCGGTCCACTTACGAAGAATGTTGAAGATTCAGCCTATGTGCTGCAAGCAATTGCAGGCTACGATGCAGGCGATTCCACATCAGCTAACGTGGAAATTCCCGACTATGTCGGTGCGCTAAACGGCGATGTCAAAGGACTTCGTATTGGCGTTCCGAAGGAATACCTCGGACAAGGTATCGATCCGAAGGTCAAAGAAGCGGTTCTGGCTGCGCTGAAACAATTCGAGAGCCTAGGCGCGACATGGGAAGAAGTGTCCTTGCCGCACACGGAATACGCAGTAGCGACTTACTATCTGCTCGCTTCGTCGGAAGCTTCCTCGAACTTGGCACGCTTTGACGGCGTTCGTTATGGCGTGCGCGCAGAGAATCCGGATAATTTGATTGAGCTGTATCGCAAATCCCGCAGCCAAGGCTTCGGGCCGGAAGTGAAGCGCCGTATTATGCTCGGGACCTATGCACTCAGCTCCGGCTATTATGATGCGTATTATTTGAAGGCACAGAAAGTCCGCACGCTGATCAAACAAGATTTTGACAACGTGTTCCAGAACTTTGACCTGATCATCGGGCCGACTGCGCCTACTCCTGCTTTCCGTATCGGCGAGCAAGTGGGCGACCCGCTCACCATGTACTTGAACGATATTTGCACCATTCCGGTCAGTCTTGCTGGTATTCCGGCAATCAGCGTACCTTGCGGTTTCGCAGATGGCCTGCCTGTTGGTTTGCAAATTATCGGCAAAGCGTTCGATGAGCGCACGGTGCTTCGCGCCGCGCACGCTTTCGAGCAGCATACTGAGCATCATAAACAGCGTCCGCAGCTATAATTCTCGGATGCCAATAAAGCAGGAGGGCTAAACGATGTTTGAACCGAACACTTACGAAACGGTAGTCGGGCTGGAAGTGCATGTTGAGCTCCATACGAAGAGTAAAATCTTCTGCGGCTGCTCCACCTCCTTCGGCGCCCCGCCGAATACTCATACATGTCCGATCTGTCTCGGACACCCTGGTGTGCTGCCGGTACTGAACCGTCAGGCACTGGAATTCGCGATGAAAGCAGCGATGGCACTCAACTGCCAAATTGCCGACATCAGCAAATTTGACCGTAAAAACTATTTCTACCCGGATTCTCCGAAAGCGTACCAAATCTCGCAATTTGACAAGCCTGTCGGCGAGCATGGCTGGATCGACATTGAAGTGAACGGCAAAACCAAACGCATCGGCATTACGCGCCTTCACTTGGAGGAAGATGCAGGCAAGCTGACGCACGTCGAAGGCGGTTTTGGATCGCTGGTCGATTTTAACCGTGTCGGTACGCCGCTTGTCGAGATCGTTTCCGAGCCGGACCTTCGGTCGCCGGAAGAAGCGAAAGCTTACCTCGAGAAATTGAAAGCAATCATGCTCTATTGTGATGTATCCGATGTGAAGATGGAGGAAGGCTCGCTTCGCTGCGATGCCAATGTCAGTCTGCGTCCTTACGATCAGGAGCAGTTTGGCACACGTGCCGAACTTAAGAACATGAACTCCTTCCGTGGTGTACAACGCGGTCTTGAGTATGAGCAAATGCGCCAAGCGGATATTCTCGACAGCGGCGGCAAAGTTGTTCAGGAAACACGCCGCTGGGACGAAGCGCAAGGCAAGACGTTCTCGATGCGCAGCAAAGAAGAAGCACATGACTACCGCTACTTCCCGGATCCTGACCTTGTGCAGATCCATATCGACGAAGAGTGGAAGGCGCGTGTCTTGGCATCCATTCCGGAGCTGCCGGATGCACGCCAAGCTCGTTACACAACTGAATTCGGTCTCCCTTCCTACGATGCAGGTGTCATTACGGCTTCCAAGAAGCTGGCTGATTTCTTCGAGGAGAGCCTTCAATTTACGAAGGATGCCAAAGCGGTATCCAACTGGATCATGGGTGATTTGCTCGGCTACTTGAATGCAGGCGGCCTTGAGCTGGAAGATATCAAGCTGACAGGTCAAGGACTCGGCGAGATGATCGGTCTGATGGAGAAAGGCACGATCAGCAGCAAGATCGCTAAGACGGTCTTCAAAGAAATGCTCGAAACAGGCAAACGTCCTCAGCAAATCGTTGAAGAGCAAGGCCTTGTTCAAATTAGCGACGAAGGTGCAATCGCAGAAGTGGTTGACCGCATCGTCAGCGGCAATCCCCAATCCGTCGAAGATTTCAAAGCCGGCAAAGAGAAAGCCATTGGCTTCTTAGTCGGTCAGGTGATGAAAGAAACGAAGGGCAAAGCGAATCCGGCGCTTGTTAACAAGCTGCTGCTTGCGCGCTTGAATCAATAACTACAATAAAAGAGGCATGTCCGGCGTCATCATGCGGACATGCCTCTTTTGCTGTGGGAAATTATGATACAATATTTGTAATCATCAACAGTCAGGAGGTGCCATCCATCTCATGAGGGAATCATCTCGAAGTACACTGCTTGCGTCGTTGCTCGCTTTTCTCATACCGGGCGGTGGACATCTTGCGCTGGGCAGGCATTTAACAGGCATGCTGCTGCTGCTTGGCACGCTGACCGATATCGCTGCAATGATTCGCTTTGCCGATGAAGGCGGAGGGAAATACGCACTGCTCATCATCTTTCTAGGATTGGCGCTGCCTTTCTTTTGGTTCTACAGCGTATTCGATACGCTCCAGCAGGCGGCGAAACAGCGTGAAGCAGCTGCGAGTCCGGCTATGGAAGAGTCGCCTCGTTTAGGAATAGGTACGTTTATTCAAGGTGTTGCTGTTATTGGACTGGCCTTTCTCTTGCTGGTGTTAGTCCAAGCGCCTGTCGTCTTTCAAACGATTGTAGATACGATAGGCACCTATGCACCGGGAATTGCTTTTATTGTACTGGCGATCGGTTTTGCCTCGAGGAGGAATAGAGTCATGTTTAAATTGGGGAGATTCACTGCTGCGGCGGTGATGATTACGGTAGGCGCATTGTTGCTCTGGGACCAAATTCGCGATCGCAATGATATGGAGCTGATCGGACAATGGTGGCCGGCGGCGTTTGTCCTGTTAGGCATTGAAGTCGTCATCATGAGCATTGTGCATCGAACAGCTTCCAAACGACCGTCCTTTGATATCGGAGGGACTTTCCTCGCTGCACTTATAGCGGTTACCGCTTTTGTTGTGACGCAGTTCGCTTCGATGCCATTTCGCTGGTTGGATGAATTTAAGGTGAATTTGACCGGAACGAGCGCCTACGGAGAAGAGAAAGGATTCCGTTATGCCAAGGAAACCATTCATGCCCCGGTAACGTCTGAGACTAGGGGGATCGAAATCGTGAACCCGAATGGCAAAGTTACCGTCAAGAAGGGGAATGTGAGCGAGCTGACGGTTGAATCTGTCATGTGGGTAGATGCAACTGAACAAACAGAAGCGGATGATACTGCCGGCAAGTCGGAAATCACGGTCAGCGGCGAGGATGAGCTCAAAATCGAAGCAAAAGGTCATCCGTATGGTGCTAACGGAGATCGTGTGCCGCGTATGAATATAGTAGTGACTGTGCCCACCGAGTCGGCGTTTGGGAAGCTTATCCCAACAGAACCCACTGAGTCGACAGATTCTCAAACAAACACTTCCGAGGTTTCTGACCAGCCCCCGACAGCAGACGACGAATCTACAGGCGCAGGTCAGCCCGATTCGGAAGATTCGACCAGTCCGCAGATCAATTACATCCAATCCGAACTCGCCATCCAAATTGTGAACGGTTCTGTCGATGTAACTGGGTTATCCTTACCCGGAGGACTAAGCATCAAAGCGACAACCGGTTCGATTACAATGCATGGCCTCACAGGTTCGGTGAAGGCTGATACCAAGAATGGCAGCATTGATGCCTCATCGGTAACAGGTGATGCGAAGCTCAGCACATACAACGGCGATGTCAAAGCAGGTTATATAACCGGCGCAATCGAAGCTTCTACACTTAGCGGAAGTATCAACCTGCAGCAAGTTACCGGCGACATCGATACGGATACGAAGAACGGCGAGATCATCATTAAAGAAGGAACCGGTGCGATTAAAGCGGATACCCTCAATGGTGATATTCAGATTGCGAGCTCTCAAGTCGGCGGCGACTGGGACATCGACAGTTCAATCGGCGAAATCAAGGTATCGCTTCCTCTGTATGGTAATTATTCGGTTAATGGCTCGGCTACATTTGGCGAAGTAACAAGCGATTTACCGCTCACAATCAGTAAGAAAACGATCCGTGGCAGCATTGGAACGGCGAATTACAGGATCAATATAGACGCGAACAGCAGCATTCAGGTAAATCGTTACAAATGATAAAATGATTCCCGCTTTCATTGACAAAATGAAAAGTATCCACGTACAATGGTTCTAACAAAAGCAGAAAGGACGTGTTGGGCATGGGTGCGACCGTTGAGCAGGCGCTTGAACAATTAAAAAGTACCGGCGTACGAATGACCCCGCAGCGTCATGCAATCCTAAGCTTTCTCATGCACTCCATGACTCACCCCACTGCAGATGAAATTTATAAATCACTTTCGCCATCTTTCCCTAGTATGAGTGTGGCGACCATTTATAATAATCTCCGGCTGTTTGTCGATGCGGGCTTGCTTCGCGAATTGACTTATGGCGATGATTCAAGCAGATTTGATGCCGACTTAACCGATCATTATCACGCCATATGCCGTTCATGCGGAACAATCGTTGATTTTGACTATCCGCCTCTAACGGATGTAGAAGCAGCGGCTTCCAAAGAAACGGGCTTTAAAGTAGAGGGGCATCGAATGGAGATTTATGGGTATTGCGCTGATTGCTCCGCGCGGCACACCAATTAACAAGCGATGATTGAAAGACTAATAAACGCGCAGGGGGAGAGGCAGCTCACCATCATGCGCGTTTTTTATTTGAAGAGTTCGCACATCAGTGGACTAGCTTAATTTGGAGAGGAGCGCTTCACAAGTGGAAACCGTACGTATGCGGCCTAGACGACAAAGTGGCGGCGGCTGGTTGAAATGGGTAGTACTTGCAAGCGGGATAGTGGCTGCGGCAGCAGGCATGTGGTTGGGATGGCAGCGTCTGGCGCCTAATAATACAGAAGTTAAACCGGAATATGGTGCAGCGCACCCGATTCTGTTTCATGGACAAGTCGCCGAAGGCGGTGCACTGGTTAATCAAGATATCATTAGTCTTCCCTTGAACTTCATTCATGATCAGTTGGGACTTAAGGAAGAAGTTTATTATGAAGCCAAGACCGGATCGATCGTTCTAACCAATGCGAATAAAGTGCTGCGGATGAAAACAAATGCATTAACCGCCACGATCAATAAGAAACCTTACCCGCTGCGCATCGCCGCGCAGGTGAAGGACGATGCCGTCTACTTGCCGATCACACCGCTTGAAGAGCTTTATGGACTTCATGCTGAATATAATGAGCAGGACGATATTATTACGATTATGCGGGCAGGAGATGCGGTTCAGCGCGGAGTTGTACAAGACGATGCGGTCATTAGACGCGGACCAACCATTAAGGAACCGATTGTAGATCGCCTGGCGAATACCGATATCGTGCGCATTTGGGGAGAGAAGGAAGGCTGGTATACGGTCCAGAGTACAGATGGTATCCTGGGATACGCCAAGAAACAAGATATTAAACTTACGGAAACGGAACAAATTAAACAGCATGTTGAACCGGCTCCTTTCACAGCATGGAAAGCCGTCGGCAGCAAAATCAATCTAACATGGGAAGCTGTCTACGAGAAAGCACCGGACTCCGATCAAATCAGCGAGATGCCCGGTGTAAATGTCGTTTCACCGACGTGGTTCGAGCTTCTTGACGGCGAAGGTAACATTAGAAGTAAAGCGGATATGCATTATGTCAAATGGGCTCAGAACAGAGGCATGCAAGTTTGGGCGGTGTTCAGTAACGGTTTCGAACCGGAGCGAACATCGGCTGCCTTAGCGAAGGCCGATACTCGCCTGCAGATGATTCATCAGCTTGCTGCTTTTGCACAGATGTACAAGCTTAAAGGGATCAATCTTGATTTTGAAAACGTAAATACGTCAGACAAAGCAAACCTGGTTCAATTTGTTCGGGAGCTGACACCGCTCATGCATGAGCAGAACGTCGTTGTATCCATAGACGTAACGCCTAAGTCGAACAGTGAAATGTGGTCCTTATTCCTTGATCGTGGGGCACTGGGCAAGGTAGTCGATTATATGATGATCATGGCCTACGATGAGCATTGGGCATCCAGCCCTACATCAGGCTCGGTTGCTTCTCTGCCATGGACAGAGCAGTCGCTTTCGCGGATCATCGAAGAAGACGGGGTACCGGCTGACAAAGTGGTGTTAGGCATGCCGCTGTATGCTCGGTTATGGACGGAGAAGAAAGATGATTCCGGTAAGGTCAAAGTAAGCTCGAAGGCGCTCGGAATGGAAACCGTAAAGTCGATTATTAATGAACGCAAGCTTAAGCCGACTTTTGACGCCGATTCCGGACAGAATTACGTGGAGTACGAGGCTGATGGCGCATTGCAGCGCATATGGATCGAAGATGGAGTTTCTTTGAAGGCAAGAACCGCACTAGCTAAGAAATATGGAATAGCAGGTGTTGCGACTTGGCAGCGCCAGTTCCAGTCCGATGATATTTGGGCAATTATTCATCAATCCTTAAATAAACTCCCATAAAGCCAATGCAAAAACGCCCTTCACCGGCTAAAACCAGTCGAAGGGCGTTTCTATTATCGCGTATTCTAGGCTTGGGGCTGCGTGATTTCTTCTTTCTCTTCCGTATCATCCAAATCAGTTGCTTGGTTGGGATCCAGTGTCAGCTTCGTCTTGCAATACATACAACGATCTGTTTTGCCAAGCATCTTCGTATGTCTGCCGCATTCCGGGCAATTCAGGATAACTGCGCTTGTCGACAGCATGCCTGCCCAGAAGTAAACACCTACACTCGCCAGCATAGCGATCATACCAATGACCATAAAGATGCCCGCAAATATTTTACCGGCTTGTCCCCAGAAAACAATCCCGGCAGTACCCAGTATCATTAGTCCCATTCCAAACAGCGTGAACATAAGGCCCCAGAGCCGAAATTCATTGATTTTACTCGATTTACCGAACATATCACAAATCCTTTCTGACATTTACGTACGGTTTTCTAAGACCATAGGCAGGAAAACCTGCGTACATTGTCGAACAAGAGTATAAACAACTGCGAAATCATTATAGCTTAAACAACAGCATGAAGCTATATGGAGGATAGACCGTGGAACATATAAAGGCACATTTTAAAACAATTTTTGAACATAATGAGGCGCTGATCAGTTTGGCAGCTATCGAGAACCCGGTTCCGTACAATCCCATGATTGACGGATTGGATCTACTAATACTGGTTGTTTCTACGCAGAACGACCCAAACCGGGGTATCGAACATGTACGCATCGGCGAAGATCGAGTGCAAATTCGAACCGTATCACCTATAATGCTGGAGCAATGGACAACGGGCGGCGAGAACCGCAGCATCATACAATGGCTTGTTCGGGGGGAGATCCTGGTGGATCGAGACAATTACTTGTTTAACCTCCGGGAAAGCTTGCTTTCTTTCCCGGCATCCTTACGCGGACAGAAGGAATTGGTGGAGTTCTCACATTTCATTCGTTCTTATCTGCAGGCGAAACAGGATTTGCAGGATAACAATTTGCTTGATGCTTACTCCAACGTACTAACTGCTCTTCATCATTGGGCGCATATTGCGTTTATTGAAGAAGGCGTTCACCCGGAGCTTACGGTTTGGCGTCAGATGAGGCGGTTCAACCCAGGCATTTATAAACTATATGAAGAGCTGACCATTTCGCCGGAATCGCTTGAGAAGCGGGTGCAGCTGGTGTTGCTGGCTTGCGAGTTCTCGGTTATGAGCAAAATGAAATCGTCCTGCGGACTGCTCTTCTCCATTCTTGGCAGCCGCGAGGAGCCGTGGAGCGTGATGGAGCTGCAAACTCATCCGTACCTAAAGGACTTGCATATGGATTTGTCGCTGCTTCTGCAGAAGCTGGTCATGCGCGGGTATATCCGAGAGGTTGCTTACATGCCGCTTCTTGGGGATACAGAAGCGTTGGAACTGCGATATCACAGTGTTTCTTAGAAGGATTAATCGCGGGCAGCGTGCCCGCGATTTTTTTATTAACTAATGCTTGACGTACCATGCGGGCATGTGATAAATTCTTTATTACCGCCTCCGAGGCAAACAAGAAACAGCGTCATGCTGGCAAGCGAGTAAGAAAAAAGAAATAAAAAAAAGCTTGCAATTGAATGACCGGATGTGATATATTAATCAAGTCGCCGCTGAGACATGGGCGCACGAAAAACGAAGTATTTGTTCTTTGAAAACTGAACAATGAGCGACCAGTCAAATGGTCATAAATCGCGAAATTAACGTTTCGCAAAGCTAGTTTTTTGAATGAGCTACCAAGCGAATTCTTAAAAATGGCCAAGCCTTCGGGCTTACCACTTTTATGGAGAGTTTGATCCTGGCTCAGGACGAACGCTGGCGGCGTGCCTAATACATGCAAGTCGAGCG
>NZ_JBWDNJ010000009.1:0-226588 GCF_056269135.1 Paenibacillus sp. J22FR21
TTCTTACTTCAGGATTCATAATAACTCGAGTCGATGAATTGGAAAGGGACACTAATGCAGTAGACAATTTACCTTCAATGTTTGCTGTGATGGGCAAAAAGGATCGTAATCACGATAACGGCAGCCCAAAATGAACTGCTGCCTTACATTCAACTACCATGAAAGAACGAATTTACTTTCATGCTCTGTGGTGCAAAGAAGAGATGCATTAAATGGATAACGGGGAACGTTAGTTCAATAAAACAGCAGCAGTCTAGGACTTTATTTTCTGGTCCATGGCTGCTGCTGTTCCGTTTTAGGGGCCAGTCTAATACTTGTTTTCAGAGCATGACAGTTTTGCAATTTGAAACAAGTTCTGCTCAGCTGCTTTTTTCCCAATTAGGTGTATGGTATAATATGATTATATTATTTTTTCATTTTTGCTCCTGCCAAGCGGCCTAAGGAGTCCCGTGGCTTTACAGCGAAAAGGCGTCGCTCAGACGACCGATTGATGAAATGTAGGATACGTATGCCTACTTTTCGGAATCGACCGTGTGAGGGACGCTTTTTTTTTGCGCCCACATAACGATTCGGAGGAGGATCACTCTTTTTGAGGTCCATGAGGTTTCTCGTGGCGGAACGGCATCTATTTTTGCAGTGAGTATTTGTCATTTTTCTGACGAACAAAAAATCAAATGATGGTGAAGGAGGGAAGCCCCTTTCAGGGTGAATGAAAGGGGATTTTTCCTTTTTCATTTTATCGGGGCGAATAACATGAGCAAAGTTCAATTAATGGCGATGCAACGCAAAATTGAGTCTCTGAGAAAGTTGAAAGAATGCACAGTTATCGGTGCTTTGAATCTAAAGTAAATTAAACATCATTTCTGAGGAGTTGTTTATGATGCATCAGGTATTAACTGATCGCCTTGCAGCAATACGGGAGAAAGCTGAACCGGGGTATAAGCATGTCGTTAGTGAGGATACTGTTACGGATCTTTTTTCGGATATTCGATTTTTGTTGGCCGAAGTTAGTCGCGTCCATACCGAATATACCGATTACCGTGCCTCGCATAACCTTCATGCGACTGAGATGATTGAGTTGGAGCTCAAAGATTGTGTGTATGGCCCCGGGTGCTTTATTTCGGCTTTGAAGTTAGAGATTGAGGGGTATTGCAAAAAGCACAACCTCTCACTTTCTTCCGAAGAGTATGAAGATATTGCCCAAAAGCTCACGAACAACAAAGATTTGAACGATACACTTCTGGACGTGATTACTGGTGCCATCGATGATTATCTGTTGGACCAACCGAAAACCATGCAGGCTGCATATGTTTTCGATATCAATGACAAGCGCGCTTACGAAGAAGCGATTAGTAAAGATTTTGATCGATATTATTCATATGGAAAGGGGCAGCTTTTTACGCTCCATATGGATGATCTGAGTGAAGATGAAGTAAAGGAACTTGCTACTTTGTGCGAGGATCGTTATGTTGCTGGTTTCAACGGCAACCGCGTCGTATTGTGGCGGTACTGAAGCATCATCTAAATCAAATACAAGAGAGGTGGGCGTATTTCGAGCCTGCCTTTTTTGTTGGGAGGAAAAGTCATGGTGCAGCAGCTGCAGTTTGATCTATTATATGGCGGCATTATGGAGCACCAGGCTCCAGACGTACTCGATAAGCAGGATGATGCACCAGAAGTGAACCTTGACGTTAAGCACGTTGTTTGCTACAGCGGAGGGGAGACATCGGGCATTGTTGCTTATGAAGTAGTTCGTCGTTATGGCGCCGAGAAAGTCATTTTGATCAATCACGATATTAATCCATGGGTAGAGCATTGGGACATCAAGAGGTACAAGTTGGAGTTGGCTGCACTCCTTGGTGTGGAGATCACATATGCAAATATGCCGGGATGGAATGAAAAGGATCAATTCGATGTATGCGTGGAGGCTAGGGCATTTAAGGCCGGTGTTCATCCGCTCTGCACGAATCGGTTGAAGACTGCTCCATTCCATAAATGGCTAAATGATAACTTCCCCATGGATCCCAAAACGGGACGAAGCGACGAAATCATCATTTATTATGGTTTTGAAGCAGGGGAGACGGAGCGGATCGAGCGTCGTCGCAGCATACTCCAAGACAAGGGCTACCGGAGTGCGTACCCTTTGGCGGAATGGAAGGATACCATTCGAAGCACAGGGGAAATTGGTGTTGCTCCTCCAGAGACATATCAGATCTGGAAGCACGCCAATTGCACTGGATGCTTACGAGCGGGTAAACAGCATTGGTATGTCGTTTACTGCAGGCGCCGGGATGTATGGGAGAAAGCGAAGAGAGCTGAAAGATTGATCGGATATAGCATTCTCAAAGACAGCTATCTTGAGGAACTGGAATCGAAATTTGAGGCGATGCGATTAGCCGGCGTTCAAGCCGACGAAAAGACGAGGGCAGCTACCTTTTGGGCAGCTGTAAGGAGAATATTGGGGTCGCAACCCAAAGAAGAAGAAATGGTATGCGAATTGTTCGCATGACATATCAGGGAGGACGTATTAGATGAACATGACATTGAAAAAGGTGTACCGAGTGAGTCGAAAAGAGTCTGCACCAAGAGTTTTTTTGCAGTCACTAATTTGCGAGGCAGCGAATTTTTCGAAGGGTCAGGAGTTGTTTGTTCGGGTACTCGAACATGAACAAGAGATTCATATATCAAGCAAACCTGTAGAGGATGCTATTGCATCAGTGCATGTTTCTGGGCGAATGAACAAGCTGTCCGGCAAATATCGGCCACTTGTCGATACGGCCGGCGCGAAATATGCGTCTATTATTAGTATAGAAGACAAAGTTGAAATCACGGTATACCGGGATGGGAGCCTTTCCAATGTTGTTGTTCGTCCGCTTAAATTCAATGTTCACGCAGCGACAACGATAACCACGCAAAGTGATGAACGCTTGAAGTTACTGTCTCTATGCGCAGGCGCAGGTTTTGGAACAGCCTCTTTTTTAGCGTCGGAATATTTCCGCCCAGTCATGGAGGTAGAATTTGAGGATGATTCCGCCGAAGTGCTGAAGCATAATTACCCCAATTCTCTACTCTATATCGGTGATTTACGAGATTTGCAAACCGTAGTAAAAGCCGATGTTTCGCTTGTTACACTCCCGTGTAACGAGTTCTCGAACTTAGGCAATGGGGGAGAAGGGGTATTTAATAACCTGATTATCGGTGCAGCACGCATTCTGAGAGCAGCTGATAGTCGAACTATTTTTATTGAGAACGTTCCATCCTTTTACAAGTCATCTGCATACTCGAAGCTTCAATTGGCTCTACGGGATATGTATCCGTATTGGTTGGCCCCAATTGAGATCGACAGCTACGACTGGGGCTCTATCGCTCACCGGCCGCGTGCATATTCTCTCGCATTTAAAAGTGAGGAGGATATGTTTGCATTCCAAGTTCCGCGTAAACCCCGCTTCCTACGCAAGAAACTTCGTGATTTCTTAGATGGTAAGAACAAGGGGAATGAATCTGCGTTTGAATGGAAACCGGTCGAGCGTTGGCTTGAAAGCTTCAGGTCTAAGGCAGAAAAGGGGAATTCGTGGGCAAATCGGAGCATTACTAAGACTTTTGTGAAGCCTGATGCCACGGAATTACAAACTATTCCTAAACGCTATCGTTCCCAGTCTAGTTCCAATTCATACGTTTTGTCGGATGATGAGAAGCAATTCCGTTTCCTCACAATTTCGGAGTTGAGGCGGATATTCTCGGTGCCGGAATGGTTTGAGTTCCCTAGTATTACACCACTATCAAGACAGTATGAAATGCTAGGACAAGGAATTGACGGAAACGTAATAAAAATGTTCTCGAACGCCATAGCTGAGCTCTTTTTGTTGAGTCCAAAAATAAAGAAGAACTCTACAGCAAAAGGTACAGGTCAAGAGGAATCTAAGATTCCGATGTCGATGGGAAATGACGGCCAATTATGTTTAATGCTATAATATGCCAAAACACTTCTCTTAATAGAAGGGCGCTGAAGAGATCAAGTGAGAAAGTTTCTAAAATATATTATTGCCGCTCTATTTGTTGGCGCTCTGCAGCTTTGGGGTGAAAACTCCGAAGTTGCATCGAGCTTCTTCGATAAATACATAGAGCCGATATTCGATAAGCTATCCATCCCACTTGTATGGTTCGTGATCCCTATTCTTGCTTTACGAGAGTATTATAGTAGCAGGATAAGCTCACTAGAATCAGACATGAAAAATGAAATGGAGTTGCAGATTAAGGCCAACAAACAGCTCTCTGCATACAGAAGGAAGGATTTATTCCAGAGCTTCATTACTTCGTATGTTGAGCGCGAAGATGCTGTTCAGGCAGTTCAGTTGTATAAATACTCTTTAAAGCGTAAGCTCGGTGAAATTGAAGTCAAGGTAGAGTTTGTTGACGGATACGTTCATGAAGGTATTGGGCTGAACGCACTTGTGAAAATCTATTACCATTTGGATAAAGGGATGTACAAGGAGTTTATTTCAGCGAAATCGAAATTGGACAAGCATGGAGAGATTCAACCTTTACTCAATTTTGTACGGACACACAGATCACGATTTCGCGGAATGACACCTGAGAGTGTAACTGAGAAAGAAGCAACGCAATTTGCGTTAGTCCAGCTTGTAGTAGATTTAATCGAAGGTTGGTTTAATGAGGAGTTCTATGATTCCGTAGAAATTGACCTTAATCTACAGGAAGAAACCCTGGTAAGATTAAACGAGGCAAAACGGACTGGAATTCTTCGAGCTATCCTTTTGAAGAATAGCTACTATCGTTTCTCGCATACTGGACTTGGAGAAAAGAATGGGCGTCTGTATATGGCACGTCAGGTTTTTCTTTGGGATGTAAACCATGTGTTCTTGGTGACACTGGATCCGGATATTCTTGAGGAACATGCAGCCGAAGAGCAGCTGGATCAGATTCAAAGTCGGTTTTTGAGTGGTCTACAAAACTGGTTTGAAGTGGTGTATACTAGAAATGAAGAGAATACAGGAGGTGATCAACATGAGCAGGCGGAATAATCTCAAACAAACGCAGATCAAAGCAAACGCACTCGCGCAGGCGAAAGCGCAGATACTGCAGGAATTGAAAGAGGCTGGCTTACAAGTTGCTGCAACTGGAATGAGGCCCTCTGAGATCCCTTATTATTCAAGCGTTTCTAATAAGCATAAACGTGAATTAGTTGTTAATTAGATTAAACAGAGATGAGAATGGTCCTTCGGACTGTTCTCTTTTTTTGTTTTTATGAATAACCATCTGTATACCGACAATAATGGATTCTATCAAATCTATTGGGAGGGGCAGTACAGTGGTTAATAGAAAATCAAAACAAGAATTAAAGAATGTCATAGGTTCATTAAAGAGAATGGGACTAGGAATTCAAGTAGGGAAGTCGAGCATCAAGAAACCCTATTCATCAGGTGTAGGCAAGTCCGGCAAGGGAGAGCTTCACATTCGCGATAAATAATAGGGAGTTTTTTTCGCGATGATTTTGTGATATTATTAAGCCATCTAATTTTACTTTTATTTGTCCCTGCCAGGCGGCTCAAGGGATTCCGTTGTTTTAAGAAACACTCATTGAGTGACTAAATCTGCCCAATTTTGGTAGAGAAACGTCTATTGACGTTCATTTAGTCATTGAATGAGTGTTTTTTTATTTGCACTCATATTCGAATGACAGAAGGAGGTACTGGTGTTGGGTGTTTCATTAGAACGTTTCGATCAGATGGTTTCAGAAGCGACTCTAAGCCCGGACGATGCAGTGTTGGATGAAGGGGCGATGCTTGTAATTGAGTACATGCTCACCTGCAGCAGGTTAAGTGAGATCGACTTCGACTCATTTACCTTAAAGCAGGCAGTACACGCTCTTGAACATGTCGGATGGTTTGCTTGTTATGAATCGGAAAACGAGGCAGAGGTCAATAGCAACAACATGCTGACGCAGATCAATCAGATTGCGCATATTCGGCAAATTGTTGATGGTTTGCGACCTCCGAAAAAATCTTTTATTTGAGAGGGGAATTCGTGCAAAGATGGGTAAATCTTGCGCCTATGGATCTGACACTCTATGGGAATATTATCCTACAATGGATAACATCGTGATGGCAAAAATGATGCATGACCTCGATAAGCATCTTTCGGGGTCGTGCATTTTTTCTGTCGACAACTTTCATTCCCAGACAGATTCTTTATTCTATCGTTGTATTAATCTACTATTCGATGAAGAGTTTGAGTTGGATGAAGAAGTGGATCAGGATGAACGACGTCTCGTTATCCCTGTTCCCACGATAATGGAGCTTACACCAGAAGAACAACAGGAACTCGTTGCCCCGTTGAGGTCGATCTTTTGCGATCAGTTTGAACTGGAGTTCGAAACCACGCTTGGCGATGGGGAACTACAGGTGGTTATCAAAGGCTCGTTTGGATATTCCTACGGGGCGCTGAAAGAGTTTATTCAATTCAAAATGAGATTGGATGAGAAGACGAAAGGAGTGGCTGTGGATGGACCGCATGCCTGATAATGGCCGTATTATCTTGCTTCCTGAATCGGATACGAACCTAGCCCGCGTAATCAGCAGGGAGGAAGGGTTCACCGTTAAGGATCAGAAAATTCGGATTGGGGACCTATTAAATGCGATGCTTTCAATGGTTGAACCGTTCGAGCTTACCGAACTCATCATGAAGAGTGATGATGTCGTGAGTGAAATCGTTGAGCCGGCAATTTCCAACTTGTCGGGGAAGAGCCTTTCCAAAGCCCTCGAGATGGTTTTAGAAAAAGCCGAGAAGACAGAAGATCTAGCTCTAATCGCTGATCTATTTAAGGCTGTTGCAGTAAAATTTGATCTTAGTGTACTGGACGAGAGAAGTTTTAAGGGCTTCCTCGACTATCTCTTTATGAGGGTGCAAGGAATCAAGAACGACGAGGTCTTTGCCCAAATGTTCTTGTTTTTGCTGTCTAAAGTGAAATTGGCAAGCAACCGTAATGAAGAACTTATCCGTGGCGTTCTCGGTGCATTAAAGAAATTTGAGAACGACGAGGCAAAGGAGTTCTTCAGAGGGGTCGCTGCTGAGTTTATTCCGAAGGTAAAGACGGTTTCTACACCGATCTTGCCGAAAGGAACTGTGTTATATCAGAAAGAATTCGATGGGACAAAAATCGTTGTCCTGGAGCGGGACCGGGCTAGGAGAGATGTGATCTTTCACACAACCTCATATAGCCAAGTGGGTCATCCGAAGTTGATGTTTGCTTTTAAGGTAAAACAGGGTAGGATCGTGGATTGCCAAATTGTCGCGGTTAAAGATGTCACCATTAGACCAAAGACAAAACTGTTTCGGTATCCATTTTCTAACGTCCGTTCGAGCAACAGTGCTTGTTGGCCGGATCTAGCGAATATCGAGATTCAAAATCTGTTCCAGCTTCAAAATTTGCCAGAGTTGTTCTTTAACTCACCGGCCAATAACGACCTCTTTGAAGGTGAGAACCTTCGGGAATGGTTCTATAAGCTACAGAACAAAGATTTTGATGATTCGGAACTCAAGTCACTCAATGTGAACGTTCAGGATTTCTTTGAGATGTTCAAGTCGGCTGCTGAACCCGCCGACAGTGAGATGCTGCAGGATGATGCCAATCAAACGGCAGTCGCTGTATAAATACCTTAAATTTGAGAGGAGAAACCCAAGATGGAATATATGGAGCACAATACGTTGGAGGAAGAGCAAGGATTGTTATCGGATAATGCAGTTATAGCCGAAGAGGATCAAAGTGATCAAGTATCCGATTTGGACGTTGGCTCATCAAGCACCGGATTCGATATGGTTCTGAACCCTGATGGTCAACTTTCTTTGTTCGGTCCGGATCCTGTAACGGGTGCTGTAGAAGAGAAGAAAGGCAAAGGCGCTGCAACGACAAAATCGGTATCGAAAGCAGCAGGGAAGGGATCAGTTCCAAAAACACCTCCCGCTCCGCTAAAGCCGAAATTGGAGAAGGTTCCGTTGAATGAGCCGGATTCCTGGTCTGTGCGTTTTGGCGGACAGACATACCTCATCAATACTTTGTTTGAAGAGGAAATCGCGACTGGAAAGACGGAAGCTACGCTTAATGAAATCCGCGAGAAGCTTGCAATCGATGAGGGGAATGTAGAACTCACCGAGGCTCGCGCGAAATGGGACTTTGAAAAGGAAGCGGAGAAGCTCCTTCTTCTGGATGCGTTTGGTACATCAAAGGGGTGCTACTAATGCCGGGTCTCTTCTGGAAATTGCGCGACTTTCTCAAGGCAGAAAACCGTCAGCCTAACAATATCATCGCCGGACGTGATGGACGGTTATATGAGGTTAGGGACAGTTTGTTTGGGCGGCTTGTGTTACACAGGCCGCTTTTCCCTTCCCTTGATGAAATCAAAGAGGGATTCGATTTTCAATTGCCGAAGATTCCTAGTCACTTACTATCTACCGCCATTTCTTTCTTTAAGGCATATTGCAACCGAGATGAGCAGTATGAAGTAATGGTACAAGTGTATTATGATCTTCAGACCGGCAATTATGAGCTAGACTGCCCGAAGCAAACGGTCCGGTGGGATGCCATTGAAGCTGATTGTACACAGCGGTTAAACGATCCACGTTACGTCCAGGTACTTCATATCCACTCGCATAATGCGATGCCGGCATACTTCTCTCCTAAGGACGACTCCGATGAGACGGGGTACATGCTGTATGCAGTGGTCGGTAATTTGATGGGGGAGACACCAGAGATGAAGTTGAGGGTTGGAGTAAGAGGTCAGTTTATCTCACTCTCCGTCGATTACATCTTCGACAAGCCGGATTTATGTCAAATTGCTACTTATCCAAATGAGTGGCATCAGCGCGTACATAAGTGTACCTCTATCTATAAGTACGATATTGAAACGATGATTCCACTCATGTACAAGTATTGGATCGCGGAAGCTAGTGAGCAGGAGATTTATGAAGACGCTATGATCAATCACAATTTTCCGAGAGTGCACGCTGCTGACATGGTTGAAGGAATAAAAATAACAAACCTTGATTCCTTCATTCGTGATTGCGGTCCAGCATGGGACGCCTACTTGCAAGAGGTGGAGTGATTCATAATGGCAAGAGTCTATAAATAGATTAATAAGAAATCATGGAGGGGTTAGAATGTTAGATCGATTAATTGAGATGTACTCACACGAATGGGAGGTAGTGGCGCTTTTCGGTGGCTTAGTTATTGGGTTTGCTGTATCAATATTTTTCCACGAATTTGGCCATTATCTCGCTATTTTGTCTTATCGAGGCAAACCACGGTTCGGTTATTGTGGAAGAGGATTAAAAACTAAATTCTTTGTCACTTCTGCTTTTGGTGACGATTTCTATTGGGAACTCTATAATAGAGATCGCTCGAACGCATGGATGAAACAGTTCGTAATAAGCGGATCTGGGCCACTTGCATCGTTCCTTTGCGCAGCTATCTTTTTTTGGCTTTTATTCTTTACCGCCAATATGGATATACCTTTCGTCCTATGCATTCTGTCTGGTGCATTGAGTTTCTATAATTTCGCACTATTTTCAGCAAACGCAAACATGTTTCTTGGATCTAGTTCATCTGATGGATACAAGATTAGACTGGCTCTAAAATACCGCCAGGACTTCGTTGGACATCTTGAAGAGATTGGATATCAATTTACGCCGGACCATTTGAAGGCAGAAGTTGCAAGGTTTCAAAGGATATAACAATCCATTATGTAATAGCTGCATCGTAACTAACCCACCGCGGGGTCTAATTCTTGACGACCTCGTGGAGCGGGTCGTCACGGGAGGAAACAGTATGGATAAGGATATGATGATTGCAAGTGCTACTCAATGGGCATGGGGGGTTGTGCTTGATTTTGCGAGATCCGCTTCTGTTGTTGGAGCACACGAGGATCAGGCTTTGCTCAAGCGTGTAGAAGATGCCGTTCGGCTGCTTGATTCTGCCCAAGAGAGCTTTAAGCCTGTGAAGGAGATCTTCGTATTTGTCATTATGGATAAGGGTCAGTGCAAGAAAGTGATCGTTGAACCGGACCGTATACGTTTAACGGGGCTGGCTCGATCAGCGATTGAGGGGTATTTGGCGGACAACGGATTCGGAGAAGAGGAGCTGGCTACAGAAGATGGTTATGCAAAAATTGTCCGTGTCACTCCTGGCGATGCTGACTCCGAAGAACAGATCTGGTCGTACTCCTTTGACGGTGAAGTTAGCATCAATTACGCTTTTCGTGAACTGATCTCTTGATTTACAAATAATGCCACAAAAATACGATATGTGAGAAGAAGGGCAGCTAAGCAGCTGCCCTTGTTTTTTTTCGGTATGAGTGCATTATCGGCGTTTCTTTACAGGGCGATCAGGAGCTTCGAGCTTAACATGGACCGAGAATAGTCCAACAATTTTTAGCAGCACATCTACTTTTTTAAATTTACGCATGGTATCACCTCCTTAGTGGCGCAAAAAAGAGCCGTAGCCGGTGGCAGCCGACTGGCTCTTTTTGATTCCGATTTTTAGTGGTTCTATTGTATTGCCCGCTTAAACCAAACCTTTAGCAACCTCACCTCCCAAAATAATAACCGGCATTTGAAAAAAAGTGCCCTTAAGCCCAAATAGACTACTAGCCTCAGAAAAAGCCGTCGGTATAGAAGCTAGGAGGGGACGGTTTGCTCTATAGCACCTCTCCTTGCATTTTGGTATAATGAATCCATCTCTCTTTTCTATTCTATTGCTCCTGCCACGCGGCTCAGGGAGTACTGTTGTTTTAAAATCGCTTTTCCAAAAAGCGCCATTTTACGCCCGAAGTGGGTCGAAATGGGGTTTTTGGAAAGGCGATTTTTTTTGCCTTTATAAAAAACCATTGGAAGGAGATGTGCGTATGTCACATTCGAAATTGTGGGGGGAGAATAGATGAAGACGATCTGTCTCCAGGAAAACCAGTATGTTCACTTTATGATTCGGCAGATTGGAGCTGGTGGTAACGGGGGCTACTTCTTCCGGAACTTACTACAACTCATTTCGTCTTACAAGGCTGTGAATTTATCTGAGCATAATAAGGCCTCGTTTGATATATTGATCGCCGATGGTGACGAAGTAGAAAAGAAGAATCTGAGGAACCAACTTTTTTCCATGGATGATATTTCTGAGAAGAAGGTTATTGCACTGGCAGATCGTTACGGAGGGCATTATGACGTAGATGCGAAGCGTGTGACGGAGTACGTTACCTCACTGGATTTGCTTAAGCGTCTGTTCCCAAAACCCGATAATGGCCGCCAAATTATCCCGATTCTGGTTGGAATGGTTGATAACGATCGTTCCCGCCAGCTTTTTGATGAGTTCTTTCACTCCGAGGCAGTGTCAGATTTGGTTTGGATCGATCTTGGCATTGAAGGAATGAAGGAATATAAGCGTCCGAATTCGGAGGAGAAGAAGATCATGATCGAAAGTGGGTTTGGCGGACAATGTGTAATCGGGCTGAAATGGGGCGGGCAAGTAATTTGTCCTCCTGTGACCAGGGTGTACCCGAACATTTTAGAAAACGATCACACTGCTTTCCCAGGTCAATCCTGCGGTGAGTTGTTGCCTGAAAATCCGCAGCGGATTATGACCAATCAATTTGCTGCACAGGTTGCTTCCATGGTGATGAATAATCTCTTTCATACCAAGAGCATTTACGCTTCCGTAATCAATTTCAATGCTCAATTCGGGCAAATGAAGCCAACGTTTTTGACTTCTGATCAAGTCAATGACTTCGAGAGAGCAAAGAAGGAAAGGGTGACAGCATGACGTCAACCATAGCACAATTACCTGCATTTTGTCTTGGTGAGTTGGTAGAGATTAAGTGCACTGATAGGACAAGTGAATGGGCGGTTTTATTTCGCAGTTGGGCGCAGCTACCTAGTGGAGAATACCATTTGGAAGGCTTTCGTTTCGACGTGGAGGACAATCCAATTGTATATATCAGCGTCGATTCGATTGAATCTATCAATGGTTTATCGCTACTGACGAACGAATGGTGATCTCACGAGGATATGTAAATAGAACAGAATAGAGAGGAGGCATCGCCCTCTGGCTTTGTAAGTAGGAGCTGGAGTTGGCGATGCCAACTCTCGCTTCTGCTTTAAGGCCACGGCGAGTGGGAATGGACGTAAAATTTGAATTTGTTCCGACTAACCACCGAATTGCCATTGAAGAAAACCTGAGGAAACCCAATAATGTCTCCCGAAGGATATGGTCATATCTTAAGGAGGAATCCTGGGATTTCAGAGGTGTGGTGCGGGAGCACAGTGCCATTTTTTCAAAAGGATCGGATTATATGGCTCTGCATCACTTTTTGAATGAAATGCCAGTCGGGGACCTAATGGGTTACGCGACTGATATTCTCTGGAATGAGGCCCTCTCATGTGCTGAACCGGCAGGAGAGTTTCTCGCCCACATGGAGAGCAACGGGTATGTTATTCGCTTGCCGTATCAAGCTTGGATTGACGATTGGAGCAACGCTATCTTATCCCGCATGATCCCAGGCATCGAGCGTAATTGGCATGGTTTTTCGCCAAAACACAAGCTCCTCTGCTGGATCACGGACGGAAAAGATTATTTTCTGGCAGAATTCTTCTTCGATTTCCCGCTCCCGCCGTATGGCGTAGGTGAACCGCTTCCTTGGCCTTCGCTGGATGAGTGTTCGGAAGTGGTAAAAATGGATCTCTTCGATTATTTTGGTTTGGATCTCCCGAAACCGTCTAAGAATGTAACAGAAGGCGAAGCGTTTGAGATCGCAGATGAAGTGGATGAAGAGATGCTGGAAGAGTCGTTTGAGGTCATCGAACATTGCATGAATTCGTTTGAACATGTATTGATTGCATACTCCGGCGGCAAGGACAGCCACACGTGCCTGCAAATGGCGATCAGATATAAGATGAGACATCCAGATTGCAGCACGAAGATTTCCGTCATAAGTGCCGATACGCTAATTGAGAACCCTCTGCTTATTGAACATGTTTACAAAGTGAAGGAGCGGGTTGAATCATTAGAACTCGACATCGATTTCCGAGTTGTCACTCCAGACTTGGAGGATACCTTCCACGTTTGCGTGTTTGGTAAGGGTTATACGCCGCCGAGTTCCTTGAATCGCTGGTGCGTGGATCGACTAAAAAAGTCGCCTGCAGATGAAGTTCTCGAAGAATTTGCAGCATACTATGCCGAAAGTACCGGTGATCAAATTGTTTTGCTTATCGGTACGCGGAGCAAAGAGAGCAGCAACCGGTCCCGAAGTGTTTCCAAGTACTTCGGCGATGAGTTCTTCGGGGAGCATTCAATCTCAGGGATAAAGACTTGCGCGCCAATAAAGCGTTGGTCGGCACGTGATGTGATTACCTATTTGGTGAGGTATGAGGCCCCTTGGGGAGATTACGGAAATTTCAATCTTATCAACCTGTATGGCTCGGCCGCGGGGGGATGGGAAGAGTGTCCGATCGGAGCTGCAATGTCCGATATAAACGATGGAGTGTCAGCCTGTACGAGCTCAAATTCAGCAAGAATGGGCTGCGTCTTGTGCTCGGTGGTACGGCAGGACACCTCACTTGAAAATATGGCTAAGGATTACCCCGAACAGTTGGTGCCTTTCGTCATCATGCGGAAGGTGCTCAAGGCAGCCCAAGAAATCCGCTACGGATCTTTGACCGGTTATAAACGGGAAAGAAAAGGCTCGAAAGCGATAGCTGACGGTTATTATATGCAGGGTCTGCTTTCAAGCGGGCTCGGCGATTTGACGCTGGATGTCCGGGTACTGTTACTCGAAAAAATGCATGATTTGGGTTTAAAGATTCCTCAGAAGGAAGTGTTTCAGATTTACAGGGAGGTTCGACAGCGGGAATTTTCCGAAGGCATCGCGCTAAGTGGCAGATTCCAAGATGCTTTGTTCGCATTCCTCCTGGTTCATCCCGGTTATTTTGAAACATCGTTTTCGCCAATCTGGGACCCGTGGGGCTGCGGTGTGGACACCTTTTCTGAAGAGGACTTAAAAGCCATAGAGCGAATCACAATGGCACATAGGGAGCGGGCAAATATGGAAGAAGAGAAGCAAGTAGAACAACTTGTGTTATTTATCCTGCCCGAAGCGATCTGATTGAGGGGAGAGAGGCATCATGTTGCTTGAATATCAGTGGTATCATGAATTGGTTAAGGCTAAAAAGAGCGATCCGAATAAGTCGTCGTCGGGTAAAGGCAAGCCACTTGAATCAAATGAAATGACTACCGCACCGTAAAGTGAAAATAAGAAAGCGACGGGGATATGTATTCCCGTCGCTTTCTTTTATCTTAATAAGTCAACTGCACTGGTGAGTGCAATTGTTTTCACAAACGAAGCAACCTTTTATGGATGCTCGTGTAATGATGATAGTTCATGATAGTTGGACGAAAAGCAGCAATTAGAAACCTTCAAAGAAATCCTCTGTCATCGTTATTGAATGATTGTCATCGATATCAAGACTTTTAATTGTATCACGATACCCATGAACAATTTCTTTAATTAACATATTTTCAATTCTAACTTTTTCAATAGCTGCTTTCTTCCAACCTTCATCATGAACAGTAGACTCCTCTAGATAAATAAGCATTTCATATTGAAAGAGAAGATTTAATAGTTGCGGTCGTGCCAATCCTCTATTTGTATCATTAAGCACTTTTAAGAAATTCTTACGATCTAATTCCCCAATCTCTTCTCTTACTTCACTGGACATGGTCGCTCCAGAAAAGTTCAAAGTCTCCTTTGATGTCTCTTTTACTAATGTTATTATTGGTGCATCTTCGCGCTTTATGTGGGCGAGACGAATCTTTCTTAAGGTTTCTTGCTTTACTAATAAACCGTATAAGGGGGCGTAAACCTCATTCAAACGTCTTATAAAGATATCTCTATTTTTCTCATATATATATTTTCTCCAAGTCACTCCAGCAGTGATGAACCCACCTATCAACCCAACCAGATTTAATGCGCTTAATATCAGACTAATAGACCACACCCAATTTGTATTTGTTGATGCCTGGATAACATTAACATTTGCAGCGAGTAAAAACATGTGACACTCTCCTTTATATTGAGTAAAATCCACGATTGGCATCACGAAAAAGGCCGGGGATGCTTACCTCTGTCCTTACTTGTGCACTGCTTCCGCAACCCTCAAATAATAACGTTAATTGTAAAATGTTGTCAACTTTTTTTTATAAGGAATCAGTTTTTGATATTTAACAGGAGATCGGGGTTTTTCTCGTTTAATACATTTAGATGAGCTAACTTGCGAGTCGGTGATCCGCACTGGTATATCGCTAAATGTGTCAATTAGGCTAAGCAGCAAGTCAGAGCTACGTTGATAGAATCTTACGCGATGTTCGATAATAATCGACATAAAATGACGTTTTACCACCATTTACTAATAACTCCACGGATGGTAGCATGTGGATATGTAAGAATCTTGTAATATAAATATAGCGAGGTGAGTCAGTCTTTCATTGCGAGGCAAAGGGCTTATCATTCATTTTAGGAGGAGTATACTTGAATTTTAAAAAGTCAGTTACATTGCTTCTGATTACAACTTTAATTTTTGTTTTAACATTGACAACATTTGATGTAAACAAAGGGTCTGCAGAACAATCTGATCGAGAATTAGAAGGTACATATTTATCAGCTGCAAAGAAAATAATAGGAGATATTAATGATAGTGGATCATTTTATATTGACCGTAAAAACGGGTTTAAACTTGTATTAGCCTTGTCCAAAGATGATGAAAAGTTAAAATTAATACAAGAAAAACTCAAGAATGTAATTCCATCAGATATCCTGGAAATTAAGGGTAAGGACAAACATAAATATTCAACCAATGAATTATTGAATATCAATAAGTATATATTTGATCATTTAGATGAAATAAAGAAAGATGGTACAAATATTGTCGCAAGTTATATTGATGAGGTGCTAGATAAAGTAATTGTAGAGGCAAAATTAATGCCTGATTCCACCAAAAAATCTCTTGAACTGTTATTCGGAAATGCAATTGATATTCGAATTGATGAATCATTTTCAGACATGATTGATACCGTTGCTTCAAGAACTGGAAATAATACGGTTCTTGGTGGAGGAATCGGTATTGTTAGGAGCGGAGGTTGTTCGACAGCAGCTACTGGGTACGATGGGAATAATAAAAAGTATATTATTACAGCAGGTCATTGCATGTTAGGAACCGGTTCAACAGTGAAACAGTACACTACTACTGTCGGTGTTGATTATGCTACGGCGTATGTAAATGGCGGCCAAGATATTGGTCTCGTTCAAATTACAGATACTACGAGAAAAATTAGTAGTTTGGTATTAAAGAATGGTGCAACAGATTATGACGCGAAGTTTACGAGTACTGGTTCTGTAACTCAAGGGCAAACTGTATGCAAAGCTGGTTTAGCAACCAACTATACTTGCAGTACTGTACTGAGTACATCATACACTAGTATGAATCCAACTACTGGTGTTGATCTACCTGACCAGATTAAAATAGCTAATCCCAACTGGACATTCCAAAATGAAGGAGATAGTGGAGCCACTTTATGGAGTGGAGAAGTGTTACATGGTGTTATGTCACGGAAATCAAGTACTCAGGATGCTAACGCTTTTGCCACCGCTAGCAAAATATCGTACTTTTCATATTATTGGCCATCGATTAATATTTACTTATCTGCTACTCCATATTAGGATAAATTAATAGATTTTTGGAGAAAAGGGGGGGATAAGATGCGAATTTCAGTCGTCGTGTTAATGTTTATCAGTTTGCTTGGTATCACGGCTTGTAACAAACAGAATGAAGCTGTCGAACCGCAGCCTGTAAAAGCTACTTACACGGGTTACATCACAAAAAAAACCCCTGATCGAATTCTTGTAGCTTCAGAAACGAAAATGACCGGTAGCGAGATGTACGGGGCCATATGGCTTGGATCCTCCGACGACAGCCTTGTTATCGGACAACACGTAGAGGCTACTTTGGAAGGAGATATCGATTCCTCCTACCCTGGCGTCGGATCCGCAAGCAGCGTTGTCGTCTTACCTATTTCGATATCGGGCGAAGCAAAATTAAAACCTGAGCAAGCGCTAGCATTGGCCATCTCTAGTAAATCCGATATGTTAGTTCCAATTATCACGAAAATTACTTACGAGGGGACTACAAAAAAATGGATGATTGGTATAATGGACGGCCTGGCTCCTAAACCGAGCGAAGAGATTGTTACTATTAACGATGAAGAAGTGGAAGGCAAGTAAGGGAATTAACACTGCGGCTTCTTTTAATACTGGAATAAGAAGCTTAAAGTCAATCTAATATGAACTTTGAAAAAAGAAGGCGCCTAAGGTGCGCGCCTTCTTTTTTGCTATTTTTGGTTCTTGCGCTGTACTTCCATTTTCTCGAACGCCGCAGTGTGGGGCTTCATTGACATAATCCTATTGATTTCCTGCTTGCTAAGTTTTACAAACCCGTACTGCCGGCGTTCTTCCGGTTTCAGGTCTTCGTATAGCCGTGTCATGGGTTGTGACCCTCCTTAGAAAAATGCCAACTGTCCCGTCTTTTCTTCGATTAAACTTAATGCCTGGTCTATTATTTCCTCCGTATGTGGATGTGGTGACTTGTCGAGTTCATCTAACCATGTTTTACGTCGGGCAAGGAATTCTTCGTTGGACTTCTGATATTTTCGGATTTGTTCCATTGTGTATTTGTTCATGTTACCGAACGGTGGGTTGGACGCTACTACCTCAAACTTCAGGTTCCGAGCCTGGGCTTTCACGATCTCTAGCTTCATTCCGGCAGGCATCTCCGACCATGGGATAGTCATGAATTCCCACTCACACTTGAGGGCGCTGTTCTTCTGCAGATCAAGTGGCTGAACATAGATTTCAACACGCTCCTTGTTTTCTGAGAAGATATCTGCGGGAGCGACATATTCTCCAAGCAAACTGTCCCCAAGGTAGATACGGCTGTTGGTGTTAAATTCATAGTAGCGGTGAATCCGCATTTCTTCCTCGGAAAAATGAAGTCCTATAATCGGATGAGGTACATATAGGAGCCAGGGCTGGTATAAAAATGCCTGGATGCTCGCGGCTTTCACCATCGCAGGGTTATAGTCCGCTCCAACGAGGTTCAAGTTGTCGGAAGTAAGCAGCATCGCTCCCGCTCCAAGGCATGGTTCAAAAACACATTCGCTTCGCCGAGAAGGATCGCCACTATCTCTGCCACCTAACATTTTCATGATAGCCATTGTAACGTTTAATGGCGTTGGATATCCGCCAACTCCGGACTGCCCCGAGTAATCAATTAAAAAATTGGAGAGATAGTCGCTTGGATAGAGTAGCATAAGGGAGATATCGAAGGTTTCGTACCAATGTCGCCATGTCCTCTCGTTGATGTTCGGTTTTTCGAACCAACCGATCCCTAGTCCGTATCCAAGCCATTCCATGAAATCATGACCGCTGTATCCGTTACTATAAGCTTGATCCATGCACTTGCTTAGCATTTTCTTAACTTGCTCAGCCCCATCAAACATACTGAACGGGCAATCTGGAATAATATCCGAGGTGAATTCGAAACGTTGGTTGTTCAGTATGTTAAGCCATGCGCTCCATCGGCCACGGATTATTGTCTCAAGTTTCATCGCCATGCCGCGATTCCATCCGAAATGTTGGCTTAATGCTACATCATGCGCCGGCTCTATGTATAGAGGCGAACGTTCGATCTGAGAGACAAGGGCGTTCTTCAATAACCGTTCTTCTGGTTTATAGCTTTGGAGGAATTTATCGATCGCGCCTTCCTTGATGCGATCTTTCTTCCGGCTGCCGCGAACCACTTCTAAACCTTTTTCCACGTCTTTCTCATCATGCTCCAATATATCAAATATCTTCCGCGCTACCTGCATTGCTCGCTCCCCCTTTAGGAATACATGTATTCTGCTCTCTTGATATGCCGTTCCCCTTCGAACCATTCGAAAGGGGAAATGATGTCTTGTAGTTCCCATTCATGAATCGTCGGATCGTGGAGCTGCCCGATGCCGAGCCTTCGCATGGCTTCATCAGCATGGCTGACGTAATTCTGTAGACTAACGGCCTGCTGATGGAACCAGTGGGCATCCGTCCATTCACCAGAGGCCAATGCGATTTGGATCGATTCTTGAGCATCTTTTAAATCTCTAACGGTATTAAGCTTCTGCATGGCCAAATAGTTCTTTTCCATCGAGATTTGAAATAGTGCCAGCCCGCGCCGCTTACTTTTACCGATCTTCTTCCATCCTGCTCGTTTGAAGCAATATCCCGGTATTTCACTGATTACCTTCTGCTCGTTCACGTATGTAATAAAGCCGTCTCGGGGAATTTGGCCGCCCCATTCACAGACGGTGGCAAAAATCGCCCATTTGATTAGCTCAGAGCTGAGGTGATCGGATTCGTTCCTGAAGATCGTACACTCGAAGGCTACATGACCATCGTCCCGAATCCCGCTCCAAGTAACCCATACCGCTTTGGCATCAACAGTCCGCAGCACGAGGTTCCGGCCGGGACGGGTAAACTGTTTCGAGCCTACTTTCTGACGACTATAATGGCGGTCGGCGAGTTCCCTGCAATCCTGATCGCCTTTGTTTGTGATGAGCCAGGGTCCGTATTTCTGATATAGGTTGAAACATAATTGGGTCATGAGATTCCCTCCAACGTCCTCTATATATTTATTGTAGAGGAGGGGAGACGTGGGGACGAATTTTGAAAGGGCCTATTTTCACAGTGAGTGAAAACAGACCCTTGTAGATGAATTTATGAATACTTGTTAGAGGTTAATATGTAGCGGTTGAACTGCTTTTCCCTCATCGTCATAAAAATCATCATGAATCTCATAGAAGACTCCGTGCATTGCTAGAATCTCTTTATACGCAGTTGGCTCCAAGCTCCTAGCAAGTAGTCGGTGAAGATGTGTTCGGCACACATTTATTCTTAGCGTCACCTCGTTGTAATCTTCGGTTAGATATAAAAGCGTATCATGGACTTGGCCGCACGCATCACAGGGACCGATTGGTAATGTTGATTCGGTTGGAAGCGGGAGGACTTCAGGTTTCTCACTATTGGAGATGTGGATCACATATTCAAGAGCATGATTTGGGCACAGAATAATTTTGTCCTTCCCGTCATCAAAAGAAGATAATATGGGTTTGAAATTGATGAGACATTCTGTTCTGCAACACTTTTCGGACATAAGATTCACCTCTGGATATTTTTATGGCTTGCTTTCATTTCGCAAAGAAAACTCTGCGATTCTGGCAATGAGCGACTTCCGATTGATGAACATTAAGCTTGCTTCCCTCCACAATAAATTGTTCTGTGATGAAGGGGTTATAGTATGCAATTTGGTTGGCGCCAGCGGGCGGATTAGGGGAGTTGGCAATTATAAAGGTTCCTTCTACATATGCATGAACACTACGAACACCCGTCGACAAAACCCGGCTTCTTCCCTTATCAGATACCTTAAAGAGGGCATCTCCAATAGTCACAGTATCCGCATACGCAACAACCAATCCTGTTTTTTTACTCCTAATGGAGAAACAAGATCGATTTAGATTCTGATAAACTTGTACTCGGTCTCCTGCCTCGAGAGACCGATTCTTTACCAACTCCAATTGGATCACGCCTTTCAAATCTGCTATCTCTAGCATAAGGGAAGGCGGGAAGTGAGGCGATTTTGGAAGGGGATATCTTGTATTCTTTCGCGCTATTTAATACAATATAAATATACCTATCATTTTACTTATGCACCTGCCATGCGGCTCAAGGTGTACCGTTGATTTACTATTGGTTCATGATAGGGATAAATATGCCCAAAAACGCCCTCAAAGGCGACTGTTAGCTTTAGATTCTTTCTAAAGCAGAAGTCTCCTTTTGAGGGCTTTTTTTGTTGTCCGAAATACAAGGAGGTGAAGAAATCAAGGAGAGGGCAACAAGGCTTTTTGATTAAAAACAAAATTATATTTTTGAGGAGGTGAAGGGACCTGTTTTTTTGGGTCCCATTTTTATGTTCAAAATTCCTGCTGAGATGCTTAAAGGCATTATTGGTCCGTTAGCTAAGTCTGCACGCAAATCCGGAGCTGGCAACAAAACACTTTATATTTCCACGACTGAGGAGAGCAGTGTTTCGTTTTATTTCGCAGATGCTGCCCTGAGTGTGGAACGAAAGGCAAATGTAGCTATTGAGGCTGAAATGGCTGTCGCAACTATGCTATTCGAAATCGATCAGAAGGTATCTGCTCTTCCATCAAATGAAGAAATCCTGATACAAGTCCAGGGTTCCCGCTTGATGATGAAATGGGGCGGGAGAGACTCTCACATCGCAGTTGATTTGATGCCGGAGACAATGCCAATGCTAGAACCGCCTACACCGGAATCCACTGTCTCCTGGAAGCCAGGCGCGCTGCACGGGATCGTTCGTATGATGATTCCATTTTGCGCATTGCCGGGTCACGAAAAAGCAAGTTCGCTTCCGGCAATTCTCGGTATTCATTTCAGTAAAGAGGAAACGGGAGAGGTCTTTCTGCGTGCAACGGACAGTTTCAAGTATGTTCGTTGTTTGGCACAGAAGCTGGATTGGTTCGACAAAAACCTTTCACTTGATGCTCGAATGCTTCAAGCCGTTTCGGAAGTTTTGCCACCGGACGCAGAAGTACAAGTCGGGATCACGAAATCGGGTTTGGTCGTGTTCAATACTGGTCTTGCAACGTGCATTGCAGCGCCGCTCAACGGGGAACTTCCAGTCGCCTATATGGACCAAGCCTTCGACTACAAGGCAAAAACCAAGATTAGGCTGGATCGGCTTGAGCTTATTGAGCTCATGCGCCGAGTCCGAAAGGTAGCCGCAAACAACAAGCCGTATACGATTTTGCTCATGAAAAATGGACGCGTAACGGCTCAGACGATTGATGGATCCCTGGTGCAGGACTTAGGTGGTGCTGTCGATGGTGATGGTGTTGCTGCAATCGCAATTCATGCAGAACACATGGAAATCGCTGCAACGTACTTCCAATCGCCTCATTATCGCGGTTCGGATGAAATTGTACTTTACGTAAGTGGTTATCGGTCGCCGATTACAATCGGACTTGATGGTCAAGATCGCGTAAACATGACTGTCCTACCGGTTGTCGTGACGGAAGTAGAGAAGTTGAATTCGGCACCATCTACTGCTGCGACTTCGAAGTCAGCAGCAGTAGCAGCCGGCATTTAAAAAAATCACAAAAAGTGAGGTGAGTGCCTCCGCGATATTAATTCGCGGAGGCTTTTTGATGAGTTTAATTCGAGTGAATTATAACGATAAAGCTTTGGTTTTTCGGGGGGAACATATCCGTGATTCGCTTGTGATTTCTGAATGCTTCGCTTCCGAGGGAGTACAGGAGAAAGAATTATCATGGCATTACCTCGTGACAAGAAGTAACGATTCGATGACCAATCATCGAGTTGTATGCCAGCTTGAACATTGGGGTATAGAGACCGATTCGGAGGAGCTGGTAAAGCTTCAATCGGTTCTCCGTCGTAAACGCAAGAACTACGAACTGGATATGATTCCTTTATCGGAGATGAAGATGACGAAACGGTTTGTGGATGCTCAGCAGAAGGTCAAAGACAAGTTCGGAGGCGTCGTTTTTGCGGATGGTACACAGCTTTATGATTACCAGATAGAGTGTGCCTCGTACATTGTGGCTAAGAAGCGGCTGCTAAATGCGATGGATATGGGCTTGGGCAAGACAAGGACCTCCATCGTAGGCGTAGCTGCTGATGAATCCAATAAACGCATCCTCATTATTACGATGTCACGTAACTTGAACGACTGGATACGGGAGTTGAAGAATTTGGGTTTCGAAGATGATTACATCATTCTCTCGAATCCTAGTGACCTGCATAGTACAAAACGTTTCCATCTTGTTTCATACGAGAAGTGGGCTAATGATGCAGGACGGGTCGTGTATCGCCAAAAGGAGCATACCGAATGCCCGCATTGCCAAATCTCATTTGGCGGGGTGTTCAAGCGGAACCTTCGTTATTGTACCGTTTGCAAGAAGCAAGCTAATCCGCTCGAAGAGCGATGGAGCGACAAGGATAGGCCGGAAGAGTGTCCGAAGTGCAAATGTGAGTGGAAACCTGGTCAGCATATTTGCAGCAATGTCATCGAACAGCATATTGGTCGGAGGGAGAAGCGCGTTTGTGGCTATTCAATCATTGAGTCGAAGAAGCCAGCGCTCTATCAGTTCTATCACAACGGTTATGATGCTTGCGTGGTAGACGAGGCTCACTATATCAAAAGCGGTGACACACGTAGGGCTCTTGCAGTTCGACGAGTTAAGACGAGAGTTAAAGTGGCACTATCTGGTACACCGGCTGAAAACGGAACAGAGGATTTGTTCTGGATCCTCGGCTGGTTAACTGGTTTCTCTTCCCGATATGACGACCCACTAGCAAATGTAACCGGTAATCCTCGTCCGTTTCAAGGATATGGGAAGGTTGGATATGAAAATTTCAGAGAATTTTACGGGGGCGGGAAGAAACGAGCGGTATTGGACATCGACTCTGTGCAAGCAAGAGTATCCAACCACGAGAAACTGTGGAAAGTCCTAGACAGCATTATGTACAGAAAAAGAAAGCAAGATGCAGATGTACAAGCTCATATTGCTGTGCCGAAACCGGAACATCATCGCTATCACGTAGATATGTTCCCGGCCGAGAAGGAGTTATACGACAAGAAGGTTCAGGAGTTCTCCGATTGGTACGAGATGGAGCTCATGAAGAAACAAGCAGCGGTGGGGCGAGGGGACGTTTACCGCATCAATACGATTGAAATCTGTACGTGGATGCGCAAACTCCAACAAGCTGCCTCATGCCCGTGGGTTTTCCCAGAATACGACGCCTCCAAAGGCGTTAAGACGGCTAAAATTCAGTTCCTTGAAACCAAGGCGATTGACCTCCTTCGTAGGAATAAGAAAATGCTCATTTTTTCCGGTCACAAGGAAACGATTGAGTATCTGTCTTTGTCCCTCGATAATATCGTATTTGGGAAGAGGGCGGAATTCATTCATGGTGGAGTAAAGAAAGAGGACCGTTGGAAGTTGATCGAACGGTTCCAGGATCCGAATGATCCGCTTTCGATTCTCATTCTGTCCCATCGTACAGGAGCTGAATCGTATACCTTAACCGAAGGGAAGAGTGTCTTTTTGTTCGATTTAGACTTCAACGGCAAGCGTATTGAACAGTGTTATTCGCGAGCCGTACGTTTGGGTCAGAGAGACGTCGTTGATATCTGGTGGCTAATGAATGTTGGCACAATAGATGTTAATATGCATGGTCTTTGCTTATCGAAGATCAGTGGTGTGAACTTGGCTATTGATCGGGAGTCGCTTGATTTTGAGGAAATCGCGAACGAGTTCGAAGGTGATGCACTTGCTTCTACAAAGTCGATGGACATGGAGGAGTTTGCTCATCAGATGCTCAAGAGTGGAACGTCTCGTTCGCAAATTGCCTAATAAAGATAAGAGGAGAGGGTACTATGTTTCGTTCCGTTCTGGAATTAAACGGGTTTACGAATATTGCTCAGCAAGAGAGAGTGAGGCTGCCGCGAAAAGGCAGCTCTCACAGAATTCGTTAATTTGAGGAGGAGGACAAGACAATGACAACATATTATGTAACGGTTACATTCAAATGCAAACAAGGTGGACAAGAGCATAGTCAGTCATTCGAGAATATGGATCAAGCAAGAGAATACACGAACGGCACGACATGGATGATAGTTGGATATGAGTTTGTAGATCAAAAGGAGGTTGTTTAGCCAATGGCAGCACCTTTCTTTGAAAAATCTACGGGCATTGTTGTAATTGAGTGGTACGAGTCGAAGGGAACTTCCTCGGCTCCGACCCGTCATCACTTTGAAGCAAAGCCAATCAAGCTCCAGCTCCACCCGAAAGATCCTTCCAAGGTCATCCGTATCTACTTTGAAGGTAAGATGCCATCCTGGTTGAAACGATACGTGAAGGAGAAAGAGCATCCCTTTGAATGTACTGAGATTTATCAAAATGGCATGGTGGGCTGGTGGATCGCAAACTGGCGTAAGTTTCATATTGAGAAACCGTTGAATGCTCCAACAATCAAAGGATGCATTAATGCATTTATTGATCTAATTCCTTTGGTAGTGGTAGATTATCGTGACCGCGTAAGGGAAGGGATGGATACAATTGCAAGAAACCTAACAATCGACCAAAAGTTTTATGAGCCATTTGGCTTGTATTATCGCCCCGAAGAAATCACAGGCGATGGCGGGGCTATGGTCATTGATGAAGACCTATTCCCAAAACGAATGTCCGATGAATCAGATCTTGACTTTGAATGCCGCATTCGGTCCCACGGTCATTTGGACCGTCTCATTTTTGAGTTAACGACACCTCTTCCTGTCTCGACAATTGAGGATGAAGAAGAGATGGTTGAACCATCTGAAATCGAGGGAGAGATTGAACTTGACCCTGTTGATGAAGAAGGTTTCGATCTAGAGTTTGTCGAAGAAGGTGAATTCGATCTAGAGTTTGTTGAAGAAAGCGAATTCGATCTAGAATTTGATGAAGAAGGCGAATTCGTTCTGACTCAAGATGACAATTCGTTGGATGGTCAATCGTTGATTTTTGAAGAAGATTCAGATGATGAGGCAAACAATGCTGAGTTTCAACCAGATGGAGTTTCTGCTGGGTCAATAGAACAACCAGCTCCACCAAACCTTCCCTATGAGGTGGCAGCTGTTATTGTCGGTGAAAATCCTACTGATCCTCTAGCAGAAAGCGAGATTGAGAGCGAGGGATCGGAATTACTCGCTGAAGGTCTTGACTGCAATCCAGAGTCCGAAGTGGACGAGTCGGTTGATCAAGAAGAATCTCAAGATTCTCTGCAGCTGCATATTGTTGATCACAGTAATAGAAAACATTACGCAGTGGCAGGACAACTTTCGTTCTTTTAATTAGTCGAATCCCCCTAATTATCTAGGGGGATTCTTTACTTTTTCGACATTGAATGGTAAAATATACCCATACTATTTCATTTTTTGATGCTCCTGCCAAGCGGCTCATGGAGTTATGTGGTTTTGAAGGATCCGTTTATCTGCATTTACGGGAATAGTATGCACATTTCGTGTAAAACACCGCCATTAGGTGCATGTAGGATTAATCCTCAGCATAATAGTGGTTTTTTTATGCCCATTTTTCCAAAACGCCCAGTAGGGAAGAGAGTAAGTCTTCGGACAGAATCCTCTTTTCTACTGGGCGTTTTTTATATAGATTATTACGTTCACGAATGGAGAGAGAGGATATTATGAGCAAAATTCGGTTTTTTCTAGGGGAGTATGTTTCTTTGAGGAATGGCTTGTCGGAATTGGAATCCGACTTTTTGAGTATGGAGCTGAATAAAAATCCGTTTCGTTCGAGCTCCGAATTAAGGATGGCAGCAAAGCGTCATGCTTCTACACAGAAGGTGAAGTGGGCGCTGCAGGATACGATGCTCGCTGCAGGTATTGCGTCCGTCATGTTCGGCGTGGTAGGCATTATCGTCATTCTGATGGTGTAATCGTATGGCGAGCATAGCTTATTGGATCTTAGGCGTCTTAGTCGTAGGGATGGTTATAGGGCTGGTAAACTATGCTTTCACTCCAAGGAGTGAATCGAGTTTTCCGAAGCACATGACTTACCAAGAGTTATTACAGGTAGAGGCAGAAATGGTCATTACCGTTCCTGCTGCACAGTTCAATGTATCTCTTCCAGTGTCTGATAGATTCGATGAAGTGGAAGTATTGGATTCATATGAATCTGTCGCCGTAGAAGTGCAGACCGGCTATTCAGTTTCCGATATTCCTTCGGATATGGAAGGTTCGATCTCTGAGTTATTTGCCGCTTTAGGTTCGACTGTAGTTGAAGATGTACCACAAGTAGATTCTTCGGATAATCCCGCGGAATCTTCTGAAGCACTTGATGTCGATATGGTTATTCCGTATTGGGTATTAGCCGCAGAATTAGAGGCTTCGGAGGAAACATATCCGGACAAAGTAATTAATACGACCGGTACAACTTATGCAACAGGCGATATCATGCCTGTGCATGACTATGAGCTTGCTGGATTTGAAGCTCCCGCTTCCGAAATGGCGGAACATGATGGGTATGATGAGATTGCGCTCATGATGGAGGATCTGGAGGAAGCCATAAGACTCCCCAATGCTTTATCCAGCACGATTAATAAACCCAAAGGGAATGTCATACTATTTCCTGGCGCTATGGATTCCATTAATGTTCCGGATCAGGCGCCATACCATATTCCAAGTGCTGACTACAGGCACATCCGCCGGCTGTATGGGGATCTAGCAGATAGAGTGACAACCACTCCAGCGTTAGGACCAAGATTTGCTGAAGATGTGATGCTAGGTACTGTAGTGGAGGAGTGTGGCATTGTATATCTGGAATTTAGGGGAAGTAAAATTCCTGTTTCCAAAAACGCCAGGTCTTTTAAAGGGGAGACGGTATTTGTGTCCGGGCAATTTGTCTCGGAACAAAATTTCTTAACATCCAGAATTCAACTAGCTCAAGAGGCTGCAAAAGTTCAGCAAGTTATATAAGGATTACGGGGAACCCCGTTTTCCTTACAAGAAATATAGGTCTTTAGAACCTATGTTTCTTGTAAGGAGTGCGGGATTATAGTCCTGATTATCATTATAAGGGGGTGGAAATTGTTATTATATGAAAATTTCATGTTTCATAAAGTTGAAATTTTTGGTAGAATTCAATTTGTCGAAAGTTGAATGAACGTAGCGAAGGAGTGTCATATGTACCAAGGTTATAAGCCAAATGTACCTGTGCCGGCTTCAAATACACAACTTATCTCTCAAATGAAACTTAATATACTTGAAGTTGGGTCTAATTACTTAGGACGAAACAAGCAAGGCCAATTAACCTTCTTTGCGAAAGACGGGTCAATTAGGACTTTCTTCAGACCTGAATACGTTGAGCTGGTAAATGAGTATGATGATTTGCCAGGGGGACTATCACGCAGCGGAATGGTAGAAATGCTGAAAAACCTCGAAGATGCGTTGAAGAAGAGGCCGACTGTTCTCTATGCGGATATCATAGTCGATTATGAAGCAGATGATGATGGTTCACTAGCATATTTGAAATTAAATATTCGCAACCAAGAACATTTCGCTTTTCGCTGAGTTCCGCTATCTACATACTGACTACTTAAATTATGAAGAAAAAATAGAAGAGATGGTGGGATCGTTTGGTTCAATCTAGCCATGTAATCGAAAACTTACAATTAAATTCGCTGCTTCCGGTCTTCATCAAGGGAGTTAACGTAATATCGACTAAGGAGAGTGGCACGAATGTCACAAAATGAGGTATTGTTTCAAGAGATAGAAACGTTGGTCAGAAGTACATATTTCGAGAAAATCTTGTCGAAGCAGTCTGAATGCGTTCTGGAGTTCAAAACTCGTAATGGCCATCTCTCCATGAGATATAACGATGATGTTGAAGTCCTTGTTGGCGGAATGGAAAAGAAGCTTGTTGAAGGAATGGATCCCTCGCAGCTAGATTATTTCTTAGACCTGCTCCATACCGGGTTATCTCGTCATCCTGCAATTAATATTAGTGATGTTGCCATCCATTCAATAACGAAAAAAGGTAAAATTATATATTTCACGCTCAGCGTGAAAGAGCATGTAAAAATGGGCTTTTAATCTCATTAAATTAATAGAAATTCAGCGGCAAGAATTGATAATTCTTGACATTATCGGAGTTATTTCTGATAATAAAGCTATCATCTATATTGAACGAGGTCCACGGAAGCACCGTTGGATTAGGCCCTCTTTTGGCCTAATACCAGCGGTGCTTTTTTTTCGTTCAGTAAGAGATCGATCGAACTACATACATTTCTAGGAGGATGTCGAAAAAATGAAACAAAGTAAAAAGAAACTATTCGCATCGTTAGGGGCCGCCATGCCTCTCATGGTGCTTAGCGCTCAATCTGCATTTGCTGCACCAGACAAATCGATGTATGGGGGCTCTACAGGAAACACGCAACTTGATAACGCTGGGAACACCATTTTGAAGATAGTTGGTGGTGGAGGGGCTACGGTTTTCGCATTGGCTTTCATGTCTATCGGTCTCTTTCTTGCTTTTGGCTCTTTGAACCCCCAAAAGTCCGCTGTACTTTGGAAGGCTTTCTTCGTTTGCGGAGGTGCGGCTTTCATCTTTTTCATGGCATATGCTTTCCCTGGTATCTTCAAGAGCTTGGCGGGAGCGGCCTAATTGCAAGTAAGGTAATTACCAATGAGAAGGGTGGGCTGCCACCCTTCTTTTTAGTAAGGGAGGTTATATACAGCGATGAACGAAATTCTTGTTCCGATTGATATTACACAAGAGGAAAAGTCGATTCTTGCGATCTTCTCGATGCGACAGTTCTTCTTTGTTGCGCCGGCTGCGGTGTTTACGTTCGTTTATTTGATGTGGGGATTTATTCCTTTTGTTAATGGCTTCTCCGGGTTTATTTTTCGCGCGGTGATTTGCCTGTTACTGGACTTATTTGCAGTAGCTTGTGCCTTCCTTAAGATCGAGAAGTATGAACAGTACTTTAATGAGTTCCTGCTTACGCAGATCCGGTTTAAAAAGTCCCAAAAGTTGTACTTTTAAGAAAGGCGGCGTATAAACATTGGACATATTTATGTTCGTTTTGTTTGGCTTCATGGTGCTATTCAGTATATTTATCTTTTTTGCAAAGCAACGACGGGATCGGAATGAGCCGATTTTTGGGTGGCAACGGAAGCAACATCTTCAGGAAACCGGGCAACTCAATAGCGACGGGAAACAGACAAATAAGAATTCCAAGGAGAAGGGAATGGAGTCCCTCAAGGATCTCGTTGGAATTGAAAAAATTGAGTATGGAATCTTCCGAAAGAAACACAACGAATTCTGCGTGGTTGTAGAAGCGGATTCCGTCAATTATGACCTGTTAAGTGATGGCGCTCGACAAGGTATTATCATGGGATATAATTCGTTGTTTAAGGTGATTAAGTTCCCAATACAAATCCTAGGTCAGGCAGTTACCCAGGATTTGCGAAAAGAGGAGTTACGTTTTAAGGCGAATTTAGCGAAAACCAATGAACATGTACGAGACTATAACCAACGTGTAATCAAGCACATTAAGAATAGGTCCGAAGTGGAGTTCCGGGTTACACGCAAAGTGTACTACGTTATTCCTTTTATCCCTCAACCGAGTAAGATGGGAGCCTTATCACCAGAAAAACGTGACGAGATGATCCGATCAAACTTGCAGCAGCGTGCTTGGACGATTATTAGCATGCTGCGTCAGTGTGAAATCGAAGCAAGACTACTGGATAGTTTGAAAGCAATGGAAGTCGTGAAGCGTGCTCTGAACCGTGATCGTATGTTGGCACATCCAATTGATCGTGTTGTCGAGGATGAAAAATTATCTTCCTACGTCACATGGGACTTCACTACAGTACCGGGCTATGAAGATCTGGTGAATGATGTTGAGGAGGTGCGTTCGGTTGTTGAAGACATTCTTGAAAAAGAGGAAGAAAGAGAACGAGAAGACCGATCTGTTGCAGCAGGGAAATAAAGAGGAACGAGAGTTCGAGTATCCAACCCTTGTCGATAACATGCTGAACGATGGCCTGACATTTCACAGGGATCATTTCGTTATACAGACCGGACTTGGCAATCTCAAGTACGCCCGATCCTTTTTTGTAAAACCATCCGGGTATCCGCGGACCGTGCGTATTGGATGGCTGGAGAATCTATTCTCAGGGGATGATGTTGACGTTTCAGTTCATATTGACCCGCTCGATCGAAACGCGGCGATCAAGAAGTTGCAGGATAAAATCGATGAATTTGCGGTAGTCATGTACTCTTCTCAAAAACGACTCGATCAAGCTAAATACGATGATGCCTTCCAAAAGTCTGAAGATACCAAGATCATTCAGCGCGAAATCAAAAATAACATGAATGGATTGTTTTACGTTTCGATTCAGGCGACGGTATATGCCGACGGCTTGGATGAGTTGAATGCGAAATGCGTTGAGATTGAGAATATCGTGGGCGGCGAATCCATCGAGATTCTTAACGCCTTTGGTCGGCAAAGAGATGGTTTTATGTCATGTTTACCTCTCGGTAAAAACTATTTAGCGAAGTCCGACCGCAATCTGGACCAACGCAGCTTGACGGCAATATTCCCACACTCTTCGTCCAAACTGAACCATCAAGGGGGGTTCCCGATAGGGCGTTCGGGCAGAGATTTCGTCTACTATAACAACTTTGACCCGAGCTTGAACAATTATTCTGTGGGCATTTTCGGCGCATCCGGTTCAGGTAAGTCGGTGCTTGTTAAGCAGTTTATTGCTCGCGGATTTGCCGACGGTATTTCTAAAAACGTAATTATCGATGTTGAGCCGGAGTATGTAGAATTAACTAAAGCTCTCGGCGGAGTTGTCGTCCCAATTTATCCTTCGAATGCGGAGTTTGCAAGCCGGATTAACCCGCTAGATATTTATTCTGAGAAAGAAGTCTTTAATAAAGGCACTCCTGAAGAGTACGTTGTCGATAAGGTGAATATCAACGAGAAGGTCAAGGAAGCCATTGAGTTCTTTAAAATCATGAAGCAATCGGTCAACGGCCCTGGAGCGATGCTAGGTGCTGTGGAGTTGGGTGTCCTCAACGATATCCTCTTAGATGCTTATAAAAGCCGCGGAATAACCGAGGATCCGGATTCGATCTACCAGCAGGTTCAGTCGATTGATGATTTTGGAAGGATTACATACGAGAAGAAGTACCTTGAAATGCCAACGATTACTGAAATCCATCATGCACTCAAGGGGTATTTGGACAAAGGATACGCAGAGCTGAAAGAACTCACGATGATTGTTGAGCTCTTTACTGCCGGCCGGGCTTTCGGGATGTTTGATGGACTGACCCATATTGTCTCTGAAGGAAATAATGTATCTTTGGACGAGGCTCCTGTCATCACTTTCGATATAAGCCGTCTATCTCAAAACGGTATTGAGCGTCCACTTGCTATGCACGTGATAACAACTTGGGTTTGGGGACGCTTTATCACGTCAAATCCGAAAGCGAAGAAGCGGGTACTCATCGACGAGGCATGGCAGCAGATCCCATATAAGGCAATGATGGAATGGCTCAAAGTGCTTTCGTTACGCGGCCGGAAGTGGAATACATCTCTCACCCTTGTTTCACAGCGTTATGAGATGTTCGACCGGGACGAAACCGCACGAGATGTCGTTTCTCAATTCGACACGATTTGTTTCCTTCGTCAGGCGGACCAAGACATTGATCCGATCCTTCGTACTTTCCGTCTTTCAGGGGGCGTAGGTGAAATGATTCGGACTTTCTCAACCGGTGAGGTGTTGATGAAAGCCAATAAGCAGATCGTTCACTTCCAAAGTGAACCGACACCGGAAGAATGGGTTTATCTCAATACCAACCAGAATATTCAAGTTGGACGTGTTCGAGCCGAGCGTAAAGATGGTGTTGCGTCTTGAGCATGACCACGAAACAAATCGGTTCGAAGTGGAGAAGACGCTTCGCGCTCTCCTTCCTATTATGTCTCTTGATGATGTTCATATTTAGCGCAGTGGCGTTCGCCGCAGATACGATTGGTAGCGGTGCAACTACAACAACGTTTCAGGATTCTTCTTTTCAGGCTCAGATGGAGAAATCCATGGATGAGGCGAACTTTTTCGAACGAGCAGTAATGAAGATCATCAACGGATTATTCAAACTTTCGGGAATATCCCCGATTCCTGATCTCATATTCGGGAACCCGTACAAGTATTGGGGTGTTACCGATGGCGGGGAGTTGCAGTATGGGCTCTTCTATCAAAAGGAATTGGACCAGATTATATATCCGCTGATAGGTGCATTTGCCTCCGCATACGTAACTTTTGTGGCTCTTTCAATGATGCTCTCCAGCCTTAAACTTGGGGTAAAAGCCCACAGCCCTCAGGCAAGGGCGGATTTTTGGCAAGACCTCCAGATGTGGATTTTTTCCGCACTATTCATGGCTTCGTTTTGGTTTCTATTCAAATCAGTGATTGCTATGAGTGATGCGATAACGGGCACGATTGCAGACACGATGGTATTAAATGGGTTAAAGAGCAATAGTGTTTCCGTAATCGCGGCAGCCAGTACAAATAGTGGTTTTTTCGGACTTGGAGATATCATTATTTTCTTGGGTGAATGGGTATTGACGGTAATGCTCAATTTCATCTATATCTCACGAAAGATCATCATCATCTTCTTAGTGCTGTTGGCACCATTTGCAGCTTACTCGCTCATGTTTGCACGCACTCGGCACTTCTTCGGTACGTGGATAAAAGAATTGCTGGGTAATGTCTTCCTTCCATGTATTCATGGCATGATCATTTATACGTTTGCATCGTTGTCGGCACTGGGAGCGGGAACGTTTTTCAAGCTCGGTATGTTGATTATGTTTATTCCTGCTTCTGGCATTGTTAGCCGCTGGCTGCAGCTAGGGGATAGTACTTCAAAACTTGGTGGTGCCCTCACTATGGCCGGTATGTCCGGAATCGGAGGGGCGATGGTACTCGGCCGAGGGGCTATGCAAATGGCGGGCGGTTTACGTCGCGGCAGCGGAGCAGGAGCAACTGCTGGTAGTGCAGAGAGTTTCGCAGGGTCCGGAGATGACAATAAAATCACGGGGACCACAGGAACCGTTATGGAGTCCGCCGGAAGAAGATCTACAATTGCAGCCAAAGCGATGAATTTCTCTAAAAATACCGCGGCTGTCGTTGGAGGTACTGTCGGTGCGCTTGCCGGCATGGTGGCCGGCCCGGGCGGTGCTGTAGTCGGTGGTATGGTTGGTTCGAAGGTCGGCGGTGGATTGGTTACTGCAGGTAACAACTTCGTATCAGGTGGTTTAGACGCAGGAAAAGCGGTTTTTGGCAGTGATGGTGTGATTAGTTTGGCTAAAAGCGGTGATTGGTCCACCAACCTTGCACAACGTCGTCATGCATTTGGCAATCTTGGTCAGTCACTTGGTTCAATGGTTGGTGGGCAAAGAGGCGGATCTGTCGGTCGCGCAGCAGGGAATGCACTATCTATGGCCACACGTCGTAGAATTCAGACAGAGCAATTTGGTGGTATGACTGCTCAAGATTATGCCGAGAAGTTTCCCGATGCGGATATCTTCTGGAAGGCTGATTCGAAGAACTCTGGTTTCTACATGAATCGTGGCGGAAAAGAATCGCTCATATCTACGCTTGGTGGAGGTGTCACCGGATTAAACGATCCAGTTTACGTTCCATTCAAGACCCCATCGAGAGGTGCGACTGTTACACGGATGGCTAATGGCTCTTACTCGATGTCAACGCCTAATCCATATGCAAGCGAAGCTGGCCAAGGGATGACCACTATGACGGCTGGGTTCAAGGGTTCGACGGAATCGTTTATTCGTATTGGTGATGCATATTCGATTGATAGCAAGGGACAGCGGTATAGCTTTGGTGGGTTAGATGCTTCTTCGGTTAATGTTGATTCGTATTTCAAGCACAGTGCGCCTGGATTAACAACCGGCAGCGCAGCCGGCAGGGTATTGGACAAGGCTATTGGTACTCCGTCGGTTGAGGAATTCCGCAAGAGGGAAGCATACACTGCCAAATTGGGGCAAATCGCAAAGGATCATCGCATGAAGCCAGCAGAAAACTCCCGCGTTAAAGTACCAATTTAATCCTTATCATAACGCCGAGGAGGCGAAAACAATTTCTGCTCATGAATTAGGGCAGGAGGCGGCCGGGCAAGCGGGTCACTTTGGGAAAAAAGCAGGTGGGAAACTTGCCCGAAAAGCCTCTGGAAAAGTAGCTAAAGCCATTAAGAAGTTAGTTGTTAATCTAGTGAAGAAGTTTATCGCAGCTGCTGTTAAAGCTGTTTTGGGTACGGTAGGAATCCAAGGCATAGTCATCCTCCTGGCTCTTCTGATCTTTTCAGCAATTATAATGTCTATTCCATTTTCGGATTGGGCTCTAAAGGGAGGAGAAAGAACCTCTGAAGAGGCAGCAGCCGATCTACAGTATGAACAGCGATTTAGAGATCTAGCAGAAAAAAGTGTAGAACCCATTGATTTAGAAGAGGCTAGCGATACATGGAAAAGCACGCTCAAGAACATCGTTATGCCAAGTTGGGCAATTCCAGCCTCGTTAGTGCGATACCAGATTTCTCACTCTGATTCTCGGGTTGAACTTCCAGATCAGGATGTCATTTTTGAAAGTCTTAATCCTACTTTCACCTATCAGACAATAACCGATGACATGCAGTATACGAAGCGTGTGACTAGTTGTTACCGAGATGTCCCGGTGAAGGATCAGAATGGAAAAGAATTAAAGGATGCAAACGGGAATCCCATCACAAATAAAGTATACGATCCTACCACGGAGTCCACATCATCTAGTAAAATGCCAGCAAAGCAAATAATATCACGAGTGGATCTACAATTTGGAACTACCGAGATACCGTCCGCAAAGAGGTACTATCCTGACGGAACATTTGAACCCAATGATAAATGGGAGCGCTCTGGTAGCTCAACGAGTGGAAAGTGCACTACAACGACCTATCATCGCTGGGAGAAAACGATGGTTGACGACCGTGGTATACCGGAGACTGGATTCGATGCTAGCAAGTTCAAGGAGTTCCTTCTGTTAAATGGAGTTAAGGATGGAGATTTTGATGAGTTCTTTGAATATTTAAAAGCAGCGGATCCGGACTTCCCTATCGAGTTATATTCTGGTGAGTTCGATGATGGTTCAGGGACAGATGCATACACAAACGCGGATTATACGTTTGATGGAGTGGATGTAGACGGTTGGGTATGGCCAATAGCCATTGAATACCGTGGGATCAACAGCACATTTGGTCCACGTTGGGGTAGGATGCATTACGGGGTAGATCTCGGAGGTCGTGCATGGCCCAATGTACCGATTCTAGCTGCTCGAGATGGACTCGTGATTTGGGCAAGCTCAAAAGGTACTTATGGAAATCTAGTCGTTCTTGCTCATGATGATGGTTTGCAGACTCGATATGCTCACTTAAGTGCTTTTACAGTCAAAGCAGGTGATCGAGTAGAGGCAGGCCAACAGATTGGCAAACAAGGTACTACGGGGCGAGTGACCGGCCCACATCTCCACTTTGAGATTACTATTCCGAATCAAAAGGATCCTATGGCATATTTGACCAAAGCTGTGAAGGTCTTTGATCCCATGATATTTTTGGGAGCAATAAAAGCGGGAGGTGGGTAGATCATGGAGGAATTAGATAAAGTTAGCGCAAATGTCGATAACCTCTTACAAAGTATTGTAGGTTTCATGCAGGAGTCCGGGATCAGCCTCATGGCGCTAATGGCGTTAATCGGTCTCTTGCTCTTTCTTGTTGCAGGTAAAAATCCAATAATCAAGCGCGTTGGCTTTATGATGAGCATTGTTTTTGGACTCTTTATTTTTATTTTTGCATACATGCCATTACTCTATTATTTCTATACGGGGGGAGAGCACGCTCCTGCGGATACTCAGTTGGATGATGTGTATGATAAAACAAATTCTTGGTTGTCTGGCTTTTTTGAAGTGCTAATGATAGTCGGCGTGCCAATTACAGTAACAATCATGATACTTGGCCTTATTGTCCGTGGTCTTGGGGCTAATAACCCTATGTCTAGGAGAAGAGGAGTCGGAATGGTGCTCTTATCTCCGATGATTCTGTTTATGCTGTATATCATTCCGAATATCCTCCAATTCCTGTAATCGCCATCTCATGGGATGCCTGAAAGAAAGAGTATTAGTACGATAGTCGGGCAGGGGTTGAACATGAAAAATTCGCATTATTGCTCTTGGATTGCATTGTTCTCTTTGGCAGCGCTAGCTATATCCGTTTTGATCTATTTATTCTTAGCCGACGTTACAGATTACGATGAACTGTTTACTTATATTATTCTTTTATTGTCTGTATCGAGCATCATAACTTCGATTTGTGGCTACGTAAAGAGTAGAACAATCCTTTCAAGGATAATGTTTTGGATGGTTTTATTAGCATTATTTGTATTTGTGGGAGTTATTGTTTTTCTAGCTTTAGCATTGACTAATACCAAGTTTGAATAATAGAACAGTTGTTGATGCTGCTGTTCAGCGACTCAAATCATCCTGCGTAAAACCAGTTAATATTGGACGATGTTTTTTAATAAATTGTAAGGCAGAAGGAGAGTACCCACTTGAAGAAAGTATTTATATGCACAGCAGCTGAGTGGGAATTTACTCGCTATCATACCATGATCAGCGGTGCGGACCGCGGCTATCAGAGTAAAGCTTTGTATGGTTGTCTCATTGTCATTGCATTACCAATTCTCATGTTCGCCGTATATGGCCTGCTAGCTTTATTGTTATCCGGACAAGCAGAGAAAGGCGCTGGTATTCACTGGATCAAAGACACAGCCATTGTTAGTGGTCTTGCGGGCGGTATGATTATCTTTATCCGAACCTGGCTCCGGTATCGGAAGCTTGCTTCGAATGCGAAATCTGGGGAGCAGATCCATTGGATATGGACAGATGAGCAGGGGATTGCGATTAATCAATTAAATAATTTAGATGAGAAAGCAGTACCTTTCTTCCGCTGGACATCCATTACGCGTTTGTCCTTTGATTTGACGAAAGATCTTACTAGGTATAATTCATCCCATCGGTCGATGAGTGATAAACAAGATATTTTTGACAAAATCACATCGAGACTTCCGGAATTTAATGAAACTGCTACCGATGTTTATGAAGATCGGTTTACGATGATGTTAAATTACGCGCATGCTAGTTTTACTCGTAAAGCGGCGGTCGTGTCGATTCCAAAGTCATGGTTGTATAACGGGAAATTAGCTTCACTAATCACTGAAATCGAACAACGTAGTGGTGTATCGGCCATTGCCTATAACCAAGAAGCTGGTCCGTATTTTTCGAATTGGTCAGCACGGTATAGGGGTCAAGTATCTGAGTGATTAGGTGGTGTACGTAGCGAAGCCGGTCTTCGATTGTGAAACAATTTTCGATTGTGAAACAATTGAATCATGGAAAGATATACCGATTTAAACAAAGTATTTAACGGAAGTTAAAAAATGAATACGACTGAACATTGGGAGTGGTTGTTATGAAGAAAAGTAAATTCGAGATGTGCGATCGAAAGGCTCGTCGCTTGAAGAGACGGAAGGCGCAAGGTAGAGGACCTAAAAAACTGATTGTAATCGATGAGTTTCATTTGATTTATAAAAAGTGAGATACATGTGGGGGGAATGGTATGGGGCGTAAAGTCACACCGTCCTATTGCGATAACAGGGCAGGACATTGGATCTCATTCCAAACCTATCAGGTTGGTCTCTAGAGTGTTTGTCCCGAGAACAGAAAGAGTGGCTTCAAAAATGGCTATTCGATCAGCCACGGAAATGGAATCTATTGACACCTCTCCTTACTTTGCCTTACACTTTGAAGAAAGGTAAGGCAAAGTAAGGAGAGGGTTTTTGTGTTCTATTCAAAGATAACGAGTAAAGGACAGACGACAGTTCCTATGGAGATCCGAAAGCGGTTGGGTCTTCAAGAAGGATCAATCATTAAATATTTGATCAATGATAGTGGCCAAGTGATCATAGAGAAAGATGCAGTAACAACTCTTATGGAAAAGGGGCTGCGTGTTTTTTACTCCATGGCTAATGGGCAGTACTTCGAGGTTTTCCGTGACAAGTCTCGCAGCGAGGTTGATCGTGATTGGTTATTTGATCAGCAGCAGCAGGGGAGAGAACGAAATTTCAAATCAATGGTCATCAGTGAGAATCAGCTCCAATATTTGCGGGATTCCTTAGATCAGGAAGTTCCGATTATGAATCCAGAAGCGGTATTGTTATTTCATTCCTTGGGGCTGCTTACCGATGAAGAATTTGATCTCTTTCATGAGAGGAAAAGGATACGTGATCAACGATGAGTAATCTGGAAGATCGCCGCCAGTTATTTCAGGATATATACGAAAAGCTCATTTTACCTTTTCCTCCGGGAACAGTGGAGTTTAAGAATCAAAGCCAAGCAAGTGCTCACATTCCGGTCCAAGCCTATCGGCATCGGGTTAATATGGCAGCTGGTAATCATGCATCATGGAGACTAACAACGGAACACCCAATAATTCACGAAAATGAAAAGCTGCTTGAGATGCGTGGCGTTTTGCATATTGTCGATGCGAGCTATGAAGGACAGGGGTTTGTTGAATTCGAGCGCGATGAAAAGACAAAGCGCATTAAATACTTCAACGAACGATGTAAGGCTGCCGCCAGCTTGGCGTTTGTTGATGCTTGTGACTGCTTCGAAATGGGTTGGATAGACCTGGGGAGGAAGTGGGCCAACAACCCCGGGACTGGGGTGCCTGAGCGCTCAGGATCTCCAGTAGCTGACCAGAGTAACGCCGACATTGATACGAGGCGTAAGTGCATGTATCCAGGTTGTGATAAATACGTTGATGAAAAACTCTTGAAGATGTACCAATGGAATAACGTTCAATGTGAGACCCATATACCGGGTCACGTAAAGCGGAAGTATCTAAATCGAAAGGAGGATCAAGCGAATGGGCGATCCTAGTAAACGACCGTTGATACCCTCTTGCTCATTGTGTGCCCGCTTCGATTCGTTGAGAGGCGAATGTGGGATAACCGGCGAGAATAAAGAGGTTTTCGATACAGAAAGCGCAATTTCGTGCCAGATAGAAGGTTTATTTCTTCGCTACATCCACGCGCTGCCAAGCAGTTACAATTTTTATGGCCTGGATGAGGAGATACCAGCGGTATTCAAACCGTCGCTTTCCCGAATTCCTCACGATGCGAAGGGGCTTCCATTGGTCGTCAAAACGAATCGTGGCCTTGAACGGGCGATACCCGCCTACGATGGCCTCTCGCTGCGCGTAGACCCGGTTTTTGGTGAGGTGCCAGCTATATACACCTATCAGGGGCAAAGGGAGCTCATTCATCGTCTTGGAGTCCATTTGGCGAAGCGGGTCGCAGATCGTGAAGACGTCCGCCTAGTGGTTCTTCCTGAAGAAGAGGGCGCCGAAGGATATCCTGAGTATATTAATGATTTCATGGAGGAAGAGCGGATTCGTGAATCGGTCAGAAGCCGAGGCAGGGAGAGAGAAAGGTGGGACTGGTGATGGAGAGAGAGTTTGCGATTAACGCAGCTCGATCGGCTATGATCAACGGCTTGCTGGAGGCGTATAAACATCTTCATGAAGCGGCGGTTGAGCGGGAAGAATGGTTTGAAAACCTGAAACTTACCTACAACCTTGTCGATGGTCTTAAGATAGCTGGTGCGATCGATGTCATTTGTGTACGTGGATATGCTTATGATTCTGTGGATCTCGGAAGCGGATTTGAGAGAAGTTCCCATTTTCCGAGAGAGTTGTTAGTTAGGCTTGGATTGAATAAATTCAACTAATGGCGTGTGCTTGAGTGGACTGTAATGAGAAATTAGACTACTGGTTAGTGCAGTTTTAAATGAACAGGTATGAAACTATTATAGGAGAGTCCTAAATGAAAAAGAAAATGAACTATTTAGTCTTACTGTTAATGATCATCTTAATGGTTGGTTGTACCAATGCAGAAAATTTAACTATTACAAATACAGAAGATGCTCAACAAGAAGTAACCACAGTTGATAAAGAACCTGAAGAAACTATTACCGAGGTCATTGAAGAGACAGAAGGAGAAGAAACTACCCAGACGGTTGTTGACGAAACGGTAGCCGAGGAAACACCAGCCCAATCAAATAACGAACTATTCTCAGGATACAAACGTATTGAAGTGGATGGTTGTGATTTGTCTGGGCATCGTGAACCTAATGTCGTTGTGGATGTTGGTTACGGGGACCGTGAATACTGGGCATTTACAAACGAACACGGGCAACTAGTGCGTGTCATTGCTGACGAAATCATTCTACAAGATGACAGTAACGAGTCTGTCTCATCGTCTGGTAGATATTGCTTTGATGAGGCGAAAGTCCCTGGTGTCGAAAGCGATGTATTAGATGAGGGACATGTCATTGCCGATTCTCTCGGAGGGGTATCGAATGCTTATAATATCACCCCTCAAGATAGTACACTCAACCGACATGGTGATCAAGCATATATGGAAGATGCGATACGCAAAGCAGGCGGAGCTAATGATTTCGAAGCAATTATCACATACCCGAATACAGAAACTCAGATTCCTTCAAATTATCAGTATACCTATTCGTTAAAGGGTAACGTAATTGTTGATACATTTGATAATGTGAACCCGGATGAAGTAAACGCATCACTCGGATTAACAGGCAGTGATTCTTCTGATTCAACTAGTTCAGAGGATCTTTCTAGTGTCGATACAAACGGAAACGGAAAGGTAACGATTAAAGAAGCAAAGGCAGCCGGTTATAGTATGCCAATAACGAGTGACCACTGGCTGTACAAATATATGGATGATCGTGATGGTGACGGCATGGTAGGTGAATAAGACTAAAATAAATGAACAAAAGAACAGAACACTTTACTCGTTGGACGATTTATTACAATTTGCAAATGGGTGTCTATTTATGGTGTTCGCTGCAAGTTTCAAAGCTGGTCCCTGCGGGGCGTTCAGAACATCTTATATTCGTTATTGATGAACTTGAAGATAAGTAATTGAGAGATAAGGGTTAATAGGAGTTGGACTCTTATAAAATTGTTTAGTTCAAACAAGAATATACCCTTATAATTTGAGTTAATAGCTCGCATAGAAAGGGTTGTATTAATTGATGTATATCGATAAAGCTTGTGATAGATGTAGAGAATTTGTTGTTGTGAGCTTATTAATTGAAAACCCTCCTACAGTAAATGAGGAGGGCTTAAAGGAATTTAAAATGGAAATGTGTGTTGGTGGGGCGGATGATCCGGTAAACTTCATTCCATTTTTTCTACTCGCTGAGCAAGCTCAAGTAAATTAAGATTCATGTACCACATCTCATTAGAATGAACGGAGTCCCCGTCACCATGATCATCGAGCATCATGATCATTGGGATACTTTTAATCATTATTTCGTCACCGCTACTGAACTTCAAGATCACATCATGATTAACCATGTTATCTTTTTGATTATTAGGTGAGGAGATTATTACTTTGCTGAGAGACTTCTTCTTTGTAATTCTGCTCGCAAAGGCCTCTGACTCTTTAATGATGTTCGCTACCTTTTTACTGTCATAGTCAGAATATGACAGATCCGGGTTAACGAAGCTTGAAGCAATTGTAGGATCACCAAGCTGCAGCTGCGCAAATAGGGACATCAATTGGTAGGCGGATGTAAACTCAGGCTCTCCTAATTCTTCGTCAGTGTTGTACTCGGCCTCTTCCACATATTCTTTAAATTCGGAGTTTCTCAACCATATCGGCGTTCGATAGTTCCCGTTCATCTCGTTGGTCACATCCCACTCCAGTTCGACCTCTATCTTGCCAGTATCCACCGTTGGGACGTTTTTGGGTTTGTCCTTGAAACTAAACGAATACAGTCCAATTAAACCATAAACCAGTACGAAGATAATTAAGGCTTTTTTCAATGTCATTTCAAACACCTCTCTAAAAAAATAAAAACACCAAGTCATAACGACCGGTGCTTCCGACGCCTAAGGCGGGTAATATATACTTTTCCTGTCATTTATTATACCAGAATTGAAGGTAATGTTTAAGCATTTTGCTTCAATGAAGCGGGATTTTATGTTATAGTCAGATTATAGAATTTTTCTACGGAAGTGTGAAGCACGCACGGGCCTTTGGCGCCTTTGCGTGCTCTTTTGCGTTTAAGGAGTTGATTTTCAAATGTTACCCGGAATCACTGAGATTGAAGGGAAGTCCACTACAGAAAAGCATGAAATTCTATCAAAGATGCGATCTCAACATAGTATTGGCGATCTTTGCGAAGCTTGGGGGGTCAGTTTAGGAACATATTACAACTTGATGCGTCGATGGAAAATCGATTTGTATGATGTTCGCCGGCGAAAGAGGAAATTTCAAAATGAAGTTCAGAGCACAGGTGACATCTCTGAACAAAAAGACATTTCCCTTACCAGTTTGTCGATTTTCCTACAGGAGAAAATGGATGGAGAATCCCTTCTTCATTTCCTGCAGGCTATGTGTGAACGCATCGCATCGATAAGTGGGCCGATAAGTGTAAGTATTGCCATTGAATTGTTACCACCACAAAGTAGGGATCCAGAAGATGAAGGGCTGCTGCCTCTAGATATTTTCAGATGTCTTGAGTTGGAAGAAAAGGTTCGTCTCTTAGCTAAGTGGTTAATGCATGGCCATCATAGGGATGCCTTATTACGATCCTGGCAGATTGATATCGTTCGATTTTTCGAATTGTTAGGTGAAATGAAAGTGCCGATGCACAGGGTCTTGGAGGAGAAGCAGTTACTGCATCGAGAGTTGAAGATGCACTCACAGAGATCGAAAGTGGAAGATGATGGGGATGAAGCGAAACCGGGGCGAAGAAGGCTTTATGAGCTTTCTGGGGACTGCTATACTCGCGCATCATTGGAGCGGGACTTGGTGTTCTTATTACGAGTTATCAAGCAAAGCACAGTTGTAGAGTATGGGGTCTATATCCGGATCGAAGAAATAGTAGGGGGACACTAGCATGAGGTGTCAAGACGGGAGAGATGGCAGCTCTGCAGAACAAATTCTCACAGCAGTCGAAAGGTTACGAGCTGAGCTTCATGATTTCTTCAACAAATATGGTGGGTCTTCGCCTTTGGTATTAATGAAATCCCAGGAGCTCGATGAATTGTTGAATCTATATATGGGCGTAGTTCTTGAGGCGAATCAATATTAATATAAGTCACCAACTGTACCAGGAAAAATGATCGCTCCCAGAAGCACTCAAGCCAAAATAAATTAAAATCACCACCTGAAGGAGTTAGTTTATGGAAACGATATTAATACAAAACATTTCTGTTATTGATAATTTCTTCGATGTAGTTAGTCAACGGTATCATCTTACTCCCTGCGAAAGTCAGGTTCTGCGCCAGTTGTCTCTTATAGGATCGAGTAACAAGGAACTGAGTACTACATTGAACGTATCAGAAAAAACCTTGAAGAATCATGTGGCGAACATCCAGCGTAAATTACAAGTTAGGTCTAGTCGTGAATTACAGGCCCTCATTTTTAGAGACACACTTGTTCCAATTTTCCAGATGTTCCAATACGAAAAAAAGAGTGTATTGAATAAATCCAAGTCGGATATGTCAATTAGGTGATATTCATTCATATAGGCGACCGGCCTTTCCAGAAACTATGCTGGATGCCGGTCATTTTTATCTCTTTGACAAGAACGTTTGTTCGTATATAATTAGATCACTAACAATGTCGAAATGAGGTTAGATGCGATGAAAAAAAGTGAAGGTCTCCTAAGGGATAATAATACGTTGATCGGTCAGATAGTTGAGTGTATGACGTTCGGTGATTACCGGCAGTATCTTGAGGCTCATACAGTTGGTGCTCTTATGTTTTTTGTTCGAGGTGGTCATCTGCAGAAAGCGATCATTAAGGAGAATATTGCAGTCGTGGTACGTGAAAGTCTGAAGACGGGACTTTCGGTGTCCGGCAGAAGAAGGCTGGCGATTGAGATTAGGAATACCCTTCGTGGTTATCGGCCGATTGATTATGGACATCTAAACATTATTTACAAAGCGGATTCCAACCGTGAGCTGCTGAGTACGGATATAGAGTACATGAGGGAAGTGCATTACGAGTATGCGGCCCGATAAACCGACTTTCTGCCGCCTCTAATCTTAGTCGCTGAAGGATTATGTTGGAAATTGTCGAATCAATATAATTAACTTACGAATATTTATTAGAAGGGAATGCGTTTAGTGAGTAGGAAAATGATATCTCTTCCGCTTAATCGGCTTAAAAATAATGCTATCTTCATTTCAGTCGTTATCTCAAGCTCACTCACTATTGTTGCCTCTAGACTAGCTGGTCTTGTACTAGGAGAAGTTCTTGCGCTATTTGGGGTAATGTGGAGTGGGATGTTCCTTATTAGCTTTTTCTATATGCTTAGAAATGAAATAGGGAAGAGAAGGCGGCCGGCAACTCGAGGTACAATTAGAAATGAGAACTTTCATGTGGATCGAAGGCGTAAAATAGTGTAGTAAACGGCCTAAAAATCCTCCTGCATATTTTTGGATTGCTTTGGCCAACATAATTTTATCCCATATAGAAGGAGGATTTTAAGTTGGCAAAAAACACCTTGATAGTACCGCAAGCGTCTCAAGCGCTCGACATGCTTAAGTTTGAAGTTGCACAGGAACTTGGAATTCAGCTATCTCCAGATGGGTATAACGGGAACTTAACAACGTACCATGCCGGAAAGATTGGTGGCTCAATTACGCGTCGTTTGATTCAAATCGCAGAACAGAGCTTGGGTGTCAAAGCTGGCGGTAAATAGGTAAGAGGAATAGGCAAGGCGCTCTCATTACAGAGCGCCTTTTTTGATGTTCCGCTAACAACCCAAAAATTACTATGAATTGCTGCTGTTGCTGTCGAAACAACATGGCATTGTTTGATCTGCTATACTTGAGAAAACCGAACAAATTGTTGAACAGCAAATGAAATTCGATTTTTAGTGAGTTAGAAAGGTGCTTCTCATTTCTTCCTTTTGCAGACTATGCAAGTATAAGAATGGCATGTTAATATAACTTGGACAAGGTATCATGTTCCAGCCGTACTCCAATGTGAGTACGGCCTTTTTTATAACGTTGATAGTAACCAATAACAGATATCACACCTTTACTTGGAGGCTATAAATCGTGACGACCATTTCGGTGATACCTGAATTTACATGGACACAAACTGAGAAATTAAAATATGTCATCAATCAGAGTGTTGATCTAGTAGTCACCCAATTAGCCTGCGGCCGTCTTGAACTAACCAGCGAGGCTTCCCTACAGCTCCATCTAGGAATTATTCTTCAACAATTTGGAGACATGTACTGCTTATCAAACAGTGAATCATTCCATGTGGCTCTTGAGGTTCCATTTACATCGTCTTCACCTTTGATGAAAAGTAAGACGAAGAGAGCATTAATTGATCTTGTTGTCACTTATAGAGATATAATGCATCCGGAGCAAACAGTATCTGCAGCAATCGAATTAAAACATTTTCAAGCTAAAAATCAGAGAGAACCAAACAATCGTTATGATGCTTATAGACCTCAAAAACCTCGAAACATATGTAGATGAACAACATGTCGGTTTCGGTTGTTTTGTTCTATTAACTGACCACGATCATTACATCTCTCCCAAGGTGCAATTTATAATAAAGGAGAAATCCTTTCATATCTTACAAGTACACCATATGGCGATCCCATTATGCTGACTCGGAATTATCACTTTCAGTGGACTGAAGCGGGTGACTATTACTTGCTGCTCCAATGGGTTGAATAGTAGAACGGATGTGTTTTGCCGCTGCAAGACCAGCTCCAATACCGGAGCCGGTCTTTTTCTTTTGAGTACGAATGAGCCCTGAACAATAACCAATTTTGAATCAAACAAAATTCTGTGCACGTTGGAATATCTGAAGCATCGTCTCGAAGTCTTCTTTTAACGTTTCTTCATTTATCTGCTTTGGAACGAAGCTAAGTTGCTGTAACTCATGATTCTTTACTTTCAGTTCCTCTTTTAGTTCCCTAATCTGTTTGGCCATGTTTTCAATAAGCATTTGCTGTTTATTAGCCAATTCAACGATTTGATCCGTGAGACTATACTCAAATTCATGATCAATAGAACCCACTTGCTCCTTCACAGTGGCAACAGTAACTTGCTTATTATCCTTTTCTCTTTGGAGTTGATGACGCTCCCGTTTGGCTTGAGTAATTTCGTTCTGGAAGTTTTTTCTAACTTCGGAGTTCCACCTGAATCCACAAGCACTCTCTGTTCTTCCTAATTGGCTGGCTGCTTCAGCAAACCCTGCCAATTGCGTACTCTTGTTTAGTATGTGTTTTATTACAATATTAGCTAGAAGTAAATCTTCATCTGATCTCCAACCATCTTTTCTTACCTCTTGCATAGTATTTCACCGCCTTAAACACGAATTAGTAGCCATTGTTACCTGTTCTATTATATTTATGCAAATTAAGACTATATTCATGTCTAGAATGGAAGGGGGCTTGCCACAAATCAGCCGCAGGAGGCGGAATAAAAACCGTATACTATGTTTACTCATATGGACAAGTTAGTTCAATTTGTCGTAAATTATTATTAAGGCCGAAGATCATGGCATGCAAGGCAATACTACAATGAAACAAATCCAATTAAGAATTCATCTCAGGAAGCACCTGCGATTTGGGAAGACCCATGTCCAGGTGCTTTTTTATATTCCTGGCCAATCCAGCTGTGACTTACACAAAATCGCTAAGAGGAGGCTGCAGGACAACGAATAAGCGTAGAATCTATTGTCCATGCCGGTTTTTTTCATTTCAATATTCGGAGCGCTCTGTTTCTCCTAGGGCATAGGACTGGTCGACATCATGGTAGACATCACTTTGTGTAGAGGAAGATGGAAATGATAGAAACGCTAGTAGACTTAATCAAAATCAGCGCAGTAAGTATTCTATTCTCAAATGGGCTCGGAATTTACTTTTACTTCACCTTACGATTTTCTATACGATCTCGCATACTATACAATCTGTTGTATAGACCAGTTACCATAGCCTGGATTAGCAGCTCATTTTTAATATTCGGATATATGTTACTTAGCTTCCTAGTCTTACGATTCATTGATAAAAGTTTTATTGAAGAAAGCTTTCGGATTGGTACCTATTTTTTATATTTCCTTTTACCTGCATCTCCTCTACTTGCCGTTATGGGAGGGACTGCTACTAGGCTGCGGATCAATGTCGAGTTATCCTATGAGCGCTTTGGCATACTTTCATTTTGGGGAAAGGCTACTCGTAAAATGAAAGGTCGCTGGGATTGGCGTGAGCATGTATCATGCGAACTTATTTCAGTTCTCCGTCCGGTTACAATCGGTCAGGAAATCAAAATAATCAGTCCTTCAGCTAATTCAGGGGCTGACGAGCTATACTTTGCACATGAAATTTCAAAGCGACTTGGTATAAGAGTGAATATCCTGGCCAGTGATATAGCCGTCATGGATCATGAGCCATCATATACAGATGAGTTTGTTAGTTTTCGCTATATACAGCGTGTAGATGGTTTTAAGATACGACAGTATGTGAATACACCGGTTCATGTTATTTGGGATATGAAGGGGTGTTTATGGTACTCATGGAAACGCTCGAAAGTTTTACTGACCCGCTACTACGATCTATTAATCGATGGCGGTGTGTTAGTCATTGATGCTGCAGATTGTTCGTGGTGGAGGCGTATTCTAAATTCATATTTGATTCAATGTATACCATTTATGTTTGATTTTGCTGAAGTATCAACATATAAGAAGATGAAGTATTTATTTGAAGGTAAACATTCCTGGAGTCATCTATTCGCTGTCAAGTTTGCCGGCCATGGACGGTATCGTATAGCTGTGATCCGTAAATGTTCTTACTCTAGTAAGAGTGGCCAGGAAATCCCCATGGCTCACAGTTTTTAGCGGGTTGTAATATCCCTCCGGAGAGTCGATTAATTTCAAAATAACAAGAAGGTTTTACCATTTTTTTTGTCGAATAAGCACGATTACAATCTAACATTAATCCTCCACTACAGTGATGGGCAAAGGAGAAGCCAAGCCTTAACAGAGGGCTTATCCGTTTTTGCAAAGATGGTGTGGTAGAAGAACACGCCGGCGCACTCCAGAAGTTAACGGATGCTTCTTTAGAAATTAGTAGACTATGGAGTGAGAAGAGGGCTTTTAATTCTCTTAATACGAGAAAATTAACTAGGGTAATAGTTGGCAATGGCTCGTATAAATTGTTGCAGTCTAAGACTTTAATATTGTATGAAAAAGTGCTATAATAAGAATTGCAAACGCGCGAACGTATGTTCTTGATTGAGGAGTGATAAATTATTTATATCCTTGATGCTGAGCAGCTTAGACAAAAGACGGTTAGAAAAATGGAAGCAGATTTAGATAATGAAATTGAAGATGCTGTACGAATGTATAAGAAGGGCTATACACTTGTTGAGATTGCACAGAATATGCATTACAATATCGATGAGCTTTTAGATTATCTGAGGATTCATCATTACATTGATGTTGATCCAAAAGATATTGCTGATGCACGTAAATTTGCTGAGTATGAAGATGAAGTAAAAGTCCTGTTGGGGCCTGAAGATGATGAAGATGAAGATTAATTAGAATGTAACAGACTCCGCTTTTAGTGGAGTCTTTTTAGTTAACTATCAATATCAATATTTGATAATAACAGTTAATTCTTTCCTTTATGTCGAAATGTGTAGGACAAAAGGTGGGGAATTCCTCAATCAACTTGCTTTAAATTTATGTACTAAACGTATACATTTATCATTAAATGTGGCATAATATATAGAATTAAAGAGATCGTTTGTTCGTTTTTTTTGATTTGTATGGAAAAGTTATCAGGAGGTGAAAAGATGTACACAGCACAAGATGTTGCGAAGTGGTTCTTGTTCAATGTTGATCGTGAAGCTGGTGAATCCATTACGCATCTGAAGTTGCAAAAGCTTCTTTATTATGCCCAATCCTGGAACTTAGTACTACAAGGAAGTCCGATGTTTGGTAACCGAATTGAAGCTTGGGCACACGGGCCTGTTGTTCCAGATGTTTATCAAATTTACTCAGAATATAAATATGATGCCATCGGAGAGCCTGATGATTACCCAGAGTTTGACGATAACACCGAGCATGTGCTGAGCGAGATACACAAGATTTATGGTAAATTTGATGCCAAGTACTTAGAGAAATTAACTCACCAAGAAGATCCTTGGATTCATGCTAGAGGTGATCTTCCTCCAGAAGCAAGATGTAATGAGGAGATCACTTGGGAAGCAATGAAGGAATTCTATACGCAGATGCAAAATTCATAGTGTGTAGGTGATCGTCATTGAAAGTAAATGCAAAAACGGATTTAAAAACTCATCAAGCAGTAACTCTTACGAATGTTGAAGTGAAAATTTTAGGCTTAACAACTAAGAATGGCAGCGATAATGACGATCAGGAAGCTTACGTTGCACTTAAATACTTTGATGATAGTTACCAATGTTTTTCAGATTGGGATAAAAGTGAGTTAAAAGAGTTTAGTTCTTTCGTAAAGAAAGTAAGCAGTATGACTTGGAATCAGATTTATAAAACAGGTGGTAGTCGGGGAGCAAAAACCGGATTAGGTTACACTAAGCATAAGAATGCTAATAAACTGCCCAATAAAGCCCTGAGGGAAAAAATTAGCGAAGAATTAACTTTCTTCGAGCTTAGGGTTACAGGAGAAGCAAGAGTTCACGGATTTAGGTCTAAGAATACCTTTTTCTTAATGTGGCTTGATCGAGGACATGATATTTATCCTGAATAATATTTAACAATTAACAAAGTCACCTCTCCTACAAAGGAAAGGAGGCTTTTTTTTGTCTAGAAAATAAAAATGTCGGGTGACAAGAACATATATCGTTAGCAGACTTAGGACAAGAACATGCATTGTTACCCGCGGTAAAAATCAATTCTTAATGAGATGGACTTTTGAAAGGTGCGGAAGATGGTGAAGAACATCGACTTTTCTTCGCTCCGCTTCGAAAGTAGGGACGTCGGGGACGCCGACTTGGCGGAGGGAGGTAACGGCTCCAGTACCTATAGGCAGAAAAGCGTCAATTCTCTGCATTTGTGCTGCAGATACACTGCCCTGGATGCGATTCAGTGCTTACTCAGCTGCGCGAGTTGAGGTAGATCGTCGCTTCTATTCTCTTGAAAGAAACAAATACTACGAAATTGAGGTATCGCTATTGTTAAAAATGAAGTGCTTTACGATATTAATTATATATAGATAATTTTTTCCAAAAAGAGGGAGAGTCATTCTCATGGGAACTTTGGTTGTAAGTGTTGAGAATCAGATTTTGGCAACAATCGGTCTATTTTCTGCTATCCTGACTGCTTCGTTAGCCGCGAACGGCATCGTCATTGCTGTATTTACGTTTAAAAAGGGTGAACAAAAAGGTACCACCAAAACCAGAAAATTAAAAAAAATGCTTGGCTTGCTTGATTTTAGTTTCGCAATGCTCTTTAGTCCTGCACTCATTTGTACGTTAGTCATTGTGGCAGCAATGACTGGTGTTATGATGGATGATCATAAAATGTTTGTAATGGAAGGTACATACTTGGGGTACATTTTGTTTGGCTATATTATACTTTTTAATCTAGCGATGTTATTTCTAATACGTATTGAGGCGAAAGAGAAGGAACTAAAATTCATTATCGAAAAAATACTGTCTTGGCTTATGGTTTTAATTTCAATTTTCTTTATGTACCTTGTCTTTAGGTCTGATGAGCTTTACTTGCTCACTGTCCTTTTTGTTTGTGTGATTCAATTAATCTTTGGTATGCTTCAACTATGGCATATTATGGTGAAAGAAACGAAGTCAAAAAAAGACGATCCAGCTGTTTCCGTAGACGGATCGCGACCGAAGAGAAGTGCATATACTTAATTTGTCTGATCATGTATTCTATTCAGAAGAGTGTGGCATATAGCGGCTCTTCGTATTATTAGGTCAATCAGAATATACTGGTTAGCCTATTTTTTAGGTAAATTATGATGGCGGTAGCTTCTGCACTATATTCTCAGCCGAGCTAGCCATTACATATATCATGTTCCACCACCGCATGATATGGTCATGGGTGGAGGTTATTGCTTATGCTTAATCAACCGATAAAACCAATGCTGCTACAACCTTTGACGCCGGAGAAGATTAAATCAAACTGGCTGTCGAGTCTGAAATGGGATGGATTTCGCGTCCTGATTCACTATTCCGCCGGTAATGTGCGACGAGTGTTCACTCGTCACGGCACAGAAGTAACCGATCGCTTTCCGGAGCTCCAGCAAATCAAATTAAATGCTAAGTCAGCGATACTTGATGGAGAATGCATTGCATTCGATCTTACCCAGACTGCCGATCAGACAAAATATTGGTGGGACGACGCAATGACGCGATTTAATACAAAGAAACCTGCAGCAGTTCAGCAAATCTGCCGGTCTTTAACGGCCCATTTCCCAGTCTGGGACATTCTATGGGTGAATGGCGAGTCTGTCATACAGAAGCCATTTCTGCAGCGCAGAGAACGTCTTCAGGCGATCGTACCTCCATCAGATGTTGTCTCTGTCACACCCTTATATGAAAACGGCGAGCTGCTGTTCTTAAACGCGCAACAGCAGGGGCTAGAGGGCAGGGCATTGTTCAATACAATGGGGAGTCGCCATATTACATGGGTTCACGGCCGCAAGACGTCATCGTAAAAGTGAAGGCTTATCAATACGCGACATGCCAGATTTCCTCGATTCGAAAGAGCGAATTTGGCTGGGGCTTGCAGATGGATGGGAAATATGTTGGCGTTATTGAGTTTCCTCCACACCGAGACATGATTCGGGCGTTCCATGCTATATCGAAGCAACTCATAAAAGGGGAGAACAAGGACTGGATCTTTATTGATCCACTCTTAAGCTGCCGCGTTAAGTTTCAGTGTTTTTCAAAAGAAGGAAAGCTTCGTTCTCCAAAGTTTGAAGAGGAGGAGGAGTTCTCCTTTGCGACAAATATCAATCAAAGGGAAGTTGTCGGGTCTTAACTTGTGATCCAGCGTTTTTTTATCTTCATTTGCCGGGAGCTGAAGCTTCCGGCTTCTTTATTATCTGCGCTGCACGCCATAAAATCCAATAAACTGGACAACAAGATGGTAGTAGGGGGCGGTGTTTTTATGGAAAATCTCGAATATTTATCAGAAATTCAGAACCGGCTGCGCAAAACGAGAGGAGCGATCCGGGAGCGGATTGATAATGCAGAAGAGCTCTTAAAACTTCTAGACGATCTTCCTTACGAGCATAAGAACTTTTTCGAAGATAGCATCATGGTCTTATTATTCCGGCTTCAACGTCATTACGACGTTTGGCAAAAAATATTAACCGAGCGTCGGAGAAGAATGGTGCAACCGCCAATAAGACGTATCAAGTAAGAATGGGCAGCGGAGTGTACCCCCTGCCTCCTATATTAGGTCGTGAAGGCCTACTGCTCTTGTTGAGTCAGTTTCACTTGGAGATGCTAGTAATACCATTTTTAATACTGACTTAATTGAGGAAACCATAAATGTAACAGAGAATGATATTATTAATAATACAAGTGTGTAAGCCAGTTTTTCACTCAATGAATTCCCACTGTCTATCATAACCCCGACGAGTTCGCTCCAAACAGGGAAACAAATCACTGCAGTTAATGTGACTGGTCCCCATTTTTTCACCGAAATATCCTCACTTAAACTCTTGTAGTACTCGATTAGTTCTTCTAGATGTAACTCATCTAATTGCAGATCAATAATTTCTCTCTTATTTTGTCGGTACGATAAGCTCTTAAAAATCTTAATTTGTTTGTCCGATTAGATTTAGAAAGTAAAAGAGTATACTCAGGATAATGTAACCGAGCATATTGAAATGCGTAATAATCATCTGATAGAAGAATAGTGTCGGATGACAAGAACATATATGCTTAAGAAGCCGCTAACTGCGGCTTTTTTCAATTTAACGATAGAAGTTCTTGTCAAAACCCAGTGACAAGAACTTCTATCGTTAGCCGACTTAGGACAAGAACATGCATTGTTACCTGTAGTTGAATAGGCTTCTCAATAAATCGATATATCTATCCGGCAATAATGGACTATACCTATGATGAAAAGGGGAATATTGAAGTAATTACGGTTACATTTCCGGACCTACGCCGGAACTTCCTTTGAGGCCGAGATAGACAGCTTTATGGTCACCGGATTATTTTCCTCCCTTTAGAAAATGTGCCAACCGCTCCAGTTTGTCCGCGAGATCCGGTCCTGTCAGCGTTACATTTAACTTATTATATCCGAATTGATCGGCTGGAACTGTGCGAAAAAGACATTAATTTTTAGTGCAATCGCATTTGCAGGTTCATCAATAATTCTAACTGCGCAAGCATCCGATAAAGATAATACATCCAGTGGAAAAACGCTTTCCCAGTTATACCTGCATCTTGTTTCCTTGTTTCTTGCTGGTCCATCAATGTTCCATGAACGATCAATTGAACTCCCCCATAACTCTTCTTCTAAAGAATTGGATACGAGTAAAAAGTTCAATCGAATTCGAGATCATGTGGTATATTTGATGTAAAGATTACCCATTTCCTAATGACCCAATATCGAACAATTGAAGCTACATTGTCGGTGGTTGGGAATAATGGGATCGAAGCCAGGCCATAAATAACAATTCTACAACGTGATCAGCGTAGAGATTTGAAGGATCTGTGATGGCTATATACAGGGGGTTAATGGATGGGTTTTAAGTCGAAGTATCGTGGTGATTCAAACATTGAAAGCCCAGAAGCGCTTTTTCATGACCTACGGAGTCGGAGCGTAGAAGGATTGTTGTCACATCAAGCCGATGTTTTAAGGGAATACAAAAAAAGTTCTGTCGGAGATCCCGAGGTTGCAATGGAACTTCCGACAGGCAGCGGTAAAACATTAATTGGCCTTTTAGTCGGAGAATGGCGTCGGCGTCAATTGCAGGAACGAGTTGTATACCTATGCCCTACTAAACAACTTGTTCACCAGGTTGTTGATGAAGCGAGATCAAAATTCGGGATACATACACTTGCATTCACCGGATCACAACGTGATTATGATCCAAAAGCGAAAGCTGAATATAATCAAGGTGAAGCGATCGCTGTAACGACTTACAGTAGTCTGTTCAATACAAACCCATTCTTTTATAATCCAAACTTTATTGTACTTGATGATGCGCATGCAGCAGAGAACTACATTGTTAAACATTGGTCCCTCAATATTTCTCGATATGAATTCCCTGTAATCTACACCCAACTGCTTGAGATATTAAAAAACGGTTTAGAACCTGAGCAGTATCAGCGGATGCTAGCCGACTCTGCCTCTCCAAATGATAAAGCATGGGTCGAAAAAATACCGACCCCAAAATTCATTTCACAATTACATCAAGTGATTCCATATTTGGACGAAGCCGTACAAGGGAATGAATCACTCAAGCACAATTGGTCTGTTTTAAGGGAACACCTCAGAGCATGCCATGTATATGTGAATTATGGGTCAATACTGATCAGACCAATCATTCCACCAACTCTTACACACCCGGCATTCTCACACGCCAAACAGCGACTCTATTTGTCCGCTACACTCGGACTTGGTGGTGAGTTGGAGCGAATCACTGGCCGTGACAAGATTAAACGTATAAAAGCTCCTGAGGGGTGGGAAAAACATGGTGTCGGCAGAAGACTATTTTTCTTCCCAGGTGTTGCTCTTAATGATGCGCAAACGAACAGCCTTGTTCATTCTTTAATAAAGGAATCGTCTCGCTCACTTACATTGGTACCGGATCAACAATCAGCCGATGATCTTATTGCTGAAATTTCAAAATTTAGTAACAAGGACATCTATCAAGCAGGAGATATTGAGCATTCCAAGCATGTATTTACAAAGAGCGAAAACGCAGCAGCGGTCCTTGCTAACCGGTATGATGGCATTAATCTTATCGGCGATGAGTGCCGTCTAGAAATTATTCAAGGGCTACCGTCAGCTGCAAATTTACATGAACGATTCTTAGAATCCAGAATGGCAGCTTCGCTTCTACTTAGAGATCGTATTCGCACACGAATTGTACAAGCCGTTGGCCGTTGTACAAGAAGCGCAACAGACTACTCAGCAGTCTGCATAGTTGGTGACGAGCTACAAGATCGGTTGCTCCAAAGAGAGAACATTCGACTTTATCATCCTGAAATGCAAGCTGAGTTACTATTTGGTTATGAAGAATCAAAAGCTGCAACTGGAGTCGTTGACTTCATGGAGATGTACCGTATTTTTTTAGCACAAGATGATGATTGGAACGATGCTGACGCTCAAATACTTGCTCGACGTCAAGATTATGAACAAAAGCCAGATCCGCTGATGGATAAACTCCAACAAGCTGCATCGTATGAACTGTACTACCAAAGGGACATGTGGGCCGGCGACTACCAAGGCGCGTTAAATCATGCCAACAATATTGCTTCACTGCTCGATGGTAACGATTTAAAAGGTTATCGCGGATTATGGTATTATCTTGCGGGTAGCGCGGCATGGCTTGCTGCACAAAGTAATGAAAGCTTCACAGCAATAGCTCGCAGTCGGTTCGATCAAGCCGCTCATTGCACTAATTCTGTAACTTGGCTGCGAAAGTTAATGCCCGAATCCTCAAGATCGGAAAAATTTGAAGTAGACGACAATCACCTTTCATTCCTAATTGAACGTTTAGAGGTACAACTCACTAAATTAGGCACTAGTAGTGATCGTAAATACAATAAATTAGCCCAGGAAATCCTGAGTGGACTCGCTTCAAATGCTGATGGGAATGCATTTGAACTATCCCACGTGAAACTCGGAAACCTACTAGGATACGATGCGGGGAATACTGAGGAAACAGGCGGTCCAGATCCATGGTGGATTTGTGGAAATGACTTTTGTCTTGTTTCAGAAGATTACACAGAAACGGACGGAACTAAAGCTATACCGTTATATAAGGTCCGCCAACTGACAACACATCCGACTTATATTCGGACCCATGTTGGAGGTCTTACTGCAAATGCTGAATATGTGAGAGTATTTATTTCTCCTTCAGCAACAATTGAAGATTCAGCAGTGACATATGCAAATGAACTCGCTTTCTGGCATCAACCAGCGCTCCTTGATTGGGCAAACCAGGCTATTAATGTTATTCGAAATTTACGTTTAGATTTTACTGAGGCAGGTAATGAGCAATGGAGAGCTAAAGCAATGGATGCATATCGCGAAGCTAGACTAAATCCTATAGGTATGAAATCGCTATTTTCGCAATTATCTACTCTCCCTTCTAGAGTAGGCAATACCGAATCTGCTGATGATACAACAGGATAATGAAGAAGTTCAATTATGATACATTGTTATGTAACCCCGTTATCCGGAAATGCGCCCATACCAAGCACGACGAACTAGTTAGTGCCTAAAGCCAAATAGAGAAAGCGTGGGAACGTTTGCCGGTGAAGGGTCCAAGGGGATTTAGCGATCTTATAGCACAGTCCTATTTATTCGCTATACTGTCGGACCCCGAATTATCCCTATATCAGACGATGACGCTCATTGAGCGTCTTTTTTGCTTCATGCCTTATCACGAGGAGGCGGTTAATTGGCCGTCTCTCGCTAACGGCGGTGTGCAGGGGGTAAATAAAAAAGCTCTGAGGAGGAAGCAAATATGCAAGAAACGAGCAGCACGATTACGATCAAAGATCTCGTGAAGCTCGATAAAAGGGTCAGCACCATCATCGCGGCGGAGCCGTTCCCAGAAGCGCGGAGGCCGGCGATCAAACTGAGCATTGACTTCGGCGATCTCGGGATCAAAGCGCCTCCCGGATTTGGCACAGTGGAAGGCACTACTTGATCAGGGAAGGCCCTCCGATTTCCTAAAGGACGACTCAGTGTTTATTTGACCATTCGTACCAGCCCGATTTCACCACATCCGAGCTCAGTCTGTTCCGGCTCGATATCATTCAGTTTGTACACGCCTAACTTAAGTCGAAGGGCATTCAAGCGCATCATCCTATTCGGGGAAACCACTCGAACAGTTGTTAGCCCATTCAATATACTCCCTTGAGGATATGGAGGGATATCTGCGCAGCATGGTCAACACCGCTATGGAATACTGTGTCCTTCAGGAGCAACCTAAGTATGCTGGATTAGAAAATAAGCAGTATATACATTCCCAATATGGAGAGGATCCGGCACGCAACAACTTAGCCGACGTCATCTATCTCCATCCAGGCTACCTAGCCCGATTGTTCAAGAAGGATACCGGCGTATCGCCGTCCTCGAAAGCGCTATGTGGCTGATTCGATCCTCCTGGCAGCGGAAGATCCGAGAGATCGTGACACCGGTATGCTGCCTGCTACTCTATTATGTACTGACTGTCTGGACGACTATCCAGACAGGTACGCGATGCTGGCGCACCGCTGCTGAAGCTCCATTCTCTCTTGGCCGACACATAGATCCTGACGTACGTGCGGTGCTGCTCCATTCTCTTCTGGCTCGCAGACCGCTACGTCATCACCGTCGCATTGCTGCTGCAGCTCAAACCGAAACCTATTTTTCATTAAACATTTCTTTTCTTTAACCCATACCAAACATAACCGAGCTACTTTCGCGCTCCCGGCGGCCGGGTAGAGCAGACTAACCGGACGAAATCCGGGCTTCGCGATCGGCATTCCAGCGGTGAGATAGAGCAGTTGCAGTTCGTGCTCCTGGTTGTTCGGGCGAACGGCGGTGGGATCGAGCAGCTGTAGCTCGCGCTTTTTTATTGTGTAAATACAATCTTATTGTATTTTACGAGGCATTCATTCTTCTCATTTTTCTGACTGATCCAAAATCAGGTTAACAGGATCACTGAGAGCCCCGTGATTGAGTGCGTTGGTGTCGGTTGATAAGAAAATTGTCAGAATGAAGTCCGCGCAAATCGCGGGCTTCTTTAGTTATCGGATCAAGTTCTTGTCATTTTGTATTGACAAGAACTTGATCCGATTCCCGATTGCTGACAAGAACATTGTCCGATTCCCGACAATCAGCCGGCTTGCCTTGCATGCGAAAGATACATCATCAAACAGTTATACCACCTTTTCCGTTTCTTTAACCGGTATAGGTCTGCGAAAAAGGTTGCTAAAGCTGAATTACCCGCATCTTGTCTCAACCGGGGGAGTAATCGACGTAGAGACGTAAGATGCCTGCGTGTACGAAAAAAAATGAATTTAGGAAAATTCAGGCGCAATACCCAAAAAGACACCAGTAGACGATTTGAATATTTTTCTTTAGGCTTAATTTATCTGAAATTGACAGGAGGTGGCGTATCAGAGTGGAACAATGGTTCGTTTACGGAACCGCTGTTGCTGGTATCATAGGTGGACTGTATCCCATATTGAAAGACGTGGTGATATGGTTGAACCAAAAGACGAAAGCGAAGCGGACAACAAAACGAAAACGAACTACAAAACGCAGGCATACCTTCCAGGGCAACCGCTAGCGCAATGTAGTCCGTTTTGGTGGGTCAAGGGAACCTTCGGGTTCCCAACAACCTATAATCCATTATAACCATTCCATCTGATATTTGTCACATTGGTATATATAAAATATACACGAAGGAGGTCAAAACAAAGTTGAAATTAAACTACTTGATTGTAAGTTTAATCAATGCATTATTGTTGTTAGTTAGTAATAGTATATGGCTTACATCACTCTTAATTATTGCAGTAGTCTTAAACTTATATACTGGAGTTAAAAAATATCGAGAGAGACAAGTTATTTAGTGATTATTGATTAGTATATGTAAGAGGATAAAAAATAAGAAAAGTGTATTGAAGTAATTTATTGTTGTAGGTGGTAGTGAGATGATTGTTTAGAGTTCTATCAAGAGATGTATTTAAACCGTTATAAAATAAGACACTAAGCTTTGATAGTCAGTAATAGCTCTCCTAAAAGGATCAGTAAGGATAGGTTCTTCAATTAATGGAAAGTGATGAATGACAACACTCTTATCCTATATGTCATACTGAAGTGCAAGAAAAAATCAAAATAGTAGGGGACGCTCTCAGCTAATTGGAAGCGTCCCTTTTGTTACTTTATCGGCAGTTTATCAAATCGCGTATTGCAAGAGAGGGGTGGTTGGTGGTGGTTTGGTGTAGGGAATACACTCGAGAATTCATCTCACTGACACAGATGCTGAATCGAAAACGATAACGTTCAATGACATGCTATATCATGAGAATCGCATTTCAGTAAACTCGACTAAACAACGTGAACAACTTTTAGCTCAGAACAAAATGTTGGTAAGAATCGCAAAAATTCAGTAGATCAGTTTATTAACGCAGGCAATAACAGCCACTTTAAATGGCTTGACCTGGTGTCGAATGATGTCGAACGTATGTTCTAAAAAAGTCTTTTATTGTATCAATAGATATGATATATTGGATTTGTTAGCACTCGTCCGTGTAGAGTGCCAATAATATGAGGGCGAGTGATTAGTGGAATGCATGAATACTCTGTGATAGGGCATCCAAGAAAGACAATAATATTGGTACTTGCTCTTGTATCGGGAGCTATTAGTAAGGCGATTACATACTTGTTTGAAACAAGGATTGTAGAGAAGTTCGATTTAGTAGTCGGCTTTTCTATCAGTACATTTACTGTATTTGGTCTTCTGTATTTACTATTTAATCATGTGCTGTGGAAATTGAAAGTTTTCTCTAAGTTGCTTCATTTCCCTGATTTAAATGGAGAATGGGAGTGCATTGGTTTAAGCAACAATATTAAACAACAAAAACAGTATCCCTGGAATGGCACCTTAGTAATTAAACAGACATGGGATAAAATGCTAGTTTCAATAAAGACAAGCACATCAACCTCGCATTCTATTAGTCTAACTGGGGGAATAAAGCATTTCCCAGGATTAGGATACAAAATGTCATATCACTTTGAGAACATTCCCAATGTGTCTGAAACTGAACTCAAGAAGCATGAAGGGTTTTGTATTCTAACATTCGATGAAGAAATATTAGGTGCAACCGGTTGTTACTTCAACAATATTAAGGATCGAGCGACTTATGGAGAAATGAATCTAAGAAGGAGAGAAGAAAATGGCGAAGTTGGATTACTCAAAGAGGCTTGAAAATCTGCAAAAGAGAAGACATGATGACGAGCTGATAAAGAAGTCCTTTGCTGGGAAGTACGAAGTTCTAACGGAATCGTATGAGCAGCTTAAGGAAGGTTCGACAGTCAAATATGTCATTGGTGCAATGTTACCAGTCGGTGAAAAGTACACAAAGAATACTCTTGCTGAAGCGGATAGGGTTCAAAATCATCTTCAGGGATTAAAAGATAAAGGATATCACATTGAATTTAAACATCAGGGTTCAGTTACAAACGATACTCATATTAGGGCTCATAGTGACATCGACATTTTGACATTACATTTAGGATTTATTAGTCTCGAACCTCCTCAGATAGCTTCCTCTCCATATAAGGGGAACCCTGTAGAAGCACTAATTAAATTGAGAGATGACTGCTATAACATTCTTCGTGATGCTTTCCCAACCGCTGATGTCGATAACACCGGCGCAAAATCGATAAGCATACAAGGTGGGTCATTAAGAAGGAAAGTTGATGTGGTACCTTCAAATTGGTACAACACGGTACTCTATACGCAGACAAAGTTAAATTATTATCGTGGAGTCATGGTTTTGGATTATAAAGAAAAAAAGCAATTACCAAATACTCCGTTCTATCATAATAAATTGTTGAATGATAAAGATACAGCAACTTCGAGTAATTATAAAAAAGTGATCAGGCTCTTAAAGACCATAAAGGCGGATTCAGATTCTGCCATTGATCTCAGCAGTTATGACATTGCTGCACTAATATACCATATGGAGAATTATGATCTATTGATCGGCAAATCTCCACTTAAACTAATTAGCAACTCACTTAAATATTTGAAGTACGCATTAGAAAATGATAATTTTAGAAGCGGCTTACTCGTCCCTGATAAATCAAGAAAGATTTTTGAGCCGAATAGGGCATCTAGTAGTGGTTTGAAGCAGCTGATTATCGAGTTGGAAACGATTCACCAAGACTTGTTAGATGATTTGAAATTATTTAATGGAACCATTAGTAAAGAGATAATTGCATAGTAAGTGTGTGCGGGCTATAACAACTTTATTATTGCTCGCATTTTTTAATTAGTTTCTCTTATTAATAGTAAATTAAGTTCATTTGTGGTCGGCTGGTGAAGACGTGTCGGTTGACAAGAATATTGTCCGAATGAAGTCCGCGTAAATCGCGGGTTTCTTTTATGTATCAAGTATATTAGGAATAGACATTGATTATCTAATGGAAAAAATCGATTCCAAGAAGCAAGAGCTTTATGTTGATGAACCGGATTATGATGATGACCGCTGGCGAGATTATGATAGAGATCAAGACAATAACGATTATGATATTGATACTTTATTCGACAGTTTAAGGGAATAGTTAATTTATCTTTACCAAAGTGAATGTTTATGCTGACGCTGCTCCGAGTTGAAAGTATGTCACTGAATCTTTAATCCGATTTGTGACAATTGTAAATCAAAGCAGTGACAATAAACTTTAAAGCTGCCGTCAATTGCCGGCAGCTTTATTTGTGCAAAGAATAACTGAACTCTTTAACCGGCAGCAGCGTTCGGCTGACGTTTCGCTCTGACATCTGTCCGATATATTCAACTATTGGCAGGCTATAGTTATTAACGATGTTCAGAAGTCTTTTCTCGATCGACTGCACCAGTTAAACGAGGAAAGGGCGGTGGAAAGCAAGCGAAATGCTGTATGTAATACGATGCTCGGGACGATTAATGAAAATATCGTTTCGATTGGAACGGCGCTTATGCTGCTGCTTGCGAGCTATAAAATTCGAGATGGTAGCTTCACTGTTGGCAGTTTATCATTGTTTGTTTATTTTCTAGGATACGTGTCAGGTTTTACCCGTCTGCTCGGTAGCACGCTTTCCGGATTCAGAAGTGCAGTCGTCTCGCTCGCGCGCATGCGAGAGGTTATCGGAGACAGTGATGTCGAGAAGCTGACGAGCAACGACCCGCTCTATTTGAAAGAGTGGTTGCCGGAAGAGGCGGTGGCGGTAAATCGAGTAAGATTGGAACAGATCGACGTTGGCTGATTAAGCTGTATTTTTCCGGAGTCGGGACGTGGTAAGGGACATCACATTCTTCATGCCGCTTGGTTCGATCACCGTCATTACAGGCAAAATCGGCTCCGGTAAATCGACTCTGCTACCCATAGCTTCCGGTCAAATCCGGTGGAATGGGGAGCTGCACTTCTTATTTCGTTTATTGATATTACCGTTAGGATAATTTAATGATTTGGAGCCACTGAAATACATGTTTGACAGATTTGATTTAAGCCGCCATTAGAGATGCACAGTCTCAATAATCCGCAATAACTTTCAAAAGAATCTAATACCTATGATAAGCTGCCGGCAACTGTCTGGTGACAAGACCATTGTTCAAAAGAAGTCCAGTAAACGTGGGCTTTTTTATTTACGTATAGAAAAGGCGCTAATTTCTGGAGAAAATAAATGATAAAAATAAATGGAAGGTTGTTTTTTTTGATTCATCATCCACCTTTTATATATAAGCATTCAATTACAGATCGGTTCAGGATGTAATAGTGAGGCTGCGAGTCTACTGTTTCTATTACAAAATCAGCTAAAATATACGTCTCTCACTTTTCTTTGATAAAACTTAGACTGTTTCGACAAGATTCTTATATATTTGCTATTGAGTGATCTTCAGGTAGAAAATACAATAATAGTGTAATTGTATTATAACATCTGGTTCAACTTCAAAAAAAACCCATTTTTAACTTTGGAAGGAGGGGGATGGACATGTTCTCAAAGCTATTTGGAATTGAGCCTCAGGGTCCAGCATGTAGCTGTAAAACTGTAGGCGGCACTTGGTGTGGTCCAGCTGCTCCGGGCACTTCTTGTGAGCCAGATGGAACGGTATATGCAGATTTAATTGACTGCTACACTCGTGATTTTTGTACTACTCAAGCGACAGGTCAATGCTGCGCCGGCTAAAAAAGGAAAACTAGAGGAGCTACACTTAATGTGTAGTTCCTCTTCCTAATTATAGTGATCCTAAGGAGAATAATCATCCATGCCTGAAATTATCATTATCATTTGTTTATTATTAATTTGGATAATCTCAATTTCTCTATCTTACCAGGTTTTAAAGTTCTTTAATAAAGAAGTAGGCAGTTTGCTAAGAAAAAATAATATGCCTATAAACAAAGAATTGAAGATAAGCAAAATAAATGATCTACTAATGACACCCAATTATTTTGGCGAAAATGGAGGTATGGTGGCCTTTTCTTCTCCAACATGTGCCCCTTGTTATGATGGTATAGAAAGGTTTATAAATAAACTTAAAATTGAAAGTATGGCTGGGGTTTGTTTTGCAGTAATGGAAAATACAGAACAATACAACAACTTCTTTGAAAAGTTTTCAAGTGAAATTAAAATTCTACCAATTTCAAGTCAACAACTAACTACATTTGGAGTGAATAGATTTCCAAGCTATTATCACATTAGTAAAGATGGCGTAGTTAGTGAAAATAATATCCTGTAAAGGAGCCTGTGTAGGAAGGAGTTAATCATGATTGAATAGTACAAAGCTTTTAAAAGTAGGAACACTCTTCATATTAAAAAACGCAAAATATTTTATACTTCTTTCACTTATATATTCGATAGTTTTAGGATTTACTCCATACATATCTTTATTAGTTTCCGAAAAATTAATCGATGAAGTTTCGAAAGTAATTAATAATGGAACGAACAATTATAAAAAATTCGTTTCTATATTTTTATTGCAGGTAGGTATTATAATTTTATCATCGGGGATATCTAGATTTAATGAATTAAAAAATAAGCATTTCGGAAACAAGTTTGATTATATATTGCAAAAATTGGTTCTGAAAAAGAGTACAACTATCCCACTGTTAGCTTTTGAAAACCAAAAGTTTAATGAACAACTGATTATATCAAAGCAAAATATAGGAAGTGTCTTCTCATTATACCAAGGGGTTTTTAATATTCTGGTCTCATTAATTAGAACTAGTACACTTAGTTACTATCTTTTTCAAATTAGTTGGTACTTATGTGGAATTGCTCTACTAATTCCAATTCCATCATTAGTGTTCAACTTTGTTTCAGGAAAGCAGAGATATAAACTAGTTACCAAAATGGTTAGTATAGTTAAGGAAAGTAATTATTTAAATCGAATATTATCAGATCGGAATAACGCAAAAGAAATTCGTATTTTTAATATCGGTGACTTTTACATATCAAAATGGTCTACTAAATTTTTATTTAATCAGAAAGAACAATTTAACCATTATAAAAAACAAAAGATCATAGACTTTACAATTGAAATAGCAATTACATTATTATATGGCCTTTCATTATTAGTAATGATTTTCTTGTTTAAAAGTAAGAGTCTTACTGTTGGTGCGTTTGTTGCAACCAGTCAGGCAATTCAAAACTTCAAAAGTTCAATTGATCAATTAATAATAGAATCAGCTAAATTATATGAAGATTCACTTCATTTTAAAAACTTGTTTAATTTTATTGATGATCAAACAGCGCCACTAGGAAATAGAACAGAGGATGAACTCGATTTTATTGATGAATGTGAAATTTGTTTGAAGGATATTTCTTTTACATACCCGGGTAGTAATAAAAAAGCATTAGATCGCATCAACTTAAAGATACATAAAAACGAGAGAGTGGTAATCATCGGAGAAAACGGTTCAGGAAAAAGCACATTAATTAAATGTATCACTGGGCTATTTCCTGTTGACGAAGGTGAAGTGATAATCGGTGGACAAAATATTAATTTGATTGAAAAACAAAAATTATGGAACAAATTTTCGGTTATGTTTCAGGATTTTATTAGATATCCCTACTCTGTTGAAGAAAATATCTCACTATTGGATTCATCCAATAAAGATAAAAAGCGACTAGTATCAATATCTAGAAGAATCGGTGTTCACAAGTTCGTTGAACAATTTAATGAGGGATATAGCACTAAATTAGGAAAGATACTATTTGACGGTGAAGATATATCAGGAGGGCAATGGCAGAAAGTGGGGATTACTCGTTCGTTATATAAGGATTCAAAAATAATAATTTTAGATGAACCGACATCCGCAATTGATAGTCAATCAGAAATGGAAATATTCGAAACTATTGACTTTTTTGCCAAAGAAAGAACGGTCATATACGTTACACACAGACTGGCATCTCTAAAATTCGCGGATAGAATAGTTATTATGGAAAATGGGAACATCAAGGAAATGGGCACGCATGATGAACTGATGTTATTAAAGAGCAACTATTATAAGTTGATTAATTCTAACTTAAAATCTGAAGTAGGAGTTGGTTAGAATAGACAGTTTATTGTATATTCTGAAACTGATATTAGGAACAGTATTTTTATTTTCAGGTATCGATAAAATAAGAAATTTAGAGTATCATTTTGCAATTGTTAAAGAATACGACATTCTCCCAAGAAAATGGGTTAATTATTTTGTTCGTTTAGAAGTTTGTTTAGAAATAGCATGTGGGATATTCATGCTATTGGGTTTATTCATTAATGTAGTTTCATCGATTTTGATTCTTCTACTCATAATTTATACTGTCGCAATCACAGTCAATTTATTCCGAGGTCAAGTAGAGATTTCATGTGGTTGCGGAGGACTACTCGGATCTCATAGAATTTCGTGGTTGTTAGTTACTAGAAACATCTTATTAATACTAGTGTTATTTTCACTCCATTTTATGCATACTTCACTAGGATCTCTTGAGGATTTATATCACGGTAATGATATTTCTTCAATATACAACATTAAGATGGCTATATTAACTCTCATCTCAATTACATCCATTTTGTTAGTATTGGTATTTAACCAAGTATCTGAAATAAGAGGTCGGAGTAAAAAGATAATTTCTGAAGGGAGCACGTTATGAAAATATTAGTTATTTCTAATATAGCTCTTTGGATTGCAATAATTATTCAAACATTCTTTCTTTATTCGCTAGGAAAAACTGTCGCTCATTTTCTAAACAGAATACGCATCGAAAATAGAAAAATAGAATATAACGGACCAAGTGTCGGTGATTATGCACCTCTTTTTAGAGCACATGATCAACACGGCAATTTGTTAAAATCTCAGCCCAATAACAGCATGACGCTGCTTATTTTTACTAGCCCTTCTTGTGGAATATGTGGTGAAATAGTACCTAAGATTAATACTATACCATCTCTCGACAGCCAACTACGGATTATTGTAGTAGCAAAAAAAGGTGGTTTTAAAGAGAATCTTACATATTTAATAGATGGTGTTTCTTTTATTGAATCGGATGATCTATTCGATAACTACATCATCAAAACGGTTCCAACTGCGGTACTAATTGATTCTGAGAACAAAATTTTGTCTATTAAATCAATAGTTAGTGTAAATGATTTAAAAGGAATGATCTATAATCTCAAAAGTGCTTAGAAAAAAAGAATATGGAAGGCGCACAGCGCTGGCGGAGGGCAACGAATGAACGAAGATATTCGGTTGATCGGCATCGGCAAGACTTTCGCGAGCGGAAATGTTGAGACGGCGGTGCTGGAGGAAATCGATTTGACCATACGTCGCAAATCATTCACTTCTATTATTGGCCCTTCAGGTTCGGGCAAATCCACATTGCTCAGCTTAATCGGAATTTTGGATCAGCCGACGTCTGGCCATGTGTTTTACGGGGAATCGGATACGACCAGTTTGAAAGCAGATCAATTAGCAGATTTTCGTTTTGAACAGATCGGGCTTGTCTTTCAACATTTTCATTTACTGCCAGCCTTAACGTCCTTAGAGAATGTAATGTCGCCTTTCTTTGGACGCCGACGTAGCGATGTCAAAGCGAGGGCTGTGAAGTTGCTTGAACGATTAGGTCTCTCAAACAAGCTACATTCGCTTCCGTCACAACTCTCCGGCGGGGAGCAACAACGTGTAGCTATTGCTCGGGCCTTAATTAATAACCCCAGCTGGCTTCTGGCTGACGAACCGACAGGAAATCTGGACTCTAGGAACGCCGACCTCATTTTCGAATTATTGCAGGAACTGAAGACTGAAACTGGTTGTGGTATCATTTTAGTTACTCATGACTTACAGTTAGCGGGTAAGTCTGATCGAATTGTCGAGATTAAGGACGGACATATCGTTGGAGATAGAGATTTACCCGGAGTGAGCGTATGCTGAGCTTAATTTGGACGAACTGGTGGCGTCATAAAGAGCGACTACTTATTATGTTGCTTGGCATTGTAATCGTATGCAGCGGATTGGCACTTTTGTTCACACTCACTTCATCAAATAAGTTGACCGTTATGGAGACTCTGCAAAACAAATGGAAGGTTTCCTATGACATCGCTGTCCGTCCTCCTGGAACAAGCTTCGGCGACAAAGCTGCTGGGTTAATGGAACCTAACTTTCAAGATGGAATTGACGGTGGTATCAGTTTGAAGCAATTGGAGCAAATCAAGCAGATGCCTGGAGTAATTGTTGCTGCGCCACTTGCAGTTCTTGGCTACACGGACTTTGGTACTTTACTGGACCGTAAAATAGAGTTCGAAGACTATGGTGTTTACCGGCTGAAGAATCAAGTAAGTGCGAGCAACGGAGTACAAAACATGATTTCTACTCCTAAAACAACCTATTTTAGGTATGGGCCCTCAAACAGCGGTGGTATGGTAATACAACTGACAAGTTATGACCCTGCATTGTTGGTTGGCATTGATCCTATTCAGGAAGCGAAGTTGGTTGGACTAGACCGCGCTGTTTTACCTTCTTCACATTACTTTAGTTCAACAGAGACGCAAGTAATAGAAAAACCATTAAACGGCAGGACCACGATTTCGAATATCCCGATATTAGTCAGTAATCAAGACCAGGTGGATCGGACCTATACCTTTCAATATGAGAGACTGGATATTCCATATGAGACGCCCGAGCAGGAGACTGAGTTGTCGGTTAAGCTGAAGGCCGCAGGCGGGTATGATGTTTTAGACGATGTTCGGGCTGTTATGAGCAAAACTGTAAAGGTTAATGGAAAGTCGGCTGTGGCTGATTTGCAAGAAAAAATGCTAAGGTTACAGTCAGCTAACGGTTATTTGGTTTTGAAAGAAAGACCTCAGCCACTTGCCTACGAGACTGCTCATAGCCCATACCCCGATCGTTGGCAGGTCGCTTACCGGTTAAAGGTATATGACGCACAAGCTAGCTCCTATTTTGGGAAATTTCCAGAATTTTATCGTCCATTGGAGAGTATTAAGGATCCAAAGCACCCAGACTCCGACTATGGAATCGGCTTGTTTGCAAACTATATTGGTCTGTACGATCCAACAAAGCTTCAGGTATCTAAGGACGTCGAATCACTATTCCCAATGGATACGTACAGGAAGCCCTCCGCCAAGCTAATCGTCGATTCAGCAGGACGTCTTGTCAATCCGCAGGTGACTATAAAGTCGATGAACAATCCACTAGACCTTTTGACGAGCCCACCGACGATGCTGACGACGATGGAGGCTGCAGCAAAGATCGCCGGCGATAAGCCGATTTCAATGGTACGGATTAAAGTTGCCGGCCTCGACGAAGTATCAGATACCAGGCAAGCCGAACTGGAGCAGATAGCGCAAGAAATTAGACAACGGACTGGATTAGAGGCAGATATATTGCTAGGCTCCTCGCCTCAGCCTGTGCTTGTCCAAGTGCCGAAGAGTGGTGCTCAAACGGAAATCGGTTGGATGGAGCAGGAGTGGATTAAACTAGGGGCTGCACTAACACTTGTGAACGAGGTTAAGCTGGGCTTTTCCGGGATGTTGCTGCTGGTCATCTTAATAGCTGTTATGTATGTGATCGCGACGAACATGGTTTCGTTCTTCGTGCGTAAGAAGGAATATGCTGTTCTCATGGCGCTCGGGTGGCGAACATCACGAATTCGCGGATTGATTCTCCTCGAATCCGCGTTCATTGGAGTATTTGCAGCACTGGCTACGTGGGGGGTAGAAGCTTGCTTTATCCTGATGAACATGACGACTATGACTGCTATGCAGCTTGTTGCGACTGGCGCCAGTGCTTTCGGAATTTTCGTACTCGGTAGCGCTTTGCCGGTTATTCAGGCAAGTAGAATTGTACCACTTGCTGCCATACGCACTGGCGAGTACGGATCTATCATATGGCGCGTGGTGCCAACACGCGGTTTGTTCGGTTTAACGACGGCAAACTTTGTCGGTAAATGGAGACGTAATATACTAGCAGTTTTGTCAATGGCTGTACCTACCTCGTTGTTGATTTTTTTCGTGTTTGTTACATTTCGGTTGAATGGTGTGTTTTATACGTCCTGGTTGGGCCAGTACGTCGCTGGGGAAATCGGGTTTCGGCACTATCTCGCGATTGGAGTCAGCCTGCTGATATCCGTTCTGACCACGGCTGAGCTTATGTGGCAAAATGTCTCCGAGCGCAAAATGGAGTTAGCGCTGTTGAAATCCATCGGATGGCGAAATCGCTCAATTCGGCGGCTGATCTTATTGGAAGGTGCTGTGGTCGGGATCTTGGCGAGCACTGTGGCATTAGTATTGGGAGTGGTAATAATCTCAATACTGTACCATCAGTTCCCTTTTCGAGAAATGGGTTACCTCTTTATGGTTTGTGCGGTGCCCATATTTGCAGGCATTATTGGATCTTTGCTGCCTGCGCAGACGGCTGTCTCTTTATCGCCTGCGGCAGGCATGGGTGGCGGGTATGTTTTGGCTAAAAAGGCATAAGCCCATAAAAATAAGCATCAGCTTCAAGTTTCTACCGGCGCTTAATGAGGAAGGACGATTTCGTAACCGTTCCTTTTTCGCGTTCTCTTGCGCAAGGCGGAGGTTAAGTATGGCCGGAAATATCCGTTTCAGGTTCGGCATTTACGGACGACAACTACTTCACAAAATCGGGATTTTATAACAAAAAACCTCTAGTCTGAAAATAGGCTAGAGATTTTTTTGCTTATTTTTTTTCCTTTTTTCTACTAATTTACTAACTCCCCATGTAATTAAGCCGCCGATTCCTACAACTCCCACTCCAACCCCAACTCCAACCCCAATCTTCTTTCTTAGCCTATTCATTTCAAGAGGAGTAAGGGTATATTGAGGTGGGTTTGCCAAGTGTTCAGTATTCCAACCTGACCTTAAGATAGCATTTACATCATCAGGCGACCTAAGAAGTCCCTCAACATATTGATAACCTCTAGCGAATAGTTTTTTTACTTCTTCATTTGAAATGACTTCACCGTATTCGTTTCGTGACACAATCTCACCCTTTTTAAATAGATAATTTATAAAAATAAAAAACTTGTCTATACCTTGAAATTCTGTCAGCCTTGGAGGCTGCGCGCAACTGCTATATGTCCGCTAATCAAGCTAAGATAAAAAGGACCCCCGAGTAGGGGGCATTTTTTATCTGGCATTTATAATATCGATAATTTCCGCTTTTGATAGGTTATATCTTTGTTCCATCGCTTTCCAAACTTCAAGCATTGTGCGGTATTGAGGGATCATGCGGCGGTGGCTATTATAGCTGCCATGTCCTTCTTGATGGAGCTCGTCGAATCTTCCCAGATCGTGCAGAAAGAACCTTGTGTACCCCAATTCGGTTGTTTCATTATTACCATCAAAGCCTGGGAATGATATGCGATGTTCTTCGATGCCTGACTTATCATCCAAACGATTATATGAGTTAAGAAGACAACTATACATGTCCAAGACATCAACAACCAGTTCTGAAGCACCCTCACTCATTTCGTCAGAGAACCATTCAACCATATCGTCATAACGAGACTTGTACCCATTACTCAAGATTGTTTTGAAATTGCGATACGTCTCAGCTTCATCTGGATTTAAACGCTCGAGAATATCGTACTGATTGAACAATATTAATCTTTCCTGTTTAGATAGATTCATCGGATCATCTCCTATTCGCGAGTAGAATGCCTTATTATACCATTTTGGAAAATAAATGCACAGTGGTAGAGTCAGCGACTATCGGAGCATGGCTGCACGAAGAAGGGAAAGCCGAGCAGTGGGCAGCAGCACAGTGCCCAATCATGCCATGCGGCGTTATTAGCGTGAAGAAGTAGGATCACTGCGGCTATGAAGCGTAGAGGTAGTATCGAGCATAGCGAAGAAACGGCGGTAACGATACGCTATGACGACCGATACGACCTGCTGCAAGCGCAAGTCGCGCAGCTGCTAGCCATGCAACAGAGCGCAGCGGCTGCGCTGCCTAGCCCGGCAGATCGTCGGCGGGAACGGATCGAGGATATGCAGCTGCAACATAAGATCAAGCAGCAGCTAAAGCGTGAAGCCTTGCAAAAGTGGTCTGAGCTGCCGGAGAAGGAACGGACAAAGAAGAAAGGTCTGTTCGGTCGAGAGGAAGACGAAGCGAAACGCGATCGCTTCATCCAGGACTATTACGACGATCATTACCTGGATCGGCTGCGGGGCGAGTTCGAAAGCTAATTCGTAAAAAAAACACAGCCTATGATAGAGGGAAGCAATTCTGGCTCTCTAAATAAATCATAGGAGTGGAAGAACAATGGAAATGGAAAACTCATTAAAGGAAAATTTGGTCGAAACAGCTACGGAATTAAAGGAAGAATTAAAGGAAAATAATTTTAAATTGGGCGAAAGATTGATGACGTGGGCCGAGAAAAACCCAACAGAAGCAACATTCATCGTTCTTGGTGCGACATTGCTTGGTGGATTTCTTGCTCATCAAGCGATGAACAGTTCTAAAAAAGTCAGTATTGGAGTGGGAAAATTTAAATTTCAAGTTGGAAGTAAGGATGATTACATAGAAGATGATCAGGCATAGCTTCATCGTTTCCAACACAAACTATTGTTACAACTGAATATAGGATCAGCCCCAGGTGATGCTGCCCGGCTGATCCTTTTTATGTGCCTTCTGACGGCGATCGCAATAAAAAAAACGCCGATCCGTAGATTAGCGCCTTTTCCTCAGCTCCTTTACTAGCTTTTGGATCCAGTGTCGGGGTTCAATACGACGGTAAAGAGTGGGGAGCGGGTAATCTCCATTCCTAGCTATCGGCTTTATTAACAGATGCCCGTCGGTCTTCTTGACCAATATGGGTATATATCATAGTTGTATTCATATCCTCGTGCCCGAGCTGCTCTTTAAGTTTTGCGAGATCGTTATTTTCTTGATGAAACCTGGTTGCAAATGTATGCCGCAGCTTGTGGATCGTTAATGCGGGCTTACCAAATGAATCAACGTAGCGGTCAAGCATTTTCTGGGCCGATCTCACAGTTAATCGACCAACAGCACCGCGTGGTCCTGTAGGCAGAGATAGAAAGAGAGCCGGCTGATTGTCGCCTACATGGTAACGGGATTTTCGAACGCTCAAATATGCCTGGAGATCTGCCATCGCAATATCACTAATGGTTACGGAGTCTTTTTTGTTGCCTTTTCTCGTTACTGAAACTTTATTCTTTAGTGAATCAACATCATCAAGATCAAGAGAGAGGGCTTCTGATATCCGTAGTCCCGAGCCTAGTATCAAGCTAACCAGCGCAAGGTCACGTTCTTTGTTCTTAATATGGGAGTTATAAATGCGCTTGTTTTCAACACAAGTTTGTTGGTACCCTTCAGCAACGAATACTCGAAACTCAAAGATTTCATCATCGCGCAAGATTTTATCCTCAATCCGGCTAGCTTTCTCCTCAACGGTCAGCTTTTCTTTTTCGACTGGCAGTACTTTTACCATCACATTGCGCTTTAAATATGGGTAGTTATTTTCATCTTCAGCGACTTGGGATAAATAATGGAACAGCGACTTGAGTGAAGCGAACTTACGAGCGATTGTATCAGGCGAATTACCATGATCAATGGCAAGGAAGTCTCCAAAACGCTCAACATCCGCTGCGCGAAGGTTTTCAAGAACCTGAAGCGGAATCTGCCCGCGTTCGCCGCTGCATAATCCCTCAGACAGCAGCCAGTCAAAAAATGAGATATAATCAAGGCAATAGTTTAATAATGTATTAGGCGACTTTCTGCGCTTGTTACGTTCTATGTATTCTTGCGCGTACCACGGCAGCTCGATCATCTTTATATCGGTTTTCTTATATAGTCGTTTCCGTTCATCGATATGCATAAAGGCTGGCCCCCAGATACTTTAAATTGCGTATAATGAGATTACTATGAAATTAATTAATGGCATGAAATAGTAGTGATTGATAGAACTATTATACCAAACATTTGTTCTCTGGTCCATGATTTCGTCTAACTAGAGTTATGCGTAATTTAGTAGCTTTCTATTTCTCACTCTTCTTTTCACGGAAATTCTATACAAAAACGACAAGAACTTCTATACATAAATGTAAATGCTTTTCTTCTCGATCCGAAAACAAAAATCAGCGTTGCCGAATTAAAACGGTAACGCTGATTTTTGTTTTATATTCTTAATCGTGCTACATACTGGTCTACGTATTTTTTATATTGTTTGTATTGAGATTGGTTTTAATCTGTCGTTGTTGTCGGAGGACAAGAACATCCGAAGGATCCCTGCGAACGGAAACTTGAAGTCAGCAAGCATATCACTATAAAACTTGATTTCTGTTGGACTCTTATAGAATTTTGTGTTTACAATCAATAGTGGTAATGAAACACCTAATTGATTGGGGTGGTAATCAATTGCAAATTTAACAGCAGATGATTTCCCTAGCCATGGACGACCGAAAACGTTTTATGCGGACTTCATTCGGACAATGTTCTTGTCAACCGACAGTATTTCTTTAATTTCGTGCAATTAGATTTCTCCTCCTCCCCTCCCCCCGCTGCTCAAATCGTCCGCAATTAATACAAACGCATGTCGTGCAAAATAAAAAACGGATATCACAGTATATATATGCGATATCCGTTTCCTTTATCTATATATCAGCCCGGATTTAATTTCATAAAACCCAACAAGATCCTCATTAATTGGATCATCTAAAAATCCTAATACAGTATCATAAGGTTCAATAATAAAATTCTCCAAACCACCTATATTCTTCACAATTGGAAAATCACCAGAGCGCTCTTCCCACACTCCATCAAACTTATCTACAAATACTTGCCCCAGAATATAAGAAGCGAACCAAATCATATTATCCGATCGATCCATTTTGAGCAGGCTTTCCAAAGATCCGATTATTTCTGGATTATGTGTGTTCAATCCTTTCATAGTAATAAAATCGTTTGCTTTGGTCACAAATTCTTCATTAAAAACAAAACCTAATGGCCGCGCCTTAATAGTACTGTTCGCATCTAACCAATCAATTGCTTTATTCTTGGTAATTTCTAGAATTTGAAGAAGAACTCTTTGAAGCTCTTCTTCATTTTCGTAAAAGTACCATTCCTTATCCCATTCATTAAATAAACCAAAACCGCTAATCACCTTTTCAGGTGTGTAGTACATAACACGAAGTGCGTTTGGTTGCCAATTACTCTTCTCTAGAGAGATACTTTGCACATCATTTTGAAATACACGTTCAAATTGATATATTCCATTCTGTGCGATTTTAAGATCGAATCCTAATTTACTTAATGGTGGACCAAGTATTTCTTTTATTAGTTTACTTAGACTCATTGATGTATACTCTCCCTTTAATTAAGGTAGTATCGGAAGTGGAAAACCTGGAATTGGTATTCCTGGAACGGGAATTGGAAACAATCCACCTGACCCTCCCTGTTTTCCACCATTTGTCGGAGGCCCTGGCATCGGGCTACCTTTTGGATAAAAACGAGCCCCAAATATCTCAGATACCCAATCCCAAACATCACTTGTTTTAGGTTCCGGTTCATCTACTTTTTTCTTATTACCTTTTTCTCTATCCCAATAATATATCATTCCAGGATCATCGGGATATGTTATATAGACAATTTCACGTTTTGGATTAAAAGGACTTGGCACTGTTATTTCAATTGGAAAAATGTTTGGTCCTGCACTCGCTCGTGCTTTTCGATTTCCAAGGAACCCATGAACGTTTATGCCATCAATGTAACCTTGCATCTGTTTCCTTCCTGACTTATGCAATTCAGCATTCTTCCTCCAAGAGACAGGTTTTAGTTCAAATACATCATACGAATTTGCATTCTTCGCAATTTTATTTACTACATAATCTGCTCTTCCTCGAGATCCATTTTTCAAAATAATCGGAGGCTCCACAAAAGCAACTTTTTGTTTCGCAGCTACATTTAACGCTTGGAAAATCCCTCCAAGAATAATGTGTGCTTGCGTACCAAATCTACAACTTCCGAAAACAGGCGTTCCAGGCTCTACTGCACAGTTACCTGATGGATCAACTTTTATTAGTGGATTATTCTCTACATAAGTATAAGAATTCAATGAAAGCGGATTATCGAGTACACCACCCACTGTGTCTCGTGTAATGAATCTTCCAGTTTCAGAACTATAATATCTCGCCTTTAGATAATACATTCCAGTACTATCATCATAGCGATAACCTGCGTAACGATACGGATTAACCGTAGCCATGGTACCTGTATGAGAAATGATATTTCCCCATGCATCGTATTGATATTTAGCAACTATAATTCCTTGATCATCTGTTAGTGAGATTACATCCCCGTGGCCATTTAAATTATAATAATACGTCCTACCATCTTTCGTAATGGTAACAGGATTACCTAGTTCATCCCATGTATACTGGGAGGTAATTTCATTATCTGAGTTCGTCTCATATAAAACATGATCGCCTTCATAATAATAATTTGTAATTACTCCAGAAGTTGCTGTCTGAATTCGTTTTCCGCTTTCATCATACTTAGCAATGAAGATAGTTTGATTATTGTTATCTTTGACCTCCACAAGTTGATCTAACTCGTTATAAACATATGATCTTAAACCATCATTAACTAAATTTCCATCTGCATCATAAGTGTATTGATTACCGTTTACCTGTGAAATTTCATTGGCACCATTATACACATAATTAGTCGTGACAGTATCTTCATCTGTAGTGACTGTCTTTTTCTCGCGATTACCTACGCTATCATAGCTATAAGAAATTAGTGTTCCATCTTCTAGAGTTTCTTTTTGGAGTTGATTTAACTTGTCATACTCAAATTTAGTTATGCCGGTAATCGTTTGAATAGTATCAATGTTATCATTGACATCATAATTATAAATCTCTGAATTAATTATAGATCCATTTGAATTATAATTTATGAATGATAAAATTTTATCGACATTCTCTGGATCGTAAATAATATTTGTGTATGTTCCATTATTCTTGGTCACACTTTCTAACTTATTGTTGTCATTAAATTTGAAATTAGCCAGCTGCACTCCATTTCTTTTAATGACATTCATCTGATCAGAAGGAGTATACTCATAATTTAGAGTATTACCATTTTCACCAATTGAATAAGTTAATTGATCGACAAAGTTGTTTTCTGAATCTTTATAATGATACTCTTTTTCATTACTACGATCGGTTTCTTTTTTTAGCAAACCACTATCCGGATAATACTCAAAGCTCTTTGTAATTTGTCCATTGTTGGTAACAGATTTTACGAACTCATTTCGTTCTGGATCGAACTCAAATTCCCAACTTGGTTTTCCATTAATACTTGTAGTAACTTTGTTTAAATTCTCTTGTTCTATATATTCATTTAATATTGTATTACCATTTGCAGTTTTAACATTAAGCAATTTCTCATTCACAGGATCATAAGTATTCTCCCACTCATTTAATGATTGATCCCTTGTTATTTGCTTATCTCCTATTGAGGAATAGGTAACCGAATTATTCTTTGCATTTGTAACCTTGGTTATATTACCAGAAGTATCATAGTCATATGAAGTGACATTGTTGTTTGAATCAATAACTTTAACTAATTGACCCGCACTATTGTATTCATATTTTGTTTCATTATTTTTCTTATCAGTCTTACTAATAATTCTTCCAATTGGGTCAGTAATCGATTTTGTTGTATTACCATTTTTATCTGTAGTTTCAGTAACCAAATTCCGATTCGCATCATAACTAAACTTTTCAGTAGTTAAATCCGGATGCTTAATTGACTCGAGATTCCCGTAAATATCATAAGTTAATAAAGTTTGATCTGTGGTGTTATCAGTAATCGTTACCAAGTCACCTTTTGAGTTATATTCATAGGAAGTCTGAGTACCATCGTAATCATTAAATGAATTGACGTTACTGAATTGATCGTATGTGTATGTTTGCGTTTTATTCTCTGTATTCGTATTAAATAACAAATTTCCGTATAAATCATATGTGCTAGATGTCTTTGAACCGTCAGGGTAAGTTATGGACTTTTTATTGTAGTTCTCATCCAATTCGATCTTTGTTTCTTTTAAATTATTATCTAATGATCGAGTTTCTACATTGTTAGCATTCAAATATCTTGTTGTTTTAGAGCCCTGGGAGTTTGTTACTGTTGCTATATGATTTGTAAGATCAAATGTGTAACTTGTTCCCGGTCTCGTTGAAGAATCATTACCAGATGGATCGTCTACTGGTATCTGCACCTTCGCAATCAGTTCTTGATCGTACGTAAAATCAGTTTTACGCCCATTTGGATCAATTATAGTAACAATACGCTTATCAGAATTGTAAACAAACTGTGTTCTGTTATAGGAAGTTGCATCACTATATTGATCTAGTGTTATTAATTTCCCGGTAGAATCGTATCCATAATCAGTTTTTAGAATACCGTTTAATGAATAGTCTACTCTTCCGTTGGAATCATAAACAAATGTGACTTGTTCGCCAGCTGCATCAGCAATTCCGGTCAACTTACCGGCAGAATCATAAATATATTGATTTTTATTGCCATGTCGATCTACTACATAACTAATTCTTGCCTTAGTTATATTTGCTGTAATATCTACTGCAATTTTATCGAAATGAGTAGTAATTCCATACTTATCAGTTATATCGTATCCAGTAATATTTGAACCACTCTTTATAACTTTTAATGATAAATATTTTCCCAATGGCGATTTGTATTTGCCTGTTATTGAATCATATTGAAATTCGTGAGAAGTTCCATCATCCTCTGTATAAAGAATAATACCATCACGATTAGCATCGATTACCGTTTCTGATCCTGAGTACGACCATCCATAACCAAAGGGCGAGTTCTCAGTAGATTTGGAATTATACGTACGAGTAAAATCAATTCCAAATTTCCCTCGACCCTTTAAGGAGTAATCAGTATATTGAATAATATTATTTCCTGTCCCTAGGTTTATATAACTATCCCCACCTACAAGATCATAATGATCATATGCCCAATAATTTTCAAAACCCAACCTACTAGCTGGATAATATGTGACACTTAAAGCCGGAGTATAATTCAGATTCACTGTATCATCACCAGAAATGAATTTCTTGTAAGTATTTACACCCTCAGTAGTACTTTTTAGTAACAGTCCTTTATTCTTCTGAGGGTCATTAATCCATTTGTCAACAATATTAGATCCAAGAGCCCAATGATAGTTAACTGATAAATCTGTTAGACTAGAAATACCTGCTACACTAGAAATCGGTGAAGATAAGTAATCACCACCTTTATTCGTCCATAGCAATCCTGCATCTGATGAGTTCCATGTTGCCGAGTATTCAGTCCAAGGAGTGGTCACCTCATGTAATGTAGCAGCTATAGATGTAGTATTAGAAACAGCAGCTAACCACAAATTCAAATCAGCTGCTAAGACTTTTGAACCTACAGGAATGTTTGAGGTATCAAACTTTAACAATGTACGAATAACATTTGTTTGTGTAGCATCTTGATATAAACCTACACCTAAAGTAGTATCAGTCGGAGCATTTGTATTTGGAAATGCACTTCTTATGTTAGTATCGGCAAGAGCATAAGTTGGTTGATATTTAATTATGGTAGGATCAACTGTGACTGGATAAACCCGACTTTTATCTTCAAGCCAACCTCTATCAGGAACAACGTCCACCAAAAGTTTATTTTCTTTTTGTTTAAGATTGTATGAAACATTGTACGATAGTGCTTCATCTGGAAATGCACTAACAGTTGGAAGCTTTTCAAATCCTTTAGGGATAAATGAGTCATACATGAAAGGTCTAGCAACGATATAAACCACTTGATTAGTTTGATTATCTAAAAGCTGAATCGATCCATCTTCAAGCTTTTTATAGTTTAAGCCATGTAAATCTAATTCAAATGTATAGATCGACGAATCCTGAGCATCTGGTTTTTTCTTAATAATAATATCTTCTTTTACTCTGTCATTTCCGACTGTGTACTTTAGATTTGTGTTTGGAAACAACTCAGAATAGGTAATGATATTATCTTTTACTGATTGTTGGCTATTCACACTCGAGTTGATTGCAATTGGGTTTAAGCCAATTTCATATCTATCCTCAGTGATACTAAGTAATGAGCTTTTTTGAGTATGTTTTTTATTAAATTTTATTTTAAAGGAATGTTTATCATTATAAATTTGAGAAGAATTTTCTAATAGTTTATTATCAATATCTAGCCATTCATTCTTGTTTTTATCTTTGTAGTGTAATGAATCTTGACTTATGTTTGTTGTAAAAGAACCATTTGCATTGCGGAATGTTTTTGATTTTTCAGTTCTTAGACTAACTATTTCCTCTTTGTCTTTAATTGTACCTAAAGTAATCTTGTTTTCCTCGTTGTTTTGTTGTGCATATACTTGGCCATGATACTCCCCAGGAACCATCGTAGATAACACCGAAACTATGATAAACCAATAGACTACCTTTTCGAACCTCTTTTTAGTAAACTTCACTTCATTTCCCCTATTCTAGTATTCTCTCATTGCAACTTAACAATTCTAAATGAGAACTTTTGTGACAACAAGACACAAAAATATGGAATATAAAAACGACATTTAGCCATCGGAGTAATGAATTCAGCTTCCCACTGTTTGCTTTGAATTACGTCTAGGACAATGGGTTAGCTTCAGCTGGCAGCTAAAACATCGGGTAAGTTTGTTATCGAATAACTTAAGACCGGTTTAACCCCCGTATTACCTCCATTTCTTGGCGAAGTGCTTGAGTAACATCACGTTCAACTCTACTCATACTCCCAAAGTTCACCTAACTTACTCGGGGCTTGAGTCCAAGGGAAATCGCCCCAAAGTATCCCTACACGTGGTTTTCTTTTGTTCTACATTTCGGACACTTCCCCCAATCAATACAATACATATTAACAAGTCGGCAAGTTATCGGAACGAATGAGGCGTTTAGCACCACTTTCAGGTCTAATGTAAACATCTGTTACAATGTTGTATGAGAAATTTTAGGGGCAATACATTAATGCGGTGATTTAATGAAGAAAATGGAGAAAAGAAAGCCTGTTGAGATTTTCGGCTTGTAGCCCTGGTTCTTTAAAAATCATGAGGATTGCAAAAAATAAAATCTTGCTCTGAGACATCATTTTCTAATTAATTACATCCAAGAACAAAAGTCCATCTTATTGAGAAGCATTTTTAACCACGGGTAACAATGAAAAAAGCCGCAGTTAGCGGCTTTTTAAGCATATATGTTCTTGTCATCCGACAATACAGTGAAAGGCTTTCCTTTGCTGCTGCTCGCTCCAGGCAAACTGCAAGCATACCCTCCGAGTAGTCGCAGCCATCCACATCCAGACCATCCAGGAAGCTGATCGATCCTCCAGGCCTCGGTAATGCCTGCTGCTTTTTTATCGAGGTTAGTTTTATCCGATCGGATGCAATTAATGTTATTGATTGGAACGATTGGAGCTGACCCATACTTTATAGATAATTGACCCATCTGGAAATTCACAATCGCAATGAATATTATAACGATGTACGTGAATTGTATTACTTCTAACTAATTCAAAAACTAATGCCGATGCGATTTTTTCGTCCCTTGTAATATAGCCATCATAAAGATTGCCGATTTCATTATAAGGTCCACTATACGCCCATTCATGTGCTTCCCTCATTGTTTCAAAGTACTTATCTTCTAAATACCATTTCATATTATCGCTTTCATTGTTTGTAATACTCATTCATTTCCCCCCGTAATAGTGGATACTTGCCTCTCCTTATGTTCATTCTCCGTATAATCAGACTTTACATTCAATCTTTACAGTTCCACTTGCATATTCCCCGGAGAAACTAAAGTATAAATTAAGAATATCACCAGATGCTAAGGTGCCAGGAGTTGATGATCCAATATAATTATAAGTTCCAATACTTCCATGAAAGGAATAGTTCCACGCTTCTATATGTGGTGCATAAACAGCTGAAGGAGAAATGCTTCTTACAGTTAAATCTGGCTTCGTCACCGATCCACCAGTAGAAGCAAGAGTAATTATTGGACCAACAGTAGTACTATTAATGAAATTAATACCCCAAGCCACAGTTGGTGTAGCCGATGTTTGAGCACTAACAATAGCGAAACCCCAATCATTCGTTCCTTGGCATCGTGGAAATGTGGGATCCTTTGCTTCCGCAAAAGTAGGAAAAAAAACCGTCGATAACAACATAACTAAGGCAGTCATGGAATACAATACTTTTTTCATTACTTAACACTCCTCGGAATTAGTATTTACTATTTCAGACTACTATATTTGGAATTAATTACCATGGGTCGATTTTCCCAAAGATCATTTAGGCATATTATGCTTTTGTCGTATAATTTGTCGTATATAAAGGAAATATCTGGGGTCGGTTGCTCGCTATTGAAATTTTTTAACGCTTTGTGGATCGTAAATAACGCTGTCTTACTCGCTCTAAATCACTAAGTTTAATCTATTTGAACTTTTCTATATCCTCCATAAGCTGCTTAATAGCCTTTTTGTGTCCTAACTTCCTTTGTTGCACAAACAAAAAAATCCCCGCTGCAGTCAGAAAGTATTTCAGTTGCGGGTAACAATGCAGGTTCTTGACCTAGGTCGGCTAACGATATAAGTTCTTGTCACTGGTTTTTGACAAGAACTTATATCGTTAAAATGAAAAAAGCCGCAGTTAGCGGCTTCTTAAGCATATATGTTCTTGTCACCCGACAAATTAGTACGTATAACTCCTTTTCGCGGCAATGAATGAAACAGTTCTCTATTTTTATTTTTGTCCTCCAACCATTCAACGAATAGCAATCGGTGTGTTTATTCGCTAAATTCTCAACTTCCGTTTGGCTTATGGCCATACTGACGAGTAACACAAAAAAGCCGCGACATTCGCGGCCTTTAATGAAATAATTGTCACCCGACATTCGCTGCGGCTTTTTTGTTGTTGAAGGGCTTGTCCCAGTAAATCAGAGTAAATAAAACTATTTAATTTTTACCTGTCTATCGAATATTGGTTTAACACGTTCACCTTTAACATGCATTTCTATGAGGTTTTCTGTTTCTGCATCAATTATATATGTTTTAACAGCATTTTTGAAAAATCCTCCTCTAGTCTGTACCCCATCTGGGCAATCGATAGATATTTCCCATACCATGCGATCGTCGGAAACTTCAGGATTAGCTGTGTTTTCACCTTCGATATTATTATATTCTTTCCAGGATGTAAGTTTTTCAGAGAGTATTTTTTCTTTGTTGTGTAATTTTATTTTATTATCGATATTGCTTTTCGAGGCAAAGAGTTGGTTCTTTTTATCACTGTTACTTTTTAAAACGGGCACCATTGGTTGATTATATTTTCCAGGTACTGCTTCACTTACTGGTGGGATTTCAACTGAATTATTTACAGATATAAATGATGCTTGAGCGGTATTATCAGCCCTTCCAAACCATATTCCACCGATACTAATTGACAATACTAAAGCAAATGCAACTATTCTATCTTTTTTCATTTGTCTTATACCTCCTTTTATAATAATAGCTAGTTATTATAAGTTATTTTATTAAGTGTAGAATTATACGTATTACTCCAACCTAAATTTAAAGCTGTTGTGGTAGTTAGGTCAAACACGGAAACCCCTGTAGCACTCCAGTTTTTCCACAATGTTCCTGTTGTTGGGTAGAACTGCAGACTAGAAGCATATGTTCCATCAGTAAAAGTATTAAGTGTATCAGTACTTTCAATACCAACTGTTAGATGAATTGCTTTAGTTACACTATTAAAATGAGGTACATTAGCAATTTCAGTTGCATCTATATATACTCTCCAGACTGTACTTCCGTTGATTCGAGATATTTCAAAAGTGTGTTTTCCAGTTGGGAACTGACTTTGGAAATTACGCTCATGATAATCACCAGTGGCATCATCATTCCACGCCATAAAGTGACCGTGCCAATCAGCTATGTAGCCGTCTGAACTATCAATAGCTCCTTTTGTTGTACCTAATTCTATCCACTTAGAATCAGCATCAAATCCTAACCACATTTCTTTATTTATAAATGAAGTCGAAGTATGGTATGTCAGATCTTCTTGATCATTTGTGAAGGAAACAAAACCACCTTTCGTTTCTTCATATATTCGTTCTTGATTATACAAATCTGTTGTAGCCGCTGCATTGACGTAATGTGAAGAAGAAACCGAAATTAGTAGAACTATTGCGGCTGTACGTATTTTGAATAGTTTGCTTAGATACATATTATTCAATCCCTTCTTCGTTTTGTATGATTTAGATTTCAAATTTTAAAACTTTAATATCGGATTTACCTCCTCTAATTTGTTATTAAAACCAAATATATCTATTCAAATTTATCTTCTTTGGTAATTTATAAAAAGGTTCCAAATGACTGTATTTAAGAGCTACTAACTAGTTTTATTGTACTTAAAATTGTCTAAAATTGTAGTTTCCTGAACTTAGAAAGCTGCCGATTAATAATCGGCAGCTTTCTAAACTCTCTTTTCAAGCCCCATAATCTGTGGTTCCGCGTTACATGGGAAACGACTTGGCTTCCCGAAGTCGCCTCCGCGATTGTCTTGTGCACGAGCCACGTGTTTGAATTTTCCGATGTCTACATCGACAATTAAGCTAGAAGATGTGATTTGATTAATTCGTTCATTTGATTAAAATTCATGTTGTGTTCTCCTTGGTTTGTTTTTGAGATCCGTTCAACCGGCCAGCGTCATGGACCCCATTAACATCATACCAAGGAGTCTTTTTATTTCTCAAACCTCGTATTTATTCATAATAGGAATGCTGCCCGCTAGCCATTCATGCAAATCTTCAGCTGCACCACAAAGCCTGAAAGTTAATCCGTTCTTTCATGGTAGTTGAAGAGGCTGTTAAATATGCCAGCAGCCTCTCCGATGACTAATTCTTTTAACACATCTTCAAAACCCAACTCATTGAGAATTATTTTCAACTACGGGTATTATTGCAAGTTCTTGTCCTAATTCGGATGATGTTAACATAATTAAGCTGTCCGAATGAAGTCCGCATAAAACGCGAACTTTTTTAGTTATCGGATCAAATTCATGTCATTTTGCGATGACAAGAACTTGATCCGATTCCCAACAAGCAGCCATCTGTGGAATCACTACGTATTTGAAACATGTCAATCCACTCATAATAATCCTGAGGTGAAGTCCCATTTTTCGACCAATCCTCGTTGAAGCATCGAATACCTTCCTCCCATGCGATTCTGCAAAGGTTCTCGGCGTCTTTTCTGCAAAAATACCTAATTAAAATATGGTTGGCTCGTAATTGCATAGTAACCTCCTGCTTTTGTAATAACTTTCCCAATCTTCAACCTGTACTGAACGCAGTCTAACTTCATCATCTTGCCAATAATTTTGGTACCTCCTTACCAGTTACTCGAAAATCCATCGTCATAGCGTGTTACAGATATGTTTGGAGGTTATAGTGGAGCTACCGATAATATTTTAACAAAAATTTAGATATGGTAGTTATAATTATCTATATTTACACATAAACACTAGTTCATATTAATCATTTAAATTCCATCTATTTACTTTTGAAGCTTTATAGGGTTATATTCTACTGGAAAATTTATTAAATTATGATATTACATGGAGGTTAAGTATGGCTATTAAAAAGAAATGGCATAAGCTATCAATGGGTATAACTTGTCTTACAGTTGGAGCAATTTCATTTGCTGCCACTGTTAATGCTACAACAGAAAGTTTTCATTGGTACAATGCTCCTGGTGGGCAAGCTTTCGTTGAAACAAATGATGATAATCTTAGTACAAGCTATAAAGGTGCAGTTTATGATGCAGGACGGACGAAATGGAATGCTAGTACTGCCCATGTCCAATTTTATGATACGGCCTATACCACATCTGAAGTAGATCTATGGACCGTTCCTCAGTCAACTTGGGATGCTAACGGTTGGGGTTCTGGAGAAGCGTGGACACAAAGCTATTACAACGGAAGTCCATGTACTGATACTATGATTGATGATCCTGATGATAGATGTTCGATTGTTGATGGTGGTGCGATCTGGACAAACAGCAGTGATACGTCCTCTAATTCTGATAGAAGAAAAGCTGTTATTGCACATGAGCTGGGACATATGATTGGTCTTGCACATACTGCTTTTATTACTGAAAAGGATAACTCAATTATGACAAGTAACCTTGAAGGTGGTTACAATGTTACAACTTATGACGCAGGAGAAGTAAATACGAAGTACTAAATAAGAAATACTATCTATATATGGAGGTAACACATGAAAATCAATTATAAAAAAACTGTACTGTCTGCTTTATTGGTATGCACATGTATTTTTGCTGGTTCAGCGGTGGGCCATCTTTATACAAGCCAAACTGAATCAAGTTCTTCTCATAATGAAAGTACTGCCGTATCTGCCCGATATAGCAGTTTAGAAGAGGAACTTTGGAATGTAGGCTATGTTGTTAAGGGTAAGGTTCTAAGTGTTGGTGAATCATCCAAACGGAATTCGGGAATCACAGGCAAAAATGCTTTTTCATACGATGTAACTCCTGCAGAAATTCAAATAGATAAAGTATTGTACGGTGATATTACCGACAAAACGATCACTTTATTGCAACATGGGACTTTGGCAAACAAAAAAAAGTCGGATGGTTTTGTTAAAGAAAATGATGAAGTTGTCCTTCTTTTGGTAAAAACCAGTGATGGCAAGTACTGGTCTTATAATTTTGATGACGGTATTTGGAAGATTAAAGGGAACAAGATACAGTCCAGGACCGAATCGGTTCGACTAAATAAATTTAAAGATATAGATTCAGATAACTTTATGACTCAAATTAAAGATGCAGTAAAGCACAAGACAAAGAACCCCGATTACAAATGATAGACACGTTATAATTTTACCTGCTGCTCACTGATTTCCCAATAGTCACACTGACTTGGGAGTCGGTTGCTTAGACGCATTCCATTCATTGTCAGTATCCAAATCGCCATCTTCTATCATTGAGGTATACGCAGCGCAGCAATAATTCATAACGATCTCCGAAATGCAAAAAGAGACCCTAGCCCATTAAATGGTAAGGTCTCTTTTTTTGTTTTCGTTCACTGTTTTGTAGAAATCAGGTTTAAGATGAGCCACTGCGATTGATTGTTCGTCGGAAGTGCCCAAATTACGATTTCAGTTTAACCTTTTGTCGCTGTCTCCATTAAATCCCAGCCAGCGTTCTCGTCGTCCGTACCTTCGATGCGGAGCGAAGAAAAGTCGCTGCTCTTCACCGTTTTACACACCTTTCAAAAGTCCATCTCATTGAGAAGCCTTTTCAAGTACGTGTAACATTGCAAGTTCTTGTCCTAATTCGGCTAACGATATATGTTCTAGTCACTCGATTTTGACAAGAACATATATCGTTAGAATGAAAAAAGCCGCAGTTAGCGGCTTCTTAAGCATATATGTTCTTGTCACCCGACAAAAATAATAAAAATTTAATTTAATTCCAGTTTTCAATGCTTAATTTTATTCATTGCATCGTGTAAAAGGAGCAGCAACACGATGATTTGCCCGGTAAGCAAGACGATACCACCGAGTAAAGCAATTTGAGCAGCAGCAGCAGAGCAGAGAATAATTACAGGACCTAAATGGTCCCCAAATCCTCCCCTAGGATTTTTAACCCCATACAAAGCAAAAACATACACAATAACCCCCGCTCATTTGAGCGGGGGTTATTAATGTGTATCAGTCAGGCGGATTCGTTAAATAATTATAGATGTCATGAAGACTCTCTTCATTTTCATCATTAATAAGCAACGCTTTACCATTTTTGACTCCATATAACTGGAAGGACGTTTTCTCTTCCTCATCTTCAATAACTTTCACGCCATCCAATACACAAAATAATCCAAAAAGAGCAGAATCAACAGCTTCTTCCATCATTTTAGTCACCATACTTTTATCATCATCTTGCAGTCCATTATACCAGGCCGACAATTCCACATGTCTCTTTCTCGGTTTCCTTCCAGGTGGTTTTGTTATGAATTCAGTGGTACTAACAATAGATGAATCACGAACATACAGTTTAATAGCTTCAATAAAATTGTCTCTATTCATTCTCTATCACCTCAAGAAATTTTTCATATATGCTGATGGGTAAGCTTCTTTGGTTGACTGAACTATCTGTTTTAAAGAATTATTTGGTGTGTTAGTGTAGTTCCTTAAATCCCGAATATCTTTTGCAAGTAAATCTCTCGGTTCACCATTGTACGCACCTTTTTGAGTAGGTATAGCTTTATGCTCCTTTTCCGGTAAAACAATTGAGGGGGCCTTTTTACTATTATAATCCTTAATTACTTGAGATGCTGGTTTTTGTTGAGGAATATGATGAATGTCAAGCCCATCATATGGTCGAGAGGCTGCTTTAAGCTCATTAGCCCTACCCACTTGATATGGTATAACAGGTACCGTAGATCTACCTGCACTTGAATAACTAGCAGCACTACCAGCACCACCAACACTAGGAACAACATTACCACCTGCATACCCACCGCATCGCGGAGCACTATTGACACTAGGACAATGGCCACTTGGATCGGTAGAAATTAATGGGTTATTCTCTACATACGTATACAAGTTCAAAGTGAGCGGATTCTTGAAATCCCCTTGATACGTATCCTCATTTATAAACCGTCCAGTACTAGGATCATACCATCTAGCTCTCAGATATTGCAATGATGTAACTTCATCCCAGATCTCTCCAGAATAGCGGAAAGGATTTTCAACTGTTTCGCTTACTGTTAACGGATTTCCCCAAATGTCATACGTGTAACTATTCAGCTTTACCGCATTATTATCTCGTATCTCCACAATATCAGAGTGGCCATTTTTCAGATAATATGATCTATTACCTGAAGTGTCTTGACGTGCAATTAAGTCTGAGTTTCCACGAAGATATCTAGCCTTAAGTTGTGGTACACCATTGATAATAGTCGCTACCGCGATAACATTGGCGTCATCATAATAAAAGCGTGTAGTCAGTCCATTCTCGATCCGTTCGTACAACAGTCCATCTCCGTTATACTTATACTGCACATTATTCCCTACAGATGTGGAGGCAATCGTTAATCTATTCTGCTTATCATAAGTATAAAATGAATCTGACAGATCGAAACTTGTATCATTTTGATACGTAATTCGATTCCCTCGACTGTCATAGTCATACGTCTCACCAAACTGATCGTTAGTTAAAATCCGATTCAAAGGATCATAATTATACGAGTTTGTTTTGTCTTTATCTGACCGAGATTTCAAATTAGCATTCTCATCATAAATATATGAATAATCATTAACTACAGCTTCATTTGATAACTTATGAGTCAGATTCGTTAACCTACCATGGTCATACATAAATGAAGTCTTTATGCCATTTCTTTGTTGAATCTGCTTCATTAGTCCATTTTTGTAATATTGATATTGAGCTTCATAATCTGAAGATGTAGGAGTTTGAACTGTACTTACATCTTTAAGTTGGTGCATATTGTTGTAGCTGTAATAAAGTATCTGTCCAAACGGATCAATTAACTGTTTTCTTTTGCCCTGATTATCATATTGAAATTCAAGGTATAGAGTATCAGGCAACGTAATTTTCTTTAAATGTTTTGTGTTATCAAAATAATCATACGATGTTATACCGGTCTGATCATTCATTGACTTACGTCTGCCTGCAGTATCATATGTGAAAGTGATCGTTTCATCACTACTTACCTTGTGCCACAGCCAATCTCGACTATAATAATCAAACGTTACCATCTGATTATTACGATCAATTTGTTTGATGATATTATCATTCGCATCATAAAAGAACTTTTCAATAAGTCCTTTTTGATCCATGGTTTGAATAAGTCGCCCTAGTTCGTCATATTTTTTTTGCATTGTACTGCCATCTGCGTAGGTGATTTGTGTTAAATCCCCATTCAAACTGTAGACATATGATGTCGTTTCCTTTTTTGGATTTAAGACGCTCGTTAATTCCTCTAACGCATTATATCCATAGGTAGTAACAAAAGCTCGTCCATCTGTTTCTGTAGTAAGTTTATTAACATTATCATAGGTATATGCACCAATTGTTTTGGTTTTACTTGGATCTGAATAAACCTCCTCTTTTTTTATCAATCGGCCGAGTTTATCGTATGTTTCGAGTAACATCGTATTCTCTGCGTCGATTATAGTCTTTTTGTTATTGATATCATCGTACTCCGTTTTCAAAATACCGCCATCTGCACTCGTTATTGAAAGTTGACGATCCCAGGCATCGTAACTAAATGTAGTTGTTCCGACTGAATCCGCTACATTCGAAACTCGTCCATATAGGTCATATGACGTTTTAATATATTTATGTTTAATAGATCCGTCAATAATGTATGATTCAGAAAGCCAGCCAAGAGGAGTGAACGCGGTAACTTCCTGCACACCTGATTCGTCAGTCACCTTGAATTGATTATTAGGGTCATCATAATCAACCTTGATGAAGTTTAAATCTGGAAATGTTGTTTGTTTAATCCTGTCTAATTTATCATACTGATAGGAATAAACATTACTTTTTCCATCAGTAAACTTTGTTAGCAAACCTGATTTTGTGTCGTATTCATAATTCCTAATAATGCTGCTCAGATTGTTATCTGCATCTTTCACCTTAATTGTTTGTTTCGTTGGGAAAGCATTTAAGTAGGTAGAATTGTATTCGAGTTGAACAAGTATATCTCGTCCGGTATCGCTCAGTCTGATTGTTTGCGGATTACCATATGCATCAATATTTTCAGACGCCACTCGCTTCAATATTGCACCACTTAAGTTGCTTTCCCTAATCGTTGTCTGAGTCACCATAGAATTCCCTGCTATGCTTCGATCGTAAGTAATGTATTGAGTTTGGTTCGCACTAACAGGCTTGCTGGTTGAGGTTAACCAGTGTGTTGTAGGATCGTAAGTATTGGATACAGTCACGTTTAAGGCATTTGTGCTAGTCAGTACGTTTCCATATATATCCAGAGTTTGACTTGTAGTTACAGTCGGTGAAGTCGCTTGTGTCACGGTATTTTTACTTTGTATCGATGTCGACAATGGTATCGGGTACCGATGAATTTCATCATAGGTCATTGTCGTTGTACGTACTATATTATAACCAGGTAAGCTAGTGGCAATTGTAGTATTATAGAATGCTGGAGCTGTATTACTGTCGATATATTGTTGTTTATTAGTATATGTTGTAGCCTTACGTCCATCGGTTATTACACTAGAAAAATTAAAAGTAGCACCATATTGGCTCCCCATATCACTGATATAAGTATAATTAATGACGTTAAATGTATCAGTTGCTTGACTTGCATATGTGATATTGTTTTTGCGGGAACTAATCCGGTATGCCTGATTTACTGACGAGGTCCCCAAATATCTTTTTACTGGGTTGGTCTCATAGGTATAAATGGATCTTGCACCTGTAGGATGAACAATACTTGTCAGTAGTGCAAAGGGATCGCTTACGTTAGGAGTAGTGCCTACCAGGTTATAGCTAGCAGCAGCAATATTATAACTAAAAGTAGTGGTCCGACCTACTGGATCAACAGTAGATGTGAGGAGTTCTTTCCCATTTTGCAATGTTTTATTGAGCGTAAAGCTCTTTGTACCATTTGAAAGTACAACACTTGAAGAGGTGTATGTAATCGATAGAGTGTTACCTAGCGCATCTTTTATGCTGCTTAATAACTGACGGCCATAAATTGCATTTTGTGAGTAATAGAACTGAATCGCGTTGTTACTATAAAAATTAGATATCTGCAAAAGTTGACCATTGGAATTAAAATATTTTTTTACTCCATCTAGTGTTTTTAATACATATGAGGAGGTACTACCATTCACTGTGACACTGGTATCTGGTAAAAAGGTAAGATCGCTCCACGGATGACCGCTTAACGTACTCCCATTAATTAGATAAGTACCCTCGTTTCCAAGATGGAGATATTTCGAGCCATTCTTAATTTCAATAGATGGTATATTCCAGCTCCAGCCTTTACCAATTGGAAACATTTTCTCATTGTAAGGCATCAGGTTAGGATTACTTGTGTCTGGTTCGTTGAACTGTGATTCACCACTGCTATAACTGCGAATCAAAGAGAATGACATTCCTCCACGCCCCGGCAATGTAAAGTCCGTGTAGGACAAAGATAGATCGCCAGACAGTGTAGAAATACTCTCATTATCTGTCTCGACTGAAAATAATGAATGATTTGGTCTGATCGTAATATTGTTTAACGCTTCTGTATCGACAACCTGGGCTGTCACGTAAGCTTTATTCGGTGTAGTATCAATTGCCTCATTGCCATAATCACTTGTAATCTCGCTTTTTGCTGATGCTGAATTATTAATAATTGCAGGAGAAACATATGCTATTGCTTCCTTAAAACTAACACCGTGATCTTTCTGGTATTGAAGTGCATCTGCCACACTTTTCAAGGTATAACCTACGTTTAACTGATCTTCAATAAATTGCTCAGTCACACCATATGTGTTTATTAGCTCATCTATTTGTTTTAATGACTGTTCAGAATGAACTATTTGATTTGTTATTCTCCCAGATATAGGTTTTGAATTCACAGCTGCTGACGCATCCAGCAATCCGTATCCGAACTGATCAGCACTACCAAATGTTTGAGCTGACTGAATCAGTACTTGACGAATTTCATCGTTCGTATAATCCGGATGAAGTTGTTTAACCAGTGCAGCTACACCTGCTACATGGGGTGCAGATAATGATGTACCGCTTGCGAACTTTACACCTTCAGTAAGTGTCAGACAAGGTATATTTACCCCAGGTGCTACTAAATCCACCTCACTACCTGTATTGGAGAAACTAGCTAACTGATTTTGTTCATCTACTGCGCCAACTGCAATTACAGATGGGAATTTAGCTGGATATTTCACCACGTTACTGCCATCGTTTCCAGTTGCAGCGATTAATAATATTCCGTTGTCATGTGCCGACTGAATAGCCTCCTGCAAAGCAAGAGAAAGTTCATTTCCGCCAAATGACATTGAGATAATATCGATTTGGTGATCAATTGCCCATTCCAAAGCTTCTATGACTTGACTATAAGAACCACTACCGTCTTCATCTAACACTTTCAATGAATAGAGATCAACACTTGGAGCCACACCAAGAATACCAACATTGTTTCTTATCGCAGCTAAAATACCTGCGACCATTGTGCCATGTCCATTCGTATCCACATAAGATGTTTCCGTGGGAACAAAAGAAGCTCCTCCGAGCACCCATAAATCTGGATTTTGAGCACTAATTCCGGTGTCCATAATGGCTACCTTCACACCAGCACCTGACAAACCCTTTTTTTGGGCTTCCTCAACACGGATCTGTGTTAAGTCAGAATTAATGGAATCTGCTGACATAGTTATTGGATAATCCTGTTCAATAAAGACTACGTTTTTATCTTTTCGAAAACTGTCTACCTCAGCTAGTGATAGCGTTGTTTCTAGCATTTGCAGATGTTTAAGATTTTTGTTTATGGATTTCTTTTTGCTTTTTAAAAACTGCTCCCCTTTTTTCTTATCCTTAAATTTAATAATATATGGATCTGAATCAGATATTGCTTTTGTAGCACTTGCAAATTGCTCCGAGTAAATTGGAAACAGTGTAAGTAACAAACATATCGCAAGAAGGATGTTGAAGTATTTTTTAAGTGACTGATGCACTGAATTACCTCCCGATTTCTAGTATCAATTATCTTTCTAGCTGATAACTGTTGTAATTTTATTCTTCAAGTTACCATTGGAATCATATTGATAGTTCGTTTGGTATTTAAGAACAGTTTGGGATAATGTTAATAAATAAGGCGTAGAAGAGTTATCACCACTAGCACCTGAAACCTTAATATAATAGGTATTGCCTGCACTTAACTGGACCAACACACTTTCATTTAACCCCGATTTATGTAGGCCGGCAGCTATAATATCCATTGAAGCGTCATAAATATATACATCGTAATTTCTATCTACAGGCACTCCTAACGAAAGCTTATCGACTCCACTAGTTGGTGCCGTAAATTTATAAAAATCCACGTCAGATGCTGAATTGATTAAAGATGAGTATGATTGTTCCAAACTTGTGCTATATGCTGAATCAACTGTATCGCCTGTTTCTAATACTGGAATGATATCCTGTCTTGTTGTAACATTAATAGCGTTACTGCTAGAGGACATATTCCCTGCTTTGTCTTTAGATTTTATTGAAAAGATGTATGGTGAATTTGACGTTAAGTTAACTACAGTATAGTTTGTGTTATTTTGATTCGTAGAACCAATTAATGTTGAACCACGATAGATATCGTATCCTGCTAACCCTGAAGTGGCATCAGATGCCGATGACCAGCTTAAGTCAACGGTATTATTGGTTGTATTGGGGCTTAAAAGATTGGTTGGTGTGGTAGGAGGTATTACATCAATGTTGGTGACCGTAAAGACATATACGGAAGATTTAACATCAGATGCAAAGGCTGTGTAAGTACCATTTTGATTAATTGTGAATGTTGCATAGCCATCGTTGCCACCATTATTAGTAGCTGTAATCATGGCACTTGAAGGAAATGTGGATGTAGTGTAAACACCTAGCGCTAGGCCAATAGTGTCTACTATATCGCCATCTTGTGCATTGGAAGATGCAGATATATTAATTGTAAGCGGTGTTTGATTTGTAGGAGTTGTGTTGTAATCCACTGATATGTCCGGTGGTGATGTAATCGCTAATGTTTCCATACCATCTGCCATGGCTCCGCTGCTTGATAAAAATGTAATACAAATGACTGTCATCAAAATTAATGTGATAATTGATTTTAATCCCTTTTTTTGGACAATATGCATCAAAACATTCCCCCCCATTATATAACTACGGATCTTCTCTAGAGTTGTCATTTTGTAAAGTCTCCTTTGTATTTTTCTAAACAGTTACATACACTCTCTCACTTAAAAAACAATAATAAATGTACTTCGAAATATGAAGTTATACCTCCTTATAAGAATTTATTACTTACCAAATTGGATTTTGTCCAATTAAATTCTAATTATAGTTATTGGGATTATTTATGTATAATGTAAAAATTGTTATGATAAATAGCTTCTAATATATGAATCATATTTTTGGTTGAATTTGTGAGGAGAGAAGAGAATAAAGCCTCTTTTATCTCAATCATGGTCAAGCAATCATTAATAATCTGAAAAACTGGCTAAACGGACCCGTTCCGTTAGAAAGACCGACTCTACTCCGAAATTAGATGTGTGACGAAGGGATGAACTTTGTTCCACGCGACTATGAGGTTCATATCATTACACACTTCAAAGGACCATCTCATTGAGAAGCATTTTTCGCGGTTAACAATACATGTTCTTGTCCATGTCGGCTAACGATATATGTTCTTGTCACTGGCTTTTGACAAGAACATATATCGTTAAAAAGAAAAAAGCCGTAGTTAGCGGCTTCTTAAGCGTATATGTTCTTGTCACTCGACAATAAAGCTGCCGGTTAATCCGGCAGCTTTATTCCAGTGACTTTTCAAAATACAGCTGCCGAATGCCGGCAGCTGTATTTTGATCGATTGTTTTATCTTAGATTATGTGCTATTAAAAGCAAATCTCCTTCGTTTACTCAATATTCTGCCCTTTAGTTGAATAGTGGCGGCGGACCTCTTGGGGAGAATCCGCGCTGCAAACTCATACTAAAAAAATCGGCTTTAAAGTTATTCCTACGTTTTCCGCGGTTTCGTTGAGGTTTTTTTGGTACCTCGTTAACCAACGTTCGACAATCTACTTGCTCACAATGGCAGTTTCGGGAACTATCTAACTGTTGTTTCGGGAACAATGGAAGAATTGATCACGTCCTTGCAGCAGTGCTGGCAAAACCATAGTGTGTAGTTTCCACGTTCAATAGACGTATGGAATTCGACCGCAGCATTGATATCAGGAAAATCAAACCATCCTCCATCCCGGCGATCCTCCCGGATGCCTTTATAGGTTGTCGCTTCCTTGGATTTCTCCCAAGTACAACCAGATCGATGAACTTTTACATATCGAGTTGGCTTATCGAAATTCACCCAAATCGCTGAGTTCATTTTCCACATCTCCTTTAAGATCAGCCTAAACTTATCATATTACAGATTGGAATTTCCTTGAACCTGCGATTTAAGTGCACCAGCCCGGCGTTATGCTTTTTTCAAACTTAATTGGCTTCCCGTAGAGAAAGATTAATGCTATTCGCTTTTCGATTATAGGGTGGTACGCTCAAGAATACATAGAGCGTAACAAATGTAGAAAGTGAAAATACAATGAATCGGCGATATACTGCAAAAATTTAATAATCCCAACGCCTGGTCTTGCAATACAACTACATTATTTTTTTTGAACAACCCAGAATCTTAGAAGATCCATACTACAAATTATTGGTTCATTGCATATTTCAAGTCTTTGAATAGATTCACAGAATGTAAACTTCGCTTCAGTTATACATTTAGCTATTTCTTCATTACTTGGGAAATGACCGAATGTAAGTGTATTACCTTCATAAAATATTCTATCACCGAAATCAATTAACCTATTATCCCGTTGACCTTCATCCCACAACCTCCCTTGTTCATCCCACCAATCCTTTCCAACAATATCACGATCTTCTGGAGTGACAAAAATTAAATAGCTATTAGGTTTTAAAACACGGTAAATTTCCTTCAACGCAGAAATTCGATTAAATTTACCTGGAATAAGCATAATGCCACAGTTAGAGATAAACGCACCATCAAATGAATCATTAGGGTATTTCAAATCAAGCATATCCCCTTGATTAAATTTAATATCTACATTTAATTCTTGAGCGTATTTCTGTCCATTTTCAATTAATCTATCTGAAAGATCTATCCCTTCTATTGATGTATACCCTTTATGATATAAGCCAAAAGTACTTCTACCTGCACCACATGCAAGATCAATAATTTTATCATTAAAATTGAAATATTTTAATGCCATAATTTCTTCAGAATTCCATAATCCCACCGTTTCTACAACCTCTGTGTAAGTATCAACAACACTTTTTTTATTATATACATTTCTCATAAATTCGATATCAATTTGATTTTTCTCAGACATACTTACAACCTTCCCTTTCATTGTTAATTTTTAATTATTCTCTCTTTCTATATAATTAATTATGACAACGTCATAATCTGTTCTGGTACTGTTTTGCTATGTCATATAAAGCACTTTCGAAAATTGTTGAAATATTTTCAATTGAATATTTCGCAACAGATTGCATACACATTTCAGGCGATGGCAGAGCAATTTCATCATGAATAATTCGTTTCAATAAATAGCTGAGTTCATTTAGGTTATCTCGATTGTATAACCAGCCATTTAACTCATTTACTATTTCACGCGGACCATGAAGGCAATCACTTGATATTACTGGTATTCCCCGTGATAATGCTTCAATAAGGACTAATCCGAAAGACTCAGATTCAGACGATAGTATCAATGCTGTACACTCTTGAACAAAATCCCAAGGATTTATCTTCCAACCATGCCAAGTGATATTATTTTCAATACCTAATTGTAAGGAAAGCTCTTTTAATATTCTAAATTCATTACCATCACCAAATATATGCAATTCAAAATTATAGTTATTTAGTTTTGAAAAAGCCAAGAGAATATTATCGATTCTTTTTATTTTTTCCAACCTACCTAAAAAAAGAAATTTCGGAGTTTTAGATCGTAATACCTTTTGTGAGTGTGTAAGGTCAACTGGATTATGTATATTTATTACAATTTTCCCCTCAGAGTATAATTCTACATCTTTTTTTCCCCCTTCACTTAAAGACAAATGGCCATCAGCAAAAGTTAGATACTTCAAAGATCCTTGGTAGGTTTGTAGATTTAAATGAAGCCAACTTACAACAAATGCTTTTGATGATAATTGTATGGTAGCTAATTTTGCAATTTTTGTTGCTGCTGTTCCTAGCGTGATAATAAAATCTACAGGTTCCAACTTGAGTAATTCTTTCGAAAAAGTATTAACATAATTCGGAATCAAATGAAAAAAGAATTTTTGATTCATATTTATTGTGTTTAAACTTCTTTCCCAATACGAATCATCAGATTCCTCAATTAGAATAATATTTACTTTATTTTTTTTCGATAGTTCCTTGTAAATTAATGTAATCGATGTTTCCATTCCTCCTCTTCCAGAGACTTTCTCTATAAAAAAAACAATATTCATAAATCTCACCTCAATATATATTCAGTTTTTTATGCACCGGGCAAATACCCCCACAGTTGATGATATAGTGATTTATTTTCTTCTAGTAATTCAAAATGGTTACCCTGCTGAATGATACATCCATTTTCCATCACAATAATAGTATCTGCATTTTTAATTGATTTGATTCGATGTGCAATTACAATCACCGTTCTTTCAAGTTCTTTAGCTTCATCAAGAATGGCTTTCATTACAGCATGTTCAGTATCAGTGTCTAGAGCAGATGTAGCCTCGTCAAAGATCCAAATTGGACGGTTAATTAATAGCGCACGAGCTATTGCTAGCCTTTGTCTCTGCCCTCCAGATAGAGAATTACCTTGTTCTTGAATAGACGTATCATATCCATCTTCTAATTGTTCAATGAAATCATGTATCTGAGCCAAACGGGCTGCTTTGATCATTGAATTATCATTAATATTATTATCTCCAAGCTTTAAGTTTTCTCTAATAGTACCCGTAAACAATGTAGGGCTTTGTGGGACATATGTCACCAAATTTCTTGCGCTTTTAGCATCGTCAAGTGGGTTAAATCCTCTTATCAAAACGCTTCCCTCTTTTGGAAACAACAACCCCGATAATATCTTTCCAAGTGTAGACTTTCCTGAGCCACTTGGCCCTGTAACTGCAATAAAAGCACCCTTTCGTATTTGTAGACTTACATCATTTAGACTTGCACTATTATCAATATCTAATTTGTTTTCATAAGTAAAGTTAACTTTACTTAGTGCGATCTCAAAATCATCTGTATTTGATGAAGTTACATCAGATGATTTTGGTTCTTTATTAGCATGTAATATTGAAAAAATCCTAGAGGATGAGCCTAATGATTCATGAATTTGACCCCAGATTCCTCCAATATTTTGGAGTGGACTGTTTACTCTCCATATAAGTGTGAAGTAAATAACCATGGACCCAAGAGCAAGTGACTTATTAATATACATGTATCCAATTACCAATATAGTCCCAATTATCATTAAGTTTGAAAGCGTTGTCGTAAATAATGAGATTAATTGGTACAACCACATTCGTGTTGTATAAAGAGCGTTTAGCTTTTTCCTCTCAATTTCGAAACGACTTAGTATCCAATGATAAACTCCAAAAGCACGAATCATATCCATACTTTGCAATGAATCTTGCTGTATCTTTCGTAGTATTGATTCCTGATTTGATATTCTCCATCCAATTGTATTTAATTTTTTGCGAAGTAAGTAACTCGATAATAACATTAATGGCGAAACGGCTAAAATACACAATGCAATTTTCCAATTTACCCATAGGAGATATACTGCTGCAAGTACTAACATCACTACTTGGTCAACCAAATTCCCTAATAATAATGAGATACTCGATGTTGTCTTAGGGGTATCTACTGTAATTCGTTGAACAATGTCCGAAGAATGTATTGTCTGAACATTCTCTAAAGGTAAATTATGTGTAACATCTACAAGCTCTGTCATGATGTTAGTATTTAATTCAAATATTGTTGTAAGCTTAATGTACTCGCTTATAAGGGTTAGGATTGCTAGAATAAAAAATATTATAATAAATACAACTAGTAATGTAGGAATAGCCTTGTATTCACCAGTCTCGAGTTTATTTATTATTGTACTTACGAATAGTGGATCTAGCATCATTGATACAGCTTGAGATAAATTAATTATCATTCCAATAGTAAAAATTGTTCTTCTTGAACCCATCCGATCCCAAAGAAAGCGAATAACTTGAATTAATTCTGGTTGAGTATAACTACTATTGTTCATCCTTTTTCTCCATTCTGATTTTCTCCTCTGTATCAATACTGACTAATTGAGAGTACCTTCCGTTAAGCTTTACTAACTGTTCATGCGTCCCAGACTCTACAATCCCATCTTCTTCAATTACAATAATTATATCTGCGTCCCGAATCGTTGATAAACGGTGCGCAACTATTAATACTGTTCTATCTTTCATTAATTTTTTAAGTGTATCCTGCATTGCTCGTTCATTTAAGTTGTCGAGTGAAGCTGTTGGTTCATCTAGAAACAACACCTTTGGATTGCGTAGAAATGCACGTGCAAGTGACAGTCTTTGTCGTTCACCTCCAGATAGTCGATATCCCCCTTCGCCAATTTGAGTATCGTATTTATCCGGAAGCAATTCAATAAAATCATGAGCGGATGCTAATTTAGCAGCTACAACTACTTCATCAAGAGTTGCTTCTAATCGACCTACTCGAATATTATCGAAAACAGAGGAATCTAAAAGTGCAGTATTTTGTGGAACGTAAGCCACATTCTTCCTCCAACTACCTAAATTATTCGTTTCAAGAATTGTTTCCCCAAATCGGATCTTCCCTTCTTGTGGTGTGTATAATCCTAGAGCTAGTTTAAGTATGGTACTTTTTCCACCACCACTGGCTCCCACAAGTGCTGTAGTGCACCCAGCTTTAACTACAACTGATAAATTATTCAACACTTTTTGTTCCTGACTATATTTAAATGAAACATTATCAAATACTAGATCGCCATTTGACGGGAGATATCCCATTTCTTCAAAATCCACTTTTTTCACAGTGGGATCTACCATGTCAAATACACGTCCTGCGTGTGCAAGTGAGTCCTGAACAGAAGTCCATGTATTTATCAAATAAAAAATAGGATATAGTAACTGTTCGAAGGTTATTAGAAATGCAGCTACTACTCCAATTTCTATTTTCCCTTGACTAATTAGCCAAGCCCCCGCTCCAAATATATAAACGACTCCAATGTAGTATCCAATATAAACTATCAGATCTGACGAATTTTGTAACAATTGAATTATCGTTCTACCTTTATGAGTTAATTTAACTTGAGACCTCCACTTTTTAATAAATCTCTCGCCAAGATTAAATACGCGTATAACTTCAGGTGCCTGCATTTGATCTTGCAGCTGTATATCTTGAAGTGCTTGAGATATATTTGTCTTGGATTGCCAATTTCGAATTGGTTTCGCTAATAAATTACTTAAAAGTGGGATAATGATTGCTATTACTAAAGAACCAACTAACAATTCCCATGAAATTATTGTTAGATAAGCAAGCAAAAATACAATGGAACATATTCGCTCAATTAGTTTTGGTATCTGTTTATTAACACCTTCTTGAGAAGAAACAGCTGATTGATTAATTCTCTGAATTTTATCGCCTGTGTGCCATTTATTAAAATCTAGTAGATTTAATGTAAATAAGCGTCTCAAAACCTGCAACTGGAGATCTAAAGTTGATTTATTTGACAAACTCTGCGAAAACCAACCTCTCCCGATTTCAAGTAAAAGACTTACTAAAAATACAAAAATATAAAAGTACGTAGACGACCAAAGTTGAGTTAAAGATTTTTCATAAACTGCATTAAATAATCGACGTAATGCTTCTGCATTACCAACAGGAATCAATGCAGATAAAACTGTTATCATAGCTAAAATACAGTATCGTATCCAATAGCTACGTACCCATTTAGCTAATTTAATGAATATATAGAAACTACCTGACTGTGAGTGATCTTGATAATTGCTCACAATTCTCACCACCTCACTACATTAATTTTTATGTAATTCGTAGAACGTACTTATTTGATTTGATTTCTTTACAAATAGTTGAAACCTGTCCAAGTAATAATTTTCTGGTATAGTGGGTAATAAAGTATCCCGAATTTTAACTGACCTGGTATCAGTTAAATATACTTTCTTTGAAATTCTTAACATTTCTTCAAAGAAAATTGGAAGTAAGCTTATCGGTACTAATTTCCATAAATCCGTAACAATCAAAAAATCGTATTCAAAATTTTTAGCGTTAGAATAAAATCCAACTCTATGACTTACAGAGGGGGTCTCCTCGCCACTAACTAAAGACATGATATCTATTGATTGGTATCTTCTAAAAAGGTCACGTGACGTACATCCTACTATCATATTTTTCCCACTTAATAACTCAGGAAAAACATTTATAAAACAATCATAGTCGATAGATATTTTTGGAAACTCATTATAGAAATGTTTGTACAAGGAAATTACATAATGTTGTGTTGGAAGGCAGAACAATTCCACTAACATTGTCCTATGTTTCTCAACAAACCAAGTACGATCCTTATAGGGAATTCTTTTCTCCTTTTGAGAGTTCATCAGGACTAATCCACGAATATCCTGCCGTGTTTCTATCTCAATTTCAACTCCATAATTTAATATCCTATATCCGAGCTCAGAATCTTCTAATCCATTACCTTGAAAGTTCTCATCAAAAAATCCAATTTCATTAAAAAGTTTAACTTCAATTGATAATAATGATGAATTTACCAACATCCATTTCAATGATTCTCTATCCGGTAAATCTTTACTTACAATTCTAAATTGTGAAAGTCTATTATCACCATATGCCATCAGCAAAGGGTGATTAAACACTATTTCAGGATTTTCATTATAAAAGCTATTATTAATAATGTTTGTAAATGGATGGTTTTCTGGTTGGTACAAACCATATAAGAATCCTACAAAGACCTTATTGTTACTTGACTTGTGACGCTTAATTACATCCTCAATTAAAGTGACTGGTACAATAATTCCCTCTTCAATAAATAGGCATATTTCGTGGCGACATAACTCTATCCCTTTGTTTTTCATACTTGCAGTTTGAGAGTTACTAATAATTGAGTATCGAATTATTAATTCCTGATTAAAAGTAGATAGAGTGTCATCCAAATTGGAATGTTGCCTGCCAGCGATTATTATTACCTCAAATAAATGATCATTTAACTTTGTTTGTCTCGATAAACAAAGTAGAGTCCGTTTTAATAGGTGGGCTTGACCGTTCGAAATTATTACTACACTGACTTTCACGAGGGGCCTCCTTATAAATAGGAATCTCTATTCTTTAAGCTGCAAACTATAGATTTTCAAATTGTTAACATTAGTGATTTCTTGCAAGTTGTAAAACTTCTCGATTGTTAACTTATTATTGTTGCTAGAATCAAATTCTATATCTTGGCTATCAATTACCAATACTATTTTTGCAATACGCAGCATCTCTTTAAGTAGAGATTCCAGGATTTCAGTAAGAAGAACCTTCCATATGTCCGTTATAAGGACTGTACCGTAATATTTATCATCACAAAAATTCAATAAACCTAATCTCAACGCTACTCGTTGCTGTTCATTGGGAAAGACGCTCAGTTCTTCAACAAGTTCTTGCTTAACAGTTAATAGTGTTTCTGCTTCAATTTTATTTGCAAACGAACTAGACATACAACCAGTAACCATAAATGGCCTAGGGAAGTTTGTTAGAAAGTTGGAATATAAACCTCCAAAATTGTAATCTTCAGGGATAGCTCTAGCACCATCAGTTATCTCTTTTATAATATCTTCAAAATCATATGGCAAGTGGTTACACATAAGCATTACTTCAATTGAAAATGCCTGATGCTTTTTATAGAACTTTACTAGATTTGACTTATTTGTTAATTTTATTGGTTCGAATTGCTCATGCGGCAAATGAAGTGCTCGAATTCTTCTATCCGATCGAAACTTAACACGAGATTTCCACAATCGATATCCGAGTTCAACATCTTCATGCCCCCACCCTACAAATGACTCATCAAATAAGCCAACTTCTAATAATATTTTTCTCTCAACAGAGACCAAACATGTCCAAAAGTATGCCCAAGGTGCTGGAGAAAGACATAGATTATTGTTATAGAATTCGAATCGAGATAATCTTGAGTCCGGATACGCAGCTAATAACTTAGTTCCCATGCATTTTTCAGGTGTTTCTGAACCCGCGATCTGCTCTAAATAACGAGCCACAGGATGATTTGGATTTTTTTGATTCATCCCATGAACATTGCCTATACAAACTGTTGTATTATTCTCATTGTGAAAATTTATTATATTTGATATTAATTCGGTACCAACTATGATACCTGTATCTAAAAAAACACAAATATCATTTTTAGCTAATAGTATTCCCATATTCCGAGCACTTCCGGCCTTAAAACCTTTATCAGATTGGTAACAATATCTTATATCTAATTGACTCTCAAACGAACAGGTGATTGCCTTTGAATCATCACTTGATCCGTCATCACAGATGATAACCTCAAACTCAGACGATGATATGTTCTGATTTTTTAAGCAAAGTAAAGTTCGCTTTAACAAGTCAGATCTATTATAAGTCGGTATTATTACGGACACCTTCATAATAAATTCACTCCGGTTTTATTAATAATAAAATAGGTACAATACTATGACCCGGTATTAACCGAGTTAAATTACTGTACCTTTCCTTGAAGCTTATACACTAATTGATTTTTCAAAAATAAGACTATCTAATGTGAAATTAAAGTTTTCAGATCCTTGTTCTTGTTCTGCCTTAATTAATCGATGCAGAAATAATGCTATCCCTGCAGAGCCAGTTCCGAAATCCGTCGACAAACGAAGAGCTTGCTCTCCTGGGAATACTAATCCATTATCGCGCTTAATACCAAAACGCGCTACACTGTTTCCAACTCGATTTGCTTGGTCTAGGTAAGTTTTATCTTGTGTATGTTTATACATATCTAGTAGAAAGTTCCCAAGTCCTGATAGGCCTCTGAATAGCCCCGGCGTCGAGGTGTATTTCCTAAAACTATCAAGGGATAACTCTTTAAGAATATCTAAGTATCGCTTGTCATTAGTTACTTTCCAAAAGCGTACAAGTGAAGTGCCTACACCTGCACTCCCTTCTATCCAATAGTGTGATAATACTTTCATCCCCTGTGTACCAATAGGACCACGCGGCATACTCATTGCAACATTTGGCAATTTGATTAAATGCGACAAATCATGTTCTAAAGCTTCTTTTGCAACAACCAATACTTTTTCAATACCCGTAACTAAATTGAGGTATAACAAAAATAAACCAACACCAGAGGAACCTAATGCATAGCCGAGCTGTGTTCGACCTTCAGCGTCTCTCCAATAGCTAACTTCTCTATCAGTAATTTTTGTGTTTACTAATCTATCACCAATTTGAACAGCTTTATCCAACCACTCCTGTTCACCGGTTTGCAAATAAAAAAAGAGACATGTTAATCCATATCCTGCAGCCCCATAATAAATATCAGCAGTTTTGAATAGTAAGGTATGACTATGACTTTCCCGCATAATTTTCAGAGACTCTTCTTTGTATCCTGCTTCCCATAGGCTCCAAGCGACACCAGATGATCCAATATAAAGGCCTGGCGGGTATGTGCTATTATCAATTGGCTTGGACAGAATCCAATTGATAATCTCTTTAGGTACTTCTGACACTAATTTAGATAACGCATAAGCCACACCTGCTGCACCGTGTGCAATGCTATTTGGGTTAGTTACAAAAACAAGAGGATCCGCCGGAAATAATCTAAATTTTTGATTATAATCTGCCACATCATAAATATAGGTGATACAAGCATCTATAGCATCAGACAATTCTATTGTCTCATGTGAATTTGCAAAACTTGTTGTCATTTCCAAATTATAACTTTTGCTTAATTCCTCAATTATATATGAAATATCTGGTCTTTCCTCAGGCTTCTCCCTATTGCAGCTTAAAATTAGCTTTCGCAATTCCTCTGGAATGCCCAAGTCTTGTCCACCAATTTCAACCAAATCTTGAGTTACTGATTTGTCTAGTTGCGATAAGTTAACATTTGATGGTCCAATCATACCAATGAAGACTGCACCTAGCGAATATATATCATCTTTAAAATCAAATTCACGAGTTGTCGGTGTAAAGCCTGGAGTACCGAAATTACTCAATGGTTTATCAACATCTATCTCCCAAGCTGCTTCAAAATCTATAAGCTTTACCGTTCCAAATTCTATGTTAGTTAAAATTATATTAAGTAAAGAAATATCGCCAAGGATTATATTTCTTTTGTGAATCTCTTTGATTGCAGCAGCTAGGTTAGCCCATATTTTTACTACGGATTTTAGAAATCCTTCTCTTTCATCTAACGAACTACTATTTTTAATAAATGGACTTTCTTTTATTGCAAACTGCCCGAGAGTAGTACCAGGACAGAATTCTTCTACTAAAAATAAGTGTTCCCATTCCCAAAAGAGATCAATTGGTTTAGGTGTTACTCCTGTATTTGCTAGTTTGGTAAGTATTCGATACTCTTTCTTAAGCCTATCAGTCGCATCTTGACCATACTCATCGATACCTGTATGAGGACGAGCCTCTTTTATTACCACCGAAGCCCCTGTATCAAGATCTGTAGCAAAATAAACACCACCGTTAAGTGAGTAATTTAATGATGTATGTACTTCATACCTTCCCTGGTTCAATAACAATGAAAGATCGTTTTCTTCTGGTTCGTCTGGAAAAGGATCTGTCACCCAATACGGAGGATTCCAAAAGGGTAACCGTTCATCAAGAATCTGCCTATTATCTGGAGTATTCAAAACATATTGCCTGGTACCTTTAACAGTTAGCACCGATTCTCCAGAAATGCCACCATAGCGATAATGAACTACACTCGAACCAGGGAACCTTTTGTCGGAAAGAATGTGCGGTCCAACAAAGTCTTTGAGTTCCTCCCCTAATTGGGTTACTAATTCTTGAAAATGTTGATCATTTTTAGGATAGATAGTAATTATTTTACCTCCGGATTCCCTCCCCCATCCTTTTGATGTCATTCTCGTCACCATTTGTCGATCCAGGGTAAATTTATAAGGGACAGACTCTCGGAAACATATTTTTGATACACGCGAGAGAATGCTTACACAGTTGTCTGGCCTTGCTGAAATATGAATCTTCCACCCCTGTACAACTAAGTCAAACTCAGGCGGTAGCACTTGGAACCACATCCCCCTCCTCAGTATTTTCCATCCTTCTGGGAGGGTAGATTGTACAATTTCAAACATTTCATTCGTAGGTCTGTACGAATCAAATGATTCATACCATTCCTTGTTTACAAAGGTATATTGTAAGTGATACTTCCTGTCCATGAAAAATATCCCTCCTTATGTATAAAGAAAGCTACTAGTGAAAATATTAGTATTTCATAAAATAATCGGAAGGGGGGAGGGTACGTAAAGCGCTTTCAAAAAAAGAAATTATTCATCTAGACAGTATTGCAGCTATTGGTATTGCATGATGAACAACTTTGAACAAAATCCGTTCCAAGGTCTTCTCTCTCTTCCAACATTTGCAGAGCCAGAATTTTCGTCATTTAAGCCTCACCTCCTTTTTCGCACCCCTTCCCGCAAAACCATTGTAAGCAATTGGAAATATAGTGTCAACAATTAAGTATACTTCCTTTTTTTATTAAATTTTACTAAAGATGAGATATTCCTACTTGACTATCATACTACAATGATTGTAAATTCTTATTATTTCATACAATATGATCCTTCATCCCATCATTTGATGATAAGGAAATGCAAAAAAGGGAGCGAGAATTATTGGATTCTTTTCGTTCGTTTTCTCTTAGTAATGGTTTAAAAGTGTATATTTCGGAAACTCATAGAACACCAATTGCATGTTTCCTAATATGTTACGGAGTCGGAAGTGGGTTAGAAACACTAGGTTCTTCCGGAATTTCACATTTTTTAGAACATATGATGTATAAAGGTACCAAAACACTCCCTGCAGGAGCTATCCAAGAATGTATATGGAATCTTGGTGGACAACAAGATGCTTTAACTTCTCTTGACTATACGTACTATTACACTCTACTCCCCTCGAGAGAAATTGAACTTGCAATGAAAATTGAAGCAGATCGTATGCAGAATTTACATTTTAGTGATAACCAAGTTTTACTTGAGCGCCAAGTAATTTTAGCTGAACGTGCAGCAGCTATGAATAGCCCAAAATCTAGATTGTATGAAGAATTATGGTCAACAGCTTTTCGTGAATCACAGTACAGAAATTTAACAATCGGTTCAGTTGCAGATATTAATTCTATTAACACTTTTACACTGCAACACCATTATAAAAAATATTACCGCCCTGATAATGCTTCAATAGTTGTTATTGGTGATTTTAATTTAGAGAGGGTAATACGACAGATAGTGAAAAACTTTGAAGTCATTCCAGCTCCTCCACTACCTCTCCAAGTCGAACGAATCAATGAACCAATTCAAGTTAGTGAAAGACGCTCTTTAATTAAAGTTCCTTCTAGAATTGCATATCACGCTATTGCTTGGAAAATTCCAGGCGATGGCCATCCTGATATATTTGCGTTTGATTTATTAAAAACACTTCTCAGTGGGGCACCTTCATTTATAAGAGGACGTAGTACAATAGGAGCAACGTCCAGCCTCTTTTTTGAATTAGTTGAGAAACATAATAGAGAGTTAAGATTTGTACAAAGCTCAGTTCTCCATACAAAGAGTAATAGTTTATTTGTAGTTACTGGTGCATTTGATCCGAAAATCAATTCTTATTCAGCAGAAAATATTATTTTAAAGCACATAGAGCAAATAAAGATTAAACTCATTGATTATACGAAGCTAGTTTATTCTAAAGAACTAGTAAAAAAGCAAATTGAGTTTGCAGAAGATTCTGTCCTTACTCAATCTATCAACATTGCTAAAAATATTATTAGTTCAGGCTATCCAAGAACTTTCAAAGAATACCTGGATATAATTAGTGGAATTTCTACTGAAGATATTATGAGAATTGCTCAAGAATATCTTATTCCCGAGAACCGATCAATTGTCACTCTCTTACCAGACGAATCTATATCAAGCCAGAACGGAAATTCATATGCAACTGACCAATATACTCCAGCAATAGATGAAAACAAAATAGGTAAAGCTCAACCCATATCAAAATACCTTGAAATACATAGATCACCTAATAAACCAGTTCATATACCTGACTTAATTAATCCAAAAAATCTACAATTGGTTATTTTGGACAATGGAATGCAATTGATTATTTATAGGAACTATTTAAGTAAAACAATTTCGGTTAGATTTTCACTTGTAGCCGGTGCCATACTTGACCCTCCTGGGAAAGAAGGTCTATCGTTTCTTTCGAGTAGGATAGCTACTGCCAAAGTACAACTTTCTAATTGTGATGGTATTGAAATTGACATAACATGCGATATGGAGTTGGTAACGGTAAACTTAACTTGCACAAAAGAAGATATTTCTAAAAGTATTCAACTTCTAGCAGAAATCATTAACAATCCAAATGTTGATGATAATACGTTTCATTGGATAAAAGCTGAAAAAAAGTATAGTACTAAGCCCCACATATCAAAACTTTATCCCCAGGATCATATTCTCAATAGAAACATTGAAGGTTCCACTAGATCACTCAATAACATTACTTCTAATGATGTAAACACCTTTTTTAAAGATTTACTTCCGAATAGATGTATATTTACTGTTGTTGGTGATATAGAACCTATCAGTACTATTAAACTTATTAACTCAAACTTTATGAACTGGAATGGAATAAAAACCCCACCGAATATTCCATTGGCTAGTCCCGTGAAAAGCAGTTATGAACATCAGTTTCAAGCTTCTAATTTGACCGATATTAAATATATATGGGCAGGAGTAAAAAGAAACGATTCTGATTTCATGAATCTTGATCTGCTCTCTTACATTCTAGGCAAAAAAAATTATAATTTAGGCGGACGATTATGGAGAGTGATGCGTGAAAAGTTCGGTCTGTCATATTATCAGCATGTTTACTATGATGCCACGGGCTATCAATCACCTTGGATATTAAATGTAGGTGTCGGACATCATAATACCGAAAAAGCAATTGCAATCATAAATATAGAAATTGAGAAATTAAAAGAGCAGCTAATTCCGTATGAAGAACTTGAGACTTTAAAAACTTTTGTTATTGGAAATATGCATATTCAATTCGAGAACAATAGTACTATAGCTTATTATTTAGATTTATGTGTGCGATACGATTTAGGTCTTAATTATTTAGTGCAACTTCCTCTTGATTTAAATAAAATTTCCTCAAAGCAATTACTGGACACTGCCAATATTTATTTAAATAGTTCTTCACTCGCCCTTTTAACAAATGGACCTAAAGGTATTAATGGGAACGAACCAATTCTAGGAACTAATATTTGATTTCAAGTTGCTCATATTCCTACTGAAAGAAGGGTTCTTTTTATCATGTATACAATTTTACTAGATAAACACTATTCTTCTGAAAAGAGTACCAGTGTACAAAACATTTCTAGAAATTTGGAAATTGTACTTAGAAAGAAATATACAATCGAATATTTACCTACTGATTCGGTACACTGGTCAGATTCTCATTTAAAAGACTGGCTCCTCAATAATGCATTGCATTGTAAAGTGTATTTAGGGAGCGGTTTCAGAGTAATTAAATTATTAAAGCAAGTCAGCTGGGGTGGAATCGTAATTTACAATGTTTTAGGTGATCTGCCTAGAGGAGCATCAGGTCTAAGAGCTTCGATTCCATTTTTGTCAAGATTTGATATTATTTGGTGTACTTGCGAGTCAGATAAGAATATATACGAAAGATTAATTGAATCTAACGGATTTCAGCCTCAGATTCGCATCATTCCTTTTGGAATCGATACGAATATATTTCAAAAATATGATAGTATGACCAAGCAAGAAATGCGACATAAATGGGGATTTGAAAATGATGAAATAGTTATTGGCTACATAGGTAGAATCAGCCTTGAGAAGAATGTTCATTCATTAATTGAATTATTTAAATTCCTTAATAATTTTAATCTAAAAACTAAACTCCTTTTAGTCGGAAAAATTGACAATGTGCCCTTTAAAGAATTTAATATTTGGCCTGCAAATCTAGAAAAAAATATTATGGGTTTGATTAATTCACTCGGCAGTAAGGTGTCCTTTATTCAATGGGTAGAGCATTCTCAGTTGGTTGAAATCTACAATTCAGTCGATATACTACTCAACTTAACTTTACATCACGATGAGAACTTTGGTATTTCGCAGGTTGAGGCTATGAGTTGTGGAGTTCCTATTGTGTGTACTGCCTGGGGAGGTCTTAAAGATGTTGTAATTGATACTGTAGGTTTTGCCGCTGATACATGGCCAACAGATTATGGAATTCGTTTTAATTCTCCAAAGATAATATCTTCTCTACTTAAATTAATAAGAGCCCCTAGAATTAGAAAAGAACTTGGTGAAATGGCTGCAGTTCGCTCTCATAGAGAATATTCTTTATTAACATTTCAAACTAAGCTATTGGAATTAATAGATTATGCAATTAGTCAAGAAAGAACAACATGCCACACTCCCTCTTATACACCATTCGGTTTAAGTTATAATTTAAAATTTAGCTATCACTCTGAAAATAATAATGAGCTTATCCCCCATTTCCCTCAATACAATAGCGCTGCCGATCCATTCTATAGAACTTTAATTCAACCATATGCTTCACATGATGAACCTGAACAAACATTTAGTGTTCATAGTTACTACTATCAATCACTATCTGGTGTAATAATAAAGGATTACTTCATGCCATCGGACTTGTTATGGTCAAGAAGAGTCTTTTTAGAAAATGAAGAGATTGATTGTTTGAAACTACTTTCTAGGTACTCTCTCGAATCAGGCAATGATCTTCATCACTTCAGAAGAATAATCCCATCATTAATAAAAAAAGGGCTAGTTGGTGTAACTCAAGATAGCAATCTCAATTGGGAGGTTCAGTTATGATTAGCTCAATTTACTTACCTCAGTTTGAATATACAGTAATAAACACAGCAAAAATCGATAAAACAAGCTTTGCATATGATCTGCTGGATTACTCGCATATATTAGAAAACATACTATTAGAGTATAATATGCCAAAAGTATCTCAACCTTTACAAGAAGTTTTAGCAACATCAATTCCACTAGATCACAGCAAATTAATTCCCATATTCATTGAAGAAGCAAGATATAAATTGAATCTATACCTTAGTAAACTATCTAACACTCATACTTGGGAAATGCCTTCAAGGCTTATACCCTCACTAACTGATAGAATCAATATAACTTGGGTCGTTTCTGTAAGTCTTCCTAGTATGTCTTTAACTAAAGGCCGTGTCGGAGTATACAAAAAAAATGGTAACGAATATGAAATTAAAATCGCACTTGGGGTACCTAAAAATAATATTTATATGCACCACGGGATAATTATTCGAGGTATTTGGTGGTATATTACTAAGATTATTATTTATGATGTAATTGGATCCAAATATTCTAATAATGAGAACAATAATTTTTATAGAGCTGCACATATTTGTTTGCAAGCACTAATGTCTTATGAGGGTAAGGTCAGTGAAGATAATGTTAGAGAACACCTCATAAAACAAGGAATGTACCTTTCAGTCAAATTATATGATATTATCAATCAATTAAAGCCAGAAGAATGGGTCATTCATATTATTAACTGGATTGATGACTTAGTTAACTATAAAGAAATCAGAAAAAAGAATTCGACATTTTAATTACTATTATATTATCATCCCTTACGTTAAACTATCCATAAACTTACTATCCATTTCGCGCTGGTCGTGCTCCGACATAAATAACTCCAGGATTATTCTCGAATGAGTTAACTTTCCCCATCGCCGGAGGACACATCATTTTTATGTCTATCAATGAAAAAATACTACTTCGAAAGACGATGCAGGAAATCACCAAACACCCTTTTGAACTATTGCTTGGATTACATCTCATTTTTCGATTGGCTGCTATCTGAGGGCTTCCACCACGGATGACCTCTTTCCAGCCCGGGTAGACACGGCTCACTTTCCCATTTTCGCCAAAACTATAGGACAAACCAGCATCCCACACTTCCTTTATTGCATTTCCGCCGATCTGAGCTCAAATTGACGATGCAGCAACTCCGTTTATTTACACAAAACCTTTTTACATAAAAACCGTTATATGTATATGTACCGCCTCTCTTCTATTGTACGAAAGATTAAAAACAAAAGACAACCAACTTTTTAAGCTGATTGTCTCTATGATCAATCTCCAAAAATCCACCCCCAAAATCCCTTTTTCTTAGGTTTTGAAGGCTGTTGGGTCATCTTTTGTTTTATTGCACCCCATTTTTCTGGATTATTAGAGTTTTCTATTCCATTGATTTCCTTAATTCAGCAATCCTGCTCTTTAGTTCAACAAGTTACCGGCCTACCGGCTGCTTATCGGGAATCGGATCAAGTTCTTGCAGCTTCTTCTGAATATTTAGGAGAAGACTCTGCACATTTTAGGAAAGACTCGTAAGTATTAACGCTATAGCTCGCGGAGCGCCTCCGACATACCACTCTGGTATTCTAATTCGTCAAATTAGAATTTTACGTAATAAAATTCCAGCTCTAGTACAGTTAGCCACCTTTGCTCCGATAAGGTTAATGCGGCTTACTACTTTGATACATTGGAACAAATTTGCAAAACGCTCGACATTCAGCTTCATGAACTGCCACTGGTACTTTGTTCACTACGCCGCCAAGTATGGCACAGGGTATCGTTATGACATCCTCCCACTTCTCTTCCGCAAGTCTATCGAAGTCCATGGTCGGACGTTGCCGCATCTGTTTCTCGATTTCCCTGCGGTAATATGCCGTTATCTGCTTCTGTTCCAGTTCACCGCTCATCAATGACTTCACTCTGTGTTGGAGTTTCGGTTTCATCTGCTCAAGTCCAACGACTTGGGAACACAGATAAAGCCTATTGAATTGGGGCGGAAACTGGACTAGAACGCTTATCGGGATTTTCTCATCAGGCTTATACACGATTTCAAACCTCGTTAATTCGCCTTCGACTTTCACCCCACGCCTTTGCAGTAGTTCCAACTTCTTGTCATACACTCGGCAATATCCTGCCACTTGCCGAGCCACTGTTGACGATCACATCAGGCCGCACAAGGGCGACAAGGTTCTATTCGGGGATCGTGACAATTGGCAGCCACTTTGCAAACCATGTCATGACACTAAGACTGCCAAGGAAAATGGCGGTTTTGGTAAATAATTGGCCTATTATTCCATTTGTATTATACTCTTCTTTGTTGGCATCTAATTTCAAAGGAGAGGGTTCTAATGGCTGATGAGTTTAAAGAATTCCTAGAGGGCCGTAAAAACAAGCGCGAGATAGCTGAGGATGTATCGGTCCAAGAACGATATGAACATCAAGTTTTTATGTTGTATAACAATGTAAAAAAGTGGGTCAAGCCTTATGATTTAGAGATCACTGAATATGCCAATGGCCATAATTCCAATCTCACTAGATTGCAGATTAACGTAGATAAGGATGCTAATATGTCTTTTAATCCAAGGTATATAAGCATACCTGAAATGTTATTTTCATCGTCGATCTAAAGCTTTCTGTGAATCAAAGAGAGTTCGAATTGTTTTATGATACCGATATTGGTTGGTATATTCCCGATAATTTACATCCAACAAATGCCACTGAAATGTTTAATGAAGAATCATTCAAGAGGCTGGTCACTGAAAACTTTAAATAACTCACAGGCTATGATTTTGTTTTATTAGTCGCTCATAAGAGCGGCTTTTTTTATTATCTAAGGGAGGAAACGACAAATGAATTCACAAGTAAAGTTTATCGATGGCAGTTCAATTACAGTTGATGAGGCTAACAGATCGTTACAATATAGATCAGCTTTTTTAAAGTCATTCAAAATTAGGACAACTTCCTGATTGTTATCAAGTACAGCAAATTTCATTCTTTCATCCAATAGCAATCAGCTATTTCCTACAGTGTTCTAAATAGTTACTGCTGAAGCGGCTACGGTCTAATATTTGGAGCGGTTTATCCGGATGCTTCTTCCTTATATAGCAGTTAAACGTTTCTCGTGCTGAAGGTTTGTTCTTTCAAAGCATCCGCCTCTAAGAATTCATGCTAGGCGAGTGCAAACTTTAATCCCTACCGACAGCGAGTATTTCATCCTCATTTGCCCCCGATACAGTGGATCCAAGATTCAATTAGTTGCGATGTGCCCACTTGGCATCGCCACCTTTGTACTCTCGGCTCTTGGCCACCGGCTCCTTTTTCATCCTTCTCTTCCTCCGTGGGTTAAGTAGTTATCCAACTCCCAGACATCCGGGAGTTGGAACGTTCATTTTGAAGCTATTTAATGAGGGTATTTCAGCTGCGGGTAACAATGCAAGTTATTGTCCTAAGTCGGCTAACGATATATGCTCTTGTCACTGGCTTTTGACAAGACTCTGGTATTATCACGATAGAAATAGGAATTTCCAAGGACTGCTTTTCTCCAAAAGACATATGCCGGGTATAGAACGCTCCTGCCAGTAGGACCAGATCCCGAGAGCTATAGTTCTCTCTACATGATTAGGTTAGTAGGGGCACTTCGAATCACATGCGATAATGTAGAGGAACGAACAACCCTCTCGATATTCATTTATAGATTAATTTCCCTTTGTACATAATCAAATCCTCTGATTTGATTTCAATCTTACTGCTACCGAGCGCTTTCCCATCCTTGTAGGCGGTTATCTCAAGCATACTCTGTCCCACCGCTTGTGCTTGATCACCTTCTGTCAATGGAGTCCAGTAGATTGTATCGCCTGACTTAAAGGTTATTTCTTTGCCCTGCGATAATACCTTGAAATCCGTACGATTCCAAATTAGCAGTTGCCCTTCTGAGGCTCGAACTTCTATTTTGTCTGCTTCAGTGGATACAATGTTCACTGGAAATCCTGGTACATTGCTCATAAACATTGAATAATTACCGAGTGGGAAAAATACATCAGGTTTTACCTGCAAAGGAGTACCATCTGCCGCATATGCAATAACCACAAACCCACTAAATATTGCAGAAGATTTAGTTTGATTCTCATTGTGAAGGACAAGCGATCCTGTAACAGCAAGAAGAATTATTATCATACAAGAAACGGCGATCATTGCCATTTTACTTCGTAACACTCGAACTAAGGTATGAGGGGCAACTGTACTTGTGTTAGCTTTATGAATAATTGCTTGTTTGATTTCATCATCTATCTTTATTTCGTTCATTCCGTCTAAATACTTTTTACTAATCGTCATCATTAAACCCTCCTACTATTTTTGCTTTCAGCATCTCTTTTGCTCGCTTTAGTTGTGTTCGAACTGTGCTCTCTTTTGTGTTCAAAAGTCCGGCAATCTCTGCTGTTTTGTAGCCTTCATAATAGTAAAGATGAATGACCATTCTATATTTCCGAGGAAGCGTAAGAACTAATGATACGACCTCCATGCTCTCAGGATGATTATTTGGTAGAGGTATCTCTTCAAAAGGTAAAAACCACTTCTTCCAAGGACTCCTGATTAGATCTTTACATGTGTTAATAGTGACTCGAAGAATCCAAGCCTTTTCATGTTCAGTATCGCTAAAGGGACGTTGATGCTTGAAAAGCTTGATAAATACTTCCTGGCACACATCCTGTGCATCCACTAGGTTTCCGAGGTGGGCTAGCGCTAAGCGCAGCACCATCTCAGCATATTTGTTCACCAAGATTTCTAACCGTTCATTCCTGCTTATCTCGTTGCTTTCCAATTGCTCCCCTCCTTCCATCACTAACACGATTGGATGTCTAGAATTGTTTCATTGCACAAAAAAAATTGCTTGTTATCTAAGTTTTAACCAATGCAAAGCACTGACACAACAGTTGGAATAAACAAAAAAAATTTACATGATTTAGTATAGTCCTAATAAAATAGGTATTTATGCATTGGTACAAATAGTGAAAAATATGTTTTAATCATACCTGCACTGAAAATAACAATTGAGATATCAGGACGAATCTCAATAGAAGGGGTTTTTATGAAAAAGGCAACCAGATGGTTAGTTACAACGACGTTATCTTTGACTGCAATTGTAGGAGGCGCTGTATCGGCACAAGCATTATCACAACCCGCAGCTACATATGATGCTGTCGTTATTACTCCAGGAAATTATGCGTATTTAGCAGATGCCACTCCTACTTATAATTGTCTAGCATTCGCATTAGGCAACACTAGTATATGGGAGTGGCCTTGGGAGGAAAACAACCCAACACTTTCTCAAGTAAGCAACTATATGTTGACCAAAGGAAAAAATACTTATGCTTTATCTGAACCAGCCACAGTAGGAATGATTATTTCGTATGGTACTAGTGAGTCTAATATTACACATTTCAGCAAAGTAGCTGATGTCAATTATAGTAATGCGAAATGGGGACAACTCGAAAGATTACAAAGTCTTGGACATAATCCCTATAAAGGCGCTGGACCGTATGGCTACGCAATGAGAAAATATAAAAACTAGTCGAGGAGAATTAAAAAATGAAAAGAATTGCACTAATAATTGCTGCTTTGTTTTCTATGAGTTTTGTAATTACACTTTTTGTTAACGATCATTTTGCAAGTGCTTCAATTGAAGAAAAAGTAGATACTAACATGGTCGCCATTCAAGAAAAAATCAATAAAGAAGTAGAATTAAAAACTGAATTAGCTATGAGCTCAAATCCATATGATTATATTAAAGACAATAAAGATTTTGAGAGTATTGTAGCATTGGGAAATGATGCTCTTCCTGTATTGCAAGATAAAATTGAACAAAGCCCAATTGATGGGCTCCAAGAATATATTCTAGCTATTGCAGTTGAAAAGATTTCAAAAACGGATCTAAAAAGAGACCCTTCAACAGAGTGGAATTCTGCAAAGTTATTTAACCAAAAGTGGAAACAATATTTAAAAAATGTTTCTTCAAAAGTTGATGAGGTTGCCAAATCTTCAAAAACCACCAATGATAAAATTAAAGAACTGATTGAACTAGGTACTCCTTCTATACCATTCATCGCTGATAAGGTAGAAGAAGGAAATGAAGACCTCTTCCCTGCACTCGAAGAACTTACTAAGAATGATAAGGAATTGGCACTTGAAGGAGATGCCTCCAACAAAAAAGAACTGATTTCCAAAAATAAAGAAAAGTTTTCAAAATTAAGGGATTATGTTAATAAGCAATAATAAATAAAAGACCAATTCAGTGATCATCCCCCAGTCAAGTAGACAACAATGAAAAGCTTTTAAGTAGCGACTGCTTCTCGGTATTCTACCGGGGAGCAGTCGTTTAGTTTCAGTGATTATACTCCATGATGTAAGATGCCACGGCATGCTGAAGATCCTTTGGGGTAATCCCAGGTGATTCCCCATATTGGTGAAGACGAAGTAAATGGAACCTTAAGAGCCATAACAATACAAGTTCTTGTCCTAATTCGGCTAACGATATATGTTCTTGTCACTGGTCTTTGACAAGAACATATAAATTTTAAAATGAAAAAGGCCGCAGTTAGCGGCTTCTTAAGCATATATGTTCTTGACTTCCGACACTAACTGAACGGGAATAACGCTGTCAATGACGTTTATCGGGAATGAGGTCAAGTTCTTGTCAAAATCGGGAATGGGATAAAGTTCTTGTCACCCGACAGCAAAAGACGATTGAGCTAATTCAGCTTGATTTATCTAAATCATTTTAGAATTAAAACTTTTCATTTTAGCTTTCCAACTTAAATTCCCAAAAATTAACCCCATAAATATACCTGCAAAATAGTCATAATAATCGAACTGTCTTGCAAAAAAAACTTTTATTATGAGCATAAATATTAGATAAAAGATTTCACCTTCAATTGCCTTCCTTGTAAGATAAACTATTTTGCGTTTAAAGAGTACATCTTCCCTTTTCACTAGTCTCCTTATGCCCATCTCGTCAACTCTCCCATGGTATTAATTAAAATACTCATTTTTCACATTAATATACACATTTACTCCGGACTTTACACCTATTTCTAGTAGGATTCCTCCTAAAATTCCTCTAACAACTTTTATTGAAGTAATATCACTGAACCTAATATTTTTAAATCCGCCCGCATTATCTCTTGCGCCATACAGCAAAGCAAGTCACTCGATCCAATCTAAACATCTCCTTTGCATATCGTCGCGCTCCTAGGGTCTCATCTGAGGGTGTCTTAGCAGGTAACTACTATGCGATCTGACCGAGGAACCGCACTCTCTCTTTATAGGTGTAAAAATCAACCTATCCAATAAACCAGTGTGATCTATTTAACCAGGTCTGTATTTTATACGTAAGACTTGTTCGTATGCAGTAGCAATGAGGACATTGACCGTTGTTTTGGTCGATTTCTTCGATCGGAATCGTTGCAATGTTCAAACGTTTTCCAATACAGGTTCGATGTTGCCCATTATTGAACGTGAAGTGACCACATGAATTACTATATACCATTATGCCGCTCTTGAAGCCATTATCGATTATACTTTTTGCAAGTAGGCGGCAATACATCACCGAATCTTCCGGGAAATCTTCATACTTACTTGAATTGGTAATTATATCGGGAAGTAACATTGTTGACGCTTCTTTATCATTTAACTCAAGAGAACAATTCCCAGTCTTTCTATAATAACAGTCATGTTTATCCATGCGAAAGCAAAACAATTTGTTACGTGGATCAAATGATGTGTCTTGTTCTTTATTGCAATTTTCAGCCATTTATTTGCATCCTTTCATATTAGGTAGCCATATTATTGAACTTCAAACCAACCTTTTATCTGGGTTTTTATCAGAAAATAATAAGATTCTCCAGTGATTAATATAACATTGTGTGTTTTAATGATTTCGAAGACATCTCTGTAGGCCATTGCCTTTCTAATTTTACGGTGGCTTACCTGATAGTACTAAATCAAATAAAGAGATAAGAAGTAGGAGTGTTATATTTGGTATATTTTATGGTATAATTAACCCAATTAATCGAAATTGCCCTTCGCGGAAGCACCCGAAGTCACAGGATACTCCTGTGACTTTTTTCATTTAACTACATGATGTAGAAATTGGAATCGGATTCGGCTGGAAAATTAATTGCGATCAGGATCTATGCTATTTCGCATTTAAAGTTAGATCACCGATGTGGTATCCGCGGGCATCCGGTTAATTGGGCAAATACTTCATACACAAGGAGACAGTATTAGAATGAGAAATTTAAAGTTGATTACAAGTGGATTCATTGCAGGTTCTTTGTTTTTTGGTGGTATTTCATACGCAGCGACCAAATCAGTAAAGATTGATGCATTTTTTGGAGTGAAGTTAATTCAAAATGGGATTGATAAAACTTCAAAAGAGGACGCTCTTAAACCATTTTCCGCAAATGGCCGGACTTACGTGCCTATAAAAGCGGTTGGAGATTTGTTAGGGGTAGATGTCAAATGGGACGGGGCCAACTCTGCCGTTAACATTGGTAAACTTATAAAAGGTACGCCTCTACCACTCGCTAATGGTGAATCGACAGTAAATGAAACGTTTATCGAATATGCCGTTTCGCAGAACCAACAAATGACTATAAACGGAAAGTCCTATGGTTCAAAGGGATACAAAATCTATTCAAAACATAATAACTTTCAAGATACAAACGCGCTTAATTTAACTTTTAACTATAATTTGAATGCACAGTATTCGTCGTTAACATTCGGCATTGGTACGGATGATGAGAAATCAGATGATACGGTCGGCTGCACGGTAACATTCACCGATCAGGCTGGAAGAGTGTTGAATTCTTTCTTATTAAGTAAGGGTTCAATTCAAGAAGCGGTGACACTTAATGTTAAAGGTATCACACAATTGAACATGAAACTTAGCAGACCACAAAACATATCTATTAACACTCAAGTCATCGACCTGATTAATCCAGTATTAAACTAACGCTATAGTAGAAAACAGGATATCTCATTCGAGATATCCTGTTTTCATAAGCCCGTTTCGATGCCTAAATTATTCTGCCAAGAGAGGAATTGTTGCATCAACACTACTTTTATAAATAATAAACGCGGTATTGATTCGCGGACTTCATCCTTCTTAAAAATTATTCTTATTGCCGGCTACTGCGCTGTTCGTTATCGACTCAACATGACTAACGTACGTAAAAACGGCAGACAGACTTTGTATAATGCATTCCATTGATTTTCACAGCAATGGCATTTATATCTTCAATAGGGCCACCATAGTCAGCGATCTCTCCATCCTCGTACTTTACCTGAACAGGCAATTGAGCTAGTTTTGCCCGTTTTAAATCTGTCTCCAATTGTAGTTCTTGACCAACACTGAACATATAAATCGCCTCCTGATGACTTATACTGATTCCAATGAGATCATTGTAGCAAACATTAGTTCCTATCGCTAGATGTCTTGCTAACTAGTAGATCGCAATAATGGCCGTCGGGTTCCGCTGCGTAAGTCTGCACATAATTGTGAAATACGATCAAGCTTTTTGGTTTGAAGGCCTTTACGAAGATATGGAGACCATTCATGTAAACAGGGACGATACTCCAGATTTCATACGATTTAAAATGGAGGACATGAATGACGTTTTCGAAGTCATAATACAACTTCAACCATTGTTAAGAAAATAATTCTACCTGGGGGTAAGTAGCCTAGATAACACATCCGCACTTGTAACGGTTATCCCCCATTCTCTAATAATAGAGGGTAACAACAGGCTCTACGCTGCAGCACTCCAATTTCCGAACACTGTAAAAAGAAACCATGCTAGATGGGCAAATTTGTCCTCTCGCATGGTTCATTTTTATTTGGGGAGTAGTAATGAAACTCGTCATTCGGGCATGTCGTTTAAGCTTCTATAGAGAGTTTAACGGGACTTCCTCTATTAATGATGAGCTGCTATTCCTCACATTCCCAACGTCCTTCGAAACCGGATATTTAATCATTTCAGAATTGGGATAGGGTTTCATGAAGCTCAACACTTTCTCGGTCTCATCGATTTCTGGACTTATCCAGTTCGCAGCATCGGTGCCGGTCAAAATCACAGGCATTCGGTCATGTACGGTGGAAACGAGCTCATTCGGAGTTGTTGTTATGATCGTAGATGACCTAACCTCTTCCCCAGTGGACGGATCCCGCCAAGAATCGTATAAACCGGCAAACCCAAAAACACCTTTTGATTCTAGCTGGAATCGATACGGTTGCTTACTATCGGCTTCCTGTTTCCATTCTTAAAACCCATTGCTCACAACCAGGGCGATTCCGTTTCAGTAAATGTCGGAAAGCCGGCTTCTTTTCAATACCTTCTGCTCTGGCATTGATTGTTTTATATGCAATTTTTGCGTCCTTACTAAAGAACGGAATCAATCCCCATAGATACCCTTCCAATACCCGCTTCCCTTCCCGATTGATGATGCATGGGACTGTCTGGGTAGGAGCTACATTGTAGCGCTTTTTGAATAATCATAATTCACCTCGTCAACGGAGAATGTATCGATAATTTCACTCAGGTCGGCCGCAATCGTGAATCTTCCGCACAAGCAGCATCCCTCCTCACGGGGATATATTTCCCTTAAGAAGCGGTTTTAGTCAATCCATTCATCCCGTTGGACATTTCGTTTTCTGCCCACTTTATGATGTATGTATGTATATGTTATGTATATGTATGTATGTTTTTGTTGTTGTAAAATTTCCAGAAACATACCTTGCATACCGAACATGCGTTTGTAGTATAATAAAGGAACAAATGTTCGTGTGGAGGCGATAATATGCCATCATTACACTCGCAAATAAGCAAATATAAAGGGATGGCCATAGTGATTATTTATCAGGACAGGAACAATCGGATTACCAAGAGACAAATCCTTATACAATCCGTTACCCCTACGCATGTACGTGCGACTTGCCTGGAATCAGGTGGGCTACGGCTATTTAAGATTCACAATATCTTGGCGCATGAGCCGGTGATCCGAAATGCCGGGTAAAGAACGGGTCGTTTTCCTCGCGGATGCACAGTCTTTCTATGCCTCCGTAGAAAAGGCTACTCACCCCGAACATGCGAATAAACCTGTCGTAGTAGGAGCTGACCCAAGTCGTAAATCAGGGATTGTGTTAGCTGCTTGCCCGATCGCTAAATCCTTCGGTGTTTCTACAGCTATGCGACTAGGTGAGGCTCTTGCAAAGTGTCCTCAGCTCGTCGTAATTCGGCCGCGGATGCAAACGTATATCAGCGTATCGCTGCTCATTAATCAGATCTATAAGTCATTTACACCGCTTGTAGAGACGTTTTCGATCGATGAGTCCTTCCTTGATATCACAGGTTCAATCGCACTTTACGGTTCGCCACTTGAGATCGCCAGTCAAATGCAAAGCAAGGTGCTACTCTCAACCGGTGTATGGACCCGGGTTGGCTGTGGTCCAACCAAGATTCTGGCTAAGACAGCAACGGATAATTTCGCTAAGAAACACCCTGAAGGATTTTTTACACTTAATTTCGACAATATCGAGTCTGAATTATGGCCATTACCGATAAGCAGCATGTTTATGGTCGCCTCCCGCATGACAGCGCACTTTATTCGTATGGGAATTCATACGATCGGCGACCTGGCTAGGATGGAACTGCATGATTTTAAGCGGAGAATGCGGCAACGGATGGGCAAACAGAGTGACATTAAAGCCATTTATTACTGGCAGACAGCGCGTGGTATCGACCCTAGTCCCGTCGTTCCTGGAGCGTTTGGGAAGCCCAAATCGATTACTAGAGGACGCGCCTTACCGTGGAAACTATACCAAACCTTACCCGAAATTGAACCTCTGCTACTCGAACTCGTCATTGAGGTATGTCGAACATCTCGGCATCACAAATATAAAGGCAGGAAAGTCACGGTTAGTGCTGGTACGACAGATGGCGTTAAGACAAGCGGCTTCAGCCGGCAAATTACATTAGATAGTTCTAGCTGCTTGGAGCATCATATACTAGCTGCTGCGCATAAGATTTTCATGTCTCATTGGGACGGAAATCCTTTGACCCACCTTGGGGTGGATATTTCAGAGCTATCAGACAACAGCGTGTATCAGCTGGACCTTTTTGAGGATTTACCTCGTAAGCTCGAACTTGCCGCAGCAAAGGATAAAATCAAGGATCGGTACGGTGAAGCGGCTATTCTAAGCGCAGCATCGCTCCTGAAATCTGGCCAGGCGCGTGACAGGGCTCGAAAAATTGGAGGACACTTTAAATGAGTAAATTTCTAGAGGGGAATGGTCGTTGGGGCACTAAGTTTATATCGCCCGAACATCGTGATCAGCTTAACGAGCAAACCAATCCGGATAGATCAATACAAAAGGTGCCGCAGAATTTGTTGATAATGGTACGTGACTCCGTACTTCTGCCAATAATGATGACAGTGGTTGATAACAATCGTCTTGAGATCGAGAGGTCAAACTTTGCCTTGAAAAGACTTTACGCGGCATCTGCAAATCATCTGATAAATATCATCCATGCAGATTTAGTAAGAATCCGCAAAGAATTGAGAGAAAATCAAATTAAAGTAATTGAGGACGAGCGAATCGACGACGCCGTGCACTATAAATTTTTCTATCGTGGTTATGAGCATAAGTTTGCTTTGATGAGGTTTTTAGTAAGGTCAGAAGTCAGTACACGAATAGGTAAATATATCGCTCAATTCGAAAAACATCTCGATGAGGTTAAAAATACGTAATGAGTCTTTGAATAGATACAGGCATCAAAAGTTAAAATAAAAAGCCGGCGTGATGACTCCTCCGGCTTTTTAACATATAAACTGGATTTGATCCAAAGCTGATTGTCCCCTGCTGCCATTGACTGACGATCATCTAGAACTCATGCTTGTAAAGCATGTACTGGAGCGGGTGTAACGAATTCCTCGAATATTGGCGATCTTAGCTTTCCATCTTTAGTGACGCATTGAAATTTGATGCGGCATGTAAAGACTGATGATTTCAAGAAGATCCAATCTTTGTTTTCCCCTTTGACTATTTGCTTTGAGATGGAATGAAAAGCCCGAATTACGTCTTTATGCGGCGGGAATTCTAAGACGCCAACATACTTTCCCTCCAACTGTAATCCCCATCCAAATGAACCCTTTCGGATCGAGGATATCTGGCAATTCGCATATTGATAAGCTTTTACTTTCACGATCACATCATGTGGTCGGGAATCTAGTCTGTAGGTTGAATTACCGTTGTACTGAACGATCCCTTCTAACCCATGCCTTTTCGCGTTCAAGAAGAGCTGTTGGCCATCATCATACAATGGAGTGACTGTTAATATATCAGACGGCGGAACGATCGCCTGCAGCAATTCGCGGCGCTCCAGAAACGTCTTCTTCATCACAGACTGGCCATCTATCCATAATACATCCCAGACGGGGAAATGAGCCTTTAAGGTCTTGCAGATTTGTTTAACGGCAGCCGGCTTCTTTGTGTTAAAACGAGCCATAGCATCGTCCCAAAAAAGTCTATTTGGCTGGTCGGATGGTTGCGTGAGATCGAATGCAATGCACTCGCCATCCAAAATTGCGTTCTTCGCGTTTATTTTAATTTGTTGGAGTTCCGGAAATCGATCCGTTACCTCTGTACCATGTCTTGTGAATGCTCTTACATTCCCCAAATCTATATGCAGAATGATACGAAAACCATCCCATTTCAAACTCGACTTCCAGTCCTTCTTAATTTCAGTAGGTTGTATAGGTTGTAGTAGCATTGGCTTTATTGGTTCGTTTAACATATCAAAACCCTCCAAGTTGACATTAGCACGGAGGGCTTATCAATGGTATATGGAAACAATGGGCTTTCTGCACAAAATTACATCTGTTTTGTGAAAATTATGTAGTAGTAGTCAGTGAAAATAACATTGTAGACTGCGGGCAGGCGTTGTTTAATAAAGATATCCAAAAAAGGATTAAAGACAAACTCAATTACCCATGTTTGTCTTTAATCCTTTTATTATATTATGCTATTAATCAGCATAACCATTATCTTTAGAAGTTTTGTAACTATAAGAAATAGTTTCTTTTGCTCCATCACTGTAGATTACATCAATTGCAGTTACTTTAATTGTTTCCAGAGCTGACTGGTAAGTGAACAGTTTGAATACGCCCATTTCTTCATTAGGCTTAACTGGTCCAACATATTTAATTTCAAACGAGCTTTCGCCAGTCATGTCATCATACGACGGATCACCGACTGCATTAAAAGTCTTCACTTTAACTGTATAATAGTTAATTGTTTTACCAGTTAGATTCTTAAAAAATAGGCTCATTGTGATTCCATCTGCTGAATTTACATTGTAGTTAAAGGTTGTTGGTGCACTCAATTTCCCTTTTCCAGTACTACTAGTAGCGTTTGTAGATGTTGAGGTGTTTGGTGCAGCTTTTCCAATAGTCAAAGTTTTAGTTGATTGATTCCAACTGACATTAGTTCCTAAATATTTGCTGATAACACTAACCGGAACATAGTTTGAACCATTTATTACTTTGACTTCTTCATTGACACTTTTACCATTAACAATCAATTTTATGCTGTTGGCAGCATATCCAACCCCAGAGAGCAACATGCTTCCTAGTACGGCTCCAACAGAAATATCTCTTACTGTTTTCCAATTCATTCTATTTCCTCCCTTATATCTCTCAGGGTATCATTATTCTACAAAATAGGTATAATTTCCTTCTATTTCAATGTGTTTTTTAAGCACAAACATCATGCAGCGTGGAGTAGGTAGTTTATCCCACTCAAACTGTGGAGACGATTTATGGGGTTCGTGATGGTAGTGCAGGTAAAATAAATTTTCTTCTCTTCTTCTTCCAGTTTCCGCTGCCATTTGTGCAACAGTTTTTTCAGCTAGCTCAACCTTCTGCTCTTTAGCATATGTAACACCTTTGTTGTATAGCTCTTTCTCTTCTTTCGTAAGCTCTGACGAATCAACTACATCTTTACTTAGTTCTTCATTGTACACTTGCTCTTTGATAGGCGTATTGTTGCAAGCTTCCCCCTTAACGGTATGCATAGAAAGAGACGGCCTTTAGAAGCACCGTCTTATTTCCATTAGATGCATGCGGTTTGCTTTATGGTCGTACATCGATGCGTACACTGTTTACAGGGTCAGTAACTACAAGAATGAAAAGATGATCGACTTGATAACCACCAGCTACAACTTTAATTTCATCTTGTGGAAAGCCAGATGGATAATTGCTGAATACGAACGTAAACCAGACACCTACTGATGTCTTCTTATCAGGGAAGGTCTGTAGATTTATATTTCCTATTGATCTCGCCCAATTTTCAACTTGACTTTTTATATAGGAGAAGTTATTAATGTATCTACTATATTCGTTAAAGTCCATTGAGCCGAATAGATATATCGTTCCATTATCCACTACTGAAGTCCATGTACCTAAAGAGAGTGTAGTAATATTAGTAGGTATATTGAATACGTTTTCGTTCAATGCTTCAGTGATGATTTTCCTTACCTCTTCGTCTGAAATACCAACGTTGCCTCCAACAGTATTGGTAGGCAATGTGGTTTGAATAGAATTTGGGAAAGCAGCGACAGCTATTTGATTAAATGATTTGCCTGCTACATCTTGCAGTAAAGCAGTAGCTTCATTAATTGAGATAGCGAAATTCAAATCCGCATTACTATCGTCGATGCCTGCACTTGTTATGCCAACGAGCTGCCCTTTCGTATTAAAAAGTGCACCACCTGAGCTGCCATGATCTATAGGGACACTAATTTGTATGTAGTCAATATTACTCTCTGTAAATATGTTGCTTACATTACCTTCAGAAACAGTGTTTTGAACTCCTCTAGGACTCCCTATGGCTACAACCTTGTCTCCCTTAGCTAGTTCTGTTGGATCGCCTATCTCAACAGCCTTCCAGACATCATAATTTACCCTTAGCTTGATAATTGCTAAATCAACGCTCTTGTCAGAAGAAACAACACCAGCAATCTCATATGTACTGTTCTTGATGTCTCTTACTGTTCCGCTTGTAGCACCTTCGATTACGTGATAGTTTGTCAGAAATAATCCGTGGCCTAAGCTAACTGCGCTTCCCTGTCCATTGTCCATCTCCACCATTACTACATTCCCATCATTCTTTGCTGTGTTCTGCTTTGTTGTAAGCTCAGATGTTGTAGTTGGCGTTGTTTCTACTGGCACAGAAGGCTCAGGTTGCTGATCTTCAAGAACCAACGTAGGGTGTGGTGAATCAACATAGATTGCTTTTGCTGCTTTATCTACCTCAAGGTTACACTGCATTGCCTCACCGACAAACCTTAACGGTATGTAAGTAATATTGTTGATTATTTCAGGAGCTACAGGTATTGCTTGAATCTTGCCATTCAGGAAGGCTCGCTTTGTTCCAACAGTCAAATTAATTGTTGTCGTTAAGCTAACAGCAGCAATGGTCTTGTCTTTCGGGTTGTAGAACACTTCGAAGCCCATAGCTTTTAGCAAGCTTTTAAAGGGAACAATTGTAGAGCCGTTTTTCACTATTGCGTTTGTAGCGACTACTTTTCCATCTAGTATTACTGAATAAAAAGTTGTTGATGCGACAGTAGCAGCACTTACATTGCTGACGCCTAGAAACATAAATGCGAGTAGAATGATGGCGATAAAAGATTTTCTCAAATTAGTCCATTCCTCCCCTATAAGATCACCTTGAATTTGATAAGTTGGAAGCAGATATGGATGAAAAAAATGCAAACAAATGTCCTTCAGCGAAATGCTTCTCTACTCTTCTAGTTTTCAAAAAAATGGTATATTTATAATAATCCGACTTCACAATTATAATTCGAAATACCCATAAAAGGTGAATAAATAAACCGACAAAATGACCTACTTAATTGTCGTATAATATCGGTAAATGTCATATTTAGAATGTATGATGGTGGGCGTAACCCGATTCCCTTGGATTGTCTTGAGACTGGCCGCCGCCATTTGCTCCGACAAATAAGTTGAAAGGCTTGTTAAGCTGTAAATGAGCGTATGGATTGCAAATGTCTCATACAGCTCCAAGTGCAGCAGTAACTTGAAAAAGATTTTTGAAGCCGGCAGCTAAAGAAGGAGCGGGATGTGAGTGACTTTGTTGATGTGGTATTTGAGCCGATTGATTCTGACGAGGTTTAAGATACTGATCCTGCCTTTTGGCTTAATGAAAAACGGAGCAGCTGCCGCCGGCATCTGCTCCTGTTCGTTCAACTTTCGTTAATAGATTTCAAGTAAGACAATAGGTTACTCAAGAAGACCAAGATTGGTGCAGAGCCGCTCAATCTTATTCTTCAAGAACATGTAGTTTCTTTTTTTGTTTTACGACGGTCTAGGATAATTGTTGGCAAGAAAGCTATGGCTAAAACAAACCCAACTAATCCTATCACCCAAAACTTCACATCTTCCCAATACAGTCCATTACTCTCATTCAATGCGGCCTCTAAAGCCTCAGGGCCAGAAATGAAATATTGTACATGTTCCTACAATGAGAGCAACCATAATACCAACCACAAATAATAATAATTTAATTGGATTCTCCATGTTGTTATCCCCTAAATAGTTTATTTTTAGCTTCAGTTCTCGTTATATCTAGTCCATTGATCAGGAAACACATATTTACCATTACATACCTTGACGACCACAGCATCATCCTTCGGATCGATAACACGAATGACGGCGTGTGAATGTTTGTTCAGCTCACAGAAATTAAAAATATCTTGTATTTCAATTAATTTTACAGGAGATCCGTATCGTTCTTGTTCGTCATAGCAATAGATATGGTATGTTCCGGGTTCATCACTATCTGGTTCGTCCTTTATTGAAGAGGAGTCAAAAACGTTTTGGTTTGTACCTTTCGATGGATGCTCTAGAGGGTTACTTTTTGAATAATCCGGACCTTCCCAGTAGTAGGCACATGGACCACACTCCCGTGTGGCGTACCAGTAGCCGATTGAACCATCGTACTCCCACTCTTCGATTTTATTTAGACAATTACAATTGGTTTTCATGTTCGGTCTCCATTAATCTGATATTTTTTCTATGGAAAGGGTCCTCTTTTAATATTTCATCATTCTGAGTGCAGTTACGGTACTCTTGCTGATCTGGATATCGTCATCGTCTAGGTGGAAAAAGTTTTCGCTGTAATCTTTAGGGGATGTCTCTACAAGGTGAAAAAAAGTGCTTTTCTGATTGTCATATGCGTCAAGGCGATACATTACAAATGTCCCTTTGTAGACAATCCGCTTATAGGGAATCGGCGGCAGAATTTGTGCGTATAGTTCGTCCATTTGAAGTTCGAAACTTACTTCGTCCAGCTCCCGATAATTGAACAGCTTTAGTTGCTTCACATCAGACAATGCCGGTCTTTGACTCACTCTACCGTAAAATGTAATGATGTTCATGTGATCCCCTTCTTGCTCGTAAAAGAATACGATATCGTTGTCGATAAGGCCGCAGTCCTTTGATAAGAGCTCAATTCTGCCGAGGCGAAAGCACATAATCGATAGCAGGTCGGCAAGATCACCATCAGAGACGTTCGACGGACCCACGCGAGTATCCCAGCGCTTGCGTGCATGGTATGAGAGCTTCAGCTGCTTAATACCGGTTTTTTCAATTATCCGGAGATTCCGATCGCAATTTGTGTTGAGGGCTTTAATATATGCCTCGACATATGCAATTTCAAGGTCGTTTGGTAGGAATTGAAACGTCATTTGCTCAATGACTTCGACTCGCTTTCCGCCTCCACGTTCCATGGATCGAGACATGTTCTTTTCCTCCTTTAGCGTTAGTCTGTATGCAGACTAAGCAACCTCTTGGTCTGATTCGATCACGCAGCTCGAAAGCCCTTCACTCATAATAATTAGATTTAATTCGAATTTTTTAAGTTGATATCCTGCTTTATGCAGCAACTTCAGAAGTGAGGATCGGAGCATTTTGGGGTGATTCTCCCGGATCAACGTAATGGCCTCTTGATCAACACGCGGCACGTTGTTGTTGATGATACCCTTGATTTTCCTCTTCCGCTCTTCGCTGACTTCCGAATCCGGCTTTATGGAGTATTGTTCTACTTTTACGGCATACATACCCTTTTCAACCTTCACGAGAATGCCGAGTTCTACCATACGTGTAATCGTATTGCGGAAATAACGGCTTTTTTTCTGGATTTGTTCCCGTATGTGATGTAGCTCGTGGCCTGCTTTTATAGCTTCGACAATCTCTGCTTCAAGTGCTCTCAAATGGATCATAAAGATTCCTCCTTATATTATTGGTTTCATTTGGTTAATCCTAGCACGACATAGAGATGCTTTCATTTTTTTAAATACCTAGATTAAGCGGCGTTAAAAAAAAAGCACTTCTGGGCAGGATAAATCCTGCAACCAGAAGTGCTTCTTCGGTCTGTTCCGCTCATATGAATCGCTATTTCTAATTATCTGTTTTATAGAAGTTCGTGTCAACAAAATTCATTTATGTTATCGAAACAATACCGAATATTGTTTGGTTCAAACAATTAAGGCATGTTATGATATTAGTAAATTAAGTTAGCTTGAGGGCTCGGAAGCACCGCAGCCTGGACGACGCAATTCGTCTGGGATTCGGTGCTTTTTTTGTTGCTTAGACAATTAAGCCTTATCATATTTCCATCATTCGGAGAGAGCGTTGGGTGAAAACAATGAATGTGGAGTACGAGTCTGATCAAAAATGGGATTATTCAGAAGTTATAGGCGCTTACAATCCCGGTGTAATCGCGGATATCCAACTCCTGATCAGGGTTATCGAAGAAAAGGATTCATATACTTGGTCGCACTCAATCAACGTAGCCAATTACGCATACAGTTTGGCAGAAATGTTTTCACTAAGCAGCGAGCTCAAGGACATAATCTATGTGGGAGCCTTGCTCCACGATATTGGTAAAATTGAGATCCCCGATCTAATCCTGAAAAAGACGAGTACCCTTTCGCCTGATGAATGGGCGATCATGAAGTCACATCCGAGAGTCGGGTACAATGTCCTCAAAAGTTATGATCATTTGATGAGACTCGGGATCTCAGATATCGTTTTGCACCATCACGAACGATATGATGGTAAGGGGTATCCCGATGGATTAGCTGGAGAAGAAATCTCTTTGGCAGCGAGGATCGTGGCAGTGGCTGATTGCTTTGATGCAATGACTTCAAAGAGAGTCTATCGGAACGCCATGGATAGAGCTACAGCTGCGAATGAGATATTAAATAATGCGTACACGCAGTTTGATCCACAAGCAGCCAGGCTATTTGTAGATTTCATCTCAGGAGATCATATTCAATCTCCACCGTACCATCTTCAACGAGCTCTACTGCTCCGAAGACAAAAAACCTCTTAGCGAATATGCTAAGAGGTTTTTTTTAGTCTATAGGTGGCGGCAACAAATCATTTAAAATAAGTGGAATCCTCGGTAGTTCGGACTCTTCAAAGTTTTTCTGTGTGCGACATATCAGATTTTGTTCTCCGGGAACTTTATACTTTAGGTATTCTAGCGCAATCATGCCCTTGTCATAGTTCGAGGTTTCATGATCGGCCTCCGTTTCCTCTGTTGCTTTCTTGAGTTCCAGAATAAATAGTTCGAGCTTCCCTGAAGCTTCATAGTATTTCGCCTTCAAGTATCTTGTTTTTGCATTATTGTGCCTTAAACTGTACATTGCCTCAAGTAGTTGTTTTGATCGTTCTAAGTTTCCCGTAACTATGCTCTGCTCGATCGTTGAATTCCATATTTTATGGTACAAAGGGTTTTGTTTGCAGGTTTCCCCGCAAGGATGATTTCCTTCTATAATGATATTCTCTAGCGCTTTCAATATCCCATGGTATTCCTGGGGCCTCTTCAGTATAAAGGCATGCTGCGCTAAAAGCGCCTTTGTTAAGAGCTTGGTGTTGTTCTTTAGGCGGAAGTCCCTAATTGCATCGTATAGACAAATTTCCGACCCGCGCCAGTCCGCACGATAGAAAAGGATAATGGATTTGAGGTATTTGATATGTGACTCAAGACCAAGTCCATCGGAATTTGAAAATTCTAGTGCCTTTTCGGCCATAGTGTTGGCTGCCCAATATTGGAGCGATGCAGTATAAAAAATGGCTAGGTTATAATAAATAATTCCCTTGAAACGATCAAAATGAGAAGGTTCATTCTCATATCCAGTCATGAGATCAAGTATCTTCTGGCTCTTTCGGATCGCAGAGCCAATCTCATCCATCTCATACAAAGTGCAAATGGAAGCGATAATCGCTTCTAGCATCGTTTTATTTGCTACTTTTTCGTAAGCGTTCAGAGCTTTTGCCTCAAGCTTCTCATATTGGCGCAATGCATTTTGTTTATCACCAGTGAGGCGGGAGTAGTCCCCCTTTGCCTTTAAGAGAAGCGGATAGTATTTATTATCTGGACTAATATCCGTATCAAGATTACGGATCATCTCGGAAACTTCGTTATAACGGCTAAGCAAAAGATAGCTGCGGATAGTTTCGATCTCCCGTTCAATTCGTTCGTCGTCTGGGGCATCCTTTTCAGTTGACGGGTTTAGGAGATCCCTTTGAGCAACACTGAGGGCTTCCGCGATTACTCGGATATCTTGAAGTTTTACTTTTTTATACTTTCCATTCTCGATATAGCTTAATTTAGATTGAGGTATTTTGGTCACTGAAGAAAGTTCAAATAGATTTATGTCCTTCTGATTCCGTACACGCTTTACGGCTTCCCCAACTTTCATGGGATCATATTTTTCTGGAGAAATTACTTGGTAGCGTTGAGAACTCACTGCCGATTGCCTCCTTTCTGAAAAATTTCCATATAGGACTATTATACTAACTGTATGAAATTAGGAGAATAGCTAATATATGAACTTTAGAAACTTATTTAATATACTTAAGGAGAATGGCGTCTCTAAGCAACGTTCAACAGTAACATTGCATTCACCTCTGTAATAGTGGTTGAACAGGGATATGAATATGCATTAAGAAAGAACCAGCCTTCATAAAGACCAGGCTGGTTCTATCGGGGTCCGGTTATGACCGGTTTTGGTGGGGCATAAGCGTGTCGAGATCCTCAAAACTCATCCCGAGCTCTGCTAATGCTTCAGCTTGCGCCAATATGTGCGATCTACTCCTGACTTGATTGAAATAATAATTAGCGCTGACTTTAGAACGCTGTCGAAGTGGGATCGAATCGGACATAGCTGCCCGACATAACAGCATCATCTCAGCGAGATTGACTGCTGCCTCATCTTTGTTCATAAATACCATGGGGTACTCAGTAACTTCATCCTCCAACTCATTTTCTGTGATGATAGCCATGGCGGCCGAATATTTAGAAAAGTCGATTCCGTTCATAGGGAATCCCTCCTGGTGGGTTGTTTGTTATCCTTATTATTCAATTGGTCAGGGCTGGATGCAAATTTAATAATGGTTAACTTGATTACCGGTTGAGGAATTTCCGTATTTCATGAGAATGTACGATACTACCCGGTTGATCTCTGGGGTACTGACAAACGGGGATACCAACCGTTTTTTGATGTTTCGATACTTGAAATACATGTCGCCTTTGCCGAGCAGCCCTTCGGCACCTGGCTCGTCAAGGACGACCATGCTTTCCCCCGTAGAGGTCACCATAAATGATATGCGAGTTGGAAGATTTGCCTTAATAGTTGGAGAAAATACCTTCGCAACGGGTCTTTGTGTGGCCAGAACCATGTGAATGCCGGCTGCGCGCGCTTCTTGGGATAATCGAATCACCATCGTCTCCAACTCTTTATCTTTAGCTGTCAACATCAAGGATGCAAACTCATCAATGACCAGAACGATGTATGCCATTTTCGGATGATCGGGTTCATCCAGCATAATCTTCGCGTTATATGCGTTGATGTTATTCACACGCATGTCCTTGAACATTTCGTATCTAGCTTCCATCTCTTCAATGACTGTAAAAATTGCGTCCTGAGCTTTATTCATGTCGGTAATGACCGGCATCATCAGATGAGGAAGGCTCTGGTAGGCTATCAACTCTACCCTTTTTGGATCTATGAACACAAATTTCAGTTCTTCGGGGGTATTCCCAAATAACAAGCTAACGATGGTGCTGTTTAAACAAACGGATTTACCCGACCCTGTCGTACCTGCAATAAGGAGGTGAGGCATTTCTGCAAGATTTGCAAAGACAGGCTTTCCATGTAGGTCGGTACCGACCGGGAAAGATAGACTCTCTTTCTTAGCCAAATATTCCTTGTGTTCAAGAAGACTCCTCAGATTTACAACATACGGGGTAGGACTCGGAACTTCAATTCCAATATGTTTCGTCCCTGGAATCGGAATCTGCATAGCGATCTTTTCCGCCTGCAGCGCCATTTGGAAATTTGCCTTGTAGGTACTGAATTTTTTCATGTTGATGTCCATCGTCTCGGGCAATAGCTCATACCGCGTGATAATCGGACCGTTTACGACATTCTTCACCTTAGCTGGTAGCTTCAAGGTATAACAGGTTGACTCGAGATCGCGGATCTGTTTATGTTGCTGCGGTGAAAGTTCCTTATCTTCTTCATCCGGAAGGAGTAACCGTGTAGGCAATTTAATAGCGTTCCAATTTGGAAATTTCCATTCGATCTTGCCGTTCTTCAATGAGATCACTGCATCAAACGTCTCGTGTTCCTTGCCTCGCTTTTTGAAGCCGGAGATAAGTGGTGTCTGCCCAGTCTCGAGCAGTTCAGCCATAATCTCTGCAGCAATCGTAACGCCAGAAATTAACTTATTGAATGTAAAGCGGCACCCTTCTGAATAACCAAGACAGCCGTAGAAGTTTCCACGGTCAACAATTTGACCTGCGGCGCACTCTGGACATTTCCCCAGATAGATTAAGGTAGTAGATCCGGAAGAATTGTTTCCCGCTTCGTGTGGTGTGTCTGCAGGTGCTTTATTTACCGGCTGTTTAGAGGGCTCGGATTGTGCTGCAGGACGCTGTGCGACTGCGGGAGTAGAAATTGGTGAAGTCTGCTGCTTTATTTTCGAATTTATAGGAGATTTTTTTGAATCAGTTTGCGTGCCTTTCGTCAGTTCGGCTTCATCCCATTCATTTAACGGCATGCGGGAAACGTTTTGTACGGATTCTTCAACAAGGGATCGCACTAGCTTCTTGATGTCCGCGACAAACTGGCTTCCCTGAGCTTTACCAGCTCCAATCTCGGAGAGATTCATCTCCCACTTTGCAGTCAATTCAGCACTTGTCAGATCGGAGTCTCCTAGGGCTTGTATCAATAGCCGGCCGAGTTTTGTTGGATAGACCAAATTGGAATTGATTTCAATGTATTTACGGGCTTTGAGTGTTTGTATGATTCCGGAGCGGGTTGCCTCAGTGCCTAGCCCATTGGATTGATTCAGTGCTTTCATCAGGTCCTTATCTTCGATCGTACGTCCGGCGCTTTTCATCAACGTAATCAAATTACCTTCCGTGTATCGTGGCGGCGCCGTTGTTTTCCCTTCACGGGTATCGGTCGAAGTAGCTGTGCCGATTTGATGCAGTGTAACAGGAGGGATTACGATATCTTCTTGCTCCTCTTCACTCGTTGCCTCTCCCCCATTGGAATAGTTGTAAACTGCTCGCCAGCCATCGCGAATGACTCGCTTCCCATTTGTTTTGAAGGAGAACCGATCGTCTATGTATGTGTGCAGTGTCGTCTTTTCGTCAATTGCTACCTCGTAATGAGCGGCTATCACTCTTCGAACGATCAAGTCATATATATTTCGCTCATCCTCGGTTAACGATTTCAGATCCGGTATCTTTTCAGTAGGCAGTAAGGCATAGTGATCCGATACCTTTTCTGCATTTACGAATCGCTTGTTACCGATTAGAGATTTTATGGGTGCTGGTACGAAGTTCCGATACGGTTCAAGTTGTCCCAGTTGTTCCAGGATGTTCTGAAGCGGAATGGCGTCATCTTCCGTGATATAATTCGAATCGGTTCGTGGATAGGTGATGAATTCGGCAAGATAGAGCGATTGCAGCGCTGCATCCGTTTGCTTCGGAGAATACTTGAACAACTTGTTCGCTTCAGTCTGGATTGACGACATGCTGAAGAGTTGTGGAGGCAATACCTCTACCTGATTGATTTCAATGCGTTCAACTTTTGCCTGCTTGCCCATACAGTGTTGTGCAAGCGCGTGCGCTTTATCCTGGTCCTCGAGCCGATCTCGATCACCAGAGTACCACTTGCCCCGATAATTTGTGCCTTGAATATTAAAGTCTGCATACACTTCCCAAAATGGCTTTGAAACGAAGTTTTCCCGCTCCAGTTCAAGCTTGACAATCAAACTGAGCAAAGAAGTTTGTACCCGGCCGACGCTGAATACGTGACCGTTGTATTTTTTCTCCTTCATTTTAATGGTGTAGGCCCGGGAGAGATTCATCCCGACAAGCCAATCCGCTTTTTGCCGCGCATCAGCTTCATAATATAGTCCGATTTTGGCTTCCTCGGGCAGCAGCTCGCTGAACGCTTTTTTAACGCCTGTCTTTGTGAGTGACTTCGCCCAAAGGCGCTTCACAGGCTTTCGATTTCCGGCTAACTTTGTAATGGTGTGAAAAATAAGAGATCCCTCCCTAGCGGGATCGCAGGCGTTAATCAGATCGGTTACTTGCGTGTCATGGACCAATGACTTGATTTTGCTAAACAGCTTCGCCTTCTCTTTTGTAACCGTATATTGGAATTGTTCCGGAATGATAGGAAGGTCTTCAAACTGCCACTTCTCGAATTTCGGATCGTACTTCTCCGGATTGTTCAGCTCTACCAAATGGCCGGCCGCCCATGCTACGAATCCTCCTTTCGGGAATTCTGGGCATGGTTCGATTTCGAAGCAGCCGTCTTTCTCTCTATGTGGGAAAGGCGCTGCCAACTTGCTTGCTTGATCTCTCTTTTCTGCGATGACGAGTTTCATATTTTGCCTCCTTTAAACAGAAAAAACACTTCACCCGTGGTTACGGTGAAGTGCTTCTCCATCCCTGACTATGTATTATCTTTCCAGTAATTATAGCACATTATGAGTCTTGTATGGTATAATTGACCTAATTTAAAGTTTAGCACCTTCGCGGAAGCACCGCCGAAGTCACAGGGAAATCCTGTGACTTTTTTTATTAATCTCATTAACTATAGGAGGAAATCAATGGGCGCACCAGCTATCGTTTTACCAGTAACCCTGTACGTTTCAAGGTGTTATGACTTTACGCAGCGAGAATCGGAAATCTACAATATTCTGATCATGAACGGTTATTCCAATAAAGAGATAGCGGATACGTTGGATATAAGCGAAAGAACCGTAAGAAACCACATCCAAAGGATGATGGAAAAGACGGGGAGCGATTCATCTAAAAAAATGATGGCGATCGGAATTCAAGCTGCTTCAATTTACGCCGTTGAAGGAGGAAGAGAATATGAATCATTTCGTGCAGAAAAGGAAGATCACCGAGCAATTTGCTGAGGGCCTTGAAGTTATCGATATTGATTCTGAAATAATACCTTGGTGCGGGCATGTTCCCCAGATATCCTCTCTCTCTCTGATCTTGAGAAAATTATATTCAGCAAATTAGGTAAGTAAAGAAGAGTGAGCTCGCGAAGAACGTGCTCACTCTTTTAATTATGGCTATGTTAATTCTTAATGTTGATTTTCAGCCAAAAATAAAACCGCCTCGTAAAGGGCGGTTTTATTAAGCTATCGTTCCTCGTTAGTGGAATAATCCGAACTCTTACCTATGGGACGTTTCACTGTAAAGTATCTTTGTACATCCCCTCATATTCATGATTTTTTTTCAATCGGTATTAATACCTCTGCTGGTTCTTCCCCATTACTGAAGAAGTTATAGTAGATTTCTATCTGGCATGCTCCATATAGTCTATGACTATAATTGTTCTCTTCCATCCATCTGAACAACTCCTCATAGCCCTCCCCTATTGAATTATTCGTACATAATATTTTGACGTACTTTGTCTCAGGTAAAGTGAAAGAGACCATACCTGGAGGATTTAGCTCCACTAATTTATCCACTTCTAAACATGCAAAATATGTTGCAATTATCCCATTACACATGCCAGGGCAAAATACAGTATCGTAACTATTAGCATTTTGTATCCGCTTTAGAGTACCTCCAAACACGCATTCTGTTCGTAATTGACGGTGCAGCAGGAACTGTCACTAATCCGCCAACCACCCCCGCGACACCTTCTAAACCGGTCTATTACGCGAATTGTGCTGCCGTAAAAGCCGCGGGCAAGGCACCGCTATACAAAGGTCAGCCCGGATATAGTACCCAGTTGGACCGTGACGGCGATGGTGTAGCCTGTGAAAATTAATTAAACAAAAAGCTATTCAACAAAAAAACGTAAAAACAGGCTGCTGGATCAAACTTGCCCGGCAGCCTTCTTTATGTCTTTTGAGCTATCGTTCTCCGTTAGCTCAACAGGCTGCCGTTAATGCTGGCAGCTGTTAATAACGCTCTTGTTCTCCGTTAGTCCATACTTTCGTCAGTTTTTCTAATTTATCGATCCAACATTAACTGAATAAAAACCCATATTTACTTTCTAAAGACTTTAATAATTCGAAGGTAATCTGACGAATACTTGCCAGTTCTACTCCATATACATCTTTACCTTCGTGATAAACATTTAATGAGTTTCCTCTGGTGAACTCAGAATAAGGGGTACTTAATTTAGAATCAACGTGAGCTCCACCGTCTTGGTTAGCTACAGTTGTAATCAGTTTCTTTCGTGTGAATTGGTTTTTCCCATCAGTTAACACATTGATACCTTCCCACCAAGTATTGAATGTAACCCACGGTCTTTCCTTTCTTTTATCACTTAAATTATCAAGAGGAGCATAGTATTCTGTACGTCCTCCACCGTCTGTTGTCGTTCTCCTCCCAGTTAAGCCAAAAGGACTGTTTGGTATTACAGTATTAAAATAGTAAATTTTGTCCTTTGTGCCTAAGTGGGTCAGTAAAGATGTAGAACTTGTAGTATCATGTAACAACACTCTAATTGTCACAGCCATTTGCTTAGCTTCAATCGCAAACCCCTTATCAAAACCTTCGCTTGAACGCCGAAGAAAATAAAGTTGCTCAGATAAGTGCTTTATATAATCAGACTCGGATAGTTTCAACGATAATCCCCCGCATACCTTTTAAGAATATTTTATAATACCCAATTAATTTATGGAATAGCAAAGTGATTCCACTATGCTGCCCGTTAGCTCAACAGTAAGCCATCAGTCGAAGTCGGGCGTTCGTATCCTTCACAGAAAACAAGCATGAAGACACCAACATGTTTTTCTTATTCGACGCTGTGTTCTCATACTGCTTGGCGTCGATATATCGGAACCACGCCAAATAATGTTCCAAATATTTGGTTGCCACCCCGTTGAAACGGTCCATCCATTTCTTCAGACGGCTACGGTAGCTGTTGACGTTCTGGATATGATAAACAACCTTTTACGCGCTGTTTCCCATCGGAATAATGGCGTATTGCCGTCGTTGTATTAATAGGCGATGAGATTGAGAAAATGAAGATACTGCTCCTCATTAAGCATTCCGTATAGCTGCCAGAAATCCAACTCATCTCTAGTGATTTTATCTGGGTTTGCGTGCCAATAATCTTGTTTGTTCATGATCTGGTAATCGTAGATGATCATATACTTTTCACCGGTTACTTGGAACATTCGGAGTTCTTCCGCTAGCTCGTCTTGGCTAATTTCAAACCAAGGCATGCTCTCATAGATACGATAGATTTTATCTCTTGTCCGGTAATATAGTTGATGCGTCACTGACGTTACAAATTGAGCCATAATTATCAGCGTTCTCCCTTCTTCTAAACAAGTTAATGTTTTAAATCTAAACAGCGCGTTTACCGAACAAATGCAGAATATTGCCCGTATATCTCATTACATCCTTCATTAACGAGCCCGTATTCTCCCCTTCGATCGGCTTAATCCGTTTACCTTCTGTGGTGAGACGATAATAAAAGGCGTTACGGCGGCGAGGATCATCCCAAGCCCCTATAACCCATCCTTCAGGCCCTTCGATAGCCCGCAGGAGCTGGTACAAGTACGCGTCATTCAGCTTCCATCGGTGTACCTGTTCCATCGTATCTAGGAACTGTTTGCCAGTCATGTTTTCCTGGTGTTCCAGCATGTCCATGAATAAATATCTCACTGTATGCTTAACGCTGATCATACGGTTCAGTAGCTTAATTTCCTCGTCATCCAACACCGGAGCGGGATGTGTAGGGTCTCCCTGAAGATAAAGTACGAAATGCTTAGTCATCTCGTACATTTTGTTCACCGTCTCAAGGTATGTGGTTTCGAACCATTTCAATTTCTGCCGGCCGGAATCCGTTAGCCCGAATGTTTTGTTGCGCTCGCGGGATTCTAGGTTAGCGATCCAGCCGAAAGACTCCATGGACTTCAGAACATCGTACATATGAGATAAAGCCCGTTTCTGGTCGAACGAGGCCAATTCAGCGTTCATCGCATCGATAAGGTCTTTGCTGCCGATTTCACCCTTTTCAAGTTGGTGAAAGACGATGAGATATAACAAGTCCACCTTGCTGATTCCAAGGCGATCCGGGGCATTTATCGCATTTTTCTTGATCGGCATTTTCCTAATTCCTCTCTTGCTGTGGCATTCTCTTCTGTACCAACTTTTTAATACACTCGAATGTCGTTCCCCGTCCGGCTAGGGTATGGCGTAGATTGTTCAATGACCCGGTAGTAATCTTTGAAGTGATTTAGGAACCGCTCCACTTCCTCGGGTGTTCCCTCAGCTCTGATTTTCAGCATGGCCATCCTCCCGTGTAACGACATTCTGGATGAGTCGGACCACATTGATACAGTCCGCAGATGCACGATGTGCGCCTACTCGATCTACATCGTAAGCATGCATTGCATCGCGCAGGCTGATCCAAGTAAAGTCTTTATGATAATGATTGTAGCTCATCATCACACGAGCAAACGTCTCCATGACGCATTCGGACATCAGGTGCGGCATCGATAATCCATGACGAATGCAATCGGCGATAATCCGGTTACGATCAAATACTTCATTATAGATCAGTAGTGTTTTCCCTTCGAGAAGGGGTTGTATGGCCCGCCATACTTCGGCCCATCCTGGGGCATTAATTAACATCTCATCAGAAATTCCGTGGACATTATTTGCTTCAGCTAATACCGGATCGAGGGGCTTTACGAGTGACTCGAAGAGAATGGTTTCGTCCAGGTCAATGATGGCGATCTCGATGATTTCCGCACCATCGCCGAAGATATTCGTTTCAACGTCGATAACGATATATTCATTTTTATGATGGAGCCAATCGGACATCCTCTGTATAGCCTGGATCTTTGTGTTATTGAGGAAGATTTCATGGCAGCAATAAGAGCATAATCCGTCTGAAAGATCCCACTTACTGCCCATTACTGATTTACAGCTTGTGCAGGTCCGATTGGCGATTTGAGCGGCTCTTGCTTTCTCAATGGCAGCCATTTGCTTATCAGTAGCCTTCTTGCGCGGAGTAGCCTCATGAACATTGTAAAGCTCTATGATTGAATTACTCGATCTTTGATAAACGGTGGCGCGGAGCGTTCCTGGAGAGAGCCCTTGGCTTCGCAGTGTCGTTTTACTCGCGTTTTCCTCCGGCACTTCCCTCCAGCCTGAAAAACGGAGAATGCCGTCATTTTTTTGTTCAGCACTCATCGCTCCCGCTCCCCTCTCCCTATAAACCCTACGTCTATATTACCAGCAGATAGGATAAGGTGTACATGGATTGGCATACTTCTACCTAGTCAACCGGCGGTATAGAACATAAAGAATGTGATGTTTTACGAAGAAGACGGATCTGCAGCAGCATCGATAAGGTTTTCGACTGCAGCAAGGTAATCAAACGGTCCTCGTCTACTCTTCTCGATGCGAATGGCATGTGCCTCGAGTTCGGATAATGGAATACTTTTCGATCCACGCAAGCCCGTTTCTCTCCGATTCCAATAAACTAGAAACGTATTGATCGGCATCAAATAGAATTGGTCCAATTCGGTAAACCAGAACAGGAAGAAACAGATTGCACCGTTACTCTCATGCCGTATCAGCCGCTCTACCTGGTGCTCTTCCACAATGTTCAACGGAAGAGACGTACTTATCTTGGTTGATTTTGCGTCGAACCAGATCGGGGACCCTCGGTAGGTCCCGGTGTAATCCACTGAGCTTTTTTTTGCGTAATAACCGTCTTTAATTCGTGATCCCTCCATACGGAGGACCGTAACCGGCGTCGGAATCTTCTCGATGGTGGCAATTCCTTTCGCTTCATAGGTTTGATTCACCCACTCGATCAACTCTTCAAAAGCCATCCCGCGGCCGCCGTAATTTACTACCGCTCTACGCGGTTGCTGGTTTCTCATCATATCTCACCTCTCCCCTATATTGTCGAGGAACTGGCGTACGGCCGGCAAGTTTGAAACACCCCTGTTTTTAATATGAACTTCTGAAAAATAGCCCATAGCATGGTACTGGAATGATAATAATCAAATAAGGAGGAAAAACCTGCCTTACAGCGAAAACGGATGCATAGCACAAGAATTCACTTTCATTGGAGGAGTCTTATATGTCTTATCTTAGTCTTAATATTATTGGTTTATCTCATCTATTTGTTAATGGACAGTTTGATATTATTAGAAGGTTCACCGCTGATATGGAAAATTCCATAAGAGATAAAGAAATAAAAATGATGGAATATGAAGAAATGAAGGTACAATTAACTCAACAAGAAATAGATGAGTTCTGGGCCTTCCATATTGGTGATCACAATGACATTAATCAAGAGTACCCGATTTTGTTAAGAAGCAATACTTTAACCAGCGCTTACAGTTACTTCGAGAAAGCGTTAATCGAAAATCATGAAATGCTAGCAGGTGCTGTTACTGCAGCTGCCCTTTTTCCAAATGTAACGAATTTAAAGAGTAGTTCAATTAAGAGTATGAATGTTAGCATTATTGAAAAAATGAAGAAGTGTTTTACGGACATCTCCTTTCCATTCCCAAGTGGGGTAGAGTGGGATAGAATATTACTTTATAAAGACATTAGGAACAACATAGTTCATAATGGTGGGATCATTAATAATCCTTCAGATCCAGCAGATAAAGCTATAATTGCAATTAATAATTTGGATTATGTGGATGTCTTCCCTGCTTCTGGACGAATATTTTTCGTTGAAGAATTCTCTGATGAAGTAATTGATACTATGCTTGGTTTTTACGAAAATTTCTTTCAAGAAATTCGCAACTATAAGCAAACGTATAATCTTTAGCAGCCTACAAGGCTGCTTTTTATTTTCATTAAACATACTGACCATCCATCTATTTGTAGCCTCTTTGTATCAGATGGGGTAGAGGCTGTACAACTGCTGAAGGACTATAAGCGGTGTAGAGCACTAGTCGCTACGCTCAAAAAAACACGAGGTTCGCATGCTTATCAACAGCCTCCACTCAACTCGAATTCCTCCCATCACACAACGTGTTAAGTGGAACAATGTGTCCCGCTCCTCCCTCACTTCGTCGGCCGACCGCCCTTTCCTTCCCCTTTTACCCGGTTTTGGTCCTGATTGCGCTAAGTCCGTGTCTAGTTACTCCCTTCAGATCTCCTCCTAGATCCGAGTCTAGTTCTGCATTTCGTTGGTGGGGGTGGGCGCGCGCGGCGCGACGAGAGGATGCCGGCGGTCCGACTAAAAATAGAAGAATTCTGCAACGGAATCTAAACCCGGGTTGGAAAGGGTAACCGAAAAACACACAGGCAAATTACGTAAAAGTGCGATCGAAAGAAGCATCCGGATGGCAGGAAAGGAGAAGGCAGCATGGATAGGAACGATGCGTTGTTCCACTTAACACGTTGTTTGTTGTGTGGAATATAGGAGCGGGTTCGGACTGCGATTTGGAGGTTTGTTGCGTAACGCTGAATGATGCCGCGTTACGCAACGTTATTCCACGTAACGCAACATTATTGTGGTTTATTCAGTCGTGGCGCGGGTTCTCTTGTTTCTATCCCGCATGAAATGAGGCTGCTACCGACGACACCTAAACCGGTTTATTTTCTGCGAATTGCGCTGCCGTAAAAAGCCGCGGGCAAGGCACCGTTATACAAAGGTCAGCCTGGCTATAGTACCCAGTTAGACCGTGACGGCGATGGTGTAGCCTGTGTAATTATCGCATCCCATGTCACGAATTTCTTCAGCAGCTCGCCCGCCTATTTTCTTAAGCATTTGCTGCAGTGCACTCCCTCGATTGACTCTTTCCCCATATCCTTTCCAAATTTTATTTATTACTCATTGTTTCTTAACCGTCTGCATTTTATTTTTCAGCTCAGATACAGCCCGCCTTATATCCTTTATTGTCCTCGTCAAACCGTCTGCCTTTTGGTTAAACTCTTCCGTTGCCTTGGTGAATTTCGGTAATTTGTCCTCCGTCATAATGTACCTCCTCCATGAGTTTTATCTACTTCAGCCTCCACAACGCCGCGTCATATGTATCAATTGGTTAACCAAGCTATAAAATGTTCAATTCTAGCGATGCTACAAATCAAGTATATGTCTTGCTTGATTCACGTCACCTTTTACATAGCGGGATAGTCTATTTGCTATACTTTCAGTTACCTTGCCGTGTTCGATTCGGACACCTTTTGACTTTGCGTATCGATCTAGTTTCGCCAGTGATCGTATATCATCCCATACATTTACTGAGACTCCATTGTTAAAGTGAACCATGTACTCCATAACGACTTTTGCATGGCTTACTTTTCCATAAGTCACTTTATAATGGCCGCCCGTCGTTATCCTTTCCGCCCTCTCCCAACTGATACTTTGATGCATCCAGGGCTTTACACGGATGACACCCGACTCATTCGTTGCTGTAAAGAAGAAGAACGAACTAACGAATATGACGGCTGTTGCCAGTATAAAAGTTCGTAGTACTTTCTTTCCGAAATTGTTTAAACTCAGTAGTCGGGATCTAATTAAGAAGATAGAAAGGACTACAAGCAGCAACGTTGTTTTACTTATAGGAGCAAATGGTGCATTAAATGTGAGGTAACCAAAATAACGCTAAACCAGTAAATATAATCCGTCTACTAAGAGATATAGCAGAATTGCAAATAACGTATAAAGTATCACTTTCCTTGGCAACATGTTCCCCTCTCTCTTTTAGCATTCAAGATTTATTTAAATACAACTCTAGTGGTTCTATGTTTATTCGATTTCATTCCTCCGCCAAGCTTGGATCTGCTGGTACAACTCAATTGCCCTTTGAAACGATTGTATCCATGTCATTGCGAACCGGCTTCTAGCAATCTTCTTACGACGTCGGATTATGAGGTTTGATATAATGGCCGGAAGCCAAAATAGAGTGGCCAAGATCGTGAAGCTTACTATTCCTTGCAAAGAATTTAGAAATTCTGACCAGGCTTGATCCCTTGCGTCCACGCATTTGATGCGAGCTTCAATCAACCACTTCCAAGATAGCATGAATCCCCATACCAAATAGCAGGCTCCGCTCCAGAGGATAATCTTTAATGCTGTATCCCACATGTCTTCCCCTTTCTGGACAAATCTCTGAGCAGTTGGTCCGTTTATTCATGGTCAAATAATCGATAAGCATCTTCCGAAATTTTCTTAGATATATCTCCAGCTTTCTGAGCCGCGTTTCCCACGACCTTATTCGCTTCTGTTAAACCCTTCCGTACATCGACATCAGGTTTTAGTGCTGCCACTTTCTGTTTGAGTTCTTCCGTTGAGGGAACAAGCGACTTTATCCCTTGCACAATCTTGATGGATTCCCCGACTGTTATAGGACGATCCAAGTTTGGGATAAGACCAATTTCATCCACTTTCCGCGCAATATATGAATCTTCCTCTACACCGAGGGCAAGTAGGGTCAAGCTGTGAATCTGTTCGTTGTTTATTAATTCACCATTCGGCTCTCTATTCATTAGAGCCTGTATGATCTGCTGCGTATTCTCATCCTTGCTGACTTCATAGATTTTATATCCCGTCATCAGCAATCGCGCTTCTGGATATAGCGTGAAAAGAAGTAGTTTAGCAAATTCTCCTTCTGTGGTAGGCACTGCTAACTGGGAAGATGTCTTCGTAATTCCCGCTTCTGCTAAGTTCTTTATCATGCTGTCAGCAACTGCAGGTTCCAATCCGGCATATGTTTCGGGGTTCCATACATGTCGTTTCGCCTTTTGTGCTTCTCGCTGCAGTTCTTCAAAGTACGGTGCCCAGGTGGTGTTCGGAGCAATTGTCATGACGCGCGCGTACCCCTCTGAAGCCAGAGTTGCGTTGAAAAACTCCCCGTTTACAAGGTGAACATACGCCAACATCCTCCCATATGGATCATCTGTTTTATCGTGAGTCACGTAGACTGTCTGGCCAAGTAAACGGCTCTTAGTGAATGCGGAAGCCGCCTTCCCGCCCGGCTCGATTCCAGCCTCTTTCGTGGACTCCGGAGTATTCACTCCAATAAGCCTTACCCTCTTCGTTGCTCCAGATTCGAATTGGACATCGCAAGTATCCCCATCGGCGCAATACTTTACCTTCCCCTTCTGGTAGGGCTTAGTGCTAATCGAAATTGTCTGGGTATTCTTGTCGTAGCCAATAAGGGTACCAAAGCTTTCGCTTACAAATCGGAGCGGGATGTAGGTGCTCTCTTCAATTATCTGGCCGGCTGATTCCATCATTATGTGTTTTCCATTCAATACTGCCCTATTCTCGCCCGGCTTCATTATCAGGCGTGTTCCTTTCTTTTCTGCGAGAACTGTTTCATGTTCCGCATCCCATTTCACCGTAATCCCCATAGCCTCTAAGACGGATCGGAGCGGGACCAACGTGGATCCGTTCTTAATAACCGATCGCTTCGACAACTTTACCCGCTTACCATTCAAATAAATGGGAGTATCGACCTTTTGAAAAGTATCGTCCACTGCTCCTGAATTCACCACGGCGGACTGTGCAGGGTTCTTACTGGAACTGTCCACTATCGCTTTTTTGACCGAATTTAGCTTAGCGCTGCTCGCTAGTTGCTCGTCTGCTTTACCCGCACCACCAGACGGAAAATAGAGTGTATAACTTGCTGCAACAAGGGCGATCCCTACTGCAATCACAGCAATCCGTTTCAATATCTTCCCTCCTTGAACGCAAAAATGCACGTACCTGTCCCATTGGAACGTGTACGTGCTTCGACACGATAAATTGTTTGTATTTTCTTTTATTATACCAATGAACGAAACTTTCAGGAAGTATTAATAGTAATCTCCCAAACTGAGCAATCCTCCTAGAATCCCCAATTTAATACGGATGTAGCAATAATCCAAGCCTTGACCCTCTGTTTCTCCATTCTGGGTCTTGGGACATCAGCACGACATTAGTTAAACGGTAATGCTGGGTTAAAACGTACGGGGCTAAATCCCGCTCCACCTTCGATTTTCCGTCGATACCAAACGAGTTCAGCTGTATCTCGTCTACTGGTATGATTTCCAGGCGCTTCGGATAGTTTATTTGCGCGTCATGAATGCTTTGGATTAAGGTGTTGGCTGCGATGCCGGTATGTGGTTTCTTCCGGAGATCATCTAGCTCCTTCATTACCGGCTCGCTGACCAGCATTTTCCCACCGTCATTTTGAAAAATCAGGTGCAGGTAGTTGAATATCTGCTCATGGTACTTTAATAAGAATTGGGCATCGACAGCGAGTGAATGCCCTGTTTCCAGATATGTAGCCAACACATCGTATACCATATTAGTAGAAAGCGACTTCTTGGTTTCAATCATGTCCGGGGGCAAAAGGTTATTCCTCTGTCGCGGCATACGGGGGACAAATAAAGACAACTCCCACAAAAGTAGGATTATTTTTAATAGAGCAAATAATACGATCAACCGCCATGCAGCGGAAATTAGTGAAATATCTGACATACGATGAGCCCCCTTCTATGTCTATTTTACTGGATTCCCCCTGCTTCCTCTACTCTTGGTGGACTAACTTTTCAAATCCATGCCCCACTCTAGCGTAGAGATTCACTTGATCCATCCGCCTACTTTCCGTTTCAACATTCTCGCTCTCAGACGCAAAAACGCACATACTAGTCCCATTCGAACGTGTATGTGCGAGACGACGGAGCGGGTGAAGGGGCAATTCATCTCGCTCGTGTTAGGCAAGCTGCCGAAGATTTAAGTCATTTCTGCCAAAAGAGAACCGGCTGCCGATTATTGGCAGCCGGTTTTTTTTGCGTGTTAAGTTCGAGTAATCAAACTAACAGTTGGAGAGGTGCTCGACACGCGCTTACCGACGAATGAGATCTCTTCGGCATGTTCGTCTACGAGTTGGTCGACCTGCTTGATCAGCGTTAGCGAATGGATCATACCGCTAGCCGATACGTTGACCGTCGGCTTGGCAACCGCTTCGCCTTCTGCGGCGGCGACCGTCTGAGCGTTTTCGGCTCCGACCTCGACACCGACAGAGTTGCCGAGCACCGTCGTGACCGGCGCCGTGTCGATCTTCTTCGTCGACAGCGTAAAGCTGGCGTCTTCCGTCGGCAGCACGACCTGGACCTTACTAAGAGACGCTAACTTCCCTGCGGGCACGGTCACGGATGGAACGTCCGACTTGCCAAGCATCCAATGGCTGACGTTGTAGTCGACCTTGGACGTCGAGAACGTCGTGGGCATTCCGACGACGGTACCCTCGAGCTCGATTTTCACGTCGCCCTTGTCCGCGAAGCTGGCGGGAATCGTCAGTTTGAGCTCGTCGCCGAACTGCAAGCCGGTTTCCCCGGTCAACTTGTTGCCCATGATATTCTGCGTGAACTGTTCGACCCCATTTGAGAGGGTCGCCTTCCAGTTCCCGAGCAACTGGTCGCCGTTGTCGAGCGCGAAGGAGATCGGCAGCTCCTTCGTCTTAGGAGACGTCGTCGGAGATATCTTGGCCGGCGTTTTCGGCGCGGCCGGCGTCGATTTGGACGGCTGCGCGGCATTGCTCGGCGTTTTGGAGCTGCTGCCACCACCCGATGGCTTGTCCTGCGCTCCTGGTGCTGCGTCCGACGGAGAAGCGCCGTTCTTGCTGGAGTTTTGACCGCCGTTCATGTTCTTCACTTGACCCGAATACAGCTGGTTCAGCAGATCCTTCTTCTGATCGTCGCTGAGTTCCTTGGAACTGCGGATCTGGTTGGCCATGCTCGCGGTTTGCGTGCTCGGATTGCCCCCCAGCGCTTGCGACGCTAGCTTCGTCGCGTTGTTCGACAGCGTCTCCAGGTAGCTGCCGAGCTGCTCCATGCCTGACATATCGCGGAACGGTCCGAGCGCGCTCAGAATCGTCGCCGCCGAACCGAAGCCAGTCGGATCAGGCGCGGCTGTCGGCGTCTGCATGTTGATGATGGCGGCCGGGAACGCCGAAGGCGTCAATCCCTTGTTCTCCTCATGGCGAGAATCGGTGCTGACGGCAGCTATCGGCGGCGCGTTGTCCGGAATCGGCGACGTCTTCCAATCCCAGAATCGGTTCGGATCGATCAACTCCGAAGCGTTGCAATGACCCAGCTTCGCTTCGCCGAAAACGCCGCGCGTGGGGAATGTCAGCAACTGCTCGACGTAATCTCCAGAAGGGAATTGGCTAATGTCGATGTCCTTTCTAAGACCGAGAGCATCCTTCAATCGCCCTTCCAATCCTCCTGCGAGAGGCAGTACCAACCAGTTGTCTTGAACCATGACGGTTCGGTTATCCGCGATCGTGAACAGATTTTGCCCGTTTACCGTCCATCCGTCAAGCCGCCTCGCCCGGTCGGCCGGTTGCTCCTCGGCTAAGATGGCGTTCCAATAGTAGTTCTGGTGTTGGTTCAAATGGTTGACCAATCGGCCAAGTGCGAACAACTCTTCGTCCGACAGCAGATCATCGACGGAATCGACCGGCGGATCGAAGCCGTTTACGGGTAAGCTTGTTGAACCGTTGAACTTGATCGTATTCGGATTCGGCGCTCCGGAGAACATGACCCACTTGTCCAAGCCGCTCATCGTCGTCGCTCTCACCTCTTGGAGGATCCACGGCGAGCCGGTAGGATTCGCCTCGAATAAGTTGGTGTCTTGCTGGCCCTTCTGCTTGATCTCAATCGCCGATATATTTTTCCAACGAATCGGTTTGACCGGTATCAATTCCACAATAAATTCTTCGTTCGGCTTGATGCGGATTTCTTCCGTCAAGATCGGTTTATTTTTAATGAGCTCCGGATACGTTTCGTGGTTGAAAGGATCGACGTACGCGAACGCCAAGTCGGCCAATCGGCAAGCAACCGGGGTTCCTCCGGCTTTCGAAATCAAGCTGACCGCGACGTTCTCCGACGGACCTACCGCTCCGGTGTGGAATGTCAACGTCATCGTCCCGGCCAACCGATCGTCCAGCGGATCGCCCAATTGTTTTAGCTTCTTCTTGGCTCGTTCCAAGTTGGCGGATAGATAAGCCCGCTTCGATACGACGTCGAAGCCGCTTCTTACCTTCTCATCCAGCAGCGCGCGCTCTAGCGATTCCCGATTCATCTCGATGTTGATAAAGTCGAACAACTGAGCATCGTGTTGAATGAGGATGAGCGGTTTGCACGATACAGGCCGCGTGATCAGGCGTTGATGCTGAAGCACTTCGTAATAGAGCATCGTGAGCGCGTGGCTGTGGTTATAGTTGGCGATCGTACGGGTGCGAGCCTCGGCCTTTTCGTTCTGCTGGGTTTGAACGACAATCGTCGATTGCAGGTCCCGCAATGAAGTCGCGGATTGGCTGAACGCGTCGGCGAGCGTCTGTGTCGTATGGCCGGCAAGATCGCGAATGCCCGACGAGCTCGTTTCCGCTTCGCCGTAACCGCCCGCGATACCGGCGGCGAGACTGTACATTCCGGACGATCCGCCACCTCCCAGGCTGACCCCGATGCCGCCCATCGACGAACTGCCCGATTGGCTCTCCTTCACGATCATGTCCACCGTTTCGCCGACAGTACGGTCGCGCAGAGTGTCGTTGTTCAACTGGTCGCGTACGCTCGTGTTCTCGTCGCGCTTCCCGCTGTCTTGCCGAGCCCAATCGATGACGGCGATCTGCACCTTCTCGCCCGGCGCGAGCGGCAGGCTGTAGACGATCCGACCGAGCGAGTGACCAAGCGGCGTCCACTCCGTCTGGTATTCGATCTGGAAGCCGAGTAAGGCGGAGAAGGTCGGCTTCGCTTCACCGTGCCGAAGCAGCTGGTTCCTGGGATCCAAGATGTTATTATATCCTCTCGGCGGAGTGATATCGAACCCGACCGTCGTACGTACCGCCTGATGGAAGCGAATTAGCTGCGAAGACAGATTGGCGGGAAGCAGCGTCTCGCAGCCGTCCTCACCGATGAGTAGCGCTCCGGTCATCGAGAAGGAGCCCGGCGACTGCCGCCAATCCATCACGTCCGGCGTCTGCATCGACGGCATCGGAGGCCACGTGCCGCGCCCGTTCAGCATCGCCTCGTCCATTTCGATCTGGAGCACGATTAAATCCGGACCGACATCGCCTTCCTTCATCGCATCGAACGCGAACTTCGCGTCCTTGAACGGATGGACGAAGAGGTGCTTCACGACGAATTTCGGTCGGTTGACCTTATCCAGTTCAAAGCCCTGCTTTGTCAACGCTTGAACGAGCGTTTGCGCAATCCGCATATGCCGCAGCACCCACAAGTCGTAGGAGGCATATCCGATGTGGTCGGTTCCGACAACGCCAAGCGGGTATTCGAGAACAATCCTGGGATCGTTCCCCCCGAAAAACTGACGCACGCTTTCCTCGGAGACTCCGATCACAGCGACCGCGGACAACGGCATGCGGGTCACGGGAAGGCTGTCGACCATCGACCGGGCGAATATCGACAGCTTCTCGAACGGAATCTCGATATCGACCCCCAAATCGACCGGATCGGCGATATTCAGTTCCTGCAACGGCTTCGTGAGCTGTCTTGGCATGAACGTCTGTACGGCGGTGAACGAGGCATTACTTCTGAATGAAGACCGTAAATCTGGCAAAATCAATTCCCCCAATTCGGCATGATTCCAATTCGTTCCTCTTTTTCGCTCGATTCGAATCCTTCGTTGAAAGATACCCGCTACACGGCGTCCGCCCGGATGACGGCAGCCTGCTCGTCATCAACATGCTGTAGGTCGTCTGGGCGATTCGGCGGGTTCGGTTCGTCGCTCAGCCGCTTGCTGATGAGCCGATTGAAGAAGAGCAGCATCACGGAACCGCACGTATTGCTCGAGATTTCACCGGAAGGCAAGGTGAAACCGCGGCGGGCGCCTGGGTGCTGCTCTTCTTCGGCTCCAGTCTTGCGATCATGAAATTTCACGCCGACATCGACATGCCGGAGGTGCGGCGGCGCATTACCGAGCTGATCACCCGGAAGTCGGAAATTTGTTGTTCGTATGCTTCTTTTCCTTGAACATCTAATAACCTCCCAAAATAAATAGAATATACCTAATATTAACAAATAGTAGAGAATGAATTTGTCGTAAATCGTAAGTGAAAAGTGGGAATAAATGTCGAACATAAATACCGAAGAATCGCACATGATTCATTCACTGCAAGCTTTAGTTTGAGATTTGGTAAGATTCGCAAATCCAAATCAATTGCGGATGCGGGTTGGACGAGGATGTTGTAATCATAAAAAACCTAAATATCAAAAAAAGCCTTCAGAATGCTTTTCCTGAGGGCTCTTTTTTATGGATGCTTTCCGATTTGTACTTACAATATCACGCCAGTTTGTTCGTTTTTGATAGTGTTCTTTTCTTTGTTGTTTAGATCAGTGTTTAAGTTGTTAATGGGAACAAGGGCATGAAGTCGCGAGACCGTCTTGATGCGCTCGTATGGGCACTCACAGAACTTTTGTATACTATCATCCGAGTTGCGACTAAGTCTACGATGTCTCTATACTTTGCATCTTATTATTTAGCAGAGTTTCTTCTGTTTATCAGAAACAAGCTTATCTCTCTAGCCGGCTAGTACTCACCTATGAGCTTCCGCATGACCTCTCTTAGATCAGCTTGTCTTAATCGCTTGAAACGAATCGGGTTCACCCTCTGCTTAGAACACTCATCGCCATCTATAAATATTCTGTTGTATCGTTCAAATAGGACGTGGCGATTCTGCTTTGCAATCCCGTAGAGCTCCGCCTTCTTTAATGCCGCCCATCTCAGGAAATGATATCCGAAAAGCACATACCAGGATGCCACCATGAAGGAAAACACTACCGCGAATGATAACCGCTCCGTACTGCTTAATTCACCTTTACGGATGTTCTGGATTAGGAACATGACATTTGCCGCAAGAATTATCGTTGCGACGGCGTAGAGCGTCCACCCCAATGCTCGGGACGGAGGCTTAAACAGCGGCCGGCTCAAGAAATCTCATCTCCTCTTTGTTAAATCCAAGGTTAAGAGCCGCTAGCTTAAATGCATGCGGATCAACGTGATTCGCAAGAACCATCGATAACCTTTCACACTCTTCCCGGGCAGCCTTTCTTTCCTCCGGTTTCCCAAAATTCAGCTTAGCCAGAACCAAGCTCATTTTCGCTAGCAGAATTCCAGTTTCCATTTGATCGATATCTCTAAGCATGATAATTTCTCCTGTCTAGTTTGTATACTGTGCGAGTGAATATTCAAAAGAATGGAGACTGCTTCGCCAAATACGACTAAAGCCGGCAGGCATGGTCTAAGATCACCTTACGCAACGTCTTTCTTCATATTACATCCAACCGGTTTACTAGGCAAAAAATAGAAGTCCCTATTATCCACAAAGCAGAGCTTGTCTGATTTCTCTCAAGCGCTGGCATTGCTTCTAACCAAACTCGTAACATGCTGTTCAATCTTATATATTAGGGAGCGAATCAATGGAATTTTCTAACTGAGTAAAAATAAAAAGCCGATCCACAAATATCGGGCCCGACAACAAAGAAAGCATCTGTATCAATAAGGTATTTTCCAGCACCTCATATCCGCCGAATTCGAAGTACCTGCGGATGGTGGAGTATTATAAGCGACCAGCCGATCCGCGAAGCGTCGTACATGAAGAGATTCTTCATCCCAGTCTTTTGAATAGATATCGATCGTTCCTTTACTAATCGTCCCTTCTCCATACCAAGATAAAGAAAAAGAAGCCAGGAATGACTCCCAGCTTCTCATGCAATTGCTACTCCGTTCAACAATGAGTTAAACGAAACATTATCCGGAAGCGGCATCGCAGCTGGGCGATTAATTCGCTCGCTGACGATCTCCTCTATCATGCTTTCAATTTCTGCGGCTAGACCAATGCTTATCGTTGTGTTTCCACACATTGCGCAATTATGAGCCGGAAATTCCGTCACCTTAATTTCTTTCTCTTCATCCCCAATTCTGAAGAAACTGATCTGGTTGATCGAAAAAGACCGGTCGAATTGTCGCCAGTCACCGTGTCTGCTCTTTACCAAAGCATTCACGTTTTGCATCAAGATTTCTTGGAATTTATCCAGACGGTCTTGAGCATTACTCAAAAATTTCTCTTGGTTCTCGCGGTGGATCAACGCCTTATGAGCACATAATTCTGGACATGAACATGATATCCTCATCCCTTGAACACCTCCTTTTGGACGCAAAAAAGCCTACCTAAAGGAGCTTCATCTTCCTAAAAAAGGACAGACTTTGGCACCTATAGGTAGGCGATTGGCCAGTAATAGTCTAGCAACGGTACTCCCTAGGCCGCTTGGCGGGAGCAGAAAAGTGAGTAAAAGTATGCCTATATTTTATAGGTATCTTACAACTAATTAATAGAGTCAAAAAGCCAATATAATAGAAAAAACGGATCGCTCAGCGACCCGTTTCCCGCTTCTGTTGTTTGAAGTAAGTTCTATTTTCTTTCCAATTGTGCTCGAACACCTTCTTATACGCTCGAGCCTTCCTGTTATTCTTGATGAGGGAAATTAAAGTTTGTTAGTGGAACCACTGTATTTATGCGGCTTATTAGGGTTACTTATATGTAATAAAACATGGGGTAAGTTTGTTAGTGGAGAGAACTGAAACTGAAATCAGAATACAAATGAGGAAATTAAAGTTTGTTAGTAGTCAATGAACATGAGACCATAAACTGTAGCAAGACAACACAAGTAAAACTGCTGTCTTTCGGCCACTTAATATATTCGGGTCAACTGGGTCTATCCCCAATAAAAATAACATCATAAAGTTGTTATACTCAAAAATGGCGCGTCAAAAAAAAGAAAACCACACGGAGTTGTACACTCACATGTGGCCAATACCATTGTTCCATTTTTATTAATCACATAATCCTAATATGTCGGTAAATATTGCATCCTTTATAGTTAATCGTCGATTTACTTTTTCAAAATCTTCAAGCTGATTCCATTCGAAAACAGTATCATATAAGTCATATAATTGACTTAAACTAGTATAACCTGATTGAGATAATCTTTCCTTTACGACCTCGACCGCTTCCATTAACTCAAAAGTTTGTGGAGGCCCCCACAGACTTATCTCACCAACAAGGGATTCATGCTCTATTTCATATAGTAAATCAATATTGTAGAATGGAATGATCTTTGATAGTGTTATTTGAATTTCCTGCCTTAAAACGAATGATCCATTTATACATTCCTTTAATCGAAAATAGATATCAACAGAGGGCCAATTTCTATCCCTGACGTCCACTTCTATAACAGATTCTACACTCTCAAGACCTTCAGGTAAATTATACACCGATACACATTGTTTCTTATACCAATCATCGAGTTCTCTAGTTAGGTATAGTTTTTTAAGTACTAACCCATACTCAGGAAACTCATCAATAAATTTTTGTCCATGTAGCATTTAGTTTCCTCCTACTCATCAAATTTCCTACTTGAAATACCATCATTCAGTCTGACACCTGTAACAGGATCATATTCTCCTAAGTGATTTTTCCTCTTACTATCCCATTTTTCGAGTGTCCCACGCTTACTATCCCATTGCCAGTAATATCCATTTTCATCCACCCATGTGGCTCGACTGTTGTTCTTAACTTTCTTCATACCTTGGTCTGTCATCCAGTTGGTCAATTTCGTGAGTGTATTTTTGATAGCCCCTCTATCGGCCTTAACTATTTTATTTCTATCGTTATAGCGATCTTCATTTTTATAATAATTATATAACCCGCTGTCTTTATCCGCCATTAAAGCTGCATATGTTCCCTCACTCCCAGCAGCAACCATCACACCTCCGCTGACGAGAGCTAAAGCACATCCACCGCCGGCAGTAAACAGACACGATGCCATACCCCCACCTTCGCCAGCAATTGTTGCTGCCAATACATAAGCAGATACTGTAACCATGAAACTGTCGTAATAAAGTCTTCCAAGATAATAATCAGAATTATGGATGGTACCACCGACTTCTTCCATAACATAACTGTAACCACCGAAAGAAATGTTGTCGGCAAACCCACTAGCAAATCCTAAGACTTTGTGATACCATTTGTGCCCTGAGGGATCAGTGTAAACCAATGGATTATTCCCCACATACGTATACAAATTCATACTCAGCGGATTATCAATCTGCCCCTCATACGTATCCTCAGTAATAAATTGACCTAACTGGGGATTGTACCAACGGGCTCTTAAATATTGAAGATCGGATGTACTATCCCAGTACTCCCCACTATATCGGAATGGGTTTGTTATCTGTTCTACTGCTGTAAGTGGTTTTCCCCACGTATCATAGGTGTATTTGTTCAGCAAATTACCTACACTGTCCCTGAGCTCAATAATATCTCCGTGTCCGTTTGAGAGATAATAGCCTTTGGCAGCACTTCCCTTCTGAGTAGCGACTAACCCTAGACCACGTACGTACCGAGTACTACTCGTTACGATGCCATTCTGTACAGTAGCCTCTGCAATAACATTTGGACCATCATTGTAGTATCTTGTCGTAACTCCATTCTCCGTACGTTCATAGAGTTGCCCATCTCCATTATACGCATAATCGACGACGCCTTTTGTTGATGTGGACTTTTTCAATCGATTATATGAATCGTACTGATAACTTTTGTTAGTTAAATCCATGGCTAAAGTCGAGTCGCTAAAAACAGATTTTCTATTTCCACGTTTATCATACTCGTAGGTTGTACCTGAAGTAGTATCCGTCTTAATTCGATTAAGCGGATCATAGGTCAATACCTGAGTAGAGTTCGTAGGCGTGCTTCCGTCTTTTCCAAGTGCACTTATAATACGTTCAATATTGCCTTTTGCATCAAAGTCGTAGTCAAATGTATTAATTATCGTACCATCCGACTTTGATTGCGTTAGCGTATCTAACTGTAAACCTTTATACGTATAAACTGACTTAATATTATTTTTTAATGAGATTTGTTGAAGCAAGTCATTTTTATAATAGTTATACGTAGCCTCCTGATCTGTTGTGGTAGCACCTACACCTGTTAATCGATTCCGTTTATCATAGGTGTAAACGATTTTGTACCCAAACGGGTCCGTCATAGTATCTCGGAGTCCAAGATTATTATAGGTGTATTGTATATATTTCAAATCTGGATAGATCACCTGTAACAACTCACCTGTGGAAGGCTTATAATTATTCGTGGTCGTTCCTATTGAATCTAGCATCGTTTTTCTTCTGCCAGCCAAATCATAAGTGTACGACACAATTCCATCTGGTGAACTTACTGATTCTATGCGATTACGGTTATTATACACTTTTGTAAATACTTTTTTATTTCTATCTATATAACGCTCTTGATATTTACCAGCCAACTTCTCGTAATAGAACTTTTCATCATTTCCCGCCTCATCAAACTTCTGAATAGGACGGCCCAACTCATCGAATGAGGTGCTTTTACTTTTTAAATCTGGAAAAATAGTTTTTGTTAGTTGACCAGCCAAGGAGTACTCATATTGAGTCTTATTTAGGAATGGATCCTTTACAGCCAGCAATTGTCCTAACGCATTGTACTCGTAAATGCTGCTATTACTGCCATCTGACACATTTACCATATTCCCGGCATAATCATATTGATACGCACTTAATAATTGGTATTGACCGGCCCTCCACTCTTCGTTCGATACTACCCTACCTAAAATATCTAAAGAAGTCCTGGTTGTATAGGTTTCCGGGTCAATATTCGTAATTTGGCGGTTAATATCATCATATTGCGTTATATATGCAAAACCATCAGGCATTGTTCTGGTAGTCAGACGGCCCCAACTGTCATATAGGTAACTCGTCTCCTGCGTAGATAAACCTGCATCTCTAGACCACTTCAATCGACTGTATTTATCGTAGCTGTAGCTTTTTAAAACTCGATAGCTGCCATCCAAAACCGCTTCTTCAACCTTATGACCGATTGGATCCCAGTCAATTCGGTTCTTTACCCCTGTTTCATCTCGAATTTCCACTTGATTTAAAGTGTCATTGTAGGTCAACGACGAATAAGAAGCATCGCTATTGTTCGTAATAATAGTTAACCTTCCTAGCTTATCATAGGTATACGTGGTCTTTACCCCATTATCATCCGTTAGTGATTTTACTAGACCGGAGTCCGGATAGTATTCTAAGGTATTTACTACATCAGTTTTTATTAGATCCACATTGGCTACAGAAACGGTTTGTTTTGTTGCATATGCCCCATTATAAGTGGAGGCGTACTCGTTAACGTATGTGATGTCTCGATTCGTATCCTTAACCACAATATTCTGGGGGTTACCATGCGAATCAAAATTTTCGTATCTGGTCTGGCCAAGAATGACACCATTTGTGTTATCTTTCTTAACCGTTACACTTGTCAGACTTCCTTGTGAGTTATAGGTCAATGCTGTAAATTTACTAGTTGAATCGTTTACCTTTTCTGTCATATTACTTAGCAAATGAGAGGCAGCATCGTAATTATACGTTGTTAAGGTACCTTTGGGATTGATGGAAGTTAACACATGCCCATAATCGTCATAGGTAACGGTGGTTTCCTCCAGGGAAGAAGATGTACTTCCTTTCATTGAGGCTGAAGATGTTTTAAGGGGATTCGTAATTTTATTTACTTCATCATACTGAAAAATTGTATTTTTTTTCTCATCACCTGCCACAGCTGTAATCATGTTCAGATAGTAAACGGCTGGTTCAGTATCACTGATGAAATCTTTTTTATAATCATAGGTTGTCGTCTTGAGCCCATCGTTCGTGTTCACATAATAATGGGGAATATCTTGATTATAACTGCTAGCATAATCCGTATTTTGGCCGGATGTGTTCGTATACGTAAAGGCAACTGAATTATAGATGAGTCCAGCAGCATTATCTTTTCGTTCAGAAACCCGATAATTCTGATTGACTGCATTTGACCCAATCATCCGATTTACAGCAGATGTTTCATACGTAAAAGAAGTAGTTGCTCCTGTCGGATGGTAGATGTTGGTCAGTAATGCCACCTTTTGAACTTGGGAAGGTGTTGATGAGAATAAATCGAATTTACTATCCAAGTATGAATAGGAATAAGAAGTATTTCTGCCCATCACATCGGTTACAGAATCCAATATTTCTGTTTTAAGTGCTTGAAAAGGCGGCAAAGGGTTATATTGAATGTTGTCATGTTTGTAGTATGTAACCGTCTTGGTGCCTTGAGTTAACACAACAGATGTAGGGCTATAGACAATGCCAATAGAATTGCCTATTACATCGGTTATCGTTGTGAGAACTTTCCCATAGGTAGGATCGTCACTATACTTAAATTGAATGGTGTTATCATAAGCATCTGAAATTTGAATGAGGTATCCTTTACTCGTAAAGAAATAGTTCTTCTTCTCAAGAGTGCTTACAACCGTACTTGATTGTTCTCCATTGACAGTAATAGGAGGTGTATTGTAGCTCACTGTCAAATCTTTGAATGGATAACCTTTTAACGTTGTTCCAGATATTTCATAGCTCCCTCGGTCGCTAAGGTTTAAGTAAGATTTCCCTTCCTCAATTTTAATATTTGGTATATTCCAGGACCAACCTTTACCAATCGGAAACAGCCTTTCTTCGTAGGTTTTGTCTCTCGACTTGCTCCTCCAAGAAAGTGGTTTAATTGGGTTTGTATCTATATCGATCAAATTAGCATTCGAAACAGTTGCAACTTCAGTGACAGACCGAGTAGAAACGCCAAATTGATCCGGTGCTGACCAATTGGTAATGAAGGCTCGTTGCCCTCTATTTTGCTCAACATAACCAAGCCAACCACCGGCATCAATCCAGTTTAACATTGTAAAAGAATTTGTTACATGAGCGGCATCAATATAGAAACTGCCATTAACAATGGTTGTTGGATTCTGATAGATCTGTCCGCTTGAATCTTTTCTTTCCTCATATTGAGTCCCACTGAACGTAAGCTTACAGAAGCAATAGGGCAAGTATTCGTAGTCTTTCTTATAAAAATCTGAATTTGAGCTGTCATATACTCTCGATAACGAAAAAGATAACCCATTTCTTCCCGGTAAAGTAAGGTCTGTCGCCTGTACGTTTAAATTCCCAGTCATCGTAGAGACCGAATCTTGTTGGGTTTGTAATAAATAGGGTGCTTCTGCACTCTTCGCGCTTAGATGTGATAGGGCATTTAATATACTTGGATCAGGGGTGGGATTATCTGCTGCGATTACGGGATAGTTAGTTTCATCTTCAATCAAAGTAGAAGGACTTAGCGTAGGCTGTACATCTGAGATGTAGGCTTCTTCAACCAATGTAGGATTTAGGTTTGTTGAATGATCTACTTCATCACTTAGGTGAATTACTTTCCATGCATCGATTAAACCGCTTCCGTATTCTTTGGCAATACCTAACGGTAAAGTACCGCTAACAAGTCGGTTAATTATTTGATTACTTGTAAGCGAACTACTGTGTTCTATTAATAATGCAGCTACGCCGGCAACATGAGGAGCTGCCATAGACGTACCACTCTTAACAACATAAGAACCATCTAAGGACAGGCTGCTGATCGCTACGCCTGGTGCTACAATATCTATCTTACCGCGATTTGAAAAGTCTGCAATTTCATTATTGGAGTCTACGGCACCTACCGATACAACGGATGAAAACTGGGCGGGATAACCAACGGAATCTGATCCATTATTTCCTGCTGCAGCAATTAGGATAATATTCGCATTTGCTGCTAGATCGACAGCGTCCTGTAAGGCTCTAGAATAGTAGTTTCCGGTAAAGCTCATCGATACGATATCCATTTTTTGTTCTACTGCATATTCCAGAGCTTGTATCACATTGCTATACGTACCTAAACCTTGCTTGTCTAGTACTTTGAACGAAAATAAATCAACACCTGGAGCAACACCGACAATTCCATGATCATCACGCAAAGCAGCAACAATACCAGCAACATGTGTTCCGTGACCATTGAGATCATCATAAGTGGTTTCTGAACTAACAAAGCTCTTACCACCTTGAATTCGGAGTTCTGTGGATTCCGTATCAATACCAGTATCCAAAATCGCGACTTTTACTCCATGACCGGTTAGTCCATCATCTTGTGCAAAAGAAGCCTTGATTTGTGTAATGTTCACTGGTGTTTCTTCTTCGCTGCTTATTGCGATAGAATAATTCTCCTCCACATATTCGACATTGGTGTCAATAATTAAACTGTCAAATTCAGCCTTCGTTAATTCTGCATCCACAAGTTTATTTAGTTTCAGTTCTTTTTTAATTTTAAGTGTTTTATGTTTTTTCTTCCCTGCACCTGCATCTTTAAATTTTATAAGATATCCTTTATTTGAGGGGTTAAAACTTTTCTTCACACTGACCGAAGATTTATTATTGGCTGTTTTAACATCATTAGCATAGATTGTGATCGTATTGCTCCAAATCATAACTAGCATCATAAAGATACTAAGTAACCTCTTCATTCAATATTTCCTCCTATACAGCGATATAGTTTAAATTGACTCCCCTACAGGTTGTATTAATATAAATTGATCCACATAGTTATTAGGACCGTTTGGGGAAAGTTTACTGTTATACCTCTTAAGTTGTACTCATAAGATTTCCATTTGCATCATAATGAAATGTAATTATTGTACCATTCGATAAAATAACTCTATCTAATCGATTAAGTATATAAATATAGACCGATTTATTTAAAGGACTACTAGCTTGAGAAGTATTTCCTGCCGTGTCTACTGCTTTTACTGTGAAATTATATGCAGTGTCAGATGTAATCCCAGAGATATTCCTCGATGTACTAGTTGAATTCCCTAAAAAGCTGCCATTTTTATAGATACTATAAAAAGACACACCAACATTATCAGTTGATTCATTCCAAGATATGGTAATATCAGAAGCCGTTGATGCAGTTACTCGAAGCCCTGTTGGTATCGTTGGTGGGGTTATATCTTGAATTACGCTGATATATACAGGACTTGAAAATGGTGTTGCAAAACCTAATGAATTCCACACTTTTACTTGCCATTTATAACTCATATTATAGTTGAGTATATTTGAAGGAACAGTGTATGAATTTGAGGATGATGTTACTTGTCCCGTGTCCTGAACTAAGTTGTTCGAAAGATCATAGATCTGTATTTGAAATTTACCTTGAGTGTAGCTTGGATCATTGTAAAGCCAACGTAGTGATGGAGTTTTTGTACCGATTAAAGTTGGTGCAGTCGAAACAAGTGAACCAGGAGTCAATTGAGTAGGTGTAAACGGGGTACTACTTGTGTAGTTGATAATTAAACTAGCTGTCTGAGCCTCTAATGTTACTTCAAATCCTCCGTACGGCAAATCAATCATCATACCGTAGTTGGGCATGGAACCGTTTATCCAATTCGCAACTACAGTTGTATCCAAATTAAAGGTTCTTAATGAATTCGAACCACTTGGAAGGGCTCCGAGTACGGTGCCACTGGAAGATACGAGTGGAGATGCTGCATATGTAGGAGAATTATTCCAGGTTGGGCTACTCCAAGGAGACGTTACCCGATAAAAATTAAGGTTCCAACTACCTCCACCACCAGCTGCTGGACCATATTGATAAATGGATAAACTCGCGCTACTAATAGTAAAGGAAGATGGAAAAACTGGTAAGTTAAAACTGATGTATCCTTTTTTATTATTACCTGTACCTTGATTAATTTTAATAAAATAATTACCATCGGAGGTATTCGGTGAGTTTTGTGAGGTAGTTGCAGCATTGCTGGTAATTCCTGTTACTGTTGGATCAATTATTACAGGATAAACTAAGTTTTCTAGTTGGGGAGTTATGTCAAGGTAAGTTTGATCACCTTCTCTTCTGAGATGTTGTTCAACCTCACGAGTTGTTCCGCTACTATCCACTAGCCAAGCAGGTAAAATACCAATATCCCCTGCTTGAAGATTATCATCAATATCCCCTTCTACTTTAAATGTAAATGAGTCAGGTGATTCGTCGGATTTTAAAATAATAGACTCTTTTAGCTCATTGCTACGAGCTTCAAGTTTAACATCAGTGTTTGGCCATGCATCCGTATAAGTTATTGAGTTTTCAAATATAAATCCTTCCGAAGTTTGGGATTCTACTGGAGTAAAAAACAAGTGGCTCTCCCCTTTTCCAAACAGATAACCTTCACTAAATTCTTTCGGTAACTTAACATCGTATGGCACTTGTAGTGCGCGAAGCGCAGTATTTTTCCGGTCTTTTACAGGAAGACTATCTCCTCTGTTAGCTGAATCATTGATGAGTAATTCTTGTGATAATGGAACATTATTGATATCAATGTCCATTTCGTCTACTAAGTTTGTCTTAATCTCTTCCCAGTTACCATTCACATCAAGATAGTGGGTATCAACATTATTAATCACAGTTTGGTAGGTTCCATCACTAAGCTTAAATGTCTTACTATTATGAGTTCGCTTCTCTACTTGCTCAAACTTTACGTTCTTTGTATAATCACTGACATCTGTATCTTCTAGAGTCTCAAACTCTAAAGGTGGTTGCTCCACATCCACAGTATTTTCCGAGTTGACTCCGTTTAAAGATAGATCAGAATCGGGCGAAACTGCTAAGCTACCACTCACCACAACTGCAAAAATCAACAAAATGATACCAACAAAGAACGAGCTTTTTTTAAACATTGCCCTCACATCCTTTTTAAGTTAGTTTCAACTTATGTTAGTACGGTTGACCTCATGAATTGAAGCACGTAAGCTAAGGACCAATGTAGTACTTGACACCTCCATTTTTTCTAAGATTTTACAAACACAGTAAGTATATTAGATGTATACATTAATTGTTGTCGATTTAAGATGTCGAATCGTGTTTTTTCTGATTACTTCGTCTTTCGCTATAACTTCTACATCTCGGGATATCGTTGATTCACTTAAAATTGAGGTTCTTGATTGTTTTATTACACAAACATTGACTTATGGAATACCAACAAACAAAGAGTTAACAACCTTTCAAACAGTGATATCATAAAAACCAAGGTTATTTGGGGTAAAAAAAACAGCATCCCTTAATTAATAAGAGTACCACCTCATATAGACCAAAAGGTGACTTCATAAGAAGTCACCTTTTGGTTTATATTTATACCACGTTCCATTGTTCAATTTGACCTACATGCATAATATCATCCCTGAATATGAATCGATGCACGTAAAAATTGTATAATCCTTTTGTGTGAAATTATCAGTCGTCATATCCTTTGAATGCCCACTCCTATCAATAATATTGAGCTTTAACTACAGCAACTACTCTTCCCTTTCCTTCTGACTAACAAACCTTATTTTCCTATGATATGTTGATTTTGACTTGATTTCCGGTTCGACTAACACACTTTATTTTCCACTAACGCACTCTATTTTCCACTAACAAACTTTATTTTCCCTCATCAAATAATTCTTGGCGAAAACTAGGATTTCATCGTTACGTTATTCGTGGCAGCCTGTTGGCTGGGTATAGAAGGATCCGGTTACTCATAGGTTGTTTGGTGTTCCACAAAATTCAATCTGCTTCGGGTTCAATTCCCCAATGCAGCTCTCACCGGAATAAGAATCCTGGATGTAGGCAGCATGAGTGTTCCCTCTCCCCCACTCCTCGTAAAGAAGCGGGCCGAAGAACGATTTATGCTCTGGGGAAAACATATCGATGTCGGATTGGTGGGTTTGAAGAAGAACACGCGTCCTGATCCCAAGCTCCGGGATTGGAAACATTGATTCCAGAGATAATACGAGGCTCATCGTGATTTCTTCGGACAAGCTCCGCATGACATCAAGTGTTCGGAAAATATAATTCTTCAACTCAGATTCGTGATCACCGAGCATTACGTCCTTATCAGGCTCAATGATCAACATGAATTGCTGAGGACTATCAAGACGGCAAATTTGGGACCAAAAGTTCCACATCGCGAGTACCATCGCAGCTGCTTTCTCATATGCGGATACGCCGGTAGGAATAATGAATTTCCGTCCCTCTTGTGTTAGATGCCACTTCACATTACTCGTCTGCTCCAACGCCTCAAGCAACATTTCCCTAGCGTTAAAATTGTCTATCGCCTCGAATATGCGGTGATACCCATGCGTTGGACCTTCTATATGTGATCTATACGTTACAGAGGGCACATAATCTCGGAAGTTGAAGCCCCCTTTTCCTCGAGCAACGAGATTAAAAAACATAGCTGGGAAAATGCCGCGGCGATCGCGAAAGATATGATCTGGATCGTACTCGGTTGACAGATCTGGTTTCTCTTCGAGCCACGTAATAGAGTCGTTTGTTTCGGAAGGATAGCTCTCCCCGTATTGATCCGAAGTGATCCAAAATACCGCCTTTTCATCATATTGATGTACATTCCCGGCAACTTTACTGACAATGCTCTTGCGGGCCGATTTAAGATCGTCCCCTACAAAAGCAATCGTTGCGTAGTCCGGGTTCATCCAATCCCAGCGAATTGACGGTCCGACCTGATTTCCGTCTACCACATTGCCCATTATCATTTCTCGTTCCAGATGTATGTTCTTATATTCCATGAGATCCTCCTCGCAAAAAAAGCACCGGCAGGCATGGTTTTCCCATACGCTGACGGTGCTTCCGCAGCTTCACTTTGATTTATTATCCTTATTATAGTATGCGTTAAATCAAGAGATCAATGGTTAGGCGTCGTTAGAGGACGCAGCTCTATATGTCGATTGCTTCTCTGTAGGCTCACCGGACTACAACACCTTTTCAATAGCAAGAAGGAGGAGCTGTAGCTCCCCCTTCTCGGCTCCTAATATTTCCGATGGAATCGGAAGTAATCATTCCAATTGCCTAAGATGTAAATCGTGACTGATGTCGATCTTTGAACTCCATTTGAATACGTCACTGTGAACGTGAAATTGTACGCTCCATCTGCGAGATCTTCCAGGATCGTTGTCGTTGTATCCTGCCCAATATATCCTTTCCATGTTGATGCGCTTTGTTTGGTCAAGGATGCCGTTCCGATACTGGCGGCAACTACAGATATACTAGAAGTCGTTGTCGCACTTCCTCCAGCGCTTGATGTTACAGTCGGTAAACCGACTAAATCAAATTGCTCTCCTCCCCAGAACGTATTTGCAGGCCTTTGTGCAGTTGGATTTGCAATATTCCACTTTAGACGGTTTTGTTCCCATTGAGGGGTATGATTTACTTGTCCCGCAATCCCCAATGGTTGAACAATTACATCTTCTGAAGCGTCCGTCAGATTAACTAGTCCTTTTACATCTGTCGCCCTTAGCGTAACCTTAAAAGTACCAACTCGATTTTCAGTGACAGATCGAGGCAAACTGATGTCTGTTGTCGTAAATGATGTACTATAAGCAGCTCCAGGTTTACTTGGATTCGGTACGTATACGACTTTCCATTCAAAAGTCATCGCATCGGAGTCTGGATCAACGCTCGTATTTGTACATCTTATTACGTCTCCTTCGTACCCCGGATTAGGAGTACATGAAAATGATGAGACTGGCGGCCGGTTCGTTTCTATGTAAAAGAACTTCGGGTCGCTATAGTTGCTCCATTCATACCCATCAAAGACTCGGACGATGACATACATATTTACCTTTTCCGGCAAATCTATGCCCGGGGTCCAGATGTATGCCCCGCTGCTCTTAATCCCCGAATCATGTACCAGTACACCACCATATCTATAAACCTTCATTTGGTACTGAGTTTGGAGATCTGCATCTGCATCGAAGTATGTCCATGTAAAATCCGGCCGGAGAGTCGTTAATTTGGTCGGATTATTCTGATCCGTGCTAGACGGCATCGTTATGTTTGCACTTGGCAGCTGGTTAAAAATGTTGACCTTCAAACTAAATTGCGCTTCTGCACCTTCTGAATCTTCTACAATCTGACGAATGTTAAACGTACCCAAGCTACTGAAGGCTTTCGTCCAGGTTGTCCGCGAATTGCTTGCAAAGGTTTCGGAACTACCAGTTGTATCATTCTTCACGTAGTACTCATGCGCTAGCTTCGTCCGATCCCCGTCCTCAAGATCACTTGCAAACGAATCGAAGGTAACAGTAACACCACGGAATGTATTGATATGGCTGCTAGTAAAGCCAGGATCAGGAGGCGAGTTCGGTGGAGCTAATGTTGTAATTGGCAGCATGACCACAGTCCAGTCACTCCATGCGTCATACTCATCTTTGACGGCAAGCCCAACTTCGTACGTACCGATCTCTTGCGGCGATACGAGCTTCTTATCCGAATACACTCCGCTTGGTGAGATATAGTAAAATTTTTTCTCAAGTACGCCCTTAGTAGTTTTGTAGTCGATCCCTGTTGCCTCGGTGGAGTAATCGGTACTGCTGAAATACCTATCTGGATCGTTGCTCTTGTCCGTCCAGGTGATTGTGCCATTTGTCGCAGCTGAAAGTGTAAAACTAGCAACTGGCCTGCGGTGAACCGTGATCGTTTTCGTAAATTCATTGGACGATTTACGGTACGAGTCGAAAGTCATATCTGGATAAAGGTAACTCGGATTTGGATCATCCTTCGCCTTAAGCTTTACTAGATAGTTCCCGACCTTATCAAATTTTAATTGAGCATTATTAAACGTCTTATTGTTCAGAGCCGATAAACCTTGGTTATGAATGAATCGTACCGTATGCTGCACTGTCCAATCGTACAAACCACCTGCAGCTGGGTCATTCTCGGGATCGGTATACAGAATATTATTGTACTGCACTTCTGCAGACGCAGATCCCGATTCCCAAATCGCATATTGATCCGACCATACATTATTTGTCACAAGCGGCTTATAAGCAAGTGTTCCAAATGTCATGTAGGACTTGTTCGAAAAATATCCGTATCGACCACTGGAATAAGTAGCGTCATCGGCTTCAAACAGTGGTGTGTTGTCTAAATATACCGCTATATGCTCGCCACTCGCCTGCAGTTTAACGGAGTACGTCTTCTGGCTTAGCAAGGAATAATTCTGTGTTTTAATCACTGTACGAACGCCATTCTTGTACATAACAAGATCAATTTTATTCGCGTCCGTTTCTAGCGCATAACCATTTTGCCTGTCCTGCATACGGAATGAGAATCCGAACCATTCTTTGTCATAATCAACATCATCTATCTTGAAACTGAACTTATATTCAGTGTCAGATTGAGAGGTTGGTGAGTAAAACTGACCGTTTGTGAATGAACGGATTACAGCTGGATTTGTCGTTGGTGTACCAACGGAGATCGTCATTCGCATTGTAGATGCATACGAATAACCTCCATTGTTGGGATATGCTTGTGAAAGCGATAAATATACTCCATCTCCTACGTACTGCCCATATTCTGCATCAGAGTAGTTACATCCCTTTTGCACGTTCCCAACCGGATTTCCAGCTGCATCATACACCGTATTCGTGCCAAACCTGGTGTACATCAATGGATAGTCGTCACATGTCGATCCGTCACCGAGTGAATTGCTTGTTCGGTAGCCGTCAATCGTGAACGACTGCCTGCTTTTCGGGATGATATTTCCTCCAAAATCAGTTGAAAACTGCGTCATCGATCCAGAGTAACCAGAATCGCCATAATGATAAAGCATTACTTCATCGCCTGCCTGTGCATCAACCATTTTCTTAAGACTTCCAGTCCCTGAGTTCAGCACATAAACGGCTTCATACGTATCCGGCCAGACATTACCTTCTGCTACGTGATCGTAGTAGACTTTAGCGTATAATTCCTTTTTCGTCGGGTTGAAAAAGAAACCACCTTTAATTTCAGGATAATAGTACGCTGATGAGAACGACTTCGCGTTCGTAATTCCTAGATTGCTTCCAGACAAAGTATCTCCGATATACTTCCTCCAAGCGAGCGAATAGTCTGCATTATATTTCGCAACGTTTAGTTCGTAGATACTCCCGCTATAAGTTAGAGCTTCATACCGATAGATAGCACCCGTTGCATCTCTCATTTCCTCAAGATAACCATAACCCCATTGCTTCTTCTCTGCTTCTGTCGCACTCGCAAACTTATCTTTGTTATACTGCGAATTTGGAGCCGGCATGATAAAAGTTGATGGTATCTTCGTCAGCTTAAAGTCCGGTGATAAGTAGTACATATTTTGGTAGGATTGACCGACTTTAAGTGCTGCAGCATAACCAACATACGAATCAGTACTACCCGCTACAAGTAAATTGCGGCCCTCTGAGCTGATAAATTGCATAGAAGTTACGTTTGTCCCGTTATCTGTCAAGGCTTGTATAAAGTCAGGAAAATCAAAAGAACTATAGAGCTCCTGCCCCGTAGCAGCATCATAGACCCCAATATCGTAAAAATCACGTGTTTTACTGGCGACATATCCGCTCCAATACCGACGGACATATAAATATCCATCAGACATTTCGTATTCTCTTAATTGCTGCAGACTAAGCGTAACATTATTATAGGTTGACCCATTATACTCAACATTCGCTTGTCTTGATTTATCAGCTTTTAAGATAAATTTATATGGATGCTGCCCACTCTCATACTTTTGGGAAACGGACCCGTACTGATCGATTACATCTTTGATATTTGATAATTTAGATGGGTCTAGCGCGTAAATACGATCGTTGTAGGTGTAAGTTCCTTTTTGCTTATCGTAATCATAATAATAAGTCGTATCGTGCTTATCAAAGTAAATGAGCTTCTTAGATGATCTTATTATCGGATACGGAAGCCCAGCGTTAAGATTAGGCCAATCCAACCTCTTACCGTACTCATCGTGAATATTTGCTACCACGGAAGACTGTAATGCGGCTCTCCATGGTGAAAGCTCATTCGATCCGTATCCGTTATTTTGTAACGGATAGGAATCCCATCGCTGCATTGTGGTGTTAAAACGAGTGACATTGTAATCATATGTATCTACAATTTGCTTTCCGAAATTGCGTCCCTCTCCACTTACGAGATCGGCTCCTTCGGCGCTCCACAAGTTTTTCTTATTATTCACGAGTGTGTTTGTGCCTGGTACATATACGGGCCAATTCAGCATATCAACAGGTTTTATTCGTGTGTACGGATCAAGATCTGGCTGCGGGTTATTCCCTTCCATCTCAAATGACACTTCCGGCGCGTTATTAACGACATCAAGCGTCAATGTGGCTTGAGCATCTGATAAGGTGTCATCCCATGCGCCATATTCCTCCGTGACCTTAAGGTAGAATAAGTATTTACCCACTTTGGTTGGCGTGATCTGCATCTTTGCCATTGTCCCAGTAGCGGCAATCCAAGCTTCGTCAGCAAATCCGTTATTGTTCGCATCATACTTGTACTTATATTCTGCGACTGTAATAGTATCGCCATCTTGGCTAGTGGATTTGTTTACAATATCCAGGTGCGTTCCGCGAATCGATAGTGCCGGCACGATTAGCTTTGCGATCGGCGGCAGATCCGGCTTTACAATGATTGTACAGGTAGCAGGAGCTAGAGATTTCAGTCCCGCGCTATCGTAGACATGCAATGATACCGTAACCGTGATATCAGAAGTCGTAGGATTCGTGTAGACATTCTGTTTATTGGACCACTCGTCTTTCGTATGGTCAATTGTACGGCCCATTGGGCTGTAGCTGCCCGTGCTATTTATCGCACCAGCTGCCAGCGGATGATTGGCAATGACCGACGGTGGGCATTCAATAACTGGTACTGGATTCTTCGAAACAACTTCAATATAGGTACACGCAGTTACCGTTGCTCCGTGTTCATCACTCATTTTGGCACACACATTGTGGTAGCCAATCGTATCCATCGTTAGACCATGCTGTCCGTCAACATAATCAGTACTCTTTGATGGAATCGATTTTACAAAGGTGTTTCCTGCATCAAAGTCAAACCCCTCAAAATACAAAGTATCTCCATCGATATCATTCGGGGTTGGCACTGATGGATCATCGATATAAATCAGATCCAAGGTTGTCCCTTCAACAACTTTATGTAACGGTACCTTTCTGTTATAAGGATCAACAAAACCGATTATAAATTCTGGCGGATGATTCTCACCAGGAGGGGCAATGATGGCTTGCTCATAGAAAAAGGTTATATACACTTCCGGCAGCGCCGTGGTCAAATTCACGCTTGCGGTCGATCCCGTCGTAACAGTACTAGAAAAGGAGACATAAGATACGTTTTTCCCCTTGACCGTTCCATACGAACTGTCAGCTGCAATCGACCTAGAGTGCGGCAAGGTTGTCACCGGAATTAGCTCTTCACTGCCCTGCTGGCTATAGGTACCGGTAGGACCTGTTCGCACCATATGACGTACGTGAATTTTACCGGCACTGACTACATCGTAGAAGTAAGTTAAATTTACGGTTTCAAAATCACCTAAGTATGGGTTAATGGAATAATCTCCTGCTGTATATGGCGGCAAGAGATCTGGGGCACCTGATTCGATTTTTTTCTTATATCCAGCGTAATTGAAACCAGTTTCAGTTGGATGAATCGGATTATAATTTTTATTCTTTTCGAGAATATCTGTATGATCATGAAAAACGGAATCCAAACTCTGCCCATCGGTTGAGTAGTGCTTTACAATTGCCTCTCCTCCCCCTTCGGGCTTCTTCTCATAATAAAGATTGAGATAATAGGCATCATAAGTTGCATCATATGTCACTGTAGGCGGATTACCTGGTGTGATTACGCCTCCAGATGGTGAAGAGACAGTGCTCTTTTTATAACCTTTATATTCGTATTCTGCATTGGTTGCAGGAACTAGAGTATATGGGCTACCACCTAAATTAGTAGACTGGTCCACAAACAAACTGTCAATATTGGTTCCATCAGTGGTTTTGTGGTGGACTTCCATATATCCATTCAATTCAAATGTAAACAGTACAGGAAAGAAATAGCGATAACCCTTTACATTAGGAGAACAACCGCTACATGCTCCATCCTGCAAACGAATATCATATGGATCGCTTGTAGTTAGATCTCCAGATATTGAAACTGAAAAGGATACTGAACTTGTTCCATACCCAGACACGGTTGATTTACTCGGACTAGATGGATTATTTCCTACATAATCCTTATAGTTTAACCACGACTCTCCTGCCCTTGATTCCGAAAAGACGGTCTGTTGCATTCCGGAGTTTTGGTCAAACCTTGAAACTGTTACATTTTTCACGGTTCTACCAGCGAACGTGAAGGTGTATGGATTGGTGATAGTAACGTCTAACTGGCCCTTAGAGTACGGGTCCCAATTGCCACCAGTCGAATCTGACCAAATATCTACATACACGAACCCAACTGCAAATCGTTTGTTGGAATTAAGATATTCTCCGTTAGCGTCCTTTTCCCTTACTGGAGTAACACTAGGGTTTGCACTAGAAGCAGAAGCTCTTTGAATGGATATTAAAGGGAACATGGAAAATACTAGTGAAACAATTACAACATAGGATATAATTTTTTGAAGTATCTTTTTTCTTTTCAATGAAATTACCCCCACGGATTATCTATCAAAATCACACTACCCGTACCGTCTTTAAGCCGATTAGAAGTGCGAATTCCAATATATTCAACCTTGTTTTCTTCAAAGCTTTTGGAATTGCCTAGCACTGATACATCATTAAAATTAATATGAATCCCTTTCGAAACATGATCTCTTAAATAATTTAATGCAACTCCCTTTTTAGGAGCAGTATTTTTCTTCAAGTAAAAGAGATCTGAACTCCTCTCAAAATTTGTTTTTATTATTGTCCGAAGATATACATTTTCAGTAGAATCATATGCAAGATCAAGTTTAAAGTAAGTAACCACGCCTATTTTAAATGGAAAGTCTGCATTTCTAACAATCGATGCTTTGGTGTAGTCTCCTAACCCATCATCTAAAAGGTATTCCCCACCTTTGAAATATGCTAAATATGGCTTTATATTAACTGGGGAAATAATATCATTTAGCTCTGGGACTTCCTTACTTCCAATCCAAACAAATCTCAATTCAGAATCCCACTCAATCGCCACACCAAGTCCTTCACTGATCACTCGAATCGGTACAAGTGTGCGTCCTTTTTCAACAATAGCTGCCTGTGACAGTGATACGCTTTTCCCATTTATTACTGCCACATTCGATCCGATAGTTAGCTTGATAGTCTTACTACCTTTGGTAACAAGGATCGTATTTCCCTGTTGGGCCACGGTCGCTTGTAATTTCTCAGAAACATACCGAACAGGGATCAGCACAGTACCGTCCACCATTTTAGGCTTTACATCGAAAACAATTTTCCTAGCGTTGTATAGAACTTCGATACTTAAATCCGACTTAACTATGCTTGTAGCTGCTTGCGTTACAGAAGTAGAACCAAGTGGTACAGTCAGCGAAAGAGCCAATACGGTTGCTAGTAATTTCTTTTTCATAGAAAACAATCCCCTTCTATAATTGAATGGATGATGATATTTCTGAATACACGTTGCTCGGATACTCAAGTGACCCATCGTTCTCCCTTGGTTGCTGGCCAAGCACGATATTTAGTTATTTTATATCCTTAATTTAACTATAACATCGTTTCGTGGGTCCTTCATTTTTGGACCCACCTATTCTCGCCTTCGCGCAAAAAGCACCGACAGGCATGGTTGTCCCATACGCTGACGGTGCTTCCGCAGCTTCCTTCAATTTGAACTTTTTTTATTTTAGTATTTTGTTGAATGAAAATTCAATTGCTATTTTTCATCATTGAAGACATTGTTTATGTCCCATTCTTGATGGCCTTAAACCGATCGGCAGCAAATATAAGCTACCATTAATTTATATATCGACCATTCCGGAAAAATCTTGAATATGTAGAATTTCCGTTTTTCAGAACTACTGTTCCATCATATACTCCATCACGGAAACTTCTTTCATGTGGGCTATTTCGTCCGACATACTCGTCGGAAACATATAGCCGCTTATGGCCCCATTTATTTGAAAGAGACTGGCTCGTAAAAAGACTGCTAGTACCCTTTATATTCATGAGAACTTCCCACTATAAAACTCCGATCCGCTGAAATAGCAAACGGCCGCGGATGCCTCATAGAGATAATAGCAACAACAGCTGGACCATCAATTATATCAACATAGCCATAGGTCGCGTTATTGTATGTGCATGGGAATCCTGCAGGACTTCCAGGGCATCCGGTTTCAAGCTTATCAAATACCAACAATTTTACTTGATCGGTTGAGCGAAACATGTTTGGTGCGATCGGAAGATTGCTCGTATTTAACTTCAAATTCTTTTGAAGGGTTGCCATAAGTACGTTCTGTGTATTTGCAGAAAAAACAATCTTCCCGTTCTGTGCAAGTTCGTTCTTGTCGATTTGCAATGAAGCATCATGGGTCGCAAGATCGAGTGTGTTTTTCAGTCGATTATATGCTGTTGCAGTCGTATGATTATCCATTTGCCATATCCAAAGCATTGTACTTATTGCTGATGTGAATAGTAAAAATATTGCCCATTTCATGGTTACTTCGCCTCTTTACGGAATGTATTCCGACATTTCGGTAGCGCTAAATTTATAGTTGCCCGAAGGTGAATCCGAACCGAACCAATTCATTAATATAAACATCGATCCAATTGGGTATTGAACAGAAACATTTACGTCTGTGCCTCGGGCTACCCTACCTGATGTTGTTCCAGTTACTACGAGATTTGCGGTTTTAAAATTAAGTGACTGTAGCTCATTCTTCATGTTATTGATGAGTGTAGGCGACAAATATCCATCCCTGGCTGCGAGTTTAACATATTTGTGTGTCGTGTTTTCTAATACTACGCCCCTCATATGGACTACTTCATTCATGAATGGTTGGAACATGAAGAATACCATAAAAGGAAACACAAGCAGTAAGGTTATGGCTTGCTTCACAAGATTTCGGAGGAAAAGTATTTCACTTCTCCTCCTTCACCTCCTACTGGAAAATAGTTTGGTAATGCTGTTGTGCCCGGTTCTTTGTATCCTTTCCATCCTGCCAGACCGCAGGGAATGCAATTGCGACCAGGCAACTCAGGGCAAGTGCGATTAAAAGTATTTTTACAATGATTTCCTTCATACTCCAACGCCCTTTCTAATTGCGTTACCGTGGGACATTTTTCTCCGAAAGCTTTGTTGATAGATTGGTTTCCGATGTCTTTGCTGTCGGGAATAAACTCAAAAAGATAAAGGCTGTAAAAGCTGAGCATACAAGACCGATAACAAGTATCTTTACAATGATTTCCTTCATTGTAGGATCACCCCACCGATTAGTTTTGCGGTATCGTGGCGCGTGTTACTTGTGCGTCCTTACGTCCATCGACGGCATTGCTATCGCCCCAAAGTCCGGCTGCTACGAAAAATGTGAATGCGGATAAAGCAATGGCGATAAGTAGAACTTTTATAATTACTTCTTTCATGAGTAGAATCGTCCTTTCATCAGCTTATTGATTGGGGGCAATTCTGCTGCCCCCTAAATGTCATTAGCTTTGCGGAATAACGGATCGGGTCACTTCGTTATCTTTTCTGGTATCCGTAGTGCCACTATCAGCCCAAAGACCGGTTGCTATAAAGAATACAAATGCGGACAATGCGATTGCAATAAGTAGAACTTTAACGATTACTTCTTTCATGGATTTAGTCTCCTCACTCATAATGGTTCGATATATTCAGTTAACACAGGAAAGCGCCTTTGTTCAGAACATTAATTTTGGGGAATTGTAGCGCGTGTAACCTGAGTGTCTTTGCGACCATCTACCGCGCCGCTATCTCCCCAAAGCCCTAAAGCAACGAAAAAAGTGAATGCACTTAATGCGATTGCAATAAGTAGAACTTTAATAATTACTTCTTTCATGGGAATATCCCCCCTTCTATAAGATGTATATATTAATATTTTGAAACCAGCGCTAAGGAGGAGGCGCCAAGCTGTTCGTAACCCTTGTATGCGAACGATCGCGGATCGTCTTGCTGTCTCCCCAAAGTCCCGTTTCGCTTGCAGCGTAAACGACAATTGCCGAGAGAGCGACGGCGATCAGTAATACCTTCATGATGACGGGTTTCATCCTAAACCTCCCTTGATTAGTTCATGTTATATGTGGCGCCCATCATGTCCTTGTATTCCAGGTAATAGACATACATCCCACATATAATGACCATCATTACTCCCGAGAAGGTCAACACATAAGCGATAACGCCTCTGTCTTTCATGGCCCCTCGGTAAGCTTCCTGTCGTTTCTTTTTAAGTTCCTCGTACTTTTTTTCTAATAGATCAGCAACTTCATCCGGAGAAGATTGCTCCACTTGGTAAAGAATTTCTGCAAGGGATTCCGCTTCCGGTGTGCCTACTATTTTTGCGAAGCTCTGAAATGCCTTTTCCTTGTTGTACGGATCCAGCGGATATTCTTCAAGGAACCGATCAACGGCAGGTTTAACATAGTTCAAGAAACGACGCATATACAGAAACATGTGATAGACAGTTTGCTTTGTTGTATTCTTATCAGCGTACTCATTTGAGATGAGCTGCTGAAGAATGAAAATCTCAGAATTCTTTTTTCGCTGAAACTGTACCTTTACTGCTTTCAGCAGGTATTCGATCGGAAAGGATTCACGGAGCTGTAATGCAATGTACATAAGTACCAGAATGAAAAGTCCGAACACAGGATAACGTTGGTCCATATTCATCAGGAATCGGATATTGAGAATTGCCGCTAGAATTAGTAACGTAATATCTCGAAATAAACGGTACTTGGTTGGCGAAAAGCCTGCTGCGAGCAATCCCGCTTCTTCGAACTGCTGCAGCATATCTGGCCTTTTATAGAACTCGACAACTCCTTCTTTCTGAACGTCGAAGTAATGCCGCATTTGAGTCCAAATCGACAGCCTTCCGGGGGCAATGCTCAGTCGGGCAAGCTGAAGTACATATGAGACGAATATGAGAGGCAGGATATACAAACATAAAAGGATTATGGTATTTACATCCATGTCCTCACACCTCATTCCGTGGTTTTTGGATAATATAAGCAACTAAGGCGCAGATTAGCGTGAATAGTAGTGTAAACACGATCATTCTTATGCCCGGTGTCGTGTGAAAGTAATAGTGCCAGGATTTTCCTAGTGACGGGTATTGGTTGAGATAGATTACTGCTGGGAATAGAAATGCTGGCATGTATGCTAGTTGGATCGTTTCCCTGTTCTCGGATTTGATTTCCTCTGTTATCTTGGCCACTTCACTCATATCGGTAACGAGCCATCTAAGACCTTGCTCAATGTTGTCGCCCTGCTCTTCCGATTTGTGGATCAGTATTCCAAGTTGAATTGCCCAAGTTGTCTTTATTCGGAATATGAAAAGCTCGATCGAATCCTCAATTTCTGCATTGGCCGAGCCTTGCAGAGCAGGTAGCAGCCCAACAAAGGCATTTAAGATATCGCCATTCAGACCTTTTGTGGTTTCAAAGACCGCGTAATACAGGTTTCCTCGATATTCGGAGTATTTAAGAATCAACGTGTTTACAGCAGGAACAAGATCGTAACTATTCTTGACCCGAACCCGGTGCAATCTCATTCGCATAAAGCAATACGGTAGAGAACTGGCCATTATTGATATTAAGATCAACCATCTATCAACAAAGTCCGAGTACTGAAAGGTAGTCCTATTAAACAATCCCGTCCAAAAACCATATACAAGGTATGTCGCCACGAACGAACCTATCGTCATGAGGATGAATTGCTGTAGCCGCTCCTCATCGCTTTCTTCGCCAGTCTTGATCGAACGAGATAGTAGTACCAGGTGCCTCGCCCATTTTGCAGCAGGTTTATTAGTTTTGCTCTTTTCAAGAGATGCAGGAAGGCCTCTGAACCGAACCACCCTTAAAGCCTTTGTAACAGGAAAGACCAATTTGGCTAACAAATATGCCGTTACTAACGGGACTCCCGCGATCAAAACAGATCGTATGACAGGATCAAGAATCACCTTAATTTTTTCCATTATTGAATGTGGATTCATTGTTCACCTCACCGCTTAAACGGATTATTCATTGAAAGCTTTTCAAGAAGCTTTACCATTTGCACGGTTTCCGAAGGAGCGTATTTCTCCATAATTGATAGGATTCGTTCAGGTATGTAGCTGGAATATCTCCAAGTGCTGTCTTTACGATCCCATTCCACCAAGTCGTGCGTTTTGAACTCTTTCGTGTTCGGATTCCAGTCGAATACAGATAGTTTTACAAGACGTTTGCTCCGGTCCTTCAACTCTTCCATAACGATTGCAAAGTGAATGTTTCTGGATGCTCGTTCGTATTGAGCTTGATATGCTTTATTCGGATGCTCGTCCAAGATAACGTCTGCCAGCTGCGAAGGAATATTATCGGGATCGGGAGTGTGATAGGTGGTAAGCGCGCCCGGTAATCCCCGCTCACATGCTTTCAAGAATATTTCGGCTTCCAGGGAGCGCAGCTCCCCGACAATGATATACTCATAATCGCTTCGGAGAACCAAATCGAAAATCTTAGTTTTATTCTCCTCAGTCAAGATGAACTCCATGACTTTGTGCTTCGGATAATGCTCGGATATCTTCAATTCATCAAAGTCTTTTTGAATTATGAGCATCTTGTCGTAGCTCTTTCGTTCGGCAATCATTGCCGAGAGCAAAGTACTCTTCCCACTCTTAACAGGTCCACAGATCTTTGTTGTGCCACGGCCCTTTGAGATTGCCCTAAGAATGTCCACCATTTCATTAGGAAAGGTTCCGTATTCTGCAATATCCTCCAAACTCACTCGTTTGATCGTATAATGCCTGAAAATGATCGTCGGACGTCTAGTCCAAGGCGGAATTATGATCGTCACACGAGTACCGTCTGCCATGTCGATTTGGAGTGAAGGATTATGCTGGTTCAGAGAAGTAATTGGGTTTCGTAGGCTCAATTGCTTCGCAACCCTCAATACATCAGATTCAGAAGCATATGAGATGTCCTGCAACTCATCAAGTTGGCCAGGAATCTCGAAGAAAATGTTGGTCCCAATTATACTAGCCGCCTGTGAGTCTTGGTATCTTTCGTGTTTCCACCATGTCGAGATCGGTCCAAGACCATATGTTTCTTGATAGAATGCCTCCACAATGTCGGTGTAATAAGATGGGTAAGAACTTCCAAGTAGGTTATTTCTTCGCAAATACTCTTCAATTTCACGCTTGAACCAGTCAATTGCTGTCTTGGAACCGATGATGGCTTCATGTTGTTTGGTGAGCCATGAGGTCTTTTCGTGATCCTTACTTTTTTCGAACCGATCCGTAAAATGGTCAATAATTGAACGCTTAATCTTATTGAACAAGGAATCGGATTCAACGCGAGGGCTCGGATCAGCTTTTCGTTCTTCCTCTTCAAGAATTTGCTGTTCCTGTAGGTAGTCACGGATGCTAAACCTTTCTTCACTCCAGTCCCAACTTTTTACGACGACAGTAGCTTCTTCCATAACCCCGTTTTCTCCTTCGCTGTCTTTCTTCCTTGATTACCCATCAGTCGCCCAACTACAATTTCACCGAGAGCATCGAAAACATCATTTGCCTTCTTTTTCACGCCTTTATTCCGACTCTCGCAGAGCAATTTCTTCTCAATCTCACAAATCATCCCTTCAACGCCGAAGTCAGATATTGTTGCAATTACCGGCACCTCCATGCTGTTTTGGAGAGCCTTTGAATCAATTGGGAGATCCAAATTATTTCTGTTTACAACCAAAAGGAACTCATCTGATGTAATTCCTAATAGTCGGAGAATGTCGTTATTCATTTGACTCCACATTTTGGCCGATACCGGCTGCTGATTACCTACGAGTAATTTAACTTCGGATTTAATCAGGCCTTGCAGGGTTACGTTATTGCATGGCGAGAACCCGACATCGAGAATGACAATATCAAACTGTTCAGCAGCCGCTGTAATAACATGCTCGACTTCCTCAGTTCTAAAATAACCCCGTTTCGTGAAATCTTGGTTCCCCGCAAGGTAATGGAATTTTCTTGAGTCATCATAATGCATATAATTTATCAGTTCACTCGGCTTAATTCTTTGCCGGTTATCAACGATTGCTGCGTACATCTCGTCAAAGGTGTTTCCAACATAATTGTCAACAAAGGCAGTACCTGGATTAAATTGGTTTAGCCCGAGAACACAAACGGATTGTTCATTACTTTCTGCCAGTTTCTTCGCAAGGCTTAAAGCTACGGTTGTACCTCCAACTTGCGGATGTGTCCCTAAAACCGCGCATACGTTTCTGAGCCCTCTAGCCTTGCTTGATATCCCCAAAATCCGTTGGATGATTTGAGAGGTCGATTGCCTAGGATGGATCGGCTTTATTCCATGCTGCTTACAGAGGGCTATTTTGTTCTCGATGATTGATGTCTTTGGACTATTCGAAATCAGATAATATGTTTGAGTTGACTTAAAATCTTGTGCAAATGCGGTTAAGGTTAGTGGCTGTACTTCCCGATCTGAAATAATCAGAATATCATATTCCTCATTCCGAGATGCCTCTGAAGCTTTTGCGGTAATAAAATCGGATTCCGGATCAAAATGCTGATATTCCCTACGAAGATTTGTATCTTCGCCGATAAACAGTATCTTTTTCATTGAGTTGCCTCCTATTACTGATAACTGATGACGAACTTATAATTGTTCTGTACCAGCTTGTTTATCATTGCCCATTGTTCCGGATTAACGGCGACTTCCAGTCGAGCTCCCAAGTTGGAAGAGTTAATCCTCGGAGTCGAATCACTTAGTGCAGTCGAGTTCGGGGGAAGTGAGTCAGTGATTTCGTTTGCCGTGTTGTCTTTGAAGTAAGCAACTGTTATCCCTAGAAGTTTCTCTCTTGCAACAGCCAGTAATGGTGCGTTCGGATCTTCTTTGATTCCTGCATTTACGTTAGCGCTCCCTTGCACACTGTTATCTTGCTGGTTCGCGGTTGCCGTGAAATCAACCCTTGCACTTTTTGACATATCGACTATAGGCAACAGTGACACCTTATCCAAGCGACGGAGGGATTTCGGGAACGACATAACCCATTCTGTCGGAATTTCGATAATCATTTCCCCATCTTTCTTTACTACCGTATTAATCTTATCTGCTGTAAATTGCTCGTTTATCCCCATCGGAGCTTGTGCTTCCTTTCCGATGATTTCTTCAGGATTCACTAAAACACCGGTAACCAGATCGCTTAATCTAACTCGTTTAATCGTTAAGTCCTCCGATCGAATGACCGTATGAATCGGGATTTCACTAACTGTGACAACCACTTCTTTTGAATCAACCTTTTCCGAATAATTCTCTACGTAATAATTAACCCCCGCTATATGCCCTATGAAGACCACCGCGTAGATAATCAACGCAATAAGCAACCTCACCAATTGCGGTAATTTGAAAAACCAATTTCTCAAGTCATTCATCCTTCCGATTTGTTAATTAAGCACCTGTTTTACCCCGATTTCTACGTCAACATCCGAGTACGGGGCCCTGATATACCCATCGATACCGGCAATGATGCTTTGAAGGATTTCATCTTCAGACTTTCTCTCAGTGATCCATAGCACTTTGCAGCCGATTGATAACTTATCAGATCGAAACTGCTCAAATTTCAAACGGTCTAAGTGCTCATTCAAAGCGATGATGCACAAATCAGAATGCAGAGGTCCGACATCATCAAAACCTTTAAACTCGACGACTTCGATTGTTAACCCCATTGTGTTGTTCAGCAGCATAGGAGTTATTCCCGTGTTTCCGATCAACACTGCGTTGATGGGTTTAATTTCTTCCACTTCCACGGACATGTTGATGTTTGAAAGAATTACTCTGTTACGGCCTTGCTCTTTTGCTGTATACACTCCATCATCAGCGGATTTGATCCATTCCGTGATGGTCATACCGGTTTTCCACTCGCAAACTCCGCAAGAGAATGTAATGAAGTATTCCTTTCCTTCATGCTTGGAAATTGCTGTCTTTCTTACATACTCCAAGATTGAATGCATCCTTTCGGAAGCTTGTTTACCATTCGCATTAGGAAGAAGTACGACAAACTCCTCTCCTCCATAACGTGCTACAATATCCGAGGAACGTATCTGCTCCTGTAATGCAGCACTCATACCTTGAAGGACTAAATCCCCTATGTGATGTCCGTAGTTATCATTGATCGATTTAAATTTATCTGCATCGATAAACGCTAACGAAATTGGATATCCATTTCTTTGCGATCTTTGCAGTTCCAGCATGATCTGATGATCAAAGTAACGTCTGTTATACGCTTTGGTTAGCGGATCCCGAAATGCCAACTCTTCGAAGCTTCCAATGCGCTTGATCCAACCCTTGACTCTCGCCAGCAATTCCTTATGGTTTACTGGGTGAAGAAGGAAGTCATCGGCTCCTTTATTGAAACATTCGATCCGAAATACATCTTGGTTATTCCGAGACAGGATGATCAGAGGCAGCCATTTTGTTTCTTGCTGACCTTTCAAGCTAGCAATAAAATCAAGATGATCTTCGTTTGGACCGTCATATGATAAGAGTATTGCTTTTATACTCATTGTGCTTAAGCATTTAATTGCTTCTTCTAAAGAAGGTTTTATGATCGGCGTTAACCCGCCATCTGATAGGATTTCTGCTATCACGGCAGCGGTGGTCGGGTCTTCCTCTATGAGCAGTACAAGCAGTTCCATTCAAGTCCCCTCCCTCAACCGCCAAACAATTTGCTGATAATTCCACTACGCCGTTTTCTAAGATGACTGATCGGGTAATCTTTTGGAACAATCCGCTTGATCACTCCATATAAGGCATAAATTAATTCGTCACGAATGATCTCGTCATCGGCAAGTAATTTGCTGTTCCAGATCGAATCAATCACAGAACTATACGGTAACTCTGGAATCACTGATATCGGAGTAAGTGGTAACGAACGTAACCATTCGTTTCTGTTGGCTACCTTTACATCCCGGTTGGCGATTATGTTTGCCGGCTTACCTAGATTCCGAATTTCGAAAATTACGTCTGTGTTCTTCTTAGTTTCTTGCTTATAAAAGCGAACCGGAAGCAGTGGGTCAACTGTTATCAGTAACTCATCGGCGCTAAGACAAATGTCTCGAACAGATGGGTCGTTCCAATTGTGCGATACATCAAGAAGTACGATTGGTTCCTTAACGTGATAAAGCATCTTAAGGGTATCGTCGGCAGACCAATCATTTGCCTTTTTCAGCCCTTCCGGATGAATTGGATACCAGGTCGTATTCCCGTCTCTCCACTCCTCGTTGCGATTTACGATAACCCCATTTTGTTGAACTTGCTCCGATAAAAATTTATAATCCTTGGGACATTTTTGTTCGCCAAATAATAATGAATATAGGACCGGATCACCTGCAGGATGCTCCACAACTGCGTTGCTAATGCCTATGTGATGGAGTATTCGGGAGATCGCCATTGTCACGAAAGTCGAGCCGGATCCAGAATATGCGCTACCAATTGCAAAAAGCTTTGGCTGAACTTTTATTTCTCTTACTTTCTCTACGTACTGAACTACTTGCCTTTCAATAATCCGTTCCCGCTCAACGATTTTTTCCTTTTCAATTACAACCGGTTTAGTCGTTGTCTCTACGGCTACATTAATGCTTCTCGCACCTTCCACTGCTACAGTTCGATTTCGCCATTGAATGTCAGGATCAACTTCGCGCAAATGCTTAACATCGGAAAACGTTTTAGGTTGTTCCATTAATACAACGAATTCGTCGATGCTAACATTAGATGAAGTGTTTCGAGTGAAAATGTTATAAATGCCAAATGATACAAGGTCGGCTAGTAAAGGGTGTCCTTCGTTTTCGTCACTAAGGAAAATGAAACTAATGTCAGTTTGGCGTTCACGGATCGTCAAAATCGTATCCGAAAGGAGCTCTAAACGTTTACCAAGATTGTTTTTTCCAATTGAGCTGGAGATGATCAGTCCATAAATGTGTGTCCCTTGGGCGATTTTCTCCTCAATTGTTGAAAGCAAATGTTCGAGGACTACGACGATTTCAATCACCTTTAATCCTCTAAGCTCAAACTTTTTCTTCAATTGCTCGGCAAACTTGAGATCTTGGCTTGCTATGATGACGTTTTTTGCGGGCGCTCCGCTTTCTTCCACATTAACTCCCCCCTTCCACTACTGAGCTTCCTTACTATTCAAATTCCAGATTTTATATCCTAACGATCGCTCAATTGCAGATTTTAATTGCTCGTCTGGATATTCTAAGCCTGCTTCGATTCGACTTATCTGCATTTGGTATGTGAGCTGCTTCGGATTTGTCTCATTAATGGCCATTGCTAGTTTTTCCTGGCTCATCTTTTTCCGGACTCTGCAAAGTTTCATCACTTCACCTGGATGTAGATCCACTTTTGCTTATATCTCCTTTCTTCGAAAGCAAAAAAGCACGCCGAGTAACCCTTTCGGGTATCTCGGCGTGCTTCGCCTACAATATGTTTCTATTCGGTTTGTTTAATTAAACAAAGACATTTCTTATATTACTGCTGGAAACTATTGGTGTCAATGTTTAGGCGCCCTTTTAAACCAACTCATGAACCCGCCGCTGCCTTTTTCTTTGTTTTTATCAGCTACGTTATTCGCCGCAGCGATGAACGACCGTATTTCAAAGGCAATATCACTATTGTCTTCCTGAAGCTTTAACAGATTATTCTTCGCATCCTCTACTTCTGATTTCGCTGCAGTCGGATCAATCATTACATTGTATAAACGTTGGCACTCTTCTTTTATAAGTCGTTCTCTTTGCTGTTTTTCTTCTAGCTTTACCTTAACAATCATATCATCGGCCTTATCTCCATAATCACGAATAATATAAAGTAACTCCGATGGATATTCATGCTCCAACTTCCGGATTTGAATGGCCATCTCTTCCATTTCCGAAGTGCTTGAAGCCGTTTTAATCAAGTCGTAGATTGCTCCCGCTTTACTCCGACACTCATTTCTCATCTCTTGCGCTTTTTTATTTTCTGTCGTTTCAGAGTCTATTCTCTTTTTAATTTCCGTAACACTTTCGGAAACGCCTACAACATTTTCATATTTTTGCTGGATGTCATCAAGAACCTCGCGGTTCCGTTCACCTTGACCCTTGAGTTGGATGATTTCGTCACCCAGTTGTTCAAGCTTTTGTTTTGTTTCCTCTGAATCAGCTGGTAGCAGTAGTGATGGAGCCATTTCTTCAACTTGTTTCTCTATCAGCATCCGCAAATCAACATGAAGCTTACCATCGGTCCCTTGTGAAATAGCGCCTGCAGCTGTCAATTGCGTGAATAATGATTCCATGAGTTGTTGATATAAAACATCCTTTTGTGTCCTCGGCGCTGCCGGCGTATGAGGCTGAACGCTGATCGGTGGCCTTTGACTCACTGATGGACTGTAAGCCTTTGCCCCTGCTGTCTCATAAATTAGTGCTGGTTTCATTCCATACTTTCTTAATAGCAGTGCCATTTTGAGTTTTATAACAGCTTGATAGTCAATGATAATTGTCCGTCCAATGCTTCTTGTTTGTAAGTAGTTAGCTAGCTCTTTTACAAACGCTCGCATTATCCCTGGTGTTGATAGATAACGGGTGGTATCTGCTTCAACACAAAACCACTTTTCGAAATCCGTTGTAGTATACTCATGCCGCTCAACAAGGACAGAGAGGGTTTCATGGTCAAATAATTCATCTATTAGATTCATCCGCTGAACGGCATCAAACAGCGGATCATTACCAAACTCCGCTTCAAGCCGCTCTCTTGTTATTTGTTCAACCAGCACAAAATTTGCCCCCGATCTAAATCCGGTAACTTCTACTATCATTTTATAAGATTTCATAAGAATTTATCAATGTAAATTTTCAGATATTTTATTCTCTTTTAGTATATTTGACTTATATTTGTCCTCATTTATAATAATTTAAATTTATTTTCACTTTTCTTCTTTTGTTTAAACTTATTTTGATTTTTTTAAACAAATTTATTAAATTTTATGTTCATAAATTCGAATAAATTTTCATAAATTCCGTTGGAAAGGGGCGTCCGGCCCTAACCCATCCCGTTTCGAGTCATAAAATCATATAAATTTTCATAAAACCACTCAAAGAAGAGGGGACATACACTGATTTCAAAAAACTTAGGTGTAATAACTGCGAACATGCCAAATAGCCCGGTAGATGTGACCTCCGTGCCAAGAGAACATTTTGAAATGACTGGAACCTCAACAGAAATGAGATAGTATGGCGATATGTACCAACCCTGAACGCGCGCGTTTATTCGTAAGCCTTCAGACCAAAATCCTTTTCAGGAATACCGATTCTATTATCTGGACGAGCTCACCGTTACTCCCGGGTTTTATGATTCCTATGAGTGTCCCATAAAATCTTATAAATTTTTATATACAGCACTATGTTCTTATTAATTCTAGTGTTCTCTCATTTCAGCGACTTAACGCGGCGTTACGCTGCATAACGCCGCGTGATCACACTTGCCCTTGTTTACCCCTACCCCAGGAGTACTGCGATGGGGGAGGGCGGCCTTCCCGGACATTTCTAAACTCATAACAACTGGGATGATATAAGAAGACATTGCTACTCATATTGCTGGTTATAAACCACTTGATGTAAATGTATTACGAAATGACCAGACCATAGAATTCAGATTATTTTACGAATAATAAGATCAATAAAAAAGCGACAGATTTGGACTCATACTCGTCCATGGCTGTCGCTTTTCGTATCCTTTTTATAGGTCGAAATTGGAGTTCCTCTTAGTCTTTTCCTCTTGTTTAGGGCTAAACAGATCAAAGTCGTCATTTACAATGCCCTTAACGGCAACCGCTTCTTTTTTCTTCACTTCTTTGAATCCGGAAAGATCAATTACAGGGCGGTTGCTGCGCTGTTCTCGTTTGGTTTCTAACTCGCGTTCTTCCTGCTCGATCTCACTTAGCATCTTTGCAATCCTTAGTGGGAGCTGGGAGGATACGACGCCGGCATAGAGAATTGCCTTAGGCTTTTCATCAACGAGCTTATTTTTGCTTGTAATTGTTCCCCATTTTGCATTCTCGATCAGACCAGAGTGAGGCTTCTCCGCATTGGCGGCAAATTTACCGAATCTCTCTTCAAGTATCCGGAAATCTGAGTCAGTAATGATCTGATTCTTACTTTTAGGGTGCACTACTGCGATAAAACCATTAGTTGCATCCAGCTCATAGTCATAATCACTCGCAGTTGGAGCTTCTCGGAAGCTCTTTTCGATCAACTGACTCATGTTATTAACTTCAAGAGAATCCCCTTCTTGGATATAGCATTTTCCGAGTGAGAGGTATCCTGGTGTACTAAGAACATCGAGAAGCTCGTCCTCGTCAAATGTTTTCCCAGAGGGGAGGGAGGTTAAGAAGGCGACCTCTGTTAACAAGGCTGCTAACATCGAGTTCCCAAAATCCGTCCATTCCAGTTTAGTTTCGGTATCGCTGAATATACCTTCAGTCATCTGAAATAATTTTTCATTGTCAATAATCTGAACCGATCCGCAGCTCTCATTCTGGATCATTTCATGAATATGAGAAAGACCCCAGCTGGCGTTTTTCTTAATACCACGCTTTTCCCATGCACCTGGTACGGAAACGATTGCTCCGAATGATGGCTTACCGTTGAATGGTTCCCGGACACGCGAGAGGTTGTTAAGCAAAATAGGAACTGCTGCGTTCCCAGTACCGCCGCCCATACCTGCGATTACAAATACGAAATCTGCATCAACGACTTCTGGCGATTGCAAAACACTGATTACTTTATCGCGGTTATCTTTAATCGCAGCTTGTCCACGTTCAATGTCTTTAATAGCCCCGTTGTAGCCGTCAAGCTTAATGATATTTTGGACGACTTTCAGATCGGATAAGTCAGACTCAGAAGTGTTGATGGCAATAACATCATGCTTCAGTCTGGCCATTTCATCCCCTTGTCGACCACCGTATTGTCCGCATGAGATGAAACAAAACTTTAGTTTGCGGCTATTACCATCAGTTCTGCTAGTAAATCCTTCAAGAGAAATAAATCCAAGATTAAGATCCATAATTTCGCACGCCTCCTAAATAAATTAAGAATTATCTCGTATGTATTCCGCTAACTGGATGCCACGCAACTCATGAGGGACGTATTTTTTCTCACGTTTGTTCATGGTAGCCCCTACCGATACAAATCCTACAGTTTCCAAGACGAGTAAAGCCTTCTCCACCTTGTATCTATCCCCGATCTCCTTAACAAGATCAGTCCAGTTAATCCCATCAGTCCTATTGTTCCATATGACTCTAAAAACCTCGATCATTTCCCGCGGTATCCGTTTACCCATAAAGTCCACGATCTCTGGCGGAAACTCAAGAAAATCGTTATGCAAGAATTGCACCTCCTTATTGTTGCGTTAGGCACCGTATTCGAGGAGCCAGAGCAAACAATTGTTCAGCATTAGTGTTGCGTTACGCTTCGTGATTATAATTATGGGCTATCATCTCTCAGCCTGTCAATAATAGGATAGCCATATGTAGCCATATTTCTATGATTATTATCTTAATTAGCGTTGCGTAACGCAACTTAAAATTTCTATAGAAGCAATTATTAACGTCGCGTTATGTTGCGTTACGACGCTTAATCTACTTACGATGAAGCCAAACCCCTTATGTTTCAAGGCTTTTATGTTGATTAAATTACGTTGCGTTACGCCGCGTAATCTATGCTCGTTTTCCTCTTACCCTATATATAATAGGGTATATTGCATTTATATTACGTTGCGTTAGGCAACAGAATAGTTTTGAACTAATATCATATCTGTCAACTTAACTTTTGGTCACCTTCAGTCTATCAGGCATCGTTCTAGGGCTAAAAACGCTCGAATTGATTCCAGTTGGTGGTTGAAAGCAGATTACGAAAGAATCTATATGAAGAAGGGCATTTTGATAAAAATTTATAATTTTTGATAAGAATTAATGGGATCTGAATTAACTTAATTCGATTTTAATAGGAACAAAAATAGAGTGGTGGTGGTAGAACGCAGCCCAAATGAGACCCAACGTGAGTCGTCATTCGTCAAAAGGACAAGGCCCGTTTTAATCTCTTTGGTAGAAGCTGCTGAGGTAAAGAAGCTATCCCCATGTGATGAATACTTAGCCTATGATGATTTTATGGAGATAGCTCTGATTAATTACAATTGAAGTCACAACGTTCATAACAATAGCTCCACCCAATTGAAGTTACTTTAGATATGACAATGGATAGGTACAATGGTCATGACAACAATGAGTTATACATTATCATCTGGATTGTTGAACCTGTTGTCACAATAGTTGTCACATGAGCCATAGGTACATAAATACCATATACTTCAAGGCTTTTATCGTGATAACGTAAATGACAATGAAAACGACAATGGTGAGACGCTACTCCTAACCAGAGTTAGTTTGTACTTACATTGACTTGAAAGTAGAGGTTAAATAATGCGGTTCTATTTGGATGGTAATTTTGAACTTAATAAAATCGAGGACTCAATCCTCCAAAATTTATATCGGTTCCGGCTCCTTACGACTGAGCAGATCCTTTTTCTTATCTATCCTGAGCTGGTGACAAACACGTTTCCGCTTAACCCTAAAAACGATTCAGCTTGGAGGAAAAACTACACCGCAAAGTATTCTCGTATTCGAAAGGAAATACTTCGACTCGAACGGTTCAACTTTATAAGATCGCAATTATACAAGGTCACTGCTCGCAAGTTATCCGTCTACACACTGGATACCGAGAAGCTAAGCGTCGTTAAGGATCATCTTGATATTGACCCGCTCCACTTTGGAACAGGTTGGGATGATGACTTTGGCGATCTATCCATCGACTTTTTCGATTTTCCAAAACGGTTCGAGCATCATTTGGACTCCGTTAATTTTTTCATTCGAATGCAGTTCCTAAGCCCTCAATTCACGTTCATGAATGAGATCGACTATGTAGACAATGTGTACGCTGCTCAAACTTATAACCTCGAAAGTGGTGACTCAATAAAGTTCAGGCCGGACGGCGAGCTAAAGATCTACGGATTCCGGCAGGAGAAAAAGAATCCAACTCCAGGGTTCCATTCGTGGATCGAGATTGATCGGTCTACGGAGAACACAAACGAATTGTCGCTCAAGTTTGAGAACTACAGAGGTTACCTGGCGCAAGCAACAGCAACGAAATCATCCAAGCCACCAATTATCCTTGTGTTCACTAATGCCACAACGAAGATCGGCAGAAGGTGGATTTCTCTCTTCAATGCCTATCAAGCCAACTTGATGAATTACAGCTCTTACATGAATATGCTTGTTTGCAATTCGGAGAATTTGTTTCAGACGCTTAGTTCCTTTACCGAGAGGAACGGTATGCTTCTAAAGATGAAGCAGCGGGTAGAGGGAGCCGCTAAGCCTGATATGGGGTTTTTGGGGACGGTACATATGGGGAATGGCAGGAATAACGATCAAGATCAGGATCCTATCACACCTTTACAAGTGATGGCTAGTGATGTGCTTGGTTGGATCCCACATTTTGTAATCACCGAGAACAATCCCAATAGGGTCCAGATTTATCTGTTTCAAAAGTTCGATGGATATGAATCACAGGGATTATGCCGAGTACTAGACTTTCTCAGTAAATGGTCACAATTCCCGGATGAGATAAAGCGGGTTAAGGAAATCGTGCCAGTCTTTTATTTCAAGGACGGCTCGCCTATCGGGGTTCCTAAACAAATTGATGGATGCTCAAACGAGGAAAAAGCTGTATTAGCCAGATCGATATGGTATGGTACGGAACAAGGAACCTGGTACGATGAATCTCTTAAGCCGATGATCAGTGAATCAGTGATAAACCCGCTCACCTATGGACTTCATCTGAAGATATAAAACCAAGACGTGTGTTAAGATTCAATTCTTAGCACCGTCTTTTGTTTTGCTCATAATGAATATGCCCCTATCTGGTCAGGCACGGGGAACATTATGAACACATCAACACCCGTTTCCTCAGCAGCAGCGCGAGAACGATCCATTTTTTCGCTTCAGACCGATTACTTAACCGGCTTTGCTTTTATCCTGATCCCGGTGCTATGAGCAGCTTTTTTTGCTAGTTCAGCAAATATCCTTGCTTGTTCTTTTGTGATCGATGATGATTTTGCCATAAAAATCCCCTCCCTGGTCCAATTCTATTAATCCATTATTGCCATAACTCTTGAGGTTTAAGCATATTCCCCCGGCTGCTCTCATATCTTGTCTAGTAATGATGGACAAATGGACAAACGGACGAGTGGCCCTAGAGCTAATGGAGGTAAGAGGGTCATAATGACGATAGGGAGGAGAGATGTACTGTGAACCTTAACCCAATTTTTCGAGAGCCCACTCCCGCTTCAGCGAATAAGCAACTCTTGGGCAAACCTAACTTGCAACCCGAGAACCCGGTAGAGTTAAAGGAACAACCAAGACAAAGGAAACCGCGGAGCGATAAAACCCATGATATCCGGATCTGCGTCACTCTAAACCAAAAAGCTCTAATTCGCCGATTAGCCAAAGAATCGAAGTTAGCCTCAACGAAGTATGCGACCAAATTATTGGTATCATCTTTATCTTCATGCAGAATCCTACCCGAATACGATTATCACGATACAAAGATCTACGTACACGTAAAACCAACTCAGCTTGATTATCAGAAGGTGTTCGATTTTGCGGTTACCAACGATGTGTCGGAGCGGGAAGCGGCAACACGGCTTGTTATGCATGGATTACGGCAGCGTGGTGGTTTCGATTGAAACCTCTTAGTAAGTTGAATCTCATCTCTAGACGCCTCCAAGAATTATCCTCACCGCGAAAAGGGATACTCGGCGGCTTTTTAGATGCGCTCCTTGGATCGTCTGAGAATCATCGAAATGCCAAAGTAGAGCTTAATGTGCGGCTACCGCAACATGATTATGTGAGAGCTGAGATGTTCGTTGGGGATATCATAGATATGGCCGGTGATGATGTTTACCTTCGTGTCGATGAACTGATCGCAATCTTGTATCAAGATTTCCTAGTCACAATTGTAAAGGGAGTCAACCAGAAGCAACTTGCCGCAAAATTAGCACAGAAGCGGGAGAGGTATCTGCGGCAGTATCAAAAAGTCGAGGAATTTTTGAAAGTATCGCCGAATCATTGGAAACTCAGTGAACGTGTGGTCGCAAGGAAGGTGAAGTGGGTAATCATTCGTTTGGAGGTTGCTCGGCATGTCGCTTTCCGAGGTGAAGGATTCCTATTGGATCTATCGTTAATTGAGCCAAAGTTTCATATGTCCCTTGAGGAACTCATTTCCATACTGACAATGGATTTTATCGCCCAACTTCGATCTGGAAATGACGCAAAAGTAATTCAACATATCATTAACAACCTTCAGGCTGAGTAATGTACACGTACTGGATAGTGGAGAGGGTACCAGTGCTAGCGCAAGGGAAGATCGTCTTCCTTGTTCTTGCGCCAGTAAGTGAGACGCATCGTCTACCTCCAATAATTTAGTTGTCTACAGCTGATATCATGCCGAAAATACATGCCACTACGAGGAAAAACACCATCGTCCCTCAACTCCTTTCTTCTTGTATCTTTAGTATAGTACAGGCTGCGGCTCGAGGCATTTTTGCAGGTACCCAACTTGTCAGTCGAGCGTCACGCTCCATTTTTCCGAAAGGGAGATTGTTCCTTCACGGGTCTTTCGGTTATAATCGGGGTATATAATTTCATAACCAACACGCGAGTAAGAAGCACTTACTTGGGCCATTGGCCTAAGTATGTGCTTTTTTTTGTGGTTAAGGAGAGGAGGGAGTTTATCGAAATGATGATGGCGCTCAAGTTTCTCGTCCTTCTGCCGGCTAATATTGAGTTAAACTATATGGTCGTCCCAAAGGATGATGGTCGTATTTGAGATCGCAAGTACGAGAGAGAGGAAGGAGACGAAGCTTATTGGCTAAAGAAGTTTATATGAATGATGAACATCATTTCGGCAAAGGGTTGCTGCCAGCGTATGGACAGAAGATTTGGGTAGACTTGCGAGAGGGGTTGCTAGAGCTATACCGACTCTATTTTCACACCGGTTTGGTATCCCTTTTCATACTGGTTAACACGGCGATAGCCATTTCTTCTGCAATGCTGTGCATCATGCAATTTAATCAGGCTGCAAACGGTCCCGACGCCATCGCTCAATTGCTTCCGGATAAATTGGATTGGATCGCAAAGGGACTCGGTATTCTGTACCTTCCTATCCATCAACGTCCGCTTGTATGGCTATGCTGCATCTTCATTTGCTATTTTGTATGGTGCTATTCCACCATAACGCAGCCGATCCAACGCGGGCACAAAACGATTCTATCCTACACATCAGAGCGAGGCCGCAAGTACACCTTGGTCATTACCTTTGTACAAATGTCGCTCATGTACTGCGGATTATTCGCTTGGTATATCCACACGTTCACCTTCGATTACTTTTCGAAGATTCGTGTAGAAGACAAGCCCCATTTGAAAATAACGACCATGGAGGGGTTTGTTGATTTTCTGATGGTCATACCGATTATCATTTGCCTTATCGTTGCTTTTTTCGTGGCCAAGGAGTTCTATAAGAACGAGGACTTCAGGAAGCGTTTCTATACGTGGGAATTCTCCTTCTTATCGGATCAGTCGTTCTCATTGAGAAACAAGATGTGCGATATAGTTGTCGGTTGGGATAAGAAAACGAACAAGCCTATTGTATTGTCCGAAAAATCCCGCTTCCTCCACGAGCTTGTTGTTGGTGCGACAGGAAGCGGGAAAACGAGTACCACCATCCTCATCCGGATCGTACAGGACTTAATCCGGATAGCCAGAGGTCACAAAATGGGTATAGTAGTTCTCGAACCGAAATCCGATTTGATCCGTGATGTAGAGAAGCTTGCCGATAAACTCGGAATTCCTAAGAGTAAGATCAAGGTAGTTGATCCTACGGACCTGGTAAAGTCGATCCGATTTAATCCAGTGGCCGGCCCGTTAGAAGCGGCAGCTGAAACATGGCGCGGTACACTTGATGCTTTAACAGGCGACCAGGATCCTTTCTTCAAGGATCAGCAAGGGGAAACCGCTGCCGCGTATGTCATGCTAGGTAAAATTCGCTACGGTAATCAATTCAGCTTCATAACCCATTTGCAGCGCATGTATTCCGAGCCACGTTTCTTAGCGGATATGACTGAAGATGTACGTAAGTGGATCGAAAACAATTTGGCAAACCCAGCCATTACTCCTGAAGAGCGCAGCTTGCTCGAAAGGTATGATCGTGTCTGCGGCTTCTTCGAAAACGACGTGCTCGAATATACGGTTACTAATAGCAAGGACAGCGGTCAACTTCCGGTTCTCTATCCGCAGGGTCATAAGTATGCTGGTAAACAGGTTGTTTTGAATAAGAAGGACAAGTTTATCGGCGGTGCGAAAAAATACATAACGGATATTAGCTTGAACGCTATGCTTAGCCAACTCCTTATGGCGAAGGAGGGAGAGGAAACCCTTGACCTTGATTCCTTCCTCAATGATGGGGGTATCCTCTTGTTCAATAGTGCGCTTGCGGAGCTCGAAGAACTCAGCCTTATATTTGGACAGTTCATCATTCGGCAAATGCAATCCGCTGTATTCCGTCGTCCAAAGCAAGAAGATGGCTATAAACGGATTCCTATCTTCTTCACGATCGATGAGTTCCCGTTATACGTTAACGAAGCATTTCAACGCTTCCTCACGCTCGGGCGTTCTTACTTGGTCGGAACACTCATTGCAATTCAAAACTTGGCGCAACTTCGAGATGTCAAACCGGGTTATGATGAAACCATTCTCGCCAATGCCTCCAACAAGACGGTATTTGGACGCGGTGAGTTAAAGGATAACGAGTATTTCAGTAAGAGTTTCGGGGAAGAACCTATCATTGAGGAATCCATGAACGAGTCGGTGACTCCAATGAGTATGCCTAATCAATCTCGTGGACTCCGATACAATACGGCCCGCACGCTCCAGCCACGATTTACGCCAACACAGATCAAAGAGCAGCCGTTCAAACATTTTATCGTTGAATTAGTAGGCAGAGACGAAAGTATTAAGCCGGCTACTCAGTCATACGGAAAATTCGTGAATGAAACGAAGTTTTTAAAACGATTCATCGATATAGGCAAAATTGAGCTTGCCACTAAAAACTATAAGGCGCTTTCGTTCAAAGGGAATATCAATCAACTTTCCTACTTGGTTCGTCAGCTCGATGACAACAACCAAGATGATAGCATTGCAGAAGCGGGAGTATCATCTGAAACACCGAATGCGAAGCAGCCCACCACTCAATCTCAGGCGGAAGCAGTTAAGGAAATCAAGGATGGAAATAATCAAACTGCCGCGGCTTCTGCTCCACCACAACCAAATACTGTGGATGAGGATGATGACTCGTTAATAGAGTGGCCGGAATCAAACGATGAAGATGGCAATTTCGACTGGCCAGATCCGGACGCAGCGAACTTCGCGGCAGGTGAATCTACTCAACAGGTAGAAGTTGGGGCGTCAGAGGACTCCGGAATTTTAGCTGATCCCATCCTTGCAGAGCATCCGATCAACAATGAGAATGAGCAGGAAGATGTAATACCGCAGCATATCCATTCCATTCCGGATGATATTGATGCTCTGGTAAAGTCGGTCCACGATAATCTTGTTGGTACCGGCTCATCATCTAGCGGACGTGCTCCCACTCCAGCTGCAGAGAATCATCCGGTTGATCCAGCTTCAGCACAACAACCAGAGAAACCGAGAGTCAATCCTTTTGGTGATCACCTCGATGATCTCGCTGCATCTGATAGGCAGAACACTGACACTGACAAGCAAAAACAATATGCAAATGTCAACATCTCAAAGGTCGATGATTACAAAGAGGATTTGTAAATGAGAGAACCGTGTCCATGAGGCACGGTTTTTCTGTCTCTCTTTGCTGGAAAATTCACGCTACCTAATCGTATAACTTTTCTCTAAATCAGCTGATATTGCGCTAAAACGCCTTATTTCATGCGGTTTCTCACCTACCTCAACTCAAAATAGGGAAGTCAAAAACTGGTTATTTATGGTACAATACACGATATCAAACAGTCATTACACGATTTCGTGTTTTTAGTTCGGAGGGCGATTATGGATCTTATCTCCGAATATCAGAAGAAGCTAGAGGATTTGGAGAATTCTAAGCGGGCGTTACAATCCTTGCCTGACGGAACACCGGAACTCTCCTTTTTGAAACTGGTTACGGACCAGCAGATAAGGGACGCTCAAATGCGGTTGGAACGCTTTACGATGGGCAAGCTCCCATATCAATGCAGCTATTGTTCCGGTTGGATCAAGACAGAGGGCATACCTACGATGGTCGGCTCTATCGTCATGTGCGATGCCTACAAATCGACGATCAATGGCGTGATCAATACACAGCAGGCCGAGGATGAGTGGGGGCTTTCGAAGGGTACAATCCGTCAAGATTGTCACCCACGCCACGCTGTTTTACAACCATATATTGAAGCAGGCTTAGTCTTTCAGTCCGGACGGTATTGGCACATCCATCGATCAGCTATGTATGTCCACTATGGCAACCCCACCGCAATAAGAGACTCATAATTCCAAGAATTATTCCGAGAGTAATTTATTAATTTCATACTCCCAATAAGGGCTGTATCGGCGCAGGAGCATGCAGAAATCCTAAGTAATCATCTCAGTGGGGTGAAAAAATGGACCGTGATTCGCAAATAATACGTGATCGGCTCACGTATTTGTATCCTAATAAAATCGTTGAAGGGCTAAGCACAAAGGATCGATCTCTTTACAGTGTGATATACGGGTATCTCAGGGAAAATCATCCAGATGTTGGTATAGAGGAATATATCCGCTCTCTTGGGTTTGATTACATACGTAGGGCCACAGGAAATAACGTGGTGGGGGATTTTGACTTTAGCTCGGTTCATTATCTTACTAATCATTTCGATGATGTCAACCAAACTATACTCGCTCAGTTCCTTGGCATTTCTCGGCAGCGAGTTTCTCAACGTCTATCTGAAGCTACACAGGGAGGAAGAGATTGGAGGGTATCTGGTCTTACGGATGAAGAAAGCCTTATTGTGAAAAGCATGGTCGAGGAGAACCTTTTTGTTTTTGAATATGATGACGACAGCATGGCGATATTGACCGCTGCGCCAATGGGTCCGGTGTTTTTGCATCGAAATGGTGGGTCTATTAGGTTTCATTTCAATTTTGATCTCGAAACACTTCAATTCCTTGCATCAAAAGATAGAGATCGGCTTAGTGAAATAAATTATGCCCATCGCCGTGTTTTTGAACAAGTCTACGTCGGAGGCCAGATGTTTTATCGGCCAAAATCGGGAGAGAACACCATGAACATAAGACATTACTGCAGCGTCCGTGGACTTGATTATGATGAGTATTTAAATCATCTTAGTATTCACCCGATTATGGATGGAAGAACGTTAACAGATGAAGAGTGGTTTAATAAGTTGTATCCCTTTGTAGAAAGCGATGGGGTGCTTCGCGTCCCTCACCAGTCTACTGTTCAAACAGGTTTGGTGCGGCGTGCAAAAATGTTTGATAAGAGTGCTCAGGAATATGCAGAAATGCTCGGATTTCAGTGGAGACAGCGCGATTTTGCTTCAGAACATCAACGGCGTATGGTGAGGTATGAGGAACTTGTGCGGGAACAATCGTTTGACGGGTTTGTTTACTTACCTACGGAAGAGGGATTGTATAGGTCTTTATACTATTTTTTACGGGGTCGCAACGAAACCATTCAAACGTTTTTAGATAGAATCGGTCTTGAGCGGCTGGATAAAGAAGAATACCAGTCTCGTTTTGGGATTACAGGCGCAATTTTAGAGAAGTTAGAAGAATTGCAGTCGGCTCCTCAATATGTTACGAGTCCAACTGAACGGATTGCAAGAAACAAAAAAATGGTGACTTTGCTCAAAAAACTGTATGACTACCATTGCCAAATTTGCGGAACGGGTTATCCTCTCATACCACGCATCGAAAAGGATGATGGCACATATTATTGTGAAGTCCATCACGTGACTCCGCTCGGAACAGCTGAGACGGCTTTCGACGTCGAGACGTTGGACCATTATTCAAATGCCCTTTGTTTGTGCTCCCACCATCACTCCTATGTCCATTATCACAAAGGTCTGTAATCAATATGGAAGGAAACCAAATTTGTCTTCTATCGGTTCAGGGTGAGAAGTTGCCTATCCGAATAAACAAGCACATCAAGCTCGAAATAAAGGTTTCATAAAACAGCAGTAGTCTGAACTTTTATTTTCTCATCCATCCATGACTGTTGTTTAAGTTTTATGAGGTCTTCAAAGACTATATTTTCTCACGACAATTAAATCAATTAATTGACAGTTGAGATAGGTTCGCTTTACAATGGACACAAGTAAATATTTCCGGATTATCTCAGGAAGCACCTGCGATTTGGGGACCCCCCATGCGCTGGTGCTTTTTTGCGTTTCCGGACCTAACTCTATATCAACACGAAGGAAAGGTGATTTTGCATGTCGAGTCAATTTGAGCAGGAGTTCGACATTACTCCTGCAATGCGCTCCTGGGCAGATATCAAGGAAGCACAACGTACAGGCCGAATCATGGTTGGCCACACGATCGGTATTGAAACCAAAGCGCTTGGTGGCAGCAAAGAAGAAGTTTTAAAGATCGATTTTAACGGTGTATACGGCTACCTACCGAAATCTCGCGTAGATAACTACAATCTGCGAGGCATCCAACATTACTTGGATCGGGAACTGGAGTTTGTCATCGATGAAGTTATTATCGACAAAGCAGCAACAGTTGGCATTTTCCTAGCAAACCGTGCGAAAGCTCTTGAAAAGAAGGCGGAGCGTTTCTGGAAAGAAGCTCAGGAAGGACATGTTTTCGAAGGGTTTGTTCGCGGCGTCGATCAATATACTTTGTTCTTGCTAGTTGAGGGCGTTCCATGTGAGTTGAACCGCTCTGAAGTTGGCTACGTCTTCTACGAGGACCTTACTGAGGCGTTCGAAATCGGTGATACGCTTCCTGTAAAAGTCACAAGTATTAACCGTCCAACGAAAGAACAGAAAGGCAAGATTTTGATTGACTCCCGGACGCTGCAGGTCGATCCATGGACAAATATCATCAACTACCAAGTAAACGGGATCTACGTAGGGGAAATCACAAAGATTCATCCTGAACACGGTATGTTCGTTGAACTTATTGATTCACCTGGCCTTGTCGTCCGGACAAATTTCCCTCCTTATAGTGGGAATCATATTTTCAAAAAGGGAGAAAGCATTCGGGTTCGGATTGCGAAAATTGATGCAGCGGGTCGGCGCATGAAGGCAGTCGCTTTCGTTCCCCAAAACTCCAAGAAGCGGGATACCGCCCGCTACGGTCAGTTCGGTTCTTATGGTTCAAGGTAATCTTACCAGTTTCGAAGAGAGTCCGAAGGGAGGAGCGGGGGAGCGGGAGACACCGATCCCCTTTAACTCACCGATGGTGCCTGAGCACCTGAACCCCTATACCGACTCCGTATGCCCGAGGGATATTTCCGAACTCTTGCTTCCGGACGGAAAGAGGTTCGGGATGTTTTCCGACCCGTATGCCACCATCGAGTACCACGATCCAAAGTTCGGTTTGCAGAATGGTCGATATTGGCTGGATGCTCAATTGAATGGCGCTGATGTTTCGAAGAACGACCTAAAGCTAGTCGATGTGCTTTCCTCAAACAGAACGATGACTAGAAAGCAGCTGGAGAGAGTACTCTTCTCTGATCTCCAACCTGGCGACCGGACCGGTATTGAATTCATCAAGCGATGCCGAAGCCGCGGCATTATATGTGCCTACCGATGGGCTACCCCGCTCAAGGAAGATCGGAAAAAGCCGCTTGCGTACATACTGACCAAGGTTGGTGCCGATGCGGCCGAGATTCTCTTTCACCGCAAATTAAACGAGGAACAGTGGGCACGACCGGTTGAGTACGGACCAGGTCAAGGACCAGAAATGACATCATATTTCGTTGATCTTGCGGCGAATGAATTATATGCTGAGCTCGTCCGAATTGAACGCCTCATATCATGGCAGCGTCGGCCGGTAATCCGCGTCGATCAAAAGGTATTTCATATCCCAGTTGCCGCTTTCGAGGTAATTCGGGACCGCAACGACTTTCTTCAATTCTGGGTAGAAGTGTTCCGGCCGAGCAAAGACTTTATCCGAAAAACAGCTGAACGCTTTGCTCGTTTGCGGCAAGTTTATCTCAAACTTCCGGATCACAACCGACCGGCTCGTATCATGTTGATCGCCGACGGCGAAAGCCGGATCCCTCTTCTAAGCCGAATTGCTGAACAATATATGCCAGAAGTCCCGCTCCGTTTCACAACGGATGAGCGGCTGCTTGCGGGCATCAGTCGGGACACCTTCCTCGAATATAACAATTCCGAGAAGAAGATGACGGCAAGCACCATTTCGTTCCTACTGGAAGACGCACCTGGCATGAAGGCCTCCGCGTATTTCTCGGAATTGAACAAGACGGATGATGACGCTTTTGAAGATTAAAACATATTGCTGAAAAAGGTTTGGATTCTAGTCATCAAGCCTTTTTTAGCAGGAATTCTTCTCCGAAGATAGGTGAACCAATGAATACGCGCATCGATGAGAATATACGGAGAAAAGTGACGGTCGACTTTATTCTAGCAAATGAAAATAACGAGACAATAAAATGCTCCTTTAGGAAGCTGTTTGATTATGACGGCAATATGTATGTTGCATTTGAGGACACCAATGAAATGATACACATCTTACGAATAAGAGATCCTTACAGTGAAACTCCAAAATTAGTAGAAGTACCGCAGGATCACAAAGCTATTATATATAATCACTTTCAGTCTTTAATTGGTGAACGCATGATTTATGATGGCCACATTTGAGGAGTAGAGTTCGGAATAATTACCACTCTGCTACTCTTATAAGTTTGAATAATCCAATAAACAGTGGCAATCTAGGACTAGTCCAAGGCTGCCACTGTTTTTATTTTGGATAACCTGTCTCTTCGAGATGTCTTATAAACTAGCAGTAAGGCTGCCTCAGCTATTTTATATTTGAGTTCTGTTATTCATCTGTAAGGAGTCGAGCCGTGCGTAGGTTGACCCTGCGCGGCTCAACCAAGCTATTTCTTTACTTTCACAGCAGTTGTCTCAAATACCTTAAAATATGACAGCTATTCTTTCCAACTCAGCCTCCAGCATGGTATAATAGGGACATTCTTTAATTATCATTTCTTGCTCCTGCCAAGCGGCCCAGGGAGTACCGTCAGATTCACCTTTCTATTAATTGATCTACGGGTTTACCATGCCCAATTTCAAAGAACCGTCTCTTGAGACGCAGATTATGAAGTCCACTTGGATTTCAAGATTCTATCTGCTGCTGAAGAGTCGGTTCTTTTTTTGTTGATTTTTACCGACTAATTAAAAGCTGAAGGGAGAGAGAGTATGTGGAATGGAATCTGAAACGAGTCAAGACAATGTGGGATCACGTCGAGGTTAAGCCACCGAATATACCGGAGTTTCGGGTTAATCGGTACAATACCACGATTGTACATCACGAGATCGAATCTGCAAACATAGCAACCGTTCCGAAATTGTTCGCTGAGCTGCAAAGCTTGCTTCAAGGACGTTGCTTGGATCTGCAATTCATTTTTGATGGAGAGTATCCCTGTTCTGAGCTTAAGGCTCTCGGATTTACGCTAAGTCATGGGGAGAGCCGCATTTGGAACAAATCGCATCCCGAATACCGTATTTCAGCGATCCGCATTGAATCTACTAACTCATGGATTCTGGAGGTCATGAAACGCTCTGGCCGCGGTGTTCTTAGCGATGCTGCCCGTCTTGATTTTCTAACCAGTAGCGGAAAGTATGAAGTGCAACTCACAATTCCTCTTGAAGTGGATGTGATTGCCTCATGAAAGCTGCGATCCTGGTTGATGAGATCAATGCAATGATTCAAATGCACGATATTGGCATTCACGGAATCCGCCCATGGGTTGAGTTTTACCGTGCGATCCATCAAGTGCTCACGAAAGATTTTGGCCAAGCAGAAGTAGGGTACCATTTCTACGGAAGCCTGCCACCAAAAGATGTAGCCGGTACGAGGTATTTCGATCGGAAACGGTTTTTTCAGGCACTCGAGCGCGATAAGATACAGGTTCATGAAGGATTTTGTATTACGGACCGCGCCGGCAGCCTGATGGAGAAGGGAGTCGATATGTCGATTGGACTAGACTTGTTTGAGTTTAGCCTGAACGATTTCGATCTCCTTTTTGTTTTTTCCGGGGATTCTGATCTTGTCCCTGCCATCCAGCGAGCGAAGCTTCGATCTAAAGTCGTTGCTGTAGTTGGGCGAAAGCAGCCTGCTCGACTCTTCAAAGAAATGGCGGACGGCATTCTGTACCTGGAAGACGTAATTGATTTGATTGAGGATAAGCATTTAATCCGAAAAAAATCCAAATCCCCTCACACAAAGGAGCGAGTTACACATGTCCCACACAACCAATCTGAGCTTTCAGCTTAATGCACCATTTCCATATCGTGCATATGGAGTGAACTATGAAGGACAAGCATATGTCAGTGTCCAATGGGTGGTCGATCGACTCAACGACGTCATCGGCCCGCTAGATTGGAGGCATGAGTTCTTCGATGTGAACGAAAGCATGGATGATTTCTCCGTTGAGTTGCTAGGGCGTCTTTCGATCTGGAACGAGTCGAGACAAGAATGGATGGAACGCGTAAATTACGGTAATGACACCATGACCATTATGCGTGAAGCCCAAGTCCCTACCGCTCAAGACCGAATGGACTGTAAGAAGTCTGCTGTTTCGGATTCGCTCAAAAAGTGCGCTTGCTGGTTCGGTGTTGCCTCTGATGTCTTTAAAGGCTTTATCGATGTAATCAAGCCAAAGAAATTCGATAATGGAAACAACCCTTTGTATCACCGTCTTGTTTCAGCCCATGGAATTGTTGAGCAATATGGGGCCCACAAGTACGGCATCCCAATCCTGCCGGATTCTTACCGGGATTATTACAGGGATAAGGGATGGGAAGGTATCTTCCAATCGGATATCAGAGCTTTATTTACCAGTAACCAAGGCGATACTGGCGCATCCATCAGTAATAAGGGAAACTCCGAATCCTCAGAGCCTACATCGATCCTTCCGGATGAACAACAAACCGGAACATCTTCAGGCAAAGGGAACGGCGGCTCTTCATCCCGATCTACTGGGGGCAGAGGAGGCGGCAGCGGTTCCGCAACTAGCGGTTCCCGCAGCAGCACTTCTAGTAGCGGCGCTAGCAAACCGACTCTCATCCGTATGAAGGTGCTTGATGCACCAAAGTTCAATCCGGATGGATCGGCTACGTTCCGTGCGAAATTGGAGAACAACAAGGAAGTCACCGTCATTGCCGGCAAAGCGCTTGCAGACGAAGTGAGAAAGATCCAGCCTAACCACGTCGTCAAGACGAACGGGTGGTATCGTGAAGATCAGCAGAAGGTCACGCTGGCCACTAAGGACGGCAAGATCGAAGTAGAAACTGCTGCATAATTTCGGGCAATTACGCCCCGTGTAGAAATGCCAAGGAGCTCAGCACCGCTGGGTTCTTTGGCTTTTTGATTATTTCCCCAAATTCGGAAGGAGACATAACCATGAAATTTTCGAAAAACAAGTTGCCGGAGATCGTAACAAAGCAATATATGGAAAAAAAGATCGACTACGTATCTCGGGTCAAACGAGCTGAAATTTTAGAGGCTGGCGAGGTCGCTTCCTACGTGAAAATCGATTTCCTAGACGGCAGTAAGAGCTTGTGGGTCAGTAAAAATGGTAAGTCGGATTACGTACATTTCTGCGAATCCTTCGCCGGTGGACGCCCGTGCCCACACCTTGGATGTGCTGTTGCAGTTGCTGATATGGCCAAGAGCCAAATCGATCGCTTCGCTCTCCCAAAAGATCCGGCTGAACTGAACACATTCATTTCAGCTATTCCTGATTCCGAATTCGAAGATGTTTCTGATGTCTTCGGAATCCCTTCATTCGCTGAAGAAGTGGAAGAGGCTCCGACCGTAACAGCTGCAACTCCCGCTTCTGCACCATCTGTACCAACTCCCGCTTCTGTAGCAAACCCAAAAGTAAAGCGAGATTGGAAAGTGGGATGGACGGAAATCGAAACATACTTGCATAGTCAGAGCGTTGATCGTCGCCTACTCGTAAAGATTCAAGAAAAGCGTAAAGCTGTTTGCGATCTAGCTGCCACTACGCCTATGTCTATTGAGCCTCTAGCTCCGCCGACACCATACCAAGGTCAGATGCTGGAGCGTGCACTACGCCACATCATCATGGGCAAGTCCTTATTACTTGTAGGGGACAAAGGTGCGGGGAAGGATACGCTCATCAACACAATTGCTTGGATTTTGGGGTATCCTCTGTATCTGCAAACAGGACACAAGGGATATACCTCCGAGACAATTGTTGGCGAGAACATGCCGACTGGCAAAGGACTTGAAGTGGCATTTAAGTATACTGCATACGCAACATGCGTCATGAACGGCGGTTTGGTTCATTTCGCCGAGCTGAACATGCTGATGCCAGATGCCACCTCAATCTTTCATTCCGTCTATGACGACAATAAACAGCTCTCCACACCGCTTGGCACTGTGCCTGGCCACCCGGAGCACCTGTTTATTGCATCGATCAACGTCGGAGAGCATTACGCGGGAGTTAAGGCGCTTAATGCGGCTCTGAAGGACCGTCTTGCGGTTCTCCATCTGTCGTATACAGCGGACTTTAAGTTCCTGATAGAGAAAAAATCCGGGCTCACCGATCGTCATGTTCTTCAGTGGCTTGAGGACATCAAGAGTCAAATTGATCTCCTCTACGCAACTGAAGGCGCAGGTGATGAATCCCGGACTGTTCGTGGTTACATTGATGCTGCCAGGTACCTAAAGGAGTTTGGCATCAATGATATGACCAAGATTGAAGCGATCGAGGACTTTGTAATCAACAAGTGCGAAGATCGAGATGAACGTTTCGCCATTCGTAGCCAACTTCGCATGTCGGTTTGGAAAGCACTTCCGAAGACAAAGGAAGAGGAAGACTACGAAACTGGCGTAGCCTGAGATGATTGAGGGACCTCCTAGTGAGAGCGTCCCTCTTTCCCATTTATTTAAGGAGAGTGATTCGGTATGTCAAGAACGGCAACCGCTTTGATAAACAAAGTACAAGTGATTAAGGAACGAGAAAGAGTTCGCGTCAAACGTTGGCTTCATATCCTGTTCGGCGGCCGAAAATTCGGTTTCCAATGGACGGATGCGCCTACATCGTACACCGATGGCAAGGACGTTTTTTCCAAGTACGATATCGTTCGACCGGGTGGGGGACCAGAGTTTACCGAGGACGAAAAACGGGTGATCCGGAAGGGAACTTCCGTCCATGAGCGGGGACATATTGAGTACGATGTCATTGAGGATTATATCAACTGGTTAAAAGAATACTCGAGCCCTAATCGTTCGGATTGGGAATCAAATCTCAAGTATCCTAGCGACTGGACGAAATTTTTCGGTAATGTCATTTTAGATGGTCGCATGGAGAACTTTACGATCATCGATCACCCTGAAGTAGACGAATACCTTCAGTTCAAGAATTACAACTGGAAGTGTGCACCGATGATCCCACAAAACCGCGTCCAAGATTTTCGGCTGCTGTATATGACTCGCTCCCTTGGCATGCTTGATCCCGAAGGTCTCGACCCTGATTCAGTCGCATTAATCGACTCGGTACAATCTTTAATCGAAAAAGCCCGCTTCGAATCCACAACAAAAGAGTGTATGGAATGCGCCACAGACATCGTTCGGGCGACATGGCCAACACTGATGGAGTGGATGGAGGCGGATGGGCAATCTCCAGCTGAGCCGATGTTCGGTTTTCCAAGCGATGATGACGACCCCAATGTTTCTTGGGGGGATCGGGATGAAGTGGAACAGAACGTCATTCGCGTCAAGGTTCGTATCAAAACGACTGAAAAACCTGATGAATCTGAACCTGACGGCGGTCAAGACTCAGAAGACGTTGACGGCGGATCTGGCACTGATTCGGAAGGGGAGGAGGAGTCCGAAGACTCTTCTGAGGCTCCCGATTGTTCAGGCGCTCTAAGCGCTGCTGCGAAAGAAGCGGAGTCAGACGAAAACGATGCGGAAGAAGAGATTGGTCCCTATGGGGAGATCGAGATTACGATCGAGATTGACCCTGGCATGAAAAGACCGTCATTCGCAGCAACCGTTAAGTCTATGCCTTACAAATACCAGAATCTTCATCTTTACCAGTCCGTTGAGCGGACGATGAAGCGGGATATTGATCTTACCTCGAAGGTTCTGAAGGAATTGTGTGAACCAACACCCGACGAGCTGCTGTTAAACCAACGGAGCGGGAAAGTGATGGTAAACAGAATGTGGCGCAGCCAGGCCCTTGGCGAAACAAACTTCTTTGCACGTAAGCTCAATGGCACGCCTGGTACAGAGGTTCGGATCGCTATGATGGCCGATATCTCGGGCTCAACTAACAGTAGCTTCAGAGGGACTACCTCTAAGGTAATTGACGAAATTCGTAAAGCCCTCATTATGATGACGGCAGCATGTGAGAAGGCCGGCATCCCTAATGCGGCTTATGCGTTTACAGACTACAACGATACCGTGATCTTCCCGTTAAAACCAAGTGGTCGTTTCGGTAGTATAGAGAAAGGATTCCTTGGCGGCATAGAGGCTGAAAACGGAAATCGGGATACGTTAGCGCTCCAACACATGATTAACGAAATGTCCAAGTACAATGAGGGCATTCGGCTGGTGATCATGATTTCTGACGGAATGCCGTGTTTTGAACGGCATGAGGACGAGAATACCATGAGGCTCATGGTGCAACAGGCGGAGAAGCAGGGCATCGATGTTCTTTGCCTTTATTGCGGACCGGAACAGCAGGACATCCTTGAGTTGGTTCAGCACATGTATCCGGGCGGCGCAATTAACGTCGGCAAGAATCTTGCCCGGGATCTTTCCCGCCACGTAAAGCGAATTATTCGCAAAAGAAGATAGTCTTAGACTAGGGAAGCACACCATGTGCTTCCCTTTCCTATGCTTTAAAGAGTTATCCAATCCAATAACAAGGAGACGAAGAATATATGAACCCTATTAAAACTCAGTTTACCGGTGCAATCGAAACGCTTAAAGCGGAATACTATCGGCTGGAAGAGCGATCAAACTCCTTATCCCATGAAGAAAAAAACCGCCAGGATGAAATTACCCGAGCTATAACTCTCTTATCCGGTGACTCGCAAGTCTTTGCCCACCTGTTCTCTTTCGGTGCGGATACGAATATCAGTCTCCATCCTACGGAGGAGCTGGCGATCCGCGATGTAAGGACCGTTTGGAGCAAGAGCGATTACAATCCGGAGGAAGACGGTTCAATCATCTTAGCAGCAAAATTGAACGGGGAACCGGGAGAAGGTAAGTGGAGCCTGACACATGAAGGCGGGCTAATCAGCAGCCACGGCTCTAATTTGATTGGTTACTCCATCTTTGAGCCGGCTGTAGATGATAACGAACCTGTTTCTTTCGAAGCTCGAGCGAGCAGCTCGATCGATTGGAGCCGTTATGAACTCACTGCCCAGGTCATGGCCACGCAGCAACTCACCATCAATGACGAAGGCACCGAAATGAATTGGAACAGCATTGATGAGATCTTCAATACAACGCTGATCTTCGTCAAAGATATCTTGCAGGATGTCGTCTTCGATGTCGATACCGAGGATATAGGTGACGATCAAATCATCGAGGCTGTTGTCCAAGCTGTAAAGTTGCATGAGATGGAGTACGGGGCTGATGAATAATCGTTACGTACGGTATAAGCTCATTGCTCAATACCGTCAGAGTCAATATAGACCTTCGTTTACTAATCCAATAATCATGAAGAGGAGTTGCTTCTGAATGAAGAACATTGCGAAGTTTGGCCGCTATTTTGAGAAGAGAATAGAAATAGCATTCTGGGTTAATATCCTGATGTGCTCAGCATTCATTTTGACAGGACAATACATGTTTGCCGGCATGACGCTTGCTCTTGCAGTTGTACAATTTCAGCCGCGGATCATAGTCGAGAAAATTCCAACCGCTTGGCAAGAAATGATTCGGAATCGGGTTCTGCAGTTGACGTACTGCTTCGGAACGAAGAGCTATCTTGTAACCACCAGCGGGGTGATGAAGGTCGTACGCTATAAAAAGATCGATGACAACACATTGTTTGTCTGCAGATACAGCGCGGGATACAACTCGGCAATTGCTGAGTCAATCCGGTTCTGTAAAACTACTGAAGAAGCTGTTCATCTCCTTGCTTCCATGTATCACCAGGAGCTGAGGGAGCTGCGCAATAAGTTGGATCAAAATCTGGAGAATGTTTAGCGAAAAGTGGGGGATGGATTTTCCGTCCCCCACTTTTTTACTGCCTCCATCACAATATAAGCTACACGACATTATCTTTGGAGTATTCCATATAGTGAGTCACAGCGTGCCTTCTATGAGAAGATACTAGGTTTCGACATGTATGAGTCCTTGTTGCAATCTAGTGTCGAAAGATGTACGATTATGGTAATTTCATTACATATCAACTCACGGAAGCACCGTCGGGTCATGGCATAGCCATGTCCGGCGGTTTTTTTGTTGGATCTTTTTGCGATTGTCTTGTTTGAATCAAACAGATAGAATGAAAGGAGGAGCCTTTGGTGGAAGGAGGCAAGAATCAAATGAGCAAAAAACTTATGAGCTTATTGGATGAGATAGCAATGGAGAATTACAAGGTTATCAGTTCCAATAAAACTCTTTCAAACTCGGCCGAAGATATGATTAAACACATGCTAAATGATAGATATAGTAGAGTCGTAAATTATACCTCTGGTGATTTGGATAAAGCTTATATTGCCATTGGACGTAGTATCAACACGCTCAAAGAAAAGCAAATAAAAGCAATGGAGTCCGGATCGGACTTAGATGACGGCGAGATTTATGATTTAGCTATTCTTGAACTCAAAATGATGATTATTGATACAGCTGTCGTTGTTCGGAAAGAAGCCCGCGCTAAAAAGGGTGAACACCCTGTTCTACATAAACATCTTGATTATCCTGTCTTCAGCGTAGATAATCCTCGCCGCACTACCCTTGAAAAGTTGCAGAAAAACAATGGGGTTATCATAGAGAAGCGAGAAGGGGGCTTCCGTCAACTCACTTTTAGAAATGCTAACGGCATGTTCCTTACTGACTATGATCATAAAGTCTTCGCTTCACTGTGCAAGATTTGCCTTGATCGTGGATTCCCAAAAGAGATGCATGTTGGGGTAGGCGAAATAATCGAGGAAATGAAGGTACCTTCGCCTGGCGGAAAAGACTATGAAAGTATTCGTAATAGTCTGACTGATATCTATAATACCTCGATCGTTTTCGAGGATTCGAATACAGAAGATTTTGACGATAGCAGTTCATTCGAATACCATCGAATTTTCCAAGCGCTTTCGGCAAACGGTAAGAAGTTTACCAGTTTCAAGGTGCTATTCCAGGATTACATACATGCTGCCTTAAAGCAGGGCGATTTTATTAGCATCAACATGTACCTAATGAACGACCTCACGATGGATACAGCCCGGAGCTTATATAAAGTCATCCTGAATGAGTATAGTAAAGAAGAGAAGGAAGTTTACGAATTCGAATTCAAGACTTTAAGAGCCCACATAGATGTGGACCGCAGCAATGACCATCGTGCGAACCAGTCGATCAAAAAAGCATTCCAAGAGTTATGTGCTTCTGGCATTATCAGCAATTTTGATGATGTTAAGATCGGTACAGGTAATTGGATGTACTATGTCAGACCTAATACAGCTCAACTGCAGTATGCAGCAAAAAATCGTGATATGGATCCGATAGGTGAATTGGGTAGAACAGGACCGGTTCAGCAATCGTTTCGATTTCTTAATGAAGTAGCTGCTGGATCTGAATAACTCAGCCCAACCAAAAAGCCCCCCAACTCATTCTCATTTGATAGGGGGGTTTTTCATTTTTATTTAACGGATATAAATATTTTTTTTGATCTTTATCGGCTTTTCTACAATAAACCCCGAGATTTTATACATTAAACCCCGAAATCTTATACAATAAACCCCGAAATTCTCTACATTAAACCCCGAAATCTACATTAAACCCCGAGATCTACATTAAACCCCGAGATCCTATACATTAAACCCCGAATTCTACATTAAACCCCGATATTCTCTACAATAAACCCCGATATTTTCTACATTAGTTCCAGTTTGCGCCATTTAGAAATAGATGTTAATGTCGAAAAAGCAAGGAAAATAAATGCAAAAACCTCCGCTTCAACGGAGGTCGGATTTTGCGATATAATGCCCGGCGCCAACCGGTCATCGATTTTGTTTCCCCAAGATGTTAGTTTTCTAACCCGCTACAATCTGCGCCAACAGAAAGTAGCAGCGAACCAGAAGATAAAATTGCCTTCTCGCAAAAATTGCGATTATGAAGGTCTACTTTAATTTTGCCTTCATTCAGTTTGAGCTTCATTATATAACGAATTCACAAGCCCGTAAAGAGATCCACCATATATAAATCGTGAAGAAAGGAGGTCCACCAGACGATGGGAGAAGCCAAACGCAAACTCGAAACCTACTCGCAGCGTTTCATGCAATTGAACAATAAAGTCCAAGGTGCAACTTACCCTGTCTCAGTGGACTATACCTTTCTTTCTGATATATTCAATCTTGAGAAAATGTATGCAAGCGATGAGGTAGTTATGTTCCGCCGTAACAGCCACCCGCTTCGTAAATTCCATGTAACGGAGACAACTATTCGACTGATGATCGTGATCTCTCGGCGTTTTAACTCTCAAGGAACGCTGACGGGGTGCCCCACACACAAACTGTATAGTTTGATGGTTGAAGAGTACGAGGATCCGTGTTCGAAAGAACAGTTCTATGCCGAAATCCATAAGTTCAAGGAGCTTGGAATCCTTACGCTTTCTCAAGATGGCGTCGTTGACACATGGAAGCTGGAACCCTTCAAGCGCGATACAGGGCGTTTTGTGCTTTTCTCCCCAGTTGTATTTTCAAAAGCTTTCACTGATCTACCGATCGCATCGCAAAAGCTATATATGTATATTGTTTCGCGTAACGGTGACCGGGTTGGGTCAGAGTTCAAAATCAACCTGGATAAGAATTCATGGATCTATACACTCACTCACAAATCACGTCCAATTCAAATTCGTGAGCTCATGAATTCATTGGCAAAACTAGAACCAGTTAATAGACAACCGCTAATCATCCAAAGTGCAGTGGAGAAAGATGATTTAGGCCGGTGGTCACTTCGTTGTACCCTTAATCCTGCATTCATCATTAAGCATGAAGAGGGAGCACATTACCGTCTGGTACCCAAAGCTAAGATTCCGTACAGCAAGACTGTCGCGCGCCTTCGGATTCTCTTTGCCCAGTACAAAATAGGTGAAGTCGAACAATTGGATCAAGGGGTACTCTTTTTAGACTTGGTCCGGCTTCTCAGTAATGCCAGCATCAAAACGCTTCGATTTGCTGTGATCCGGATTAAAGAAATGCTGCAGAACAACTTCGGCGGGCCTTACAACCTGGTTAGTGCGCTTGAGACAGAATTGAAAGATCGCACATTCATTGCTTTCTCGGAAATCTTGAAGGAGACAGGCGCTGATCGTTACCTGGGTATCGAGGAAGATTATGCTGATGCTCGTCCGCTGCAGTTCTTTAGAACTGTAAAAGAGGCGTTCACGGTTAGTGAATTCAAATCTGTTTGTGCCACTGCTATCCCGCTTCTTCGCAAACGATTCGGCCGCCAGCTGGAAATTGATGATCCACATTATTCACTCAGGAAAATTCGACCTGGAACACCGGCAGATGATGAATTCTATCTGGAAGATTTCCTAATAGAGTTGAAATCCAAAATGAATAATAAATCGCACATCGCGTCTTAATCCGCTCCCCTGTAAAATGGGGGGCTATTTGTCGTATAGTATATGGCAATCTACAAAATCCAGATCGTTTATCTATTAGATAAAACATAGGGTTAAACCATTATTTCAACCAAAGGGCAGCCAAGTTTCAGTAAATCTGACGACGACTGCCCTTTGACTTTTTATTAAAAGTTATTATTTAAGAAATTCATTCCCCCGTGCACTAGTCATTTTGGTGATATTGGTTATTTTTTTAGACAGTTCCTGTGTATTGTGACTAATTACTCTGGATTTGTGGACAATGGAAGTAGACTAAGCTCGTTGAAAATCTAAATTTGCGGTATTTTTCTATTTTCTTAACCACTATCTCAAAGAGTCTAAATTAATATCATAATACTGCCGGATGTCTAAATTAATATTCACAGCATCCTTCGAATCCCTTGTCCCATATGAGATAAAAGAGTTGATAACCGGTCCTAATAGGTTTTGTTTTAGTAGGTACTAATCTTAAATCATATATACATCTAATCAGGCTTAGCCTTATTATCTTAACTTGAAAGAAAATGGCTAAACATGATAAAATGAGAGCATACTTCATTTTATGTTTTAATTGCATCCGCCAAGCGGCTCAGGATGTTATGTGTGGGTATTATTAAGACCCAGAATGACCTCGTTAGGTATTGACTAGCACACACCTTATTTTTGTGTGCAAAAACGTCGATGGCTAACGAGGTCATTTTGTTTTTTTGACCTAATTTTACGACGAAGAAGGAGGTTGGCAAATGCCAAAAATATCTCAAAGCACCATTGATGCAGTAGAGCGCGTACATACGTATGACCTCGCCATGCAGATGGGACATTGGACGAAGGCGCAAAGTGGCTCTATTCAAGTTCGCTGTCCAAATCCAAGTCACGTTGAAAGAACCCCCGATACGTACATCAAAAAATCGACAGGTATTTTCATGTGTTATGGTGGCGGCGGATGTGGAGCGAAGGGAAAAGCACTTCAGTATTACGCGTGGGCTACATGGGGCTGTTGGGATCCAAGAACTCATTTTGTAGATGCCGTAATCGATGTTTGCGAACTCATGGGTATTCCCATAGATTATGACGTTACGAATCAAGAAACTTCGCGAAAGAAAAGGCAGCCTGCAATGCAGACTCCTGCAGAACCTAGCACTGTTTTTGAGGACGTTCCGGCACAGCCAGCCCAACTATGTGACCGTGTATATCGGCGCTTTCTTGAATTATGCCCGATTTACCGAGAGCACGTACAGGAATGGGCTACGAAGCGTAAGTACACGAAGGATCAGATAACTGCCTTTGGTCTTCGCTCCATTCCAGTCACTTGGCAGGAAACCAAACTCATTGTGGACACGCTGCTAAAAGAAGGATTTTCGCTCGAGCGAATTCCAGGGTTTACAAAGCGGATCCGCAAAGACGGTAATCGGCTCAACGAAAAGGACTGGTACTGGACCATCAACGCCTACGGGAAGTATTTCATACCAGTGCGTGATGATTCCGGCTACATTGTCCGTCTTCGGATGGCAACAGGTCAAGACAAGAAGAAATATACATGGTTTTCTTCCGGTCCGAACATTCTTCCTGTTCGCAATCCTGATGGCCAAATTACAGAATTGAAGGTACTGGACCGTACCCTCGACATTAATGCTGAACCGCATAAGATGTGTTGGGGTGGAGCGTCTTCGAGTCATCACATCAATGTCGTTCCGCCATACCAGCAGCTGGCTCATTGGGAACCAGGAGACGAAATCACCGATATCATCGGATTTGATTCAGTCGTTATAACCGAGGGAGAACACAAGTCATTCATCTCGGCGAACATCCTGAAGAAACCAGTTGTCGGCGTGCCTGGTGTCGGCAATTATCGTGATGTTCTACCCGCTTTGAAAAAGTGGGGAGTTAAAAAAGTGATCGTCGCTTATGATGCTGATGCATTTGTAGCGAAAGAGAAGGACGGGCAGAAGAAAAAAAACGAAGAGGTATTCAAAAACCTCATTAAGTTCGCAAAGGAAATCCTCGAAAACGATGGAATCGAACTGGTCTTCTGGATCTGGAACATCGCGGACGGAAAAGGTTTGGATGATATCCTCTCTAAAGGCAAACTGCCGATTGAGGTAAATCCCCGCACACAAGTACGTACCCCTGTGGCTATCTAAATATTCTAATTCATTTACTAGAAGGAGTTGTCTATTAAAGTATGAACCGAGTTATTTTAATAGGGAGATTAACTAAGCAGCCTGAAATGAGATATACTTCGACCGGAATCGCCGTCACGCAATTTACGCTTGCGGTAGATCGCCAGTTTACGAGCGGCGGTCAAAGTGAACGAGAAGCGGATTTTATCCCGATCGTCACTTGGCGGCAGTTGGCTGAAACTTGCGCGAACTACTTGCGTAAAGGCCGCTTAACGGCGGTTGAAGGTCGTATTCAGGTACGGAATTACGAGAACAACGAAGGCAAGCGCGTCTATGTGACGGAAATCATTGCCGACAACGTTCGTTTTTTGGAATCGAGTAACCGCGAAAGTGGTTCAAGTGATGAAGGTGCGGCAAACCATGGCAGTAGTAGCAGCTATGGAGGCCGTTCTGAAGGTGCGTCTCGGAACAGTAATCGCGATCCATTCTCTGATGATGGGCGTCCGATCGATATCACTGAAGATGATTTGCCATTTTGATAGTGGCGAAGTGTAATCAGAGGGAGGAATAAAAACGATGCATTGTAACCATGGAAAGACAGCCCTTGTTTATTGTGCAGATTGTCACGTTACCACATTGCAGGCTGAAATAGCCAAACTCAATTCCAAGATAGAGAAGCTTAGGGCCCGTCCTGATGTTGATTCCATTCACCAGCACGACGAAGCACTAAGTACGATCTACTTAGAATTGAAAGAACAATGTAGGAATCGTCACGATTTACGATGCGATTCGCATTCCGAAATTGCCCCAGTTCGAATGGTGGCGCAAAAACCATAATTGGATTGTGTAGGAGTCTTTCCCTTTTCCAGATGGGGAAGGCTCCTTTTTTTATTTGAGAGGAGAGTGTGTATGAGCACAAAAGTCTACAGCCATTCGCGTCTTACGACATACGAGAGCTGCATGAGAATGGGCTACCACAAATATATCGAAGGCCGTCCAGACCCGTCGGGGCTCCCTGCTCTTATAGGGAAGATATTTCACTTCGCTTTTAGCAATCTCATAAACGAGGGACATAGTCCTGAGGATTCCGTCATGTTCAGCATCCACGAACACGGTGGTCTGCCGGAAGGAGAGCGAGCATCGGATTTGATCCGAATGATTGAGTACGCATTCCGACGCATTTCAGCGATTCAGGGGGAGTTCTCCGACATTACTTCAGAGACTCACCTGAAGATCGAAATTGCACCCGGAATCATTGTTCAGGCCTACCTCGATTTGATTATCGAAGATCCTGCTAACGATGAAGTCATTATCGCGGATCTGAAAACGAGTTGGGCTCCGTTTGAGGCTTCTTCAACGAAACAATTACCTCTCTACGGGCTTCTTTTCAAGGAGATGCGCGGTGGATTTGTTCCGACCTCATTCAAAGGGATGCTGATCTTCCCACGGGTAGCAAATGCGGACTCGGAGATCTTCTTCACCGATGAAATGCTAGAACAAACGCGAGAATGGGTAGTGAGTCTGGTACAAAAAATAGAGGCTGCCGGGACGGATATGAACAATTATCCGATGACCAACAACCGAAAAACATGTGAATTTTGTCCGTTTTCTTCTCTTTGCGCTGCAGGTTTTGTTGATGGCTTGCCTGGAAATGGCATACCAATAAATGATGCTGAAGCCGCACTCATAGGCCAATATCTGCTGTTTCAGGAGCAGGCACTGAAAAAGATGAAAGATGGGCTCAAATCTTATGCGAAGAGCGTCAAGTCGCCAATAGATTTACCGATGGGACGATGGGAGTTTAAATTGAGCGATCCGACTCCAAAAATTCCGCTTGATATTCTGCGGCAGTTTGCTGAAGACCACGGCCTTAATGTGGATGACGTTATTACAGCCAACTCCCAGAAGGTGAAAGAATGGGTTGAATCTGATGTAACCGGCTACCTCAAGTCGAATGCTTCATTTACCAATCCCCGTTCAACATTTGTCTTTACAGAATTTAAGGAGGAGAAGAGTGATGCCACTATTTGCGTTTGACATCGATAACACGCTGGCTGATACGGCTAGTGAAATTAAGAAGCGGGTTACAGATTTCTCGGAGAAAATTTACCCCTTCCCGCTAGAATCTAATTTTTTTGAGATGAACCCGGTTGTGTTTGCAGGTGCCGATGCAATTGACGGTGCTGCAGACGCCCTCCAAAGCCTTTACAAAGCTGGTTCAAAGATCATATACATTACCGCTCGATCAGCGTGGTTTGAATCTCTCACCAGACATTGGCTTCGTCTGAATGGCTTTCCAGATGGGATAATAATCTGCACATCAGATAAACGCTCAGTCATTCAACAGTACAAGCCTATATTTATGGCGGATGATGCTCCACACGAAATTGATCGCTTAATAGATTTAGTTAACGTTCTCGTTCCTGCAAAACCTTATAACGAGGGTTATGCCAATCGTTTTGAGAGATGGGATATGTTTCCGCAGCTGCGGAACATGGCTTAAGAACGATGAGAACAGAGATGGGGAATTTAAGCTATATTTGCAACCGATGCGGTAAAAACATTCGGTTTGATGGAAAACACGGCGAATGGTGTGTCTTGCAGCATGTCCGTCATGGCCAATTGTTTGGTCAAGCGGAAGGGGAATATAACGGGTACGGCCGTATTGTCGGAAACCCGGTTTTTCGCCACCCGAGTCCAGCGAATCCAAATAGTCAACAAAAAATCGAACGTTCGGAAGCGATGCCTGACTCCAGCAGAGAGCTAGGGGCTTTCGCGATGTCGGGGATCTCCGCGTGGCATAAGAAGTGTTATTATGAGACGCCCGAAAATAAGAGAAATGCACTCCTGATTTCTCGAAGTGATCCGGAACAGGGAAGTGGCAGCCTTAGAGCTGTATATGTCGAGCGAGTGGATGCCGGCACTATCCTGGATATCTTGATGCAGAATGGATTTGAACCGAGTGATCATGCCTCTCATGTCGCCATAACGTTGCCATCTGGTCATACGCTCGTTCTTCGAGATTACGGACTAGAATGGCCGCCGCTAGTGGCGATTACAGTTGGAGCGAGATAGTCTACTAGGTAAACTAGTTTACTTTGTAGATTAATCAGAAGAGTATTCATATTTTTGAGTGAAAGGCAGTGGAAGTCAATTGAATTATTTTGACATCAAGGCCCGGGAATGGGAACGCCGCTTCATCAAGCGGCTTTCCTCTGGTGATATGGTATGCATGACGGGAACCGGCAAAACGAACGTTATTGAAAAGGTGACGCAGATGACTTTCTGCTTCAAAACTGCTGCGGAGAAAGCTTCTTATAGCATACCTCGCGAAAAAGTAAGGAAAGCCATTTCGTTCCTTCTCTTTCGAAGGACGACGATGCGGAAGCAGCTGGAGCAATTCTCGCATTTTAATTCGTTTCTCATGGGACTGCTTCGACTGATCTTTGTTCAGGTATCCAAGTTAAGTTTCACTCCAAAAGGTTTGCGGTTAAGCATGCGCGGTTTTCGTTTCATACCGGCCGGCATGGACCGGGATCCTCGGAAAATCGGGTTAGCAAAGGAAATGGGCACATCAGTAATTCTATGTTCGTATTTTCATTTGCGAGATGACCTAAACGAGAATTTTCGTTCATATTGCAGAAAGTTTGGAGTGAAGATTCTTCTTGATTCAGGCGCTTGGTCACTATTCAGCGCCCAGGAGAGAGGTAGAAGAGTTGAGCCAATTAATGTAAGGCATCTAATCCACTTTATCAAGCGTCACCGTGACATATTATATGGTTGGATTAACCTGGATGACCTCAAAAGCCCGGTAGCGACGAAGGTGCACCAACTCGTGATGGAGAGGGCGGGAGTAATACCGATCCCTGTCTGGCACGCTCATAGTCCTTTGGATGAGCTCGATCGTATCGTGCACCAGTATGAGTCTGAAGTAGACTTTATCTGTATCGGAGGTTTGGCAAAAGCTTCAGCTGATGAACGAATAGAGGTGTTAGACCGAGTATTCGAGAGACACCCTAATTGTAATTTCCATATCCTCGGCTTTTCGTCTCCGGAGATTCTGCGCTACCCCGTTTTCTCCGCCGATTCTACTGCCCCGATTTGGAGTCACCGGAAGCGATTTTTAATTACGGAGAACGGTCAAGTACCGGCAGATAAGGTAAATACGGATTGGAGTGGAGAAGATTGTTTTGCCTATAACTTGAGCTATCTTAACCGTTTTGAAGAGGAATATGCAGGACATGAGATGCAGCTGCCGATCCTCCCCAAATACTCCAGAAGAAACCTTCAGTTTTCATTATTCTGATAGGATGGTGTATAAGAATGATAGATGTAAATTCATTTTTGAACAATCCGCTAGTATTGGTTGTTGCATTAATGATCACGGTTTTCCTAGTTCGAAAAACATACCGAAAGGTAACGGGTCTAATAGTTACTGTTTTGGGAATTATAAAGCTAGTTCATTTTTTTGCACTACTCCAATAAGAAAAACACCCCAACGGACTTCCGAAGGGGTGTTTTTCTTATTGCCTTATTTTCGTCGGCGTTTCATCTCTAATGCTACTACCTTGCCACCTGACGCTCTAGCAACCTCTCTGATCTCCTCACGCTGTTTCTCCTGGTGTTCCTCTTGAAGTCCCTGATACATGGAGTCGTAATTTTCTGCCCAATCAGGAATGTGCTCTTCAGGATATGGGCAAGTAGGCAGGGAAGGGTTATCGTATGCATAATTCATCTGTCCGGTCACCGGATAATGAAGTGGTGAGCTCGTATCCAGTTTTCGAGTTGCTCTGTATTGATAATCACGGTCCTGACGGAGGCGACACTCTGCCTTCCATGTCTCCAAGATAATTTTACCTGCTTTTCGATTCGGGTATAGTTCCATCCATCGGGTTTTTGGTTCAACCTCACCAAATGTTTCCTTCACTAGCTTATCGATTTGTTTCCAGTTTGAGTGATCCTTAATTGCGAGAGCCAAAACAGCAGCTCTAGACAAGAAAGCAAGAAGAACCGGAAAGGTCAGCGCATAATAACCGTCGAAAAGATTTGTACCATTCTGTTTTATGTTATTGGCCAGAATTAGTAAGGGGATCATCGTGAAGATGGTTAAACTGAGCCAGGCTTTGCGAGGTACAACTTGCCAGATCGTCGGCCGTTTTCCCGCCGGGGTGAACACCTTATATTCATATCGTCTATAGATCAAATCCCGGTATGCTTGGACTACAAACGGGTAAAAGGTGTTTCGGAACGGATTGTTGTTTTCCCACCGAATCCACCGCGGGGGACGTAGCATATAAAAATGGTGTAAAGGAGAGATGTAAGGCGTATTAAACCACCGGATTATCTCCTTTTCAAACAACTTTTGCCGAATTTCTTCAGCTAATGGTGCATATATAGAATAGGCTCCCTTGCAAAGAATCGGCGTTGTGAAGGCTACCGTTACCCATACCCAGTGAGCCGTAAATAAGGTCCATGCTGCACTGATCAATTTCTTGTACTGCTCGTATGGAGAAAACAGCCCGTCGGTGAAATAATCTATACCCGCGAGAACGGGGAATGCAATGAGTGCCAAAAGAATGAGTTTAGAGCATATAGAAAGAATTTGTTTTCCCGCTTCCTTCAAGTTGGTCACCTCGATACAGAATTGTGTAGCTTACTTACTTTTATGTTAAGCCAGTATGGAGAAACTAGCAAACTTACTTACCTATCACTTATGACATATTTTGTCGAAAAAATAAGTAATTCAGTCGTAATATGTCGAACTATGGCGAATTAATTAATACTGTGGTAAAATTATCTATGATACAGCTCTATCAAAAATTGTCAAGGGCCATTTGTAAGGTCGAATAGTCGATGACTTTTCTAATTACGAGTATTATAATGAGAACAATTGGATATTTACAATTATAAAGGGGGGCTTATCTTTGGATAATACAACTAAATCACAGTTAACCTGGAGAAATCTCCTCAATATGAAGGAAGAGTCATCTCGGACTGTTACCGTTAATATAACATTTGATCAAGAGATCGATGAAGAGGCAGTCAAACTTTTCATTTTCAATGCACTTTCGAAGCACGCACAGAGTTCATATTTAGATACTAATCTTGAGGATGCACCGAAGCCAAGCGTTATCACAGTGGAATAACATAGAAGAGTATTTTGTAAAGGACTGATTAGTGCTTAAAATCACTAATTAGTTCTTTTTTTTTTGAGATCAAAGAGAACGAATTAACCGCCCCTGATCATGAGGCGGTTTTTCTTTTACCATAACCAAAATCGTTTGTGCTTCACAGGATCTCCGGCGTTTCCGTAATTCGTTCGCTATTGTTCAGTGAAAATAAAGTATTAGATTGAAAAAAGTATTAGCCCGTGAAAATAAAGTTGTAGACTGTCACTGGCGTTAAGCTAACGGGTAGTTTACTACAATAAATACCACAACAAAACTCATTATCTACCGTATATATGGTGAATTACTTTACAAGTGGTTTTAGGGTTATTACTTTAATTTCGTTAAACATAAGAAACTGAGGGGAAAGAAATTGATGAATGAGACTACAGTTTTACAAGCAGAAAAAATTGCAAGCCATTTTCTAAAGGAGCAAGTAAAAACATCATATCCGATTGTAGATAAAGGTATCATGAATCAGATATGCGTGGTTGAAACGGACAATCATAAAGTTGTTGTACGTATGAATAACAAAGATACTTATTCAAGCTATATCAAGGGAAAATGGTGTATCGAGCAAGCGACTAAAGTAGGGATTCCTAGCCCTAGAGTCTTGTCTGTAGGTGTTGATAATGAAACTGAAACTGCGTACATGATTCAATCTTTTGTAATTGGTAACAACGGAGTGGAAAGTTCAGTTTCTAAGCTATATGCATGGAGACAGCTTGGCGAATATGCAGAGCTTATTTCTTCGATTCCAGTAGAAGGGTATGGAGAAAAACTGTTAGATCCAGTGCAAGGTGTGTTTTTTTCTCCGCCGCATGAAGGGTCAGACGGTAGTTGGCAAGGTTATTTACAACATAATATCAATAGTCTGACAGATGGAGATCGCTTGATTGAGCTAGGAGTCATCTCTCAAGCGGAATCGCAGGAAGTAAAAAAGCTATTTGAAAACCTGAAGAATGAGTCGTTTCGGTTTGGATTAATTCATGGTGATATATCTCTAAAGAATATTGTTGTCAATGAAACAAACCAAGTTAGCTTGCTGGATTGGGGCAATGCAACAGTGACCGTAGTACCCCATGGAGCTGTTGCTCAATTAATGCATTATCAAATACTCGGATTAGCAGAAGCTCCAACTATGGAAGAATTTAAAGCGTTTCTTGAAGGGTACGGGTTGAGCGAAGAAAACTTTACTGAAATAAGACATTTTCTGTTATTGAAGGCTTTTGATAACCTTAGATGGGCAATTAATTGTAGTCCAGTCCATATTGAATCCTTTTCTGCGTTCGCGAAACAAGTCGTTGACATGATAATGGGGAAGAACGGTAAACTATAACATCATTGTGGTGAAGTCAGCCGACGAATACGTTAAGCTAACGGGTACGATAGCTCAATCACACCACAAGCCGAGGCTGCCTGTAAATGGAGTGGCTGGCTTAAAAACATTTATGAATTTATTGGAGTTGAGACCGAGATGAGTAAAGACAAAATAGATAGAAGGAAAGTACGCAGGCAAAAACGGAGGGCGGCTCTCAGTAATAGTTACGAAATAGACAAAAGTGATGCACAAGTCATTCTGGACGCAGTGTTCTCCTATATAAATGACCGTCGTCACGAGCCCCGTATGATATTATTTATGGTTAGTAGGGATCAAGGGGAAACTTGGACAGATGAATTAGTAAACATAGCTGTTACCGACCCTAATTTGTCCACCTTAAAGATAGGAGATTGGGTTAAAAAGAGGGGAGATGAAACGACCTACGTAATCGTAGCTAATGAAGGCGAGAATAAAATCCATGGCGCTTTCCAAGACGATCCTGACTCCCCTCTATTTCTTCCAGAAGGTCACTTGTATCAATATGCTTTACCATACACTTAACCTAAACCTTATCTAAATTATACTATGATTAAGCTAACCGGGAACGATAGTTTAATAAACATCAACGAGGCTGTCGAACTATTGATTCGGCAGCCTTCATTACGCTAACGGGCAGGTTAACGTAACTTATTTTGCGAATACATTAGGGCAGGGCGACGAATACGTCGGGTTCCTTTCTTGTTAAGTGATAAGAGTATACCTTCGTAGACCTTACCTCCATTGAGCTGCGTGAAGCGCAGAAAGTAAGCTCCCTTGACCAGAAAAAAGGGACCGAATCCACATCGGACGAGGCCCCTGCTTCTTTTTCTTACGGTTTGGAGGTCTCGTTAATCTTCTCGAAGTACGGGGCTAGCTTGGAGGCGAGCTGCTTAAACTGCTGCTGTTCTTCTTTAGTCAGTCTCTCTTCATGTACTACCCCATTTTCATCGGTGATTTTCAGCTTTAATTGCACAAGCTGCTTGGTCAGTGCCGTATACTCCTTAAACTCGTCTTCCGTGAGCTTTCCTTTTGCTGTCTGAAGCATACCCTCAATCTCTTTATAATCTTCCTGCGTACCGCCGTGCTCTTCAATGGTCGTAGAAGAACCGAAAATATCATTAGCCAGATAGGAACCAGCAAATGCGGCGGATGGAATTAAGATGACTATTGCGGCAATTCCAATGAGAATACGTTTTTTCATGGGAGATTTACCTCTCTTTTCGTTCGCATAGTGTTGATATGACTGTCGGACACGTCCATACAAATCGGGAGGGCATTGCATCGAATCTGCCACCTGACGAAGCTCGTCTCGTAACTGCTTGTCAATAGACATACGCGTCTCCTCCCGTCATTTTGAATCGTTTTCGTAGTTCTTTCAGTGCCAGGTGCTGCCTGGATTTCACTGTGCCAACGGGGATTTGCAGCATATCTGCGATTTCTTCCATCGTATAGTCGTACAAATAACGCAGGATGATGACCACTCGTAGTTTGTAAGATAACTGGCGGACTAGGCTGAACAGCTCATGCTGCATTTCGGACTGCAGGACAGTTTTGTCTGTCCAGTCGAAATATTCGCCAGTCGTCTGGCGGTTACGTTCAATGAGTCGAATTCGCCGCCAAGCCTTTCTCTTCCAATCCTGGACCTGATGTATAGCGATACCGTGCAACCAAAATTTGAAAGGCCGGCTCGAGTCGTATGTGTGAAACGACCGCCACATTCGCAGATAAACCTCATTCACTATGTCCTCAATGTCCTGTTTGTTGTAGACGAGAAAAGCAACCGTCCGATAGACATCTTGGTGAGTCGCCTGATAGACAAGCTGAAAAGCCGACTCGTCGCCCAACGTCGCGTTTTCAAGCAATGGAATTAATTCTTTATCATTCATAGGGGCCCCTCCTGAACGTGTTACAACTCTTAATTCGCTCCTATAAGGAAAAAGGTTCAGTAAGAGAGGAATTTTTTTAATAATACTATCTTTTTAAGAACTTTGCCTTTATTCATGAGCTTTCCCAAACGAGGAACACCGGGAAAAATCTGGGGCACGATAGCTCAATAACCATAACCATCAAGAGACGGTATCTGGCATAAGGGCTGCCATTTCTCAACTACCATGAAAGAACGAATTAACTTTCATGCTCTGTGGTGCAAAGAAGAGATGCATGAATGGCTAACGGGCAGGATAATTTTAGATTCAGTGGAATATCTTGTATTGGTAAAGGGCTTTGATATACATAACATGTATAAAAGGAGGGCGAAGATGGGGAGCTATAATGACTTTGCAAAGCAATATAACGACATGGTGACCTCCGGGGGACCTAGTGTCTCATACAGATATATTTTGCAGTACTTAAAAGATAAATCTGATCTTGCCGGTCTAAATGTATGTGATATCGGTTGTGGACAAGGTGAATTAGCTTATCAACTGTCTCTGCTTGGAGTAAAGGTAACTGGTGTCGATTTAAGTGAAAAGCTTCTGGAGTACGCAGAAAATCATACAAATCAGGTTACTTGGGTGCAAGATGATGCTATGTCGCTACATAAATTGGAAGATAGTGCTTTTGATTATGTAATATCTAGCGTAATGCTGATGGATGTTCAGGACCATAAGAAGGTGTTTGATGCTGTATATCGAGTCTTAAAACCA
>NZ_JBWDNJ010000008.1:0-243234 GCF_056269135.1 Paenibacillus sp. J22FR21
TTCGAGGTGGAAGTGCAGCAATGCATGCAGCTGACGAATACTAATCGGTCGAGGGCTTATCCTACGAACATTCGCTCGGATGTTCAACTTCGGACAACAATCAGCTAATGAAAACCTTCGCAAAGGTTCGTATCCAGTTTTCAAGGCGCAAGCTTTGTACCATGTATCGCTAACGCGATCACCGTTTGGTGGCGATGGCGGAGGGGAACCACGCGTACCCATCCCGAACACGACCGTTAAGCCCTCCAGCGCCGATGGTACTTGGACCGCAGGGTCCTGGGAGAGTAGGACGTCGCCAAGCACGATGAACCGACCGTAATTATACGGTCGGTTTTTTGTTATGTTTTTACCAATGCTGGTTATATCTCCTACACAATTGTATGGAATGGCGGGCACATACTACTGGTAACGTAGTCATTCAACGTACTGGGGGTGCTAGCTGATGATGGCGAAGGACGGTATGAAGAAGATGAGCATGACGATGATTTTGTCGGGAATGATCGTCTGTGCAGGGTGCAATTCGGTTGATCGACAAGATCACATCAGTCTTCCTCCATTAAAGCAACAAAGTCAGACCAACACCGATCTACAACAACTCACTGTAAAACATAACAGCAGATTAGCCCCAAGCATGAAATCAACAACGAAGATCCTAACAAGCACAGCTACTACGAATAGCGAGCAATCCATTGTTGCAGGCTCTCGTAAAATTCACAAGCCGGATCAGCCGGTACGCGGTATTTATGTATCCGGATGGGTGGCAGGCAGTAAGAAACGGATGAACGCCCTTATTGATTTGTTAGATAAGACAGACCTCAACGCCATGGTGATTGATGTGAAGAATGATTACGGTCAATTGACTTACGACTCCGCTCTGCCGGCTGTGCATGCGATCGGGGCTGACCGTCATGTGGCGATATCGGATATCGAAGGGTTAATAGCAAAGCTCAAAGCCAAGCACATCTATGTCATCGGAAGAATCGTCACCTTCAAAGATCCGCTCTATGCAAAGATGCATCCGAGCATGGCGCTGCAGAAGCAAGGCGGAGGCGTATGGAGGGACGTGCAAGGAAAGGCGTGGCTCAACCCTTTTCAGAAACAAGTGCGCCAATATAACGCTGCGATTGCCGGGGAAGCAGCTGCTAAGGGTTTTGATGAGATTCAATTCGATTATGTGCGTTTTCCCGATAACGGGGCAAAGGTGGATCGTGAAGTACGGTATGGAGATCGCGAAGGAAGAACGAAGTCGGATGTGATCGCTTATTTTCTCCGGCAGGGAAGGACGAGCGCGCATAAATCCGGTGCCAGAATTTCTGCAGATGTATTCGGATTAGTGACCTCTTCTACGAATGATATGGGGATCGGACAATCGTGGCGAGCGGTTTCGAGTGCAGTAGATGTCATATCACCGATGACCTACCCATCGCACTATTCGACAGGCATGTACGGAGTAAAGCAGCCAGATCTCAATCCCTACCCGATTATCAGGCAGGCAATGATGGATGCGAAACGGCGAAATGCCATCATTCAGAGCAGCGGCAGTCAGTCGACGGCAACGATTCGACCCTGGCTGCAAAGCTTTACGGCGAGATGGGTTCATCCGCATCAGCAATACGGCGCCGCACAGGTGAATAAGCAAATCCAAGCCGCACGCGAGCAAGGCATCCATGAATTTCTGCTGTGGAGTTCGAATTGCAAGTATGATTATCGTTCGTAATATGGACAAATTCCCCCTGCTCCCTTTGCCTTGACAGCCCCCTACCCCTCTGCTAATATTGCAATAATATACGCGAGCCTATTCAAAAACTGCGGTTTTTGAAGGCTCGTTTTGGGAACGTAAATTGCAAGAGGAGGAACAAGTCTGTGTGGGAAAATAAATTCGCCAAAGAAGGATTAACCTTCGATGACGTACTGTTAGTGCCGCGTAAATCGGAAGTCTTACCGAGGGAAGTAGATGTATCTGTAACACTTGGCCCGAATGTGAAGCTGAACATTCCGCTGATGAGTGCGGGAATGGACACGGTAACAGAGGCTAAGCTTGCGATTTCTATGGCGCGTGAAGGCGGCATCGGTATTATTCATAAAAACATGTCTATTGCGCAACAAGCAGAAGAAGTAGATCGTGTTAAACGTTCGGAGAGCGGCGTTATTACCAATCCTTTCTCGCTGACAGCTGACCACCATGTGTACGATGCTGAAGAACTGATGGGCAAATACCGGATCTCCGGTGTACCTGTTGTAGATCAGAATAAGAAGCTGGTCGGGATCATTACGAACCGCGACCTTCGTTTCATTCATGATTACTCCATCAAGATCAGCGAAGTGATGACCAAAGAAAACCTGGTTACGGCTCCGGTCGGCACGACGCTCCAGCAAGCAGAGGTTCTTCTGCAGAAGCATAAAATCGAGAAGCTTCCTTTGGTGGATGAAACCAACACACTTAAAGGACTTATTACGATTAAAGATATCGAGAAAGCTATTCAATTCCCGCAATCGGCTAAAGACCGTCAAGGACGTTTGCTGTGCGGTGCTGCTGTCGGTATTGCAAAAGATACGCCGGAACGTGCGGAAGCACTTGTTAACGCCGGTGTTGACGTGCTTGTCATTGATACCGCGCACGGTCATCAGAAGAACGTTATTGAGATGGTACGTTTGCTTCGCAGCAAATACGAGGACCTCACTATTGTGGCCGGCAACGTGGCAACAGGGGAAGGTACACGTGAATTGATTCAAGCCGGTGCTTCCGTGATTAAAGTAGGTATGGGACCTGGTTCGATCTGTACGACTCGGATTATCGCAGGTATCGGTGTTCCTCAAATTACGGCGATCTACGATTGTGCTTCGGTTGCACGTGAATATAATGTACCGATCATTGCTGATGGCGGTATCAAGTATTCCGGTGATGTAACGAAAGCTATCGCTTCCGGCGCAAGCGCGATTATGATCGGCAGCTTGTTCGCAGGTACAGAAGAAAGCCCGGGCGAGTCGGAAATCTATCAAGGCCGCCGCTTCAAGGTATACCGCGGTATGGGCTCTATCGGCGCGATGAAAGAAGGCAGTAAGGACCGTTACTTCCAAGAGAACGAGAACAAGCTCGTTCCGGAAGGTATTGAAGGCCGCGTTGCTTACAAAGGACCATTGGCAGATACGGTTCACCAGCTTATCGGCGGACTTCGTTCCGGCATGGGCTACTGCGGCGCTGCGAATATCGAAGCGCTGAAGAACGACACGCAATTTGTGCGGATTACGAACGCAGGCCTGCGTGAAAGCCATCCGCATGATGTTCAAATCACGAAAGAAGCACCAAACTACTCGTTGTAATCAGAGTTACTGCGGCGCTTATATTTTCCTAGCATTAGTAAAGTAGAACTGCCCGGCAGGAAGATGGTGGGATTCACCGTTTTCCTGTCTTTCTTTTTTGGTAACAGCTCTCTTTGTGTTACAATACTAGAGAGAATGAATGATAGAAGAGGAGAGAAGACGTTGAAACCGAAAAAGGGCTGGGTACGCTTTGTACCGACCATTTGCGCGACTGTAATTGCCACGATGCTCACTGTTAATTTAGGTTCCCACACTACTTATGCCGCAGAAGTGACACCGAATCCGCTGGGAATAGAAGTTCGTTCAGCTGTCCTCATAGATGCAGATACCGGACAAGTACTCTATGCTGTAAATGCCGATAAAGCTTACCCGCCGGCAAGTATGACGAAGCTGATGACAGAGTATCTCGTACTGGAAGAGATTACAGCAGGTCGCTTGAAGCTGACAGACATGGTAACGACTTCGAAGGAAGCTTCAGACATTCCTCCTGATGGTTCCGCAATCTACTTGGCTGAAGGGGACGTACATTCGGTCAAAGATTTATATATGGCGATGGCTGTTCAGTCCGCTAATGACGCTACAATTGCTCTTGCCGACCACATTTCGGGAACAGAGCAAGCATTTGTTGCCAAGATGAACGAGACGGCGAAGGCGCTTGGACTGACAACGGCTAATTTTACAAGTGCGACGGGTCTAGCAGAGACGACTGTTATTTCGGCAGGCGATTTGGCTAAATTCGCAAGCATTCTGGTAAAGAAGCATCCTGAATTCCTCGAATTCTCAAGCACGCCAAGCTACAGATTCCGTGAGCGTGACAAGACGGACATGATTAATCTCAACTGGATGCTGGAATCGAACAAAAACGTGCAATCGTTTAAGCAATTTGCCTATCCGGGTGTGGACGGAATGAAAACCGGCTATATCGGTGCGGCAGGTTATTGCTTCACAGGAACGGCGAAACGCGGCGACTTGCGTTTAATTTCGGTTGTCATGGATGCGGCTTCTAAATCCGCGCGATTCGTCCAAACGGCAAAATTGTTCGATTACGGATTTAATAATTTTGAGAAAAAGACGATTGTTGCGCCGAAGACGGTTGTAGAAACGGCAAAGACGGTCAAAATAAAGAAGGGTAAAAAGAAGGAAGTGCCGATCATGACGGCGTCCGACGTGACTTACCTCGTGAAAAAAAATGCAACGCCTAGCATTGAGCTGAAGAACGTAACGCTGAAATCGGAAGATGAGCTTGTAGCTCCGATTGCAAACGGTCAAGAAGTTGGCACAGCTACGTACGCGTATAAAGATCCGGATACGGGCAAGTCCATCGAGAAAACAGTGAAGCTGATTACTTCCGAGGAAGTGAAGAAGGCCAGCTGGTGGCGCCTGATGTTCCGCGCACTTGGTGGCTTTATCTCCGGCTTGTTCAAAGGGATCGTTGATTTGTTCTAGATAAATGAATAGGCAACCCGTGTACTTTGAATTGATGGTTGTCGATTTTTCTACTATGATGTAAAATTATTGGTTAGAGTAGCAAGTCCGGAACGATTCACATTCACGGATGACATTGCAAAAACTTTTTGGGAGGATTCACGAACATGGAAACAGGAACTTCACGCGTAAAACGCGGTATGGCTGAAATGCAAAAAGGCGGCGTCATTATGGACGTTGCGAATGCTGAGCAAGCAAAGATTGCTGAGGCGGCAGGCGCAACGGCTGTTATGGCCCTTGAGCGTGTACCTTCTGATATTCGTGCTGCAGGCGGCGTTGCCCGCATGGGAGACCCGACAATACTTGAAGAAGTAATGAAGGTTGTATCGATCCCGGTTATGGCTAAAGCTCGTATCGGGCATTATGTAGAGGCTCGCGTATTGGAAGCACTGGGTGCAGACTATATCGATGAGAGCGAAGTGCTCACGCCGGCTGACGAAGTATTCCATATCGACAAACGCGAGTTCACTGTACCGTTCGTATGTGGAGCGAAGGATCTTGGGGAAGCCCTTCGTCGTATCCAAGAAGGCGCAGCTATGATGCGTACGAAAGGCGAGCCGGGAACGGGCAACATCGTTGAAGCGGTCCGTCATATCCGTTTGATCACAGGTCAAATCCGTAAGGTACAGAACTTGTCGAAGGACGAGCTGTATGCAGAAGCTAAAAACCTCGGCGTAAACTATGATCTGCTCCTGGATGTTCATCAAACAGGCAAGCTGCCGGTAGTAAACTTTGCAGCAGGCGGCGTGGCAACACCTTCCGATGCTGCATTGATGATGCATCTGGGCGCTGACGGCGTATTCGTGGGATCCGGTATTTTCAAATCCGATAATCCGGAGAAATTTGCCCGTGCTATCGTTGAAGCTACAACGCACTACACGGATTACAAGCTGATCGCAGAAGTGTCCAAAAACTTGGGCACGCCTATGAAAGGCATTGAAATTTCCAAGCTGAATCCTTCCGAGCGTATGCAGGATCGCGGCTGGTAATACCGGAAAGAAGGCATGAACCGATGAAGATTGGTGTACTGGCGCTTCAAGGCGCCGTTGCGGAACATATACGAAGCATAGAAGCCGCGGGTGGTGAAGGCGTCGCTATAAAGCGGACGGAACAGCTGCAAGAGCTGGACGGCCTCATCATTCCCGGCGGAGAGAGCACTACGATCGGTAAGCTGATGCGTCATTACGGCTTTATCGAGGCGATTCGCGATTTCTCCGAGCAAGGCAAGCCGATCTTCGGCACCTGTGCAGGTCTCATCGTACTTGCTAACCGTATTGAAGGCCAAGAGGATGCGCATCTGCAGCTGATGGACATGACTGTCGCTCGCAATGCATTCGGTCGTCAACGCGAAAGCTTCGAGACGGACTTGCCGATTAAAGGAATCGATGAGACGGTGCGCGCGGTATTTATCCGTGCACCGCTTATCAAAGAAGTATCGCCAAACGTGGACGTCCTGTCGACATATAACGGTGAAATTGTAACGGCACGCCAGGGGCATTTGCTGGCCTCGTCTTATCATCCGGAGCTGACAGACGATTATCGTCTGCACGCGTATTTCCTAGATATGGCGAAGGAAGCGGCGGCCGCTGCGGCTAAAGAATAACGGAGAAAGACTGCGTATGCGCAGTCTTTTTGCCGTTTGGGCTCTCATGGTATGTCTGTCCGTATGAAGGACGCTCCAAGAGGCAATAAATGAAAATGATAAAGAGAGGGGTTACCTTTCGTGTTAGATGTTAAATTGATGCGCAATGATTATGCAAAAGTAGAGCAAGCTCTGAAGAATCGCGGCAAGTCGCTTGATTTGATCGCAGGGTTCCCTGCGCTGGATGGCAAATGGCGCGATATGCTGCAGGAGACGGAACAGCTGAAGAACCGTCGTAACACCGTTTCGCAAGAGGTTGCGAAGCTGAAGAAGAGCGGCGGAGATGCAGAAGCGCTTATTCTTGAAATGCGCGAAGTTGGCGACCGCATTAAGGTGCTGGATGAAGAGATTCGTGCAGCAGAAGCGGATATTGCGGATCTTATGCTCGCAATCCCGAACGTACCGAATGAGTCGGTACCTGTTGGTGCATCGGAAGAAGATAACGTGGAAATTCGTCGTCATGGGGAAGTGCCTGCGTTTGATTTTGAACCGAAGGCGCATTTTGAAGTGGCACAGGATCTGGGGATTCTGGACTTCGAGCGCGCAGCGAAAGTAACCGGTTCGCGTTTCGTGTTCTACCGCGGTCTGGGGGCTCGTCTGGAGCGTGCACTGATTAACTTTATGATGGACTTACATAGTGATGAGCACGGCTACGAAGAAGTGCTGCCGCCTTATATCGTGAACCGCGATAGCTTGATCGGTACCGGCCAGCTGCCGAAATTTGAAGAGGATCTCTTCAAGATTGCGGATACCGAGTATTATCTGATTCCAACAGCAGAAGTACCTGTGACGAATATTCACCGCGAAGAAATTCTGTCTGCCGAAGATCTGCCGAAGAATTTCGTAGCTTACAGCGCTTGCTTCCGTTCGGAAGCCGGTTCGGCCGGACGCGATACGCGCGGTCTTATCCGCCAGCATCAGTTCAACAAGATCGAGCTGGTGAAGCTGGTTAAGCCTGAGGACTCCTATGCAGAGCTCGAGAAGCTTACTGCAAACGCTGAGAAAGTGCTGCAGCTGCTTGGCCTGCCTTACCGCGTACTGACGCTCTGCACAGGCGATATGGGCTTCACATCGGCGAAGACGTACGACCTTGAAGTATGGATTCCAAGCGGCGGCACATACCGTGAGATTTCCTCCTGCTCCAACTTCGAGGACTTCCAAGCGCGCCGTGCGAACATTCGTTACCGTCCGGAAGTGAAGAGCAAGCCGGAATTCGTGCACACGCTGAATGGCTCGGGACTTGCGGTGGGACGTACGGTTGCAGCGATTCTGGAGAACTTCCAGCAAGCTGACGGTACAGTCGTTGTACCGGAAGTGCTTCGCCCTTACATGGGCGGACTAGCCGTTATCGGACCACGTTAATACGAGCTTCATTATTATTGGACTGCAGGCGTAATTTGGAGTTGCTTATCCGAATTCGTCTGTGGTACAATATGTCTTGTGACCTTTTGAAATAGGTGACTTTATACATTGGAGAGGTACCGAAGCGGTCATAACGGGGCGGTCTTGAAAACCGTTAGGGGGCAACTCCACGTGGGTTCGAATCCCACCCTCTCCGCCATAACTTTTACAGCACAGCGCTCAAGCGATCATTCGCTTGGGCGCTTTTTTCCTATTTGCTTCACGTTCCAAGCCGCATAAAAAGGCAGCCAAAACCGCATATTATCGGCATGGAGGTGGTAAGCGATGAGCAAACACGACGAGTTGTCGATTGATCAACAGCAGCTGACTGCAGCATGGCAGCGTACGCTGCAGGAAACGATTCAACCTGCAGACCGCGCCGAGGTTCTGCCGGATGAGGCCGATCCAAAAGCTCTACGCGTCACGATTCATATAGCAGGACACCAGATGTACACGTTTGATTTTAAAGTGACCTATGTGGACAGCCGCGAAATTCAAACGACTTTAATTGATGTGGAGAAAGACGGACGTACGGTGGATGAACGCACGGACATTATTCAACAGCTCGTGCAAGATTATACCCGCCATATTCATGAGTGCGCACAGGCGCTGCACGGGCTGACGCATGCTTAACGGAGGTGGAGCCTAACACCCGGCAAGGGCTGTACGCCAAGCGAAAGGCAGGAGATACAAGCGATGACGAAGGCTAAAGGTACCGCAGATAAAAACTTAAGCAATGTCGTAGAAGACTTAGATCAGAACCCTGTTAACAGCCATCATGCGCAGCAGCTGCAGCAGGATACGAATGATCGCAGGCATCAGGATCAATTGAACCATGATGAACCATCGGATCTGTTTCATTCCCGGAGTTAACCCGACTATTTGATTAGAGAGGTGCTTTTGTAATGGGTAAACCCAAGAATGTTCCTGTACCTAATCCCTTTGAGAACAACGACTCCAAGTCGCGTTCAGGCGGTTCAAGTCAACAAGCGCCTCATAGCGGCTCGAAGAAGACGAAGCAGGCTAATCATGTGAGCCACAATAATCCAGAAGGATAAGCTGCAGCTCGTATAACAATCCACGTTCAGCCCTCGGAAGCCGGAGATTCACCGGTAGACGGGGGCTTTTTGCGTGCGGGCATGCCATGATTTTAACCTTTCGGATTGGGACGGGATGGGGTAAAATTGAAGGTGCTCATATGAGGAGAGGGGTTCTGAAATGAAAGTATTGAAACGGGGAACAGCCGCGCTGCTCGTGGCTTCGCTTGCCGTTCTGGCGGGGTGCAGCTCAGCGGCGTCACCGAAAGAAGCGATGATGGATGCGATGGCCAACAATCAGAAAGCAACCAGCATGACATATAAAGGAACATTGACCTTCAACGATTTGGTGCTACCTCCGGCGGCAGCGGATGCTGCTGGGAATGCGAATTCGGCCATGACGTCGATGATGCTCTCCTTCTTGAAGGGGACCGTCATTAATGTACACGGTTCGGTTCAAAAATCGCCTATGCGTGCAGAGCTGACGATGGATGTTACGCTTGGCAGCGGCGATGTGAAAATCAATGCATCGATTCCAATGATCATTACAGAAGATAAAACATGGATTAAGGTACCGCAAATTCCGGGGCTTCCGCTGCCGGAGACGATTGCAGGCAAATTCGTGGAAATTGATATGAAGAAGCTTGAGCAGGAACAAGGCGCTGCCGATGTTGCTGCCTCCCCGCAGGTGGGACAGGACCTCCTGAAAGCACTGGTAGACAGCTTGGATGAGAAAACGTACTTCAGCGAGCCTGAAGCTGCGGATGTGAAAGGTTTGGCTGCCGATCATAAAGTCGATCAGCTCGTTCGTTTCTCGATCAACGAGAAGAATGTTGAAGCGGCGTGGACGGCGATTATGGAGAAGGCGGCGCCTCAGATCATTGATATTTTGCTCAATAATGAGGCTTATATGAAGCTGTTCAAGCTTACGAAGGCCGATCTTGAGGCTGCCAAGAAGGAGCTGGAGGGGAAAGAGGACGGTAAGGTCAAAGCGGCTGTCGACGAAATGAAGAAATCGATCAAGATCAACCAACTGGACGTTACCGGCGGGATTACGGACGAATATTTGACGTATGAAGGCTTGGATATGAATATCGAATCGACAGATTCCGCACAAGGGATGAAGCTGGGCATTCATTTCGACCTCTCCTTGGACGATATAAATAAGGAGATTAAATTTGAGTATGAGCTGCCGAAAGACGCGGTGCCTGTAGAGAAGATCCAGGAGATGCTGGGCTTGCCGAGCGGTTCGTAGAACGGGTTTAATCCTACTTTGAGATCGGGTAGGGGTTGAAAGGATGACACAGTCAGAATTGCAGGTCGCGGATTTATTTTATCGGAATCGTATTGTATTTATGGGCTTGATCGCGTCATCGGTTATTTCGGTTGGCAGCGTTATGGCGCTGAATTTAATTCCAGGTGCAGGTAAATGGATGATTCTTGCTATTTCCGTCGTGCTGCTCGCGGTTCTTGGGATTATGCTGACTCGCAAGGCGGGTATGCACATATTCCCTTATGTCGCTGTCGGCGGGAGCGCGGCACTGACACTTTATCTTATGTTCGATGTCGTATCGATTACGAATTTCTTCTCGGTCTATTACATTGTAGCCATTGCGGTTATTTATATGAGATGGACGCCCTTGCTGTTAGGACTCAGTATCGGATTGTTCATGAACATCTACGTGTTAATTGTACAAGGTCCGAAGCTTGGCGAGCAGCTGAGTTCCAGTACGGCAATTGGGATCTTCGTGTACTTCGGGCTTGTGAGCGCGCTTCTGATTGCACTTGTTCAAGCGGGGAAGTACTTCGCGGCTCAAATGGAAACGATGCGTGCGCAGTCTGAAGTGGTAACGAAGCAGCAGACCGCTCAGAGAGAGCAATTGCTTGCGCAGGTGGAGTCGATTGCAAGCAATCTGATGCAAATTACAGAAGCCAGTGAAGCCAATCAAGCCTCGTTCCGCGAGATGACGCATGCTTTCCAAGAGATTACGGAAGGCGCGAATACGCAGGCTTCCTCTACCTCCGATATTTCGAGATTGGTGCAAGAAACGCATGTGCGGCTGGAGACGATGGACAATTCGCTTTATCAGCTGCAAGCCCAGTCAACATCAGCCAACAGTTCAACAACGAGCGGCGGCGAGAAAATGGACGAGCTTTACGAGACCATCTCGCAGTTCCAGCTCTCGGTTAAAGGGATGTCCGAGCAGATGGCGGCACTGGATGGGGTAATCGGGCACGTCAGTGAGTTTACGGAATCGATCGTCCGGATCGCAAGCGAAACGAACCTGCTTGCGCTTAACGCAAGCATCGAAGCGGCTAGAGCCGGGGAGTCCGGTCGTGGTTTCGCTGTTGTAGCTGGCGAGGTGCGTAAGCTGGCTGAGCTCTCAGCCGGGACGGCAGATGCGATCTCGGAGCAGCTCGAGAGCATGCAGAATCAAGCCGATGCTACGCGCGGCCTCATGAACGGGATTGGCCATCAGATGGCATCCAGCAGCCGGATTACGACGGATATGCGTGAAGCGTTCGTGGTCGTGCGTCAAACGGTGGAGCAGCTTGCACAGTCGCTGGAGCATTATCGCGACACCATGACCGCGATCCGCGGTGCAAGCAGCTCGATCGAGAGCGCGACGGAGAATGTGGCTGCGGTTAGCCAGCAGTCTTCCGCAACGATGGAGCAGCTGTCTGCAACGATTACTACGCTCGCGGAGCAGAACGAGCGTACGCTGCAGCGGATCAAAGAGGCGAGTGGTTCTGTACAGTCGCTGGTGAGTTAGATGGAGGAAGCCTTCAACATTACGTTGTGATGTTGGGGGCTTTTTTGCATGGGTAGGGTAAGTGTCGATGTCCCCGCATAGGATGTACTATCGGTAGTCCAAATCGGGCGTTGCCCATGAAAAGAGTGTGAAGGCGATGAAGCATATCCGCGGATTCATAGTCGGTGCATTAACCGGAAGTATGATCATGCTTGCCATGCCGACAGTAGGTGCAGCGGTGAAGCAATATGTGCTCGGGGACGCCGCTTACCCGATTGTGGTGAACGGTACAACCTATGAAGATGAGAGCCTGCCGGTTATGAATTATAAGGGCAGCACCTATGTGCCGCTGCGAGCAGTCGGTGATTTACTGGGTGCAGGTGTAGAGTGGAACAACACGCTGAGACAGGTGGAGATTTCGTACGGTACCGGCGAAACGTCTGCGCAAAATAATGCGTTTCGCAACGTCGAGGTCTCCGGGAGCGGGGGCAAGTACAAGGTAACCGGCGAGGCGAGAGTGTTCGAGGCGATGATGAATTATGCTGTGGAGGACGGGCACAACTACTTGCTGGAGAAGAACTATATGCTTCCTGAAGGCGCGCCGGCCTGGTCGACTTTTGAGCTAAGTATCGTGATTCCGGCGAATAAGCTGCCGAAGAACGGAACCTTGATGCTGCAGATCTTCGAGTATAGCGCGAAGGACGGCGGTAAGGTAAACGTGCTCAATTTCCCACTTGAGACGTTTATGGAGTGAGCTGTTGGTCGCGTCGGTTAAGAGTGAACAAAACAAAGAGAACTCATACGCCAATGAGTTCTCTTTGTTTTTGGAAAGGCTCGTTAACTACACCGGTTATTTCGGTGGCTACTCTTGTCTATTGGTGAAGCAATCCAATCTGGGAAGGATACGAACCGCTTTTATTCTAAATCCTGCAGGAAAGGCAACATTATTACCCAATTTGAGGTTACTGCAGATTATTGTTGCTCAATATGCAACATTTCGAAGGGAATGAGCAGATATGTGGCGATTTGAGAAGAAATTGCTGCAATAAATGCAGCATTTCCTCTACGAGGCCTTAATATCAGTTGAAATGTTGCACAAATGGCAGCATTTTAGAAGTGTGGCTGGACTTATTTGCCCGCGCCGTAATCTTTCCTTTATGCTGATCGGTAATGGATTTGGCGATGGCAAGGCCTAGGCCGTGTCCGCCTTGTTTGCGGGATCAAGATAGTAACAAGACGGCTAGAGCCGGAATTTGTAACGGTTGTCAGCGAGCCTATTTCATGAAAAATTGGACTTTTAAACCGCTAACGGTTGTGACAGAGGTTATATGCAGTAAAAGGGTTGATTCCGACTGAAAATTGATCATATAAGCTCATTGGCAACCGTTAGCGTATAAAACCCGGCTTTTTATGTGAAATAGCCACTGTCACAACCGTTACAATTCTGAATGCGGTGATTAGTGGGACCCTTGAAGCTTCGTGGCTGCCAAATAGCTATTCGCACAAAAAAGAACCGCACACAGCTGCGGTTCTTTTGTATTTCAATTATGGCACACAAGCGAGGCAGCTCATGCTAGTTATGTTCGGATAGGATCGCGAAGATTTGGTGGTCTTCCCATTGGCCATTGATCTTTACGCCACGTCGCTCAATACCTTCTTTATGGAAGCCTGCCTTTTCTAAGACGCGCATTGAACCTGTATTACTCGGCATTACACCTGCATCAATGCGATGTAAGTGAAGTTCATGAAATGCAAATGCGACGGTTAACGAGACAGCTTCTGTCATAAGTCCCTTGCCGTTATAGTGCCCGTCCAATTGATAACCAATCATGCCCCGCTGAAGCGGACCGCGATAGATTTGGTTAAGGGACACGCTGCCGATCAAAGTGCCGGATTCCTTGAGGAAGATCCCGAAGTTATATTTCTTATCTTCTTCGCGCTGCTTGATCGAATCGCTAATAGACTGACGTTTCGATTCAAGCGTGTAGAAATCATCTGCGAAGAGGGGAGAATACTTCTGAAACAATTCGCGGTTTCTCACTTGCATATCAAGTAATGCTTCTGCATCCTGAACCTCTAAGAAACGAATATATACGCGGTCACCCGTAACATTCATCGTCATTTGCCTCCTGATTCTGTCTGCCCATTCACCGCCTGAAGCAATTTGCCTGTCAGGAATGTTCGGATATAAAACAAAAAACCTGCAATGTGGCTTTTAAGAATAGCGCACCCCGTACGATTCGAACGTATGAATTGTACCTGTTTTGAGGGTTGTTTACAAAATTATATAGAAGAAAAATAGACCACTTAAGATAAATTTAAACTTTTTCCTACCCTTTTCTTAATGCGCCTGCCTTATTCTCAATCTATGGAAGGCAAGTGGACAACTACGACATTCTCTACGGCGGACAGAAGTCTGCGGAAGAAGCGGCAAACTTGATTCAGAACCGGATTACGACTGTATTGAACGAGTAAACGGAAGCTTTTATCGAAAAGATTGCAGCCCATCGAAGCGTGCTGAATGTTAAGGGATATGACAGAAAGGAGGGAAGAAATAATGAACGATGTGTTCAACGCGCTATATCAGAAGCACTATAAACGCTTTTATTATTATGCCTACTCCATTTTGCGGGATCACTTTCTGGCTCAAGACGCGGTACAAGAAACGTTTATCAAAATCTTCCGGAGGTTTAACACCCAGAAGGTCGATGACATTCAAGAGGCATTGCTCAATGTCATCTCCAGAAATACCGCGATCGATCTGTATAGGCAAAGAGTCAGAAGACAGGAATTCTCGCACGATCGCATAGAGATCATTTCGGGTGCCGTCGACGGGGGAATAGAGCGTTGCTTAGAAAACTTGGACGAGTACGAGGTGCTGCTAAATGGCTTGAAGCCGGAGCAGCGGAAGATGCTGCTGCTTGTATATGGCTACGGACTGACCTACAAACAGTTGGCATCGATCCAAAAAATATCGATCGGAGCCGTGAAGACGCAAATTCATCGCGCCAAGAAGAAGCTTCTGGCGATATCGCGCGATATGGAGCCTGCTTACTAAAATGGGATAACTCCTTCCAGGCAATGGAGCATGCAGCCCCAATTAACCTAAATGGTATACATTGCAAGGGGATTTAATTCGTTTTCCCGAGCAAGTATAAAAAAGACTCCTGCGGTATACGCAGGAGTCTTTGACTAATTCCTCTTCTATTACATGCCAACCTTGGCGGATAGTTCGTTAGAAAGTTCGTTGTAGACGTTGTGCCTTACGCCAAGCCTATCGCTTCATTTACGTTTGAACATACGCAGAAGCAAAACGGATTTGTATGAAATGGCGCGCCCGATACGATTCGAACGTACGACCTGCAGTTTAGGAAACTGTCGCTCTATCCTGCTGAGCTACGGGCGCGCGGCAAGGATAATAATAGCATGAATGCCAAATCGGGTGCAAGCAAGTCTATTAGTCCTATTGATGCTGTATAACAGTGAGAAAATAGTCCTGATAAAAGGATTTTCTGATGAAAACTGTCGAAACTTTACCCCATTATCGGGGAGAAGTGTCGACAAGATTTTACAAAATTAATAGCATGCACCATATATAATGAATGTAGTTACTAACTGTAACTAAGTAGATGTGATAGGAGATGTACCGAGGGCGTCATGAATGACAAAATGAACCTACTCCATGAGTTGCAGGTGCTTCGTACAAAGCTGTTCGAAATGGCTGAAGCCCGCGGAAGTTTAACTGACCCTGAGGTACTTGCAATAAGTGAAGCTGCAGATGAACTTATCGTAACGCTACAACAGATTCAGCGAGAAGAACTAGTAAGCGATGCTGCTAGATACGCCTTCTCAGACGACGGAAAAAGAGGGTTAATAAATCCGAACATTCTTGCTGCATCAGACCGCCAAGTAGCTCAGTCTCATGATTGAAGCGAGGCTCCTGCAGTAAATTCATTAATGTGCCGGCGCAGCCTGCCTTGGGGTCGGTTGTGCCGTACACCACTTTTCGAATACGACTCTGTACCAGTGCCCCAGCACACATCGGACATGGCTCCAGCGTCACATAAAGCGTACAGTCCAGCAGCCTCCACGCATTCAAATGCTTGCTAGCCTCCCGAATCGCGATCATCTCCGCATGCGCGGTCGGATCTAAATTCGTCTCCCTCAAATTATAGCCCCTGCCGATGACTTCGCCATCCTTCACAATGACCGCGCCAATAGGCACCTCACCGATTTCTTCCGCTTTCTTCGCCTCCAGGATGGCTTCCTGCATCCACTTATAGTCTTCTTCTCGAAAAAAATCCGTCCCAATCGCCGTCATGAATTATGCCTCCGGTCCTGTTCTATATAATGAGTTATACCCATTCGACGTCAATCGACTGTCGAATTGTGCCGCGAACAAATATTCGTTGTTAACAGGTTGTGCATAGAATTGTGGATAACTCGTGATTATTCACAGATCTGTACACAAACTATTAAATTGTCTTGTGAATATGGGGAGAAACATGTGTATAACTATTGGGCATACTAACATATCGCACACCCGATTCGACTTTTTTTTTGCTCAGGTGAAAAGAGGAAATGATGCGCGAGATTGCTTTCATTTTATGCCAATTATGGTATGATCCAAGTAGCTGTCAACAGGCTGGTGTCGAAGGATGTGTCGCATAATGTCGGTTAAAACTAAACTATCAGTCATGATTTCCTTGATTGTATTCGTGCTGCTCGTTCTTAATGTGATTCTGAACGAATATTCGACGCGGGTCAATCTAAGGGACGACATTCAGCTCAAAATGATGTCGATCAGTCAGCAGGTTGCGGCAAACGTCATTCAAAATACGAGGGAAATCGAATTCGTTCAAACGGTCTTGTCCGATAAGATGAAGTTGGCTTCGTTCTCTGCAGCGAGCCAGCTGCCGTATCATGCCGATGAAGTCACTTATGAGCAGCTGAGACAGGTTGCAGAGAATGTTGGCGTTGCGAGCATGTCTTTGCTAAAGCAGAAAGGCACAAAGTATTATGTCGTCCAATCGACTAATCCGCCGGAGATCGGCGATGCCAGTAATGTTTGGGCCGCACACAAATCTCAAACGATCGAGCAGGAGACGCTTAATTATGAGTTCTGGATAGGACCGGACAAGCTGACGCTGACTGACAATACGGTTCTGGGTCAAGAGAGCTTCTATACGGACCGTAATTTGGACTACATCATTCGATTCTATATGAAAAGCGACCAATTCACAGATATACGGAAGATCTCCCATACGACTTCATTGTTAGCGGAACTGAAGACAGGTAATCCGACAATACTGGAGATTACGGGATTTAATCCGGACCTGTTTGGTGACGAGCCCATTAAAGAAATTCCTTCTATCGTGAGCATCGAGCAGTTGAAGGAACGAGCGGTTTCGTTCGGCAGTTATGAATATGGGCAAATAGAGAAAGATAAGAAGAGTATGAAGGAATCGTTGCAGGGCAAAATGGTGTTCCGCGAGGAAACGATTAACGATCATGCCGTAATAAAGAGCTTTATTGCGCTGAAAGAGCCTGTTCCCTATGTGATTGGGCTTGTGTTCGACAAGGCGCCTATTATGAAGCTGGCGGATGAACAGCGTAACAATCAAATCTTTATTTCGATTGTGCTGCTTATCGTTGTTGTATTCTGCAGCTATTGGTTATCGGATATTCTGCTGCGGCCGGTCCGTTCGATACTGTGGAAGGTAAACGAAGTGTCCTTCGGGAGATTCGACGATACCATCGAGGTCAAGCGGAAGGATGAATTAGGTCAGCTGGCGCAGCGCGTGAATGCCATGTCGAAGAACCTCAACATCTATATGACGAAGCTGAAAATGGCGTTCGAAGAGAACCGATCCATGAAAGAGTATTTGGAATCATTCATTAATCATACGACAGATGCCATCCATGTCGTGGACTTGGACGGCCGCATTACACAGGTGAACCGAGCATTCGAGCAATTGTTCGGTTATACGACGGAAGAGGCGATCGGGCAGATGCTTCCGCTTGTTCCGGAGCATTTGTACGAAGAAGAACAGCAAACCATGGAGCTGCTCAAATCGGGCAAGCCGCTCGCCGCTCGCGAGACGCTGCGAGTAACGAAGAACGGCGATTGGATATCCGTCAGTGCAACGACATCGCCAATCCAAGACAAGCACGGAGAGCTCCGTGCCATCGCGAGTATAACCCGCGATATGACAAGCCGTAACAAGATGGAGGAACTGCTGCGCAGGTCAGAGAAGCTCACGACAGTCGGCCAGCTGGCAGCCGGCGTAGCCCATGAAATTCGCAATCCGCTAACGACGTTGCGAGGATTTCTGCAGCTGCAGCTCGAAACCGAGAAGCTCAATACACGTCATGTGGATATTATGCTCTCGGAGCTTGATCGTATTAATTTGATCGTCAGCGAGTTTCTCATCCTGGCTAAACCGCAGGCGACGCGCTTTGAGGTGAAGGATGTTCGTTTTATTCTTGGCGATGTCATATCATTGCTCGATAGCCAGGCACATCTGTGCGATATTGAGTTCGAGACGTATTTTGACCTAGAGAATTGCCGAATCTCGTGTGAAGAGAACCAGTTGAAGCAAGTTTTTATCAATGTGCTCAAAAACGCGATCGAAGCGATGCCGGAGGGCGGGCGGATCACGATTGAAGCGAGGCGGAATGATCAGCACCATGTCAACGTATCCATTACGGATGAAGGAATCGGCATTCCGGAAGAGCGGATCGCGAAGCTGGGTGACCCATTCTACACCGATAAGGATATGGGAACCGGGCTCGGTATCATGGTCAGCCAGCGCATTATTCAGACGCATCAAGGGATGCTGGAGATCAAGAGCAAAGTGAATGTGGGTACGACGGTGAACATCCTGCTGCCGCTAAACAAAGAGCAGGCGCTTCTTGAAGTTTAGTTAGTCTGGGTAGCTGCATGGATGGCCACCTATGAACAATACATGCAAGAAGGTGATACGCATGGAGGCATCGGCGCCATACAAAGCGCTCCTGGTTGGAGCTACCGGTCTTGTGGGTGCTTCACTGCTGCGGCAATTGCTGCAAGACAGCAGATGCAGCGCCGTTACGATTCTCGTCCGCAGGCCGCTCCGTGCTACTGCTGACGAGATCGGCTCGAACAGGAAGCTGACGGTGATCACAGCGGATTTCGACCGCATGGATGAGGCGCTGGCCGGCGTAGAAGCGGATATCGTCTTCTGCACGCTGGGCACAACGATCAAGAAGGCCAAGACGCAAGAAGCCTTTCGGCAGGTAGACTTGGCGTATCCGGTGGCACTTGGGGAATGGGCGGCGCGGCACGGAGCGGCGAAGATGATCATTGTTTCCGCTATGGGAGCGAATGCATCGTCCTCGATCTTCTATAACCGGGTCAAAGGTGAGATGGAGGCGCAGCTGAGCGCACTTGGCTTGCGGGAGCTGCATATTGTGCGACCGTCTCTGCTGCTGGGGAAGCGGGAAGAGTTCAGGCTCGGGGAGAAGGCGGCTATCTTACTCACGCCGCTTCTGAAGCTCATCATGCAAGGCGCGCTTCGTAAGTACCGACCTGTTGAAGCAGAGGATGTCGCTGCTTTCATGGCTAGCTTGTGCCGCCGGTCTGTCGCGATTACGGGGCAAGAAGCGGGAACTTTCGTAAAAATCTATGAAAATGATGCAATACAAGCTAAAATACAGCTATAAGAAGCACTTTTCATGCGGGGTGAACACGGCAGTTGAGGATTAACAAGTTTATTAGCGAAACAGGCTATTGTTCCAGACGTGAAGCGGATAAGTTGGTAGAGGGCGGACGCGTTTCCATTAATGGCGTCACGGCCGAGCTTGGGAGCCAGGCGGAGCTGGGTGACGATGTACGGATCGATGGGAAAGTAATCGGCGAGCAGAAAGGCCATGTCTATATTGCACTGAACAAGCCGGTTGGCATTACAAGCACAACCGAATCGCAGGTCGAGGGCAATATTGTTGAATATATCGGGCATCCGGAGCGGATTTTTCCAATTGGCCGACTGGACAAGGATTCGGAAGGGCTAATTCTTCTTACGAATGATGGCGATATCGTCAACCGAATTCTGCGGGCGGAAGGCAAACACGAGAAGGAATATATCGTGACCGTAGACCGGCCTGTCACGCCACGATTTCTGAAGGCGATGAGTGAAGGCGTTCGTATACTAGGCGCGATGACGCTGCCTTGTAAGGTAGTGAAGGAAGGCGACCGCGTATTCCGGATTACGCTGACCGAAGGAAAGAACCGACAGATTCGGCGGATGTGCCAGACGTTCGACTACAATGTCAGGAAGCTGCGCCGCGTGCGGATTATGAATATTCAATTAGGACAGCTTGCGAGCGGTAAATGGCGCGACCTTACGAATGGCGAGCTGAAGGAACTGTTCACGCTGCTCAACTATCAATAAGTTTCGACACTTTTCCCGGGAAATAAGAAGAAACCAACATCGTCCGACATGGGGTCGGCGGTGTTGGTTTCTTGTAATTCTAAGCAACGTGTAGGCGTTCCTATACGTTGCTTAGAGTCGTTTAAACGGTCGATTTTACCTCTATAGCTAGCAATAATAACATTTGTAATCCTAGAATACATGAAGTAAAATTATATAGGATTGTCAACGCTTTGCATAGAGGTATTTATAAAAAAATATATTCAAACAGGATGTGCGTTTGTTAATGAGCAACAAGGCCGTCATATTGGGATGTAATTATTATATAGGTTTAAGCACGATTCGTTGCTTAGGCATTCATGGCATACATACGGTTGCGGTCGATTATACGGATAAAAACACGTACGCCGTGAAGTCCAAATATTGCTCAGAGCGGCTGATTGCGCCTCACTATAAAGAAGACCCGAAAGGTTTTATTCAATTTCTGAAGGCTTATGCGGACAAGCAGACCGTGAAGCCGGTTCTCATTCCTTGCCACGATTCCTATGTAGAAGTGGTGGACGAGTATCTCGATGAATTGAGAGAGAGTTTCTTGATTCCACAGACGGAGAAAGGTCTCTATACGAAGCTGATGAACAAGGAAACATTGCAGCGAATCGCATTAGAGATGGGTGTCGCGGTTCCGGAAACGGTTCGTGTTGGCGAAGACAATTTCAAAGAGAAAATCGACACGATTATTCAATATCCATGCATTATTAAACCTGTTGATTCCCCGTCATTCGTAGCTAAATTTCGCAAGAAGCTATTTAAGGTGAATAACCAGACAGAGCTGGAAGCAGCGATTGCACGCTCACATGAAGCGGGTCTGGAAGTTATCGTACAGCGTATCATTCCAGGCTTCGACGATCATATGTATACGTTCGATGCCTATATGAACCAGGATGCGAAGGTGACGCACTGGGTAACCTGCCAGAAATTCCGCCAGTATCCGATTAACTTCGGCGCTTCCGTATACACGGGGCAGCGGTATGTTCCTGAACTGTATGACCTGGGTGCCAAATTCTTCGAAGCCGTGAAGTTCAAAGGTTTCGCGGAGATCGAGTTCAAGAAGGATGCCGTTACAGGCCAATACTACTTAATCGAAATCAACGTTCGGATAACGAATTTAAATAACCTCTTGTACCGCACAGGCGTGAATATTCCTTATATTACGTACCGCGAGCTGACAGGCTCGCCGCTTCCGCCGCATGCGGTCAAGAAGGATACGGGTCTTGTATTCTGGTATGCGTATGAGGATCTGCTGGCGGTTCGCAACTATATCAAGACTAAGCAGCTTACCGTGGGACAAGTTATCGCTTCGTACTTCAAGCCTAAGGCGCACGCGATCTGGGATTGGAAGGATCCGAAGCCGGCTTTCGCGTTTCTAGGTATGTTAGCAGGCAAAGCATTAGGCAGATTCAGCAGATAATCGACGATCGATTACAAAGCAGGCGCTATAAGACGGACATCAACTTGGTGCTATGCGGATAGAAAGAAGGGATTCATTCTATGACTAGATTACAGGAACTGCTTCAAGCGACAACGATTATCGAGTCGTTCCAGGCAGAGGATCTCACGATCAGCGGCATTTCTTATCATTCACAGAAGGTGTCACCGGGGCACCTATTCGTTTGTATAACGGGCTATAGCACGGATGGTCACAAGTATTTGCGCGATGCGGTTAGAAGCGGCGCGGTTGCCGCAATTGTTGAGTATATCCAAGAAGATGTGCCGATTCCGCAATATGTCGTGCCTAACAGCCGCATTGCGATGGCACAGCTGGGGGATGCTTACTTCGGTCATCCGTCCTCGAAGCTGAAGATGATCGGCATTACGGCGACCAACGGGAAAACAAGCACGACCTATATGACCAATGCGATTCTGGAGCATCATGGTCTCAAGACCGGACTCATGGGTACGGTTATTATCAAAATCGATGATGTACAAATTCCATCCGAGCTGACGACGCCGGAATCGCTTGATCTGCAGTCCTATCTGGGCCAAATGGTTGATCGCGGCGTATCGCATGTCAGCATGGAGGTTTCCTCGGCCGCGCTGGAGTCGCACCGAGTAGAGACGGTGGATTATGATATTGTTTGCTTCAATAACTTAAGCCGCGAGCATATTGATTCTCATGGGACGTTCGAAAATTATTTTGAGGCTAAGGCGAGCTTGATTAAAGGGGCCGGGGAGCATAGCTATGCTGTGCTTAACCTGGATAACGAGTATTCGGCTTCGCTGGTCGATCAGACAAGCGCAAAGGTCGTGACTTACGGTCTGAAGAGCAGCGAGGGTACGCTGTATTGCAAGGATCTGGATTTGTCGACCGGACGAGCCAAGTTTACGGTTGAAATTAGGAAGCCGTTCGAGGGAGACGGAGTGGCGTACACGCCTAGCGAGTTCCGCGTCGAGCTGCGCATTCCGGGTCTGCATTCGGTCTACAACTCGATGGCGGCAATCGCAATAGCGCTGCTGTGCGGCGTACCCATTGCAACGATTCAGGAAACACTGCGGACCTTCGGCGGTGTAGAGCGCAGATTCGAGTTTATTCACGAAGATGCGTTCATTATGATCGATGATCATTTTGCCAATCCGGGGAACATCGACGTGACGCTGGAAACGCTGCGTTACATGGACTATGAGCAGTGCCATTTTGTCTATGCAATCCGTGGCAATCGTGGGCCGATCATTAATCGTGAGAATGCAGAAGCGATCGTGAAATGGATGAACCGTCTCGAGATGAATGAGATTATCGCGACGCGCAGTGAGTCTCATGTGAACAAGAACAATACCGTTTCCGATGAGGAAGCGGATGTGTTCATGGAAGTGATGGCGGAAGCGAACATTGACGTGAAGCTGTATCGCGAGCTGCCGGATGCGATCTCCTACGCGTTGTCGAAGGCAGAGCGCGGTGATGTGATTCTACTGGCGGGCTGTCAAGGGATGGACCCGGGGGCGGAAATTGCGTTAAAGCTGCTGAACGATACGAAATCGGCGGTTTCGGAGCAAGGCCAAGAAGGGTAACGAATAACGAATGCTATAGATTAACTCATATAAAGTAGGTTGAATGATGGAACAGAGAAGTCGGTTGGGTGTACTTGGCGGAATGGGGCCGAAGGCGACGAGCGTATTTATCGATCAAATTATCGAGAGTACGGTTGCGGACAGAGATCAGGATCATATTGATATGGTCATACTCAATCATGCTTCGCTTCCGGATCGAACTCATGTCATTCTTGAGAATAGTCCCGAACAGTTTCTGCGGATGATTGAGAAGGATATCCGGCTGCTGGAGTATGCCGAGGTATCCAATATCGCAATCCCGTGCAACACGGCGCATTACTACGTAGACGAGATGCAGCAGATGACGCAGATTCCGATTATCAACATGGTGGAAGAGTCCATCAAGGTCATCCACGAGGCATATGGGGATGGCTGTAAAGTCGGCATTCTTGCTACGAATGGGACGCTGCACAGCGGAATCTACAGTGAATCTGCGCGGAAGCATAAGCTCGTGCCGCATCTGCCGTCAGATGCGATGCAGCAGCAAATCATGAATATGATCTACAAGGATATCAAGCGCGGCGTGCAAATCGACCCGCAGGAGCTTGAGGATATCATTCATCTGTTAATTACGGAAGATGGATGTCAGTGTATCATTATCGCTTGCACGGAGCTGTCGATTGTTCCCCTTAGCGAAGGGACGAAGCAGCACTGTGTCGATGCGATGGATGTGCTGGTGAAGCGTTCCATCGAGCTGTCCCTGTAAATGTGAAAAACCGTCAGAACCCTCTGACGGTTTTTGTTTATTTGGTCGCAGCTACGGATACAGTGGCATCTTTGCTGGCATCGGTATACTTCCGAATAATCGAAACTTCAACGCGGCGGTTCTTGGCACGTCCAACGTTGGATGTATTCTGCGCAATCGGGCGATACTCGCCGAAGCCGATTGTACTGAATAGATGCGGATCAAGCTTCTTATTCAGAAGCAGGATGTCCATGAAACGGATGGCCCGCATGGAGCTTAGCTCCCAGTTGGATTCGAACTCTTTATTGTTAATCGGTACATTATCGGTATGGCCGGATACTTTCACTTCGTAATCCGGGTACTTCTGCAGCATGTTGGAAATTTCAACGGCCAGCTTGCGCGAATCCGGCTTGACCTTCGCACTGCCCGGTGAGAACAAGGAGCTGTCGGAGATCGTGATCGTAAGCTGGGATTGGTTGAGCTTCGTATCGAGCTGCGTAGTCAGGCCATTCGTCTTAATGTACTGGTCGACTTGTTTCTTGAGCTTCTCGAGGTCCTCTTGTTCCTTCTGCTTCAGAGCCTCGATGTCTTTCTTCTGCATATCTTCGTTGGCTTCGCGGCGTCTGGTTTGAGTGGCATCTTCAAACTGATGGGCGTTGCTGATGACTGCGGATTGTTCCAGTACGCCAATACCGCTGCTGAACGCAATATTGAAGGCTTTGCTCATATCTTGAAATTTCTTCGAATCGGTCGAACTCATCGCATACAATACGATAAATAAGGCGAGTAATAGGGTAAGGAGATCGGCATATGGAATCAACCAGGTTTCGTCGATGTGCTCCTCGTGATGTTCGCTTTTATGCTTTTTGCTCAACGGCCTCGGCTCCCTTCTGACTCAGTTTAATACGTTCAGTTGGTGTTAAGAAGACCGAGAGCTTCTGGTTAATCGCGATGGTGGAAACACCGGATTGGATGGACAGCAGGCCTTCAACCATCATGAGGCGCAGTTCAACCTCACGCTTGGAAAGACGCTTGAGCTTATTGGCAATGGGGTGCCACAATACATAACCGGTGAATATACCTAGAAGAGTAGCAACGAACGCGGCTGCGATCGCATGTGCGAGCTTCTCCATGTCACTCATATCGGCAAGTGCCGCGATCAGGCCGATTACGGCGCCAAGAACCCCGAGCGTAGGTGCATACATGCCGGCTTGGGAGAAGATAAGAGCTCCCGCGCGGTGACGTTCTTCGGTAGCGGCAATGTCCTCGAGCAGTACGTCGCGTACGAGGTCTTGGTCATTACCGTCTATGATCATTCTCATCCCATTGCGAAGGAACATATCTTGAATATCGTCTACTTTGGATTCTAGTGCTAGAAGGCCCTCACGGCGTGTGATTGTTGCCCACTCCATGAAGAGGGCGATGACTTCTTCGCGTGGCAGCAGCTTCTGAACGGTGAAGATCATTTTGATCAGCTTGGGGAATTTCTTCAGTTCGCTCAGCGGGAAGCCGATGAAGAGTGAGGCTGCAGTTCCGACAATGATAATCATAAATGCAGCGGGGTTAGCTAAATTGGAGATCGGAGCACCTTTCAGCGTCATACCGACGAGAACGGCTATGAGTCCAAGTGCGATACCAATTACAGTAGATTTTTCCATGACACACCTCGTCTAATAAGATAATAAGGACATTGTAACCGACCTAATCGGTTATGCCCCGGAGAACGGGAAACAGCTTTAGACAATCTGATGTGTCAGACTGACAAAATGAATAGCATTTCGACAATTCTATCTCTATTTATTATCGTCAGAAAGAGCGCTCAGATTAGAGCAAAATGGATGTTTTAGCAGTTTTCATCTGATTTCGTGTAAAATGAAGACATAAGAGGCGAGAATAAGAGCTGAAAGTGGGGCAATTGGAAATGGGAGTTAAACATGCAAGGGAATACAGCGATATTCTAAGCGAGTTGGCGGAAGCCATGCATTCTATCGGGGATGGCTATCTGTTCTTCGAAATGGAGACGGCGGACTGGGAAGAGCTGGAGGAAGCGCAGCGAGTCGAGTTAATGGAGGCGCTCGCAGATGATGTGTTCTATGCGCTGGGTGAGGAACCTGTCCTTCATGTAGGCGGAGGTGTCGTGGCTTACCGTCCGAAACATCACGTTATTGAAGTGTCGGTGGATCAGAAGGAAATTCGGATAATCCGATTAATTTAAGGACGATTCTGAATGATATGGGGGAGGTGCGCCTATTGGGTAAAATGGTGAAAATGCAATCCGAAGCGGCTGACGAGGCTATTGCGGCACTCCCCGGATGGTCACGCCAGGATGAGAAATGGATGCAAGGGAGCTACCGATTCGGCACGTTCGTGGAGGCGATTGCCTTCGTGGGTAAGGTTGCTGATATTGCGGAGGCGATGAACCATCATCCGTTCATTGGCATTGATTACAAGAAAGTAACGCTGCGTTTGACGACTTGGCATGCGGGGGGCTTAACGGAGCTCGATATGCAGTCGGCGGAGCGCTATAATGAGGTCTATCGGACGTCGATTCCCGGGAACGGGTAATCGGCGTTTTTTTGTGCGCGCTACGCACCTATTATTGGGTGATTTGTAAGAGATGTGGGTGGAGACTTTACAACCTAATGCGGCTACTTTACAATAGGTGGAACTAGCGATGTCAGAAAATATGACATCATATTCCAAGATTCGGGGAGCAACGGTGATGGCGGAAGCGCAGCGCATGCAAGATGGCTTGCATGAGGATCTATATAAGGATATGATCAGTCGACTTGTTCCGTATTATCAGCCGATACTTGCGCTTGATACGAGGCGGATCATGGGCTATGAAGCGCTTGGTCGCATTCGCGCGGGTGAAGGAGTACGGAGTGTGGGGCCTTTCTTCGCGGACAAGACCGTGCCGATGGCGGAGCAGATTCGGGTGGACCGAAACTTGCGGGAGCAGGCGCTGGCGAAATTTGCGGCGAGTGATCCGGAGTATGGGAAGCTATTCATTAATTTAAAGCCTTCGTGGATTTATCAAACCTATGTGGCCACCGGGGAGCTTCCGACGCTGCAGCTGCTTGATAAATATAAGATTGACCCGCGGCGGGTCGTCATTGAAATTACCGAAGAGTCGTTTCTGGGGCCGATGGAGCAGCTGCGCGCGGTAGTGGATTTATACAGGGATTATGGGTGCCTGATTGCTATCGACGATGTGGGCAGCGGGTTTAGCAGCATTGACCGGATTGCTCAAATTCAGCCTCATATTCTGAAGATCGATATTCATATGCTCCAGAAGAGCGAGCGGCACAGCGGTTACTATGGCGTGATGCGCTCCTTCTCTACATTGGCGGATCAAATTGGCGCCTCCTTGCTGGTGGAAGGCGTGGAAACCGAGCAAGACTTGCAGCGGGCGATTGAAATTGGTGCACGGTATGTGCAGGGGTTTCTGTTCTCGCCTGCGGTGGCCGCTTTCCGGCCGGCACTGTCGTTCGCCGGACTGCTGGAGGCGGGATTGGATCGGCGCCGGGCACGAATGCTGCATGTAGAGCGGCACTGGAGTGCGGAAGCAGAACGGGTGCAGCTGGCGGTTGATCAGGTATGGGAGAGGAGAGTTGGCAGCCGCGGCAGTGATGCGGGAGATGACTTCATCGAGGAGCTGCTGGGCAGCTTGACCTTGGTGGACTCGCCATGTATCCGCCTCTATCTGTGCAGGCAAGACGGCATACAGGTCAGCTCGAACTTTCAACGGGTCAGCGATGGTGGATGGATTAAAGAACCGCAGTATCGGGGGCATAATTGGAGCTGGCGGCCTTATTTTATCCCGTTATCGGCTCAGTTCGCAGATCGGCCTCAAGCGATGGTTTCGCAGACGTACACGGATCTCGATTCCTTCGACCGCATCCGGACTATATCGGTACCGGTTGGCGGCAGCTGTATTCTGTTTCTGGATGCGGCCGAGCTCGAAGGTGAACGCTAATAGAAAAGAGCCCGCCCCGCGCAGGAAGCGCTTGGGACGGGCTCTTATTTTGTCATACGATGGATTATCCGCTTGGGTGCGGAAGGGGGGACGTTAGTCTTCTGCCGACACTTTGGAGAAGAAGGATAAGCTGTATAGGGCAGCTACCCCGACAACAATGTACACGATCTTGGCACCTACGGAATCTGACCCGTCAAAAACTTCTGAAACGACATCATACTCAAAAAGCCCCACTGCCAACCAATTCAGGCCGCCGAGAATTAGGACTAATAAGCTGACGATGTTCAAAACTTTCATTGGACCCGCCTCCTTTAAAAGTAATGACTCGTGACACTACTACGGATATGCGGGAGCGGGAGCTTTTAGCACGATAAAAAGAAAGCGCCGCCCGTGTAAGGCCGCGCTGTTGTGCGTATATGGGCGATTATGGCGCGTAACACATGCAGTGTACGTCGACCGTTCCGGTGGCTGTTTGCTTGGCATAAGTGTCGGTAATGACAAACTTGGCGCGTTGGTAGGTGCGTATGGCACGCGTGTTCCAGACATGCACTTCAAGATCGATTTCGTCGGTTGGCGCGCGGTGGATGGCTTCTGCTATGATGGCTTGTACGAGCGGAAGACCGAGTCCTGTGCCGCATAGGTCTGGTCGTAATCCAAGTCCGATGCGGGTTACGCCGAGCAAGGGAAAGAACTGTGCGAAGCCGACTAAGTGACCGTCTTCATTCGTCACCGCGGCATACTGCTGCTTCCGGACATAGGCGTCGCCAAACTCGATGCCGAGCTGCTGCATGACTTCCCAGGTGGACCAATTGTAGAAATCGTAGGGCGGTTCATACCGCCAGGTGCTAAGCTCCTCTGCTAATGCGTCGGATAGCGGCACGACGGTGAATTGGGATTTGGCAGGCAGGGCTTGGTCGGTGTCGTTGTCGGTGGAAGCGGTCATGGATGCGTTGGCTCCTTGTGGCGGAATTTCGGAATTCAGGGATTGTAAACCTCTTTATCGTAGCAGAATTGGTTCGTGCGTGGAAGCGGCGGTGGAATGATGTATAATTTAAGGTAACGGAAACGAAATAATGAGAATAAGGAAGGCGGCTAATAGAATGAAAAATATTGTATCGCTTAAATGGTTGCTCGCTCGTATGTATGAATCGGATATCGTAATCGTCGACTGCCGCTTCCAACTGGGCAAGCCGGAGTCCGGCCGTGAGGCTTACAATGAAACGCATATCCCGGGTGCGGTGTATTTGGATTTGGAGAAGGATCTGTCATCGGCGATTACGGAGCATGGCGGTCGCCACCCGCTGCCGGACATTGCGGAGCTGACGGGTACGCTAAGCCGGGCTGGTATTGGCAATGCATCGCGCGTTATCGCATATGACGATCAAGGTGGAGCAATGGCATCACGTCTATGGTGGCTGTTGAAGTACCTCGGCCATGAGCAGGTGTTTGTGCTGGATGAAGGTTTCACGGCTTGGCAAAAGGCAGGCTTCCCTGTATCGGCGGACCAGAAGATACTTATCCCGAGTCCATTCTTCGCGACGGTGCAGCATAACATGCTTGTTGAGGTCGATGAAGTGCAAGAGAAGCTGGGCAAAGCCGGCGTGACGCTTATTGATTCGCGAGAAGGTGCACGCTATCGCGGCGAGGTTGAGCCGATTGACCGCGTTGCCGGCCATATTCCGGGCGCAATCAACCGCTTCTGGGCGGAAGGCCGTGGTGCGGACGGGCAGTGGAAGAGCGCCGAGGAGCAGGCGGTACGGTTCGAAGGACTGGCGCAGGACGGCGAGACGATTGTGTACTGCGGCTCGGGTGTGACGGCTTGTCCGAATGTGCTGGCGTTGCAGGAAGCGGGCTTTACGAATGTAAGGTTGTATGCGGGGAGCTGGAGTGATTGGATTACGTATGAAGGGAATCCGATTGCTGTTGGGGATGAAAATACGCCGGAAGGCGAATAGCAGTATGTAGACCTTATTACAGAGCACGGTGTAAATGACGCCGCTGCTCTGTTTTTTTATGCGCCGAAATCAACATGCGGTTTTGAAAACATTTCTGCGCGGTTCAGACCAAACGGTGCGCTGGAATATACATCACAATGCGCTATATAAACAGACAAAGGGTCGGTTAGCCCTTAAATCAACGATAAGCCAAAGACTTATCCTAACTGTTGTAAACTACAACAAATTCTAGTATAAAATCTCCGTTTATTCAGTATTTCTATGCCATTTAGGATGCTACCCTTGAATGGTAGAATCCAATCGGATGACAGTCAAAGGAGGAAGAATTGGAAGTAATCCGGCCTTCATGCTGAACGGCCGATCGCTTATTTTTGCTTCGGACTGACTCTGGACACAAGCGGTTTTTAAATTCTGGAAGGTAACTAGGTCAGCGGATGGAAGAGAGGACATTAAGAGGTTGAAAGGAGATTCATATATGGGCAAATTAATGGGACGGTTGATTGTGATCGTGATCCTAGCAGTTGTTTTATTCGGGTGTAATTCAACAAAGGATAAAGCAGCGAAGGAAGTATCCGAATCCGGTACTCAGAGTAACTTCGAATGGAAAGAAGCCGCTCCGACAGAACTGGGGGTCGATGATAAGCAACTAGAACGAATGGACGAAGAAATTAGTAAGAATCATAAGAAAATAAACAGTATGTTGATTGTCAAGGACGGCAATATTATCTTTGAAAAATACTACAATGGCAGTAATAAGGATACACACAACAGAGTTTTTTCCGTTACGAAGAGTGTGATCTCCGCGTTGACGGGAATCGCAATTGATCAAGGTCTAATAAAAGGTCTGGATACAAAGGTTTCAGAGTATTTGCCTGATTATTTCAAAGACCAGACGGATCCGCGTAAAAAAAATATTACTATCGAGCAGGTGTTAACCTTGAGCGGCGGCTTGGAGTCAATTGATAAAGACTATATGAGCTACTTCGAGAGTTCGGACTGGACAGCAAATGCGATCGACAAGCCAATGATTAACGATCCGGGCGCGAAGTGGGATTACAATACGGGTCTCGCACATCTATTGTCAGGTGTTCTAACCAAGGCAACCAACAGTTCCACCAAGGATTTTGCAGACCGTAACTTATTTGGGCCATTAGGGATTACAAATTACGAGTGGAGGCAGAGCCCTGAGGGAATATACGCGGGAGGATCTGAAATGGCTTTCACCACGCGGGACATGGCCAAGTTTGGTTATCTCTATCTTCAAAAAGGAAGATGGCAGGAAAAACAAATCATTCCGGAACAATGGGTGGAAGCCTCAATCCATAAGAAGGTTGAAATTGACCCTGGGGAAGATTACGGATACGGATACTTGTTCTGGATTACGGAAATGAAAGACAAAAGCGGCAATCAGCACTTCACTTATGAGGCTAGCGGACACGGGGGTCAGCATATTCGTGTCATACCCGACCTTAACTTGGTCATCGTCGTCACATCTAATTGGGAATCCACAGAGAATTCCGATGCCGCTCCTTTGGTGACAGATTACATTATTCCCGCTGCAACCGAAAATAACAAATAAAGAAGATGTGGTCAGGGTTCTATTACAACAGAGGCATCCGACAGCTGGAGTGATTGGTTACGTATGAGGGGAATCCGATTGCGGTTGGGGAAGAGTAAGAGCGGAAAGTTGAATATTAGTGTGAAGTCCACAGTACAGAGCACGGCAAGATGATTGCCGCAGCTCTGTATTTTTATGCGCTGAAGTCAGCATGAAATCAACAAATGTATGCAGATGCTTTATTTAACGATTTATTGATATTTTTCTTGATAACCTAGAATTATGGCGAGGGTGCAAGTGTTGTGAAAATGAATTTTTGGATATACCAAGGCGGCTTTACCACCTGAATTGCATGTTGATGATATAAAGCGGGACGTGACATGCGAACCAAATTAGGGAGTCCTTTCTTATTGAGTTTGCCGTCTCTTGCCCATGCGAAATAGGTTATAAAAAACTCATCCGTATTCAATGCAGGTGAAAATCTTTGAATCGTATGAGCCTCCTTGATAGCATCTTCATTCCAAAAACGATGAGGTACCCCAGCAGGAACCTCGATGGTTTCGCCCGGCCCTAATATTTTAGTATTTCCGTCTACTTCAAAATGAACTTTTCCGGAAATAACCTCACAGGAGCTTATTTGTTTGGGGTGAATATGTATCGGCTCTCTTTCCGTTGTTGGTGGATTAAAGGTTTCAATTTCTAATAAGGATCCATTCGAGTCCTTTCCCGTTATGCGGAAAATCATTCTTTGTCCGGTAAAGGGGTTTGTAATGTGAGCAGCGGGCCTTATCATCGGTAACCTCCTTGGCTCAAATCATTGTATTTATCATATTTCATGCAGAATGGAAAAGGTTGTAGAATGTCTTTTTTTAATATAAATATTACAATTCCCTCGACCTCTAGAGGTTAACGATGAAAGGCGCCAATCATTTCTAAGTGCATGGTATGATTGCACTAACGGGGAAGAATAGGGGCCAATAGCTGTAATTAAGGAGTTGGGTCAAGTGAATACGATTAAAAGTACAGAAATGAAACGTTCTTCAAAAGCAGAAAACATTTTAACACAGATCAATAGTAAAACGATGCTAGGCGACTTACGAAAAATCGCGAAGGTCATTAAAAAAGATCACGAATTAGCTATGGAACTTTGGTCAACTGAAGAGTACATGCCCAGACTATTGGCCATCTTAATTATGGATAAAAACCTTCTTTCACAAGATGTGCTAGATAAGCTTGATAAGGATATGCAGATTCATACATTTGATGAGCGAAATAACCTAATGGATTGGTTAATGGCTAATCAGCTCACCAAAGACAAGAAGATTATTGCGTGGATGGAGTTATGGAAAAATAGTCCTTATGCTCTTCAAAGGCGAGCCTTCTGGTATTATAAAGCGCGATTAAGATGGACTGGGCAAACACCGCCTGATAACAACGCAGACTTACTATCTGAAATTGAAGCTAGTATTACGCAGGAAGAACCGGAAGTTAAATGGGCTATGAATTTCACCGCAGCTTGGATTGGCATCTATGATCAAAAGAATCGAGCACGGTGTATTGAACTTGGTGAGAAAACGGGTCTTTATAAAGATGAAATGGTAGCAAAGAACTGTACGCCTCATTATTTGCCGGAGTTCATTGCGATTGAAGTTAACAAACGAAATAATAAGTAGTTAAGCGGTTGTGGAAGACCGCGAAGAGGAAAGAAAACGGATACTTCCGTCGGAAGTATCCGTTCTTACATCGTTATAGAAAATAACATTATACAAAGGCTAAATCTTTCTTACCTCATACTCAAAGGGCTCTTCACAGGAATAAACTTCATGGAAAAACCCCTCATACGGAATATCGTCTTCCATGCATTTGATAAGATAGGACAGCCTCTCGTCACATTCCGGTTCTTCACCATTATTGCGCATCACTTCGAATGCATCAACGATGCTTTCCATGAGGGTTGCTTTAATAAATAAGGGCAGTTTTTCGAGCATGGAGGTTTCGATTTCGGTTTCTGAACGATATCCCGCAAGGACGGTTTCAAAATATTCTTCCATGAACCGTTTGCGTTTGTGGACGTCCTGTTCGAATTGGATCCAGCCGACGCCGTGCGTCCAGACATTTGCCAGATCATACATATACCAACAGAAGCAAGCGTTATCGAAATCGAAAACAGTGATTTGCCCGGTATCAAAGTCAATCATGTAATTACCATCGCTGTAATCCAAATGTACCATACCGAAAGACGCAGGGCTCTCGTCTAATGCTGCTAATGATTCAAGGAGTTCTGCAAGCTTCTTCTTAAGCAGAGACAACGAGTCGGGGAGCAGCTGGTCGATATAGTCGATATTGTATTTATCCAAAAAATGATGCCGGCGATGGATAGGAGTAAACCCTTTCGACAATTGGTGCATGTTACCGAGGACTTTACCGCAGTTGTAATAATATTCGGTAATCGGAACCCCTTCCCGATACTGATAATGATTTTCCGCGAGTCCTTTGCCTTTGGCCTTATCGAATACGCAGACAAAGAAGTTTCGGTTAGGATGGGCAATCTCTTCGAGTAGATTTCCGTTCTTGGAGCTGACTACATCCGAGACACTGCAGCCGTGTTCGAACAAATACCGGATATATTCAACTTCTCCCAGGAAATCTTCCCGGCTCCTGTCGCTTAAGAATGCAATTCGGATTACTTTTGCACCGGCGCCTTCTCTCTCGCACGTATAAACGACATTCCGCCCTCCATCATGAGCAGGGACAGGTTGGATGTCATATCCGTCTAACCCGTACAGCTCTGCTATTAGGGGAAGTAAATAGGCGTTGCTAATATGAATTACTTCGTTATGAGTCATAACTCTCTCCTTTAATTACGGAGAGCTAGAATATAGTCACTCTCCGGTTGTTTTGACGATTACAGGTGATTTGCATGAAATATCATCCTTTGTATGTGGAATATCTATATAAACACAAGGAAAACCTTGTGGTGTTACACCTTCTAAATTTTACCACTTAAACGGCTCGGTGAACATCCTCAGTACTAGACCAATTACGTCGGATTGACCGCAAAAAGCGAATGGATATTGCCCTCGGGATCGGCGAAGAAGCAGGTCGTGTGTCCCCAAGGCTTGAGTGTCGGCTCGGAAATCGCCACGGCGCCTTTCGAGACGTATTGCTCCAACAGCTCATACACGGCCGCGGGAGAATCGCACTCGAAATTGAGCTCGAAAGCTTGGCCTTGGCGATTGTCGAGGAAAGATCGATGGTTATTCGTGTTTTCCGCCATTAAAGACCTTGAGCAGAATGAAAGCCGAATGCCGTCGTTTACCAGCTCCACGTAATGTTCCTCTTCTACAGCCGCATGGAATCCGATTGCATTCTTATAGAAGCTTGCCAACGATGCGACATCATCGGCCAAAATCGTAAGACCCTCCAGCTTAACTCTCATAATGCTAACCCCTTTTCGTATAATAGAAAATTGTACCATGGTTTCAATAGAGCCGAAAGTTTCGCTTGCACCTTACGTAACGTTATGTATTATTCTTAAATTACCGGTAGCAAGCTAGTGCAAGGGGAGGGAGCGGATTATGCAGAAGCATTGGAAGGTGGGGGATCTGGCCAAACTCACTGGACTGACGATACGCACCCTTCGGTTTTACGATGAGATCGGCCTGTTTATGCCCTCCGGACACTCTGACTCGGGGCATCGTTTGTACAACGAGGCCGACATCAGGCGGCTGCAGCAGATCATGGCGCTTAAAGACTTAGGTTTATCGCTTGATGAAATTCAGACGACTTTGCAAGGCCATGCGTATACTCCTTACGACATCGTAGCTATTCAGATTGAACGCGTCCGTCAAACGATCGAATCGCAACGGAAGCTCCTATTCGAGCTCGAACGGGTGGCCGAGAAGATGAACGATCAGCAACCGCCTTCCGTCGACGCATTCGTCTCGCTTCTGGAGACGATGAAGGCAAGCCAGGAGAAATATATATTGGAGCGCCGAATGGAGTTGGAGCACCGATTGGATCAGCTTGATGATTTTCTGAAAGAGCCGTAAGAGACATCATTTTAGGGAGGACTTCTTATGAAGCCAAGATTTACGACTCACTCGACGTTCAAAGTTGAGCGCATTTACCGTGCCTCTCTGGCAAGAGTGTATGCGGCATGGTCAAACCCAATCGCCAAAGCGCGGTGGTTCTCGCCAGCGGAGCAATTCGAGTTTCGTGTCGGAGGACGCGAATTCAGCCGGGGCGGTCCTCCGGGCGGCGCTGTCTATACGTTTGACGCCTTGTATCAGGAAATCGTACCCAATGAACGCATCGTTTACACGTACAGCTTGGATCAAGATGAAGACCGAATGTCCGTATCCGTCACGACGGTTGAATTCGTTCAGACCGAAGAAGGCGTTAAGCTGACGTTTACGGAGCAAGGCGCGTTTTTTGACGGTTACGACAAGCCCGAACAACGCGAGCATGGAACGAATTTTCTTCTGGATCTGCTCGGCAAATCGCTTGGGGAAAGCAATGACGAGACGCATGAGCTGGTGTCCAGGAGAAGGTTCGATGTTCCGCGCGAAACGGTCTACCGGGCTTGGGCGGAACAGGAACTACTCGCACAGTGGTGGGGACCAAGCGGGTTTAGGAATACGATTCACAAGTTCGATTTGCGTCCCGGAGGCGTATGGGAATTTACGATGCATGGTCCTAACGACGTGGATTATCCAAATCGTAACGTGTTTCGCGAAGTTGGACCTGAGCGGATCGTGCTGAGACACGATTCCAACCCGTATTTTATATTGACGGCTGATTTCGAAGAAACCGATGGTAGAACGGAGATCGTGTTCCGCCAAGCTTTTGAATCCGCTGATGATTACGCCAAGCTGAAGTCGATGTGCGAAGAGGCGAACGAACAGAATTTGGACAGACTTGGCGCTGTCTTAAAGAGTTTAACCGAATAAAGAAGCAAGGATGTACAACGGCTCTTCCGCTTATCGCGGGGGGCCGTTTTTTGTAGTTTTGGCGCGTTTTTTCCTTATGAAAACACGACTGATTTCTATAGACAACATTCCACTAGATGTATATATTATTGGTGTATATTTCGAATTGGAAATAAAATTTACATATGTAAAAAGAAAGAGAGACCTGACGATGCGAAAAATAGCGGTGACCGGAGGCAATGGATCGTTCGGGCGAGAACTCGTCGAAGATGCGCTGCGGCGGGGATACGAAGTGGTCGTTATCGACCGTGCCGACGACGGGGCGTTTCATGGACGGCCCGGTGCGAAGGTACAGGTGTTGGATTTGGGTGATTACGACGCGGTACTCAAAGCGCTCGAAGGGTGTGATGCGGTCGTTCACATGGCGGCAATCCCGAACCCGAAGCTGCAGTCCGCCTCAGTCGTATTCGGCAACAACGCGACTACTACTTACAACGTGCTCGAAGCCGCAGCGGCGCGGGGCATTCGCAAAGTAGTGCTCGCTTCCAGTGAATCGGCGTACGGATTTCCTTGGGCGCACAAGCCGCTATCGCCCCTTTATGTGCCGGTAGACGAGGATCATCCGCTGCTGGCGGAAGATTGCTACGGCTTATCCAAGGCCGTCAACGAATTGACGGGCGAAGCTTTTCATCGAAGAACGGGCATGCAGGTCGTGAGTTTGCGCCTATCCTCACTTATTAGCGAAGAATATTACGCGTACTTCAAGTCTTGCCTTGACAAGCCGGAAGAACTTCGCAGGGTGCTGTGGAGTTACGTGGACGCTCGCGACGCCGTGGAAGCTTGCCTGCTCGCGGCGGAGCGCGACGGACTCGGCTGCGTCGCGCTGAACATCGCCGCTGACGATACGTTCCAGACACGGACTTCCCGCGAACTGCTGGAGTCGTATTTTTTGGACGTAAGCGATGTACGCGGTTCGTTCGAGGGGTATGACGCTTTTTACAGCAACGCGAAGGCTAAGGCAACGCTAGGCTGGCAACCCGTTCACAGCTGGCGAGCGTCCGCCGACCATTGGGAGGGGCGATCGGAATGATGACGAAAAAAAATACCGAAGTCGTAAAGTCGGCCGACCGGGTGCTGGATATTATCGAGCTGCTTGCCTCTGAGCCGGGGCCGATGAGCTTGACGGAGATCGCCACAGTGCTGGCGATGCCAACGAGCAGCACGTATAAGCTGCTTCGCAACCTGCTCTCGAGAGGGTACTTGGAAACGGATCGCAGCGAGAAGCAGTTCCGGATCGGGTACAAAATCTTGGAAATCGGCACGAAGTATTCGCAAAATACGAGCCTGATTACCGAATTCCAATACGTCGCACAGCGGATTGTCGACGACATCAACGAGGCTGTCTACTTGTCCATCCGCAACGGCAAGAACATTCTGTACATCTCGGAAAAGCAGAGCACGCATCCGATCCGAATCGTCTCGCACATCGGCATGAAGCTGCCTTTGCACGCGACGGCCATGGGCAAGATGCTGCTTAGCGGCTTGACCACGAAGGAGTTGGACTCATTGTATGCGGACGAACAACTCGGCTCCTTGACCGACTCGACGCTGACGAGCAGGGCGGCGCTCGACGAACAGTTGAAGTCGATTCGCCGCGACGGCCTCTCATTCAGCTATTCTGAAGCGGTGCAAGGCGTCCAGTGCGTCGCCGCCCCCATCGTCGATGCGCAGGGACGGATGGCCGCAGTTATGAGTGTATCCATTCCGAAGGCGAGGCTCGACGATGATTTATGGACACGTGCGCAAGCGAGCGTTCGACAAGGCGCCAAGGAGTTAGGCCTCAAAGTACGCTACCAATAAAAGTCGTGATTCGAAAGCGATCGGGAGGCGAAGGGGAACCATGGAGAAATACGCGTTGGACAAATCGTATGCGCTTTACGAGCAATCGAAAGAAACGTTATGCGGGGGCGTCTCCAGCAATTTGCGCGCGGCGATGAAGCCGGTGCCGCTGTTCGCGGAAAGCGGCAGCGGTGCACGAATTAAGGACGTGGACGGCAACGATTACGTCGACTATATCATGGGCTACGGTCCGCTCGTATTAGGCCATTCCCATCCGGAGCTGCTCGAGGGGTTATCCGCCCGGTTGCTCAAAGGCCAGCAGTTCGGCATGCAGCACGAAGGCGAGATCGAACTGTCGCGGCGAATCACGGAGCTCGTGCCGAACGCCGAGAAAGTCGCGTTCAGCGGATCCGGCACGGAAGCGGTCATGCTCGCGCTCCGTCTGACGCGCGCCTATACGGGGCGTTCCCTAATCGTCCGGTTCGAAGGCCATTACCACGGCTGGTCGGACGGGGTCAACGCCTCGTTCCCGTCCGGCGTTTCCGTTAATCCGGCGTACCCGCCGGCGACGGCGCCCGGAACGGGTGGGCAAAGCACCCGAGCGCTCGAGGACGTCCTAGTCGTTCCATGGAACGACCAAGCTTCACTGGAAGCCGTACTTACCGAGTGGGGAAGCGAAATCGCAGCGATTATTACAGAGCCGGTTCTGTGCAACTCGGGGTGCATCCGGCCGCTGGAAGGCTACTTGGAATGGATCCGCGAGCGCACGCGGGAGCTAGGTATCGTCTTCATTCTCGACGAAGTAATTACCGGCTTCCGGGTCGCACCCGGCGGCGCACAGGAGAGGCTGGGCATCTTGCCGGATCTCGTGACGATGGGCAAAGCGATTGCGGGAGGGTTCCCGTTAAGCGCGGTCGCCGGACGCCGGGACATTATGGATTTGATTTCGCGGGGCGTCGTCAACCACATGGGCACGTTGAACGGCAACGTGCTCTCAATATCGGCCGGCGTGCTGTCCCTCGATATTCTAAACCGGGACAATGGCGCTGCGTACCGTCATATGGAACACATCGCGGACTTGTTGGTCGACGGACTGAAGGCGCTGTTCGCGAAGTCTCATGTTCCATGCGTAATTAACGCTTTCGGACCGGTATTTCACGTCATGTTTACCAATCAGCCGGAAGTGAGGCATTATAAACAATTCCTTGCAAGAGATACGGAGCTGTACGCCGCCTTCGCGGAAGAGGCGCTGCTTCACGGAGTTGCGCTTCGACCAAGCGGGCTTTGGTACGTGTCCGCCGCCCACACGGAGCAGGACATCGCCGACACGCTAATCCGCCTGGAATATGCAATCGAGCAAGCGAAACGACGATTCGGAGGGACGATCGAATGAAAATCGCGGAAGTATTGGCGAACGAACCGAACCGGTTGTGGCATTTGTCCAAGCAAGCCGGCGTAACGCACGTCGTCGCGAGATTGCCGCAAGACGCCAATGGACGCCCGTCCTTCGAACTGCGGGATATGGCGCAGCAGAAGAAGCGGTACGAGGATTTCGGTTTGAAGCTCGAAGTATTCGAGCCGGGCTTGGAATGGCAGATGGATGGCGTGCGGCTGGCGAACGCGAGGCGCGAAACGGAGATCGCGGCGTGTAAGCAGCTGATTCGCAATATGGGAGAGCTCGGCATTCCCGTCTTGTGCTATAACTTTATGGCCCATTTCAATTGGGTGCGGACGTCCATGGACTTGCCCGAGAGGGGCGGCGCAATCGTCACCGGGTACGACCATTCCAAGATGGCGGATGCACCGCTTACGGAAGCCGGTATCGTTAGTGAAGACGAGCTGTGGACGAATTTGCAATCGTTCCTCAAGGAAGTCGTGCCGGTGGCGGAGAAAGCACGGGTCAAGCTATCGCTTCACCCCGACGATCCGCCGTTGTCGCCGATCCGCGGTATTTCCCGCATCATTACGAGCGCGTCCGCGATGAAGCAGGCGATTGGTCTCGTTCCGAGCGAGTTTAGCGGCGTGACGTTCTGCCAAGGCACTTTCGCGACCGCTGGAGAAGATGTACCTAAGAAGATTCAGGCATTCGGAGGCGAGGGAAAAATCTTCTACGTGCATTTCCGCGATATCCGCGGCACCAAAGAGAATTTCTCGGAGACGTTCCACGATAACGGGCAAACCGACATGTTCGCGTCCATCCAAGCGTATAAGTCCGTCGGATACGAAGGGCCGGTGCGAGTCGACCACGTGCCTACGCTGTACGGAGAAAACAACGACGATCCCGGTTACGAGTCGATGGGTCGACTGTTCGCGCTTGGTTATCTCAAAGGGCTGCTGGACGGCGAAGCCGGCTCCCGGCGCGCTTGACGGAAGGAGAATTCGTTTTGGTCGCAACCAATAAACGCATTCCCAGGATCGCCGTGTCCGGCATCTATCACGAGACCAATACGTTCGCGCCGGGGAAGACGGGGCTGGACGACTTCCGGCATGAATACACGAGCGGCGCGGATGCTTTCTTTGCTCGTTACCGAGGGACTCGGACGTCCATGGGCGGCGTGATCGACGCGGCCGATGAAGCCGGCGTCGAATTGGCACCGGGTTTGTATGCATACGCGACGCCTTCGGGCATCGTAGAGGAAACTGCCGCGGCGCGATTAATCGATGAAGTCTTGGAAACCTTGAAAGGCGACGAGGATGGCGTTCTGCTCATCCTTCACGGCGCGATGGTTTCCGAATCCAGCTTCGACGTCGAAGGAGATCTCATTCGGGCGGTGCGGGAACGCGTTGGTTCGAGCATGCCGATAGCTGTTACCTTCGATTTGCATGCCCACTTGTCCCGTGCGATGATCGAGCATGCCAACATCTTGGTCGGGTACGATACATACCCGCACGTAGATGTATACGACCGGGCGGTCGATGCAACGCGGTTATTGGCTCGGACCATACGTGGCGAGATCCGGCCCGTCGTCTCGTGGAAGCGGGCCGGCATGCTCGTCGTCCCCCGCATGATGTGCACGAGCGAGGCGCCAATGTCCGAGCTGATGGACTTGGCGGCAGAGCTGGAACAGGAACCCGGCGTGTTGAAAGTATCGGTCGTTGGCGGATTCCCATACGGCGATGTTCCGGATGCCGGGATGTCGTTTCTCGCCTTAACGGACGGAGATCCCGCGCTTGGCGGGCGGTGCGTTGAACTGCTGCGCGATGCCGCCTGGACGACGCGGGAGCGGTTCCTGCCGACACTCGTTCCGCGCGATCGAGCAATCGCGCTTGCGTTGGCCGAGCCGGAAGGACCGGTTGTCCTCGTCGAGGGAGCGGACAACGTCGGTGGCGGCTCGCCTGCGGACGGCACGTTTCTGCTGGAGGCGCTTCGCGACACGTCCGTGCCGGCGCTCATCGTGGTCCGCGACCGCGATGCCGCGCGTGAAGCTCACGCAGCAGGCGTTGGCGCCGCATTCAAAGGCGCGGTCGGCGGGAAGAGCGACGGCCAACACGGCGCGCCGGTCCCGATCGCGGGCATGGTCGTCCACCTCTCGGACGGCGCTTATCGCCATGTCGGGCCGTATATGACCGGCCAATTAGCGCAAATGGGCTTGACGGCCGTCGTAAAAGCCGGACAGTTGACCGTCATCCTCACGGAAGAACGGGTACCGCCTTGGGATGCCGGGCACGTGACGTCTCTTGGCTTGGATCCCTCCGATTACCGCATTATCGCGGTCAAATTGGCGCTCGCCTGGCGAACGGCGTTCGGCGCAGTCGCCAAACGAAGCTTCGACGCCGACACGCCGGGCTGCTGCGACGCAGACTTGATGCGGTTTGCCTACCGCAATCTGATAAGGCCGATCTACCCGCTAGACGAATTCGAATCGTGAAAACATCGCCAGGTGGCTTACAAGCCCCGGCGATTTTTTTTGTGGGTCGAAGTTTTCACGCTAACGAACCACAGAGCTCTTATTTCAACCAAATGACGAGTAACGCCCTCATGGTCCTTTAGAATGAAACCCGGGATGTCGAGCCCCCTAACGATTATTTTGTTGCATTTTCATGCTACCCGTTTTATACTACATAAGCGATAATGATAATCATTATCAAACAAAACAAAACAATACAATACAATGCCTTAGAGAAAAGAGTGAAGCTTTGAGTAAAAATGACCTAAACCTAGACAATCTCGGCATGGGCAAGCGGTATTATTTATTTATTTTTCTTCTGATCGGGCTGACGATGTTATCTGTCGTGTATTCGGTGTCCATCGGACAAGTGAATATTCCCTTTGCGCAATCCAAAGAAATCGTATTGCATGCTTTGACCAATGGTACGCTCGGGTCACTCGATAAGGTTGAGAATGAATCCTTTATCAACATTATCATGCAGGTAAGGATGCCCAGGGTGATCTATGCACTGTTGATCGGTATTGGACTTTCGCTATGCGGGACGGTCATGCAGGCCGTAGTACAAAATCCGCTCGCGGATCCTTACATACTTGGGATTTCTTCCGGCGCCTCATTGGGTGCAACCTTTGCCATATTGGTGGGATTCGGAAGCGGAGCCTATTTGGTGCAGATGGGCGTCGCTTTTGGCGCTTTTGCAGGGGCAATGTTAACCTCAATCGCCGTCCTGCTGTTAGCGAGCATCGGGGGCAAGGCAACGTCTGTGAAACTTGTCTTATCCGGCGTTGTCATCGGCGCGTTATGCGGATCGTTCTCCAGCTTAATCATTTATTTTGCCAACAATGCGGAAGGCATCAAGACGGTTACTTTCTGGTCGATGGGCAGTCTGGCCTCTTCAAGCTGGGATCGGGTACCGATTATGGCTGTTGTCGTGGTGCTTGGAGCAGTGCTGTTTCTATTCCAACATCGAATATTGAATACCATGCTGCTGGGCGATGAATCCGCGGTCACGCTAGGCATTAATTTAAGCGCATACCGTAAATTTTACATGATTGTTGTTGCTCTTGTTACGGGAACCATGGTTGCCTACTCAGGCATGATTGGATTTGTCGGTTTGGTGATCCCGCACATCACCAGAGGGATATTTGGCACCGACCATAAGAGGTTGATGCTCGGGACGCTGCTGCTGGGAGGGTTGTTCATGATATGGGCGGACATTCTGTCCAGAACGATCATCCACAACATTGAACTTCCGATCGGAATCATTACCTCTGTCATCGGATCGCCTTTGTTTATCTATATGATTGTCAAGCGAGGCTATAATTTTGGGGGGTAGGGAATGGAACTAGTTGCCAAGGGAATGGAAGTGCGAATCGGCAAGAAAGAAATCGTAAAAGATGTTTCGGTCCAAGTGAAGAACAAACAGTTCGTTGGGCTGATTGGACCCAATGGCTGCGGGAAATCGACTTTGCTCAAAAGCATTTATAAAAGCCTGACACCTCAGAAAGGAGTCGTGTTTCTAGATGACCTCGATGTGCTGAAAAGCTCAGAAAAGAAGGTGTCGCAAAACTTAGGCGTCGTAGGCCAATTTAACGATATCAGCTTTAATTTGTCTGTGCAGCAAATGGTGATGCTCGGCAGGACGCCGCACAAAAAAATGCTGGAGTCCGATAATCGAGCGGATTTGGCCATTGTGGAAGAAGCGTTGGCTAGAACGAATTTGCTTGACTATAAACATCGCGGCTACTTATCGCTATCCGGCGGGGAGAAACAAAGGGTTATTCTGGCCAGAACCATTGCGCAGCAGCCTAAGTTTATGATCTTGGATGAGCCGACGAATCATCTGGATATCCGTTATCAAATTGAAATTCTATCGATTGTCAAACAGTTGGACATTGGCGTCTTGGCGGCGCTTCATGATTTAGAGATGGCTGCCCAATATTGCGACTACGTCTACGCTATGAAAGACGGGGAAGTGTACGCTCACGGAACGCCGCAAGAAGTGTTGACTTCAGCGACCATTGAAACCCTATACCAAATAAAATGCCAAACATTCACGAATCCGGTCACGAACGGAATTGGATTTGCTTATGGCTTATAAGGAGAACATGATGAAAAAGACGTTATTATTCAGTATTGCGATTTCTGTAGCCCTATCACTAACCGGTTGTGCAAGTTCGAATACCAACCATGCAGAACAAGCCGAGACGACGCAAGCGAAGTATCCGCTGACGATTCAAAACTTTGCCAGAGCAAATGAAGGAGCAAGCTGGGAGAAGAAAGATCAAGTATTTGATCGTGCGCCCGAAAGAATCATGGCCAATACTCGTCCGGCGGCAGAACTGTTGCTGCATCTGGGTTTGGGTGACAAGATCGTTGGGGTAGGGGCTAATTTCGGAGTGCCTGACCCATCGGTAGAGGCCGAATATAAGAAGCTGAACATATTGAGCGACGAGTATGTCGGAAAAGAAGTCACCATGGGCACCAATCCGGATTTGGTGTTTGGTCGAGGCGGTTTGTTTGAAAACGCGGACTGGGGAGTAGGAACGGTAGATACGCTCAATGGCTTGAAAATTAAAACGTACGTGCTGGAGTCGTCGATTACAAGCGGGACTTATGATTCGATTTATAAGGATATCGAGAACATCGGGAACATATTTGACGTTAAAGATAAAGCTGATGGCTTCATCAAAGAGCTGAAAGATAAGCAAGCTTCGATCTTTGCCAAATTGGAAAACATTAAAGACCACAAAACGTTCGCCTACTTGCACACTAACGATCCGAAAGAATTGTATGTCTATCCGGCAAGCGATGAATCCTTCTTTAATGATGCTTTTAGCATGATCAAGCTGGATAACGTATTTGTGCAGGAAAAAGGAGACGTCAGCGTCGAAACGCTGATCGCTACAAATCCGGACATCTTGATCTTGCCTAAGTGGGATGATACGGATCTCAACAAAGTGAGAGAAGAGATGTATGCCAATTCGAAATTATCCAGTATGAAAGCCATTAAGAACAAACAAATTTATATTATGGATTATAACTATTTGTTCGGCTACAGTTACAATACGATTGATGGAATGGAGCAATTGGCCAAAGAAATCTACCCCGATTTGTTTAAATAGGTTTGCTATGACATAAAGAAACGGTTGAGCGGATTGTACTCGCTCAACCGTTTTTCTTTAACTCCTTAGCGCAGTAATGGAAACAGAGTCAAGTCCTCGAATTAATATTGACGGAAGAGCTTTTATGATCCCAGCTTACGTTCTTTCCAAGTGCTTCTCCAACGAATCGGAGAGGTACATAGGTGGAGTTGTTTGTGATTATAGGAGCCACGGTTAGTAGCTTTTCTTGACCATTTACAAAAGCGGTTTTAGAGCCAAGAGTCATCTGAATGGATAAGCTTTCCTTTGAACCGGTAATGGTCTGCGATATAGAATCCCAGCTTACGGTTAGACCCAAACTCTCGAAAAGGGAACGAAAAGGAACCGACACGGTACCGTTGTCCTTAATAGGAGCTACCGGCAAAGGCAAATATAGGTTATCCACGTATACTTGGATTTGTTTTTTACCAAAGGCTAGAAGTCCGATATCCATATTACTTGAATAAATATTGCCATTTCTTCCGACAACAACTTCAGAGATAATGTACCAATAGGCATTTCTAAGAAACGCGAAAAATTCTTGTCCTTCGCTGTTTAATCCAATAATGTTGCCAACTCCCGTGGGGAAATAGACGTTCCCTTGATCATCAGTGGCGAGAATATCAATATAACCGATGCCCTGCCTTTCGGTTTCTCTCTGGACGTACACCCACTTCGAGGCTCCGGTGTAATCGATTTTTTGAACCAACCCTCTGTATTCAATATAATATCCGCCTTTGCCATCCGTTGGAATACCGGAGGATCGGATGTCGCTTAAATCGGACTCGCTAGTAATGGCCACTACACTTCCGTCTGCAGCTTTTAAGGCATGTAAGCCATCAATTGTTAGCATGTAAAGTAGACCGCCGTCCGAAAAAAATGGGCGAAAAACATTAAAAGCATTCAGGTAGCTTTGAGGTTTGGAATGCCACCGTTCATTGCCTGCAGAGTCCAGCGAAACGATTTCTTTGTTGGCAGAATCGACGTAGATGTTCCCTGCCGGATCAATATACACGTGGGACTGGTGCAGGCTTTCTAAGTATTTGCCCGGATCAGATGTGTGGATTTCTTTATTAATCCAATTGATTTCGCCTTTAGCATTTCGAGAGACAAGTCCTTCTTCTGTAAAGTAGACGAAGTTTCCAAGCGAATCGCCAGCAAAATGATAATTGAATCTGCTGTAGATCGTACTTGATTGGATCTTCCAAATTACTTTCCCTTCCGGAGCTAGTGCATAAATTGACGTCAAATTCGGCTCTGAAAGAGATTCTGAACTATAAGCATAAATAGTTCCGTCTTGTCCTAGCTTTAAATAAATAACCGACAGTTCAAAGCCCATATCTAAGTGAAGGGTCCATTTTATTTTGCCATTGGGATAGACGGCATGTACATTGTCTTCGGAATCGGTCGTATAAAGGATCCCGTTCTTGTCTTGAACAAGGCTAAAGAGAAGCGGGTTATCGATTTTCCATTTTGCTTCATAGTAGGCGGAGTTAAGGAGTTTGGGCTTCGGTCGTTTCGGTGGAGTTTCCGTATACTCCCAGTCCAGTTGGTAACCTGTTGATTCTGACAAATAAATAGTAGTAGAGCTAAAACCGTGGTTAGGTACACAACTAAGTACAACTATAATAACGAATAACAAAAGGGCTAATTTTCTCATTTAAATGTCCCCTCCCCAGTATGGTTTCAATTATAGAAAAAAATGGAGAATTTATACAGAGCGGAATAATATGTTTCTCTGCATGGCTGGATTTTGGTTCCAGCTGCAAAGCCTTTATAATGGAAGTACACGATAACGACACGGGGCAGGTGTGAATGGTATGCAAGCAAAGATCATGGTCATCGAAGACGAGAAGGCAATCGCGGACGCAATCTCCTATGCCCTGAAGCGCGAAGGCTATGAGGTGGAGGTCATCGATCGCGGGGATATCGCTGCGAAGCGTCTTGGCGAGACGCGTCCCGACGCCATCATTCTCGATGTGATGCTGCCCGGTATGGACGGCTACGATGTGCTGAAGAAGCTGCAGGACAAGGGTGGAATTGGCGTCATCATGTTGACGGCCAAAGAAGACATTGTGAATAAGGTGCTCGGGCTAGAGCTTGGCGCTGACGATTATATGACGAAGCCCTTCGACATGCGGGAGCTGCTCGCGCGGCTTAAGTCCTTGCTTAGACGGTTACAAGATGCCGGAGAGAAGAAGCCGCGAGAGGTTCAGCTAGGCGGAGTGAAGGTGAACGTTGCCAGAAGAACGGTAATGGTGGGAGAACGCCAGCTGGAGCTGACGCCTAAGGAATTCGATCTGCTGGCGCTGCTGGCTGCCAATCCTGACAGGGTGTACGAAAGGGAGCAACTGCTGGACCTGGTGTGGGGGATGGATTATTACGGAGGTACGCGTACGGTAGACATTCATGTGCAGCGACTGCGCAAGAAGCTGGGACCCGACTACGGGGATACCATCCAAACCGTGCATGGCGTCGGCTACAGGGCGTCCGGAGGACACCGTGAGAATTAGCATTAAGCTGAAATTCAGCCTGTTCCTCGGCGCTATTTTGCTGCTCACCGTAATCGTGCTCAGTATGCTGGTACTGCAGGGAATTGAGCGGAATCAGCGCGTGCAGGTGGAGGGGCTTCTCTCTCAGCAAGCCGACACGGCGAACGTCTATTTTATCCAATCCATTATGGAGCAGTCCAACAAAGTTCCCCAGACATTCCTGAAGACCAGAGGCGAAGCGTTCGCCAAACAGCTGGAGCTGATTAGCGGGCAGCCCGTTGTCCTGTACGATGGGAGCGGCGCCGTCATGGGGAGGAAGGCGGCGGCTCCCCCATCTGGTAGCATTAAGCAGACACTGGCGTATGCACTGGAGAACAAGACCGCTTATTTGGTGGAAGGGGAGTCCATGTATTATTTGACTCCGCTGCGCGCGGGAGGCGAGCAGGTCGGCGTCGTCCAGTTCTATTATTCCCTCCATGACCATCAAGTCTTCTACTATGAGATTAAACAATTGTTCAACTATATCGGAGCGGGCGTGTTCGTGCTCAGCTTCCTCTTAGCTTACTTGTTTTTCAACTCCTTCGCTCGCAGCATCATTAAGCTGAACGTTACGGTAAGCCGTATTCGAGAGGGGCAGTTCGCAGTGCCGGATATGAAGCGCAGGGACGAGCTCGGGGAACTCGGCGCGGGCATTGCCGCCATGAGCGAACGACTGATGGCCACGATGCGAGATAAGGACGAGGAACGGGAGAAGCTGGCGCTTGCGGTTCGCAAGTTATCGGAGCTGGATCGGCAGCAGAAGGAGTTCATCGGCAATGTCACGCATGAGTTCAAGACGCCGCTTACTTCCATTAAAGCCTATCTCGATCTGCTCGACATGTATCCCGATGACGAGGAACTGCTGACTACGGCCAAAACCCATATCGCCGGAGAGACGCAGCGGCTCTACGAAATGGTGGAGAAGGTGCTGCAACTGTCCGCGATGGAGAAATACGATTTTGAGTATAACAAGGAAAGGCTTGAGATACGGAGTACCATTGAGACGGTGCTGGACTTCCTCAAGGGCAAAATGGAGAAGTTCGGCCTTACGCTTGAGACGGATTTGCACGAAGCTTATATGGAAGCCGATAAGGATTACATGAATATCGTGCTTGCGAACCTGTTGGACAACGCCATCAAATACAACAGGACGGACGGTCGCATCCGCGTAAGTAATGTTGTCAGAGAAAATGAGATTGTCATCGAAATATCCGATACGGGGATCGGAATTCCGGCAGAGGTCGCGGACAAGATTTTTGAAGCGTTCTATACGGTGGATCGGAACAGATCCAGGGAGCATGGTGGCGCTGGACTTGGGCTGTCGATTGCGAAGCGGTATGCCGAATCGCAGGGAGGACGCATCTCCATCGTGAAGTCGGATGGCAATGGCACGACGTTCCAACTGACGTTTCCGATGCAATCCCGATAAGATTGTTTACAACTTGGAAACAACCCTTCGTTCTTTTGCAACATTCGGTTGGTATTGTATGCATGAAGGAGGCGATCACATTGATCCATACAAAAAAATTAGCCATTATCGCATGCGTCCCCGCATTGCTGCTTACCCTCACCGCTTGCAGCGGTGATAACGAAGGGAACCGTCAGGTCATTAAGGAGCCGGGGAAAACCATTACCGTTATTGATAAAGGGAGCGAGAAACCGTCGGCCGGACCGGCCATTACTTTGGGCGACATCAAGATGTACGGGAAGACGGAAGTATTCGGCTGGCTGGACGAGGATACAATCATTGTATCCAAGGAGAACGATTCTTTAGCGAAGATGAAGCTGGAGGAGTTGGCGGATTCCTACCCGCGCAGCCTGTACCGGGTCGATCTGAAGACAGGGGAGTTCGTACCGCTGAAAGAGCAGGAGAATGTGTTCTTGGGAGGCGCCAGCTTGTCGCCGGACAAGAAACATCTCATCTACCAGGAGTACACGCTTGGCGATCCTGCTTATTATGTCATGAATCTGGAAACGCTGAAGTCGTTTGGTTTGGCCGGTGAGCCCATTGGAGGAGCTATAAGCGCCGGATGGGCGGATGATGGCAGTATTATCGGCGCTTCTTATGCAGGCGGAGCTTACACGGCGACCACCGAAGGCGATATCGCCGCGCTTGAGGAATTGAAAGAAGGCGCACTGATTATCGTAGCCAAGCTCGGCAGCAGCATATACTACAATTCCAATGCGGATGAAGCGCTGAAGGTGCTCCATCTGGATACCAAGGAGACCAAGGATATGGGGCTTGGTTCCGTAGGCAGTGTCATTCCTTCGCCCGACGGCAAGCAGCTGCTGGTTAAGCAATACGACGGCACTAAAGTGAAGCTTGTGCTGTGCGATCTGGATGGAGGGAACGCCAAGACAATCGCGGAAGGAGCGGAAATCGGCGCAATCTCCTGGTCAGCGGATCAGCGGCTGATCGCGTACAGTATGCAAGGTGAGGCAAACGGCGCGATGGTCAAAGGCCTCTACGTCCACGACCTTCTGTCCGATGAAGCGACCCGTATCGTAGTCGATGTCGAGAACGCCGTGAATACTTCGTGGAGCCCTTCAGGCAACAAGCTATCCTACTCCGTATGGAACGGCAGCAGCTACGATAGCAGCATCGTCGAGATTCATTCTTCGTTACAGCCATAATAAAACCGCCGATACGACAAAGACCAGAACGCCTCTTTTAGGTGTTCTGGTCTTTGTTTTTGAGCATTTACGATTTGCTGCTCATTACGGAAACGATCTCGTCGAGCAGACGGTCGAGTGTAATCGGATCGTCAGCTTCGAACATTCTGTGAACGTCCATTGACAGGTCTTCCGAACCACCTTACAATACTAATAATGATAATCGTTATCAATTATTATAAAAAGACAGGATGGGGTTGTACCAATGAAGTCCAAACGCAAATTTGTAGTGTCTACTCTTCTCGCATCACTGACGCTTATGCTCGCTCTGACAGGCTGTGGCAGCAACAACAATACTAACAGTAACGCAGCGAATTCCTCGAATTCCTCGAATTCCTCAACAACGAACTCGAACGCTGCAACTAATGAGGCTGCTTCGAATGAGACTGCTTCCGAAGAAGCAACGCAACAATATCCAATCACCATTAAGCATGCATTCGGTGAGACGGTACTAGAGAAGAAGCCTGAACGTATCGCTACAATTTCGTGGGCGAACCAAGACGTTGCACTGGCACTCGGCGTTGTACCTGTAGGATTCTCGGCGGCGAACTACGGCGTTACGGACGGCAGCGGCTTGTTGCCTTGGACGAAGAAGAAGCTCGACGAGCTTGGTTCGACATCCCCTAACATTTTCCAAGATACGGATGGTCTTGACTTCGAAGCGATCTCGGATGCGAAGCCTGACGTTATTCTGGCCGCTTATTCCGGTCTGACGAAGGAAGACTACGAAACTTTGAGCAAGATCGCTCCGGTAGTTGCTTATCAGAAGAGCCCTTGGGTTACGAGCTGGCAAGAAATGATCAAGTTCGATTCGATGGGTATGGGCATGGAAGCAGAAGGCGAGCAGCTCATTAAAGATACGGAAGCTGTCATTAAAGAGAAAGCTAGCGCTTATCCGGACATGCAAGGCAAGAATGCTCTCTTCGCATTCATTTCTCCGGACGACCTGTCGAAAATTTCGATTTATGCACCTGGAGATCCGCGCGGCGACTTCTTAGTTGAGCTCGGCATGAAATACTCGGACACCGTCCTCAGCAAAGTGTCCAAGGACAGCTTTTATTTCGAGCTTAGCGCCGAGAACGCCGACCTCCTTAACGATACCGATATTATTGTTACTTACGGAGACGAAGCGCTGTTGAAGAAGCTTCAAGCTGATCCGTTGCTTGGCAAAATTCCTGCAATCGCTAAAGGCTCCGTCGTTCTGATCAAGGACAACACGCCTCTTGCAGCTGCCGGCAACCCGAATCCGCTGTCCATCTCTTACACGCTTGACGAATACTTGAAACTGATCGATGCGGCTGCCAAGAAGGCAAATGGTTAATCTAATCTCCCCCGTATCTAAGCCGCTAAAGTCGTCTGTGCCTAAGCACTTCGCGATCGTCTTGATTATCGGCTTGGCCGTGCTTGGTGCATGCATCTTGGCGTCTCTGGCATTCGGCTCTCGGGTCCTCAGCATGAAGGAAATGATAGACGGGTTGTTCAACGGCGGCACCGATTCATTCGGCGCCGGCATCATGCACCAGCGCGTCGCCCGAACCGTGTTCAGTCTCTGCTGCGGCGGGGCGCTCGGCATCGCAGGTTCTCTCATGCAGGCGGTCACACGCAATCCGATTGCCGATCCGAGCGTACTCGGGGTCAATACCGGTGCGGCATTGTTCGTCGTTAGCGGAATCGCGTTCTTCCATATCAGTACGGCTAACCAATATATTGGGCTTGCTTGTGCAGGAGCGGCGATTACTGCGGTGTTCGTATTTGGCATCGGTTCATTGGGGCGTGGCGGACCTACGCCTATCAAGCTCGTGTTAGCGGGTGCGGCTACAAGTGCCGCACTTTCTTCGCTTATCAGCGCCATCATGATTCCGCGTGCCGAAGTCATGGACCGGTTTCGTTTCTGGCAGATGGGCAGCGTCGGCTCGGCGAATTGGCATGATATCACGACGTTCTTACCTTTTCTCATTGTTGGCATGCTAATTGCAATCGCATCGGCTGCCGCTCTCAATGCGTTGGCGCTTGGCGACGAGGCAGCGAGTGGACTGGGTGTGCGAACCGGCATTTTGCGACTCGTTGCGTCGATAGCCGGCGTCTTATTATGCGGTACCGTCACTGCGCTTGCCGGTCCGATCGGATTCATTGGACTGCTGGCGACCCACGTCATCCGTCTGTTAATCGGACCTGATCAACGTTATCTTATTCCGATGTCGGCCTTGGCCGGCGCCGTTATCTTAACCATATCTGACGTTATCGGCAGAGTCCTCGGAAGCCCCGGGGAGCTGGAGGTCGGCATGGTCACCGCATTCGTCGGTGCCCCGATCCTCATCCTGTTGGCGATTAGATCGAAAGTGCGATCCTTATGATGAATACGACGACGATTAACCTCATTATGGCGGGCAGGCGTCTAAGGCGCCGCCGCTTTGTACTGATTACTTCCCTGCTCGGAGGCATTTCCTTCCTGCTTTGCTTCGCGATGCTCTATTTTGGCAATACGATCTATCCGGTCAAAGACATCGTGCGGGTTCTACTGGGAGGAGAGGTCAAAGGGTTGACCTTCACCATGGAGACCATTCGGTTACCGCGTATGCTGGCAGGATTGTTAGCAGGATTTGCTTTCGGATTAGCAGGCAATACGTTTCAGACGATGCTCCGGAATCCGCTTGCGAATCCGGACGTACTGGGCATTACGTCAAGTTCGAGCGTCGCAGCCGTCTTCTGTATCATCTATCTTCATACGAGTGAAGCGGTTGTTTCCATTGCGGCGTTCTTGGCAGGCTTAGCTTCGGTGATGCTGCTCTATCTGTTGTCACGCAGAAAAGTATTCTCCATCGGGCGGCTTGTTCTGATCGGTATCGGTCTTGATGCCATGTTCGGATCCGTTATTACCTACCTGTTAAAGATTAGTGCTGAATACGACGTTCCTGCAGCATTCCGCTGGCTAAGCGGCAGCCTCAACGGCACGCAATTAGATGATCTCCCGCCGCTGGCGATTACGGTATTGGTGTGCACGCCGATCATCATGCTATTGGGCAAGCGTCTTAGTCTGCTCGAGCTAGGCGAACAATCGGCTTCTTCCCTAGGGATTCATACGGACAGAACCCGCATTCTGCTGGTCTTAAGCGCTGTCTGCTTGATTGCCATTGCGACCGCAACGACAGGCCCAATTGCTTTCGTAGCTTTTCTGGCGGGTCCGATCGCGAAGCGATTGGTCGGCGTCGGCTACTCAACCGTTATTCCTGCCGGTCTGGTCGGCGTTATCTTGGTTCTAGGGGCTGATCTGATCGGCCAGTATGCATTCGAGACCCGGTTTCCCGTAGGCGTCATCACCGGTATTCTCGGAGCGCCGTATCTGATCTACCTGCTTATTCGAATGAACCGAAAGGGGGATTTCTAACATGAAACCCAGCCATCAGTTCCAAGCTGAACAAACCGTTGCGGGTTATGACAACAAAACGATTATCCATGGCGTAAGCTTAGCTGTTCCCAGCAATCAGATCAGTGTCATTATTGGAGCCAACGCATGCGGGAAGTCCACGCTGCTGAAAACCATGGCGAAGCTGATTAAACCGGAATCCGGCCAAATCACGCTGGACGGCAAGCCGCTGAACGAATTCTCTCCCAAGCCGCTCGCCCGGATTCTCGGCATATTGCCGCAATCTCCAATCGTGCCGGAAGGTATTACCGTCGCGGATTTGGTTGGCCGAGGGCGGTTCCCGCACCAGGGCTGGCTCGGCGGATGGACGAAGAAGGATTATGAAGCCGTTGCCGAAGCGATGGACATTATGAAGATTACAGATTTGGGCGACCGGAATATCGATGAGCTGTCCGGCGGCCAGAGACAGCGTGTCTGGATTGCCATGGCATTGGCGCAGCAGACGGACATTCTGTTCCTCGATGAGCCGACGACGTTCCTGGATATTACCTACCAGGTCGAGATATTGGATTTGTTGACCGATCTCAACCGCAAGCATGGCACGACGATCGTCATGGTGCTTCACGACATTAACTTGTCCGCCCGTTACGCGGACTATATCTTCGCTCTTCGCGAAGGCAAGCTGGTGGCGGAAGGCAAGCCGTCTGAGGTCATCACGGCTGGCTTAATCCAAGATGTCTTCGGCCTCGACTGCGCGGTCATTCGCGACCCTGTGTCGGATTCCCCGATGGTCGTGCCGATTGGCCGCCATCATGCGCGAAGTTTAAAGCTTATTCACGCTGAGGGGAAACGATGATGAATCCTACTGCTTTGCCGTGGAGAGAAGTGCTGATAGACGGCGCCAACCATACCATTACCGGTGATGTGAGGGTGATCGAAGCGTTCCCGATTCCGCAACTGCAGACCGAACGCAGAGTGTGGATTTACTTGCCGAGAAACTATAACGAAGGCACTCGCAGGTATCCTGTCCTTTATATGCACGACGGTCAAAATGTATTTAATCAACCGACGTCATGGGGCAGCGAGTGGGGAGTCGATGAGACATTGGAGCAGCTGGCAGTTGATGAACCGGAGATCGAAGCGATCGTGGTCGCAATCGATAATGGAGGCGACCAGCGCAACAATGAATATAACTTCACGATTAACGCGGAATATGGCTTCGGAGGCAAAGGCGAAGCTTACGCCGCATTCCTCGCGGAGACACTTAAGCCGTATGTAGATCGTCACTATCGGACCCTCCCCGAACCGGAGCACACGATGATTAGCGGGAGCTCGTTCGGAGCGTATATCTCGCTCTACACGGCTATCCGTTATCCCGCCCAGTTCGACCGAGTAGGAGGATTATCGTTTGTCATGTGGCATGACAACGGCGCAATCATTGAATTGATCCGGCTGTCGGTTATCTCTCCCACGCTTCGCGTCTATCTGAGCATCGGCGAATTGGAGACCGACAACCCGGACTTTAATCGGATTGCTCATGAGCATGTCATGCTGGCACAACAGACGCTGATTGCAGCAGGGGTAGCGGAAGACCGAATTCAATTCGACTATATTCCGGGCGGCACGCACCACGAATCTACGTGGGGACCACTGTTTGCTAAGGCTCACCGTTGGCTGCTCCAACCCTAATATACTGCTATAATGCGAAGTTCAACACAGAGCTCGGCGAGAAGGATGCCGTCCGCTCTGTTTTTTTATGGCTTAAATCAGCAGTGGAGATTTCCTCTTCATCGAATAGATAATCTTTCATGGGGTAAGCTGTGGGAAATAGAATTTTACAACTCTATGATAACTTTCCATTTCAGAATTGCTATCATGGCGTAGAGGTGTATGGTTATGGCTAAAATCCTGATTGTAGATGATGAGAAGGCAATAAACGATTTGATAGCTGTCAATTTAAAGATGGTCGGGCATGAGTATGTCCAACTGTACAGTGGCGATCAAGTTCTACGAACCATAAATGAGACGCAAATCGATTTAATCATCCTGGACGTGATGCTGCCTGGCAGAGACGGCTTTGAAATCATGCAGGATATTGCGAAACGAGGCGTGCCGGTTATCTTCTTAACGGCAAGAAATTCGGTTTCGGATAAAGTGCATGGCCTGGAGACCGGAGCGGAAGATTATATCGTTAAGCCTTTTGAAGCGGTGGAACTCATCGCACGTATCCATGTCATTCTAAGAAGAAATCAGAAGACCGCAAACGAATTTAGGCTGGATGACACCATAGTTGATTTGGACAAGCATATTGTGACGGTTCAAGGACAAGAAGTGGAACTAACGAACAAGGAATTTCAATTAATGGACCTTCTTGTGCAAAATAAAAATATCGCGCTGTCCCGCGAGAGAATTATTGAACAAACCTGGGGCTTCGACTTCTATGGAGAAACAAGAACCGTTGACGTGCATATTCAGAAGCTGAGAAAGAAACTAAATTGGGAGAACCGAATCAAGACGGTGTATAAATACGGTTACAGGCTAGAGGTGTAGAGGTGAAATTTTGGCAGAAGACGTACTTAAGCGTGTTGATTGTATTTCTGATCGCCTTCGACCTCGGAGCTTATGCGCTTCTCAAGAAGAGCTATGACCTAAACGAACAATTGGATATTTCAAGAGGCATGAGCGAATACGGGAGCATCGAGAAATCGTTAAGCTATATCCTTTCCGCATATACGAAAAGCACGGGAAGTATCGACTATGAAACGTTAATTGCTAGTTTTGCGGCTAATCATTATAAAGAGGATATCCTTCTGGAGGTGTACCGAGCGGACCAATTGATCTTCTCCAATGCCTATCAGTTTGCAGGGGAGCGGGCGGAGCTGCATGGGAATCCATATCACTTCGTTTACAGAAAGTTGAATGATAAGCTGTGGCTGTTTGTCGGCGGGAAAATGGAAGTCCGGGATTTAAGGCTCATTATTTCAAGAAAATCGGATTATTTACAGGACTATCATTTTACTTTAAGGCACTATTTCATTCAATTGAGTGCTGTCATATCCGTAATTTTATCGGCAGCGCTTATTTTTCTGTTATTTCAATTAACCGCGCCTATTCGCAGGTTGAACAAAGGTGTAAAGGCTATTGCCGCGGGAGCGTATGACCAACGAGTGAAAGTTGGAGGAAACGACGAAATCGGGGAATTGGCGCAAGATTTCAACAAGATGGCTGATGCCGTTTCCAATCATATTGAAATGATCAATAAGACGAGTGAAGACAAAGAGATATTCATCAACAACCTCACTCATGAACTGAAAACACCGATTACGGCGATCAAAGGATACAGCGAGTTTTTGAATCATGCCAATCATAATGAGGAAGAACGAAAAATGGCGGTTCGCTACATTCACGAGCATATTGCGCGGCTGGATGTTCTCTCGGGAAAAATGATGCAATTGCTGTATTTGAAGAGCGGAGAGATAGCCTTAGAACCCGTTCATATCGAAAATCTGTTTTCCTATGTGGTGAATATGGAGCGGCATCATCTGGAGCAAAAACAGATGAAGGTCACAATAGAGTGCTCTGCCGACAAGGTCTATGGCGATCAAGAACTGTTGCGTTCTCTGTTCATTAACTTAGTCGAAAACAGCATCAAAGCTTCCTCGTTCGAGGGGGAAATCCAATTGAGAAGCTGCACTTACGGCGAAGGCGTAATGCTTGAAGTCTTGGATTATGGAAGAGGCATACCGGAGAAGGACATTGCGAAAATTACGGAAGCGTTCTATGTCGTGGACCGATCCCGTTCAAAAGAACTGGGTGGGCTAGGGCTTGGTCTATCGATCTGCAATCAGATTGCCCAGCTCCATCATGCAAAGCTTCAAATCGATTCCAAAGAACATGAATATACAAGGATCTCCGTGTATTTTACAACTCCGTTACAACTTGAAGATTAGTTTATAACGCGGCTCCATTATAGTTGGTTTGTAGCTACGAAACACCACAAACTATTGGAGGTAATCAAAAATGAATAAAAAGTTTATCACTGCAGCAATGACTTTGGGAGTAGCGACCGTGTTGGTTGCAGGAAACGGCGTTATTTCGGCAAATGCTTCTACATTCGATCATGCGGAGCAGGTGAAGGTAACCGGTAAACATCAGCAGCCGGGCGTCAATAAAGTTGAAAATGTGCCGGTGCACGAAAAGATAGCCGTTGTGACCGCGGAGCAAGCGGTTCAAGATAAATTTAACGTATCCTTAAGCGGCATGGACATTTCCTATAGTGTGGGCACCCGCGAAGGCATGGAAGGAAAGTTCTATTTTGTAGCCTTCGAAAATCAAAAATACACCTACACGGATGAAGAGAAAATCAAAGCGAAGCGCGATTTGCTTGCGGGTAAAGAACTCGACATCAAGTGGAACGATATTTACGTTGCAACCGTAAACGCCGAAACCGGGGAAGTCGTTTCTGTCGAGAAAAATCCATCGGCAAAAGGTACGGACTTTGCTACAGAGTAATTGTTCATCTATATGAGTCTATGAAAATGGAAACCTTTGGTCGTATAAGTTATATGACCAAAGGTTTTTTTACGTGAAGCCAACAATGACGAAATGTCTGTTCTTGCCCTGAGGACTTCAATCGCGCTATGCTGTAGGTATGACTATGACTACAACATTTGATAGGAATTGATTCCCTATGAAACTCGGTTTTTTTGATTCCGGAATTGGCGGGCTTACGGTATTGGCCGAATCGCTCAGGCTGCTCCCTGCTGAGGATTATCTCTATATGGCAGATACTACACATGTCCCTTACGGGACCAAATCGAAGGAAGACGTGCAGACCTTCGTCTTTGAAGCTGTGGAGAAGATGATTCAGCATGGCATCGATGCGCTTGTTATTGCTTGCAACACGGCGACAAGCATTGCGATAAACGAGCTGAGAGAGCGGTACTCCTTTCCGATTATCGGCATGGAGCCTGCCGTCAAACCGGCCGTAGAGATGAACCGCGCAACCGGTAAGAGAGTACTCGTTTTCGCTACGCCTCTTACGCTGCAGATGCCGAAATACTATGCGCTCGTATCCCGCGTGGATCAAGATGGCATCGTGGACTCATTGCCGTTGCCGGAGCTTGTCCAGTACTGCGAATCCCTTCAATTCGATAGGAATGTTATGGGTGAGTACTTTCGAGGCAAGCTTGCCCCCTATGATCTTAACCAGTACGGCATTATCGTGTTAGGCTGCACACATTATCCGTTCTATACGGATATTCTCCGCGACCTATTGCCGCCCCATATCGAGATCGTCAACGGAAACGCTGGTACGGTCAGAAGGTTGTCGGCGTTATTAAATCGCTATGGCATTGAAACAGGCTTGGGGAGCGGGCATGTGACGTTCATGTGTACCGGCGGGGAAGCCGCCTACATCGAGAAAATGAAGTTAGCGCTGACTCGTCTCAGATAAGAAGCGAAATGAAACAAATACATCGCCTTGGGCTGCGCCCGGGCGATGTATTTGTTATGCTCACCTATTCGATTATGCGTTTCTCGCCTAAGTATTTCTCCGTCAATATGGAAAGCAGCCGGATGCCCACTTCATTCTGCCCGCCTTCGGGGATGATGATGTCGGCGTATTTCTTGGACGGTTCAATGAAGGCTTCGTGCATGGGCTTGACGGTCTGCAAGTATTGATCGTGGACGGATTGAATCGACCGGCCGCGCTCTTCCATGTCGCGCAATACCCGGCGCAGAATGCGAACGTCCGGATCGGTGTCGACGAACACCTTGATATCGAGCATTGCACGCAGATTCTCGTCAGATAGTACGTGAAGCCCTTCAATAATGACGATGTTGTATGGCATGAGCTTCTCGGTTTGATCCTTGAAGCGGGCATGCATCGTGAAATCATAGACCGGCGCATAGGCTGTCTGTCCGGCCTTCAGCAGCTTCAAATGCTCGACCAGCAGCTCGTTCTCGAATACGAGCGGATGATCATAGTTCAACTGCTCGCGTTCGGCCATCGTAAGATGGGGATGATCTTTGTAATAGTTGTCTTGCGATATAAAGGTCACTTTATCAGACCCGTGATGTTCGATGACCGAGCGTGCGACCGTTGTTTTGCCCGATCCCGTGCCGCCTGCAATTCCGATGATTAGCATAGCTGTCGATAAGACCTCGCTTATGTGTAATTACATTAATCTCAGTATTGTAGCATAGTGGTGCAGGGAATCACAAAACGCCGGCTTGGATTCGTACCACATTGAATTTCAATTTTAGAAGGAACCAACCGATAATAGAGGAGAATGGTACTAACGATATGCACAGGCACATCGACATCTACGAATGGAAGGAGAGATTCGTCAATGCACTACCAGTTCTGCCAGCAAGTGAAAATCGTGGATATGGATGATGAAATTATCTCGGAAGTGTTATTCGAGCATGGGGAGTACGAGACGGCAGCATTGTCGATCGGTTCCTCTATCCTGATTCACCAACTGGGATTGAAGGAATTTAGCGTTGTCTACGATAAAAGGGAAGGCAAAATCGCTCGTTATAAAATCGCGGATATCGAGCTTGATCTGATTACGCAACCGGTGGTTACCAGGGTATACTTGGAACCGGTGAAGCTCATTGTCGGCCAACACGATATCGGCGAAATTGCCTGATGTCCGGAACGGGGCTTTAATGAACCTGCGGGTAGCGGGTTCTTTTTTATGTGCAACTAAAATTTAACAATAAATGTTGTTTGGGCGATTGCAATATTTGCCCAATAATAGTACCGTTTATTGGTAAGACTTTAAGGAAATGAGGGGATAAGTTGTCTAACTATTCGAATGCAGTTGCTGCCACTGAGGAAGCGCCGTTCTCGATGAAAGCGATTATGGGTCCGCTAATGGCAATCGTTGTCGGGATGATTATGGTTATACTCGACAGTACGGTTATGAACATTGCTTTGCCGACTTTAATGGATGATTTCAAGTCGTCCGTCAATACGATGCAATGGTCCATTACGGCTTATACGCTGGCACTTTCCGCGGTTATTCCGCTGGCCGGCTGGTTGACCGATCGATTCGGCGCCAAACAAATTTTTCTGATCACGATTTTCTTGTTCGCGGCAGGGTCTCTTCTTTGTTCCTTTGCCACAACGCCTGAACAGCTGATTGCCTATCGCGTTATTCAGGGAATCGGCGGAGGCATGGTGCAGCCGATCGGGATGGCGATTATATTCAAGCTCGCTCCTCCTAACAAGCAGGGTGCAGTCATGGGCATGCTCGGCATTCCGATGATGCTGGGACCCGCGCTTGGACCGGTATTGGGCGGTTATTTGCTGGAATACGCGACTTGGCACTGGATCTTCCTGATCAATTTGCCAATCGGTATTATTGCCATCTTAGTCGGCCTTAAGTACTTGCCGAGAGTAGAACGCAAAACCGTACCGGAACTCGATATATGGGGCATGCTCCTTGCACCGATCGCATTCGCTACGTTATCTTACGCGGTTAGTGAAGGCGGCAAAGATTGGGGTTCTACTAAAACAATTGTCGGCTTAATTGTGGGCTTCGTAGCTTTGGTGTTATTCATTATTGTCGAGCTTCGCCATAAACAACCGTTACTGGAGCTTCGCGCGTTCAAATCCGCGGACTTCACAGTCGGCATGGTCACGTCTTGGCTCATGTTCATGGCCTTATTCGGCTCCTTCTTGTTCGTGCCGATGTACATGCAGCAAGTGTTTCATTATGAGCCGCTCAAAACCGGGTTTATGATCCTGCCGCAAGTCGCGATGACAGGATTGTTTATGCCTATTGGCGGTAAACTGTTCGATAAATTCGGCGCTCGCGCCGTTTGTGTGGTCGGGGTCGCCTTTGTTGCGGCAGGCATGTTCTATATGTCGCAAATTCAAGCGGATTCCGGCTCAGGCTTCGTAATCATAGCAACGATGATTATGGGCGTAGGCATGGGACTGTCGATGATGCCGGTGAATACGCACATCTTGAAAGCAGCGCCTCGCCATCTAGTAGGCCGGGTAACGCCGCTTACGTCTGCTGCCCAACAAGTCGTGGTGTCTTTCGCGGTTGCGGGATTGGCCAGTTACCTGAGTACGCGAGTGACGGATCATATGACCGCAAGCAAAGGTGATGCGGCTGTCTCGCTCGTCGCCGCTTTCGGAGATACGTTCTTCATCGCCGGATGTATCGCTACGGCCGGCGCCTTATTGGCCATTCTGCTTCGTAAGCCGAAGGCGGTGGAAGGCGAAACAACGGATCAAGTCAATGCTCCCGTGATGATGCATTAAGAGAGCATGATAGAAGGCCTCACTGTCCTAGGGATGGTGAGGCCTTTTCTATTGTCTGCATCCATGCATTCAACTTAACAATAAAGCAAGCATAATCACGTCAAGGAAGGTTTTCGTAACATCGTGCAACAAATACTGTCGTAATAGACCTTCTTCCTGAAAGCCGAGTTTCTTTAATACCTTTAGCGAGGCCGCATTATCAGGGAGGACTTCAGCTTGAATTCTATGGTGACCGATATGCTTCCGGTTGAAGTCTAGAACGGATCGCAGCGCTTCAGACATTATACCTTTGTTCCAATACTCAGGCTTCAAGTCGAATCCGAGGGTAAGGGGGAAGAAAGGAGCTTCATTAAAATGACCTCTGGTAGGCATGAGCATTAGCGTACCTACAAATTGCGTAGAACTGCTAAGGGATATTCCCCAAGGGAGCAGCTTGTTGGCTTCAAAGGCTTGATTCCATGAGTCGATCAGCAATCTGGAATGCTCAATGGAAGAGGGGCCGGACCAATCTAAATGTTTCGTGACAAGAGGGTCGGAATAAAAAGCATAGATCTCACCGGCATCCGCGGCATTCATTTGTCGTAGAACTAACCGTTCCGTATACAGGGTAGGAAAGGAGGAGAATAAGACTTCGTTGCTCACAGATTTTCACTTGCCTTCTGGAATAAGAGTGTATTGAAGCGATCATATACCAGTAGCCTTAAAACCAACTTAAAATCGCATAAATTCGTGTGATACGAAGTCAAAAACCGCACTGGATGATGCACACGGACTGAGCGGTAAAGCATATGCAAGGTTGCCATTGCTGCAACATAGGCCCTTGGCCAGTGTAAGACTGTACGCGCAATGAGTCGAGAAATGGCGCCACAGATCAGTGACCTGTGGCGCCATTTCTTAGTTTTAAGCTACTCCTAAGGAAGTAATTTCTTATTGAAGAAACCCCTTCTGGGACAGCCCCTTTAATTGAGTTACTGCGCTTCCACCGCAACGGGAACCGGAACCGGATCCTTGATTCGGTAAATTGGCAGGAGAAACACGATGCCGATTAGAAACATCGCAGCAGAGCATTGATAGGTCCAAGAGAGCGATAAGCTGTCCTTCAGGAAACCGGAGATGCTCATGGTAACCACCATGGCGCCCATGAACATAGGCGTCAGAATACCGTTCACACGCCCGACGAATGATTCCTCCGTCTTGTTCAGAATTAGCGTATTAATGCCGATCTGTAAGGCTGGCATGAAGAAACCGATCATGGCTTCCATCGCCAGCGTGAGCCAGAACATCTCGGAGAATCCCATAATCGATACGCCAATTCCGGAGACAAGCATGCCCCATAAAACAAGCGTTTGCGGCGCAACTTTGTTCGAGAACACCATCGATAATCCTCCGCCGACAAGCATCGCCGCGCCGTTGGCCGCGAAGAGCCATTGTAGATTGCCCTTCGGCAAGCCGAGCTGCTCGGTAATAAGAAAGACGGCAAGCGTATGAATGACGCCGATGCCAAGTCCCGCAGCGAGGAAAGAGCCGCCTAAAGCGACGAGCGCTTTGCGATGAAGAACGTAGTCGAGCCCCATCTTCATCTCCGTCCAAATCGAAGTCCCTTTATCGATTTTCTCTTCGTCTCTGTCCGGCGGCAGCAGCGTAAGTACGGCGGCAGAGATGAGGAACATGGCGCAGACGATGCCCATCGACCAGTGGATGTTCAATTGTTCGAATACGAATGTGCCCAGAATTGGACCCAAAATCATGAATACGGCCATCATCGTCTGGAACAAAGCCATGCCGGCCTGCATTTGCTCGCCCGGTACATGCAGCTTAAATAACTTCATACTGGAAGGTTGAGAGAACTGCGATAGAATCGCCGAGACGAACGTCGCGAAGAATATGGCCTGCCAAGAGCCATAAAGCAAGGTGAGCAAAATAACGAAGATCGATATTGCGCTAAGCAGGTCGCATAATACCATTGTCTGCTTAGGCTTCCATCGATCAGCAAATGCGCCGCCAATGAAGGAGAAAACAAAAATAGGCGCGAACTCCGCTACCGAGACCAACGAGACGGCAAGCGCGTCCCCATCGGTCATTTCGACCACAAACAAGAGCACTGCGAAGTTACGCACCCAAATGCCGATTTGCATGAATACGCCTGCTGATAGGATCGCTTGAATAAATCGGTTTCTGAGCATGGAGCCCATTGAGGGCTTAGGTTCAGTTGAAGGACTATTTGTTACAGGGAGTTCCATGTGTAGCAGTCATCCTCTCCTAGCAAAATAGTAGATCATATGTTCGATTCTACTATAATTATGTCTATTAAGGAACGAGAACATACTCTTAAAACAATTAATATTTTGCAGGAAAATGTGGAGTGGTAGAAACCGAAGTTGATGATTCCTTTAAGCTATTGGCAATGAACAATTGGGCCGCATAGTAGGTGACCATGATCCAAATATCGGGGTGGGAAATGTCCGAAACAAACATATTCCAAGACAGAAGGGAGTCGGAGGCTAAGAAGAGCAGTGACCCGATTATAGCGTAAACATTCCCTGTTAGAATCGCCGTCCAGGCCATTAAGGAGATAACCGTTACATAGAGAAGAACAGGCGCGATGAGTCCGCTCTGCCCGCTGGCTTGAAGGGCATGCACCAGCCGTATACTCATATATCCGGCATAGATAGCAATTGGAATGAGGGTCGCGGCGCGCGGCCAAGTGAACCGCATTCGCCGGATGAAGGATGCGGTGTAGAACAGATGTCCGATCAGAAAGGCAGAGAGACCGGCAACGAACCATTTCATTAATCCGTCACCGCACATCGAGAAGAGCAAACCGAGCAAGAGCAGCGAATGTTTCGGCTGCCGAGAAGTCGGGCAGAGCATGAAGGCATACGTCAGGATAAGAATCATAGGAATCAGCTTGAAAACCAGCTTAATACCTTCGGGCTCGTCAGGAATGATGAAAATATAAGAGAGGCTCATAAGTCCAATGGCATACGGAAGCATCTTACGAATCAAGGGGAGCTCCTCCTTTTATATATTGAGTAATGGCAGATACATAGATTAAATTATAACGCATCTATTAAGAAAAATAAGGATATTTTGATGAGGTTGCGTGGGCAGAATCGGTGGTCTATGGAATACAAAAGAGCTTCCCGCAAAGGAAGCCCTTGTTGTTATTCTATAATCTCGACATGCGCAGCATGCGCTGCCGGTTATGGGCGTAGGACTGGTTGGCGATCTCGCGGAATCGATCGTAGTCACCTGCCAGAATTGTATCGTAAATGGATTGATTCAATCGGTTGGCGGAATAGTGCGGCTCGTGAGGTGTTAATTTGAAGTTAATGGTGGCGAAGAGAATCATTTGTTTGACTCCGGCATCGACGATCTTCGCAATGACGCCGTTGTTCATGACATTGAGCAAGCATTCGGAGAATTTCATAGAGCTCACAAGGTACTGCGTATAATCATTATCCTGCTCGGCCTGGATGGAACGGTTCAGATGCTCCTGCAGATTCTTGAAATCCGGCTCTACTACACCATCTTTCAATAGGGTGATGGCCTGCAGTTGAAACAGGTACAGAACCTCCATGGTGTCAATGACCTCTTTCATGGAGATCTCCTTGACGAGTACGCCTCTATTCTTAAGCGTAATGAGCAGTCCTTCATGCTCAAGACGAGAAATGGCCGCGCGGATGGGCGTACGACTCATGTTCAGGGTTTCAGACAATTCGTTCTCAGACAGAAGTGAACCTGGCATGAACTCACCGGTTCGAATTTGGGTATTCATATAGTCGTACGCGGTATCAATCAGTGTCGAATTCGCCATCATTACACGTTCCTCTCTCTCTTGCACTCCTCTGTATATTATGACATGCAAGAGGCGGTCTGCAAACTGACAGCGCCGAAACCTAGTTGAAAAAGGAGTCGCCCCACAACCGGGGGCGACTCCTTGCTATAAGATTACTCCGTGTACATCGCTTTCAGCTTAGCGCGCTCTTCTTTCGTGATGCCAAGGCCGGTCTCCAGGAATGCATCGATGGAGCCGTACTTTGCTTTCATCTCATCAATAGCAGCTTGAAGGAATTCTTGCTGTACGCCCATCAGTGCAGTAATGGCAGCAACAATGTTCTCGTCTTTCACTTGTTGTTTCACGCCATCGATCATCTTCTTGTTAGCTTCTGCACGGTAAAAGTCGCTGAGCAGGTAGTCGTCCATTACGGTTTTCTCATCAACGCCAAGTGTCAGAAGAATGATAGCGGAACCTAGACCTGTACGGTCTTTACCGGCTGTGCAGTGCTGCAAGAGAGCGACGTTCTTCGGATCGTTAAGAAGATCCATCAATTGCACGTAAAATTTCGGAGCATCAACCATTTGTTTGTTGAAGCCAACCATCATTTGAACGGCGGATGCGGCGTCCTTCATCATGCCGGAAGCAATCATCGCATTCATATCAGCAGTCGAACCTGCGTTGCCTGCATCCGTACGAATGTTGTTGATGCCTGCCATTACCGGATCTGGAACAGCTTTAACTTCCGCATCGGTACGGTAGTCGACGTTAGTTTTGATACCCATCTCTTGAATGGTCTTAATATCTGCATCCGTCAGATGGCCAAGCTCTTCGCCGCGGAACAGCTTGCCCCACTTTACCGTTTTGCCGTCTGCCGTTTTGTAGCCGCCGAGGTCGCGGAAGTTAAATGCGCCTTGCAGGTTTACTTTGCGTTCAGCCGTCTCGATCGTCGAGCTGTTGCCGCCTTTGACAAGGAAGTAAATGCGGGAACCCGGTTTAGGATCTTCGGTTACAAATCCGTTATATGCCGAGTAAGTCTTAGCCAGCAATTTACCGTTCTGCTCGATGTTGTCCGGGGAAGTGCTCCAGTATACTTTGGCTGCGCCTAGATCGGCGTCAGCTTTCCAACGTACGATTAATTTACCTTGTGCCGTGCGCTCCACGCTGGCTTGCGTGAAAGCACCCGGTTTCTTGGCGATTGGCGCTGCTGCGAAGCTGGATGCAGGAGCAACAATGGCACCTACAAGCAAAGATGCGGATAAAACCGCTGTTGTGAGTTTCGAAGTATGTTTCATTTTTATATACCCTCCTATGAAGTTCAACGTGTCTACAAGTAGAGTACAAGTTGTATGTTTTCGAGAAATCATAGATTTGTAAATGTTTTGTGTAGCACCCGGCGCGCCTAATAATTGTCCTTGTCAAATGCTTATATTTCCATTTATAATAATTGTGTAAAGTTTAATCGCTTTAATTTTCACTTAACAAGCTGTGTTATATTTATTTTTTTATTTCTAAAGTTAAAGCGATTAAACTTTGAGTGCGTCATTCCGGCGCTGGTCGATTTGGCAATCGAAGGGGGATTGGTGGCGTGAAGTCAACCAGGGCAAGCCGCCGCGAGGGAAGATTATTTTACTTGTTCGTGTCTCCGTGGCTGATTGGATTTATCGTATTCGCTTTGTTTCCGGTACTCGCTTCCTTGTATTACAGCTTCACGGAGTATGACATCATTCATGCGCCGGAATTTATCGGGTTTGGCAACTACAACGAGATGTTCCACGACGATTTGTTCTGGAACTCCATCGAGGTCACGCTGCGGTATACCTTCATCAGTGTTCCTTTGACACTTGTCCTCTCCCTGATCTTCGCAATTCTAATCAATCAGAGAATTCCGTTCCGTGGTTTGTTCCGGACGGCGATGTATTTTCCGAGCATGATCTCAGGGGTGTCGATGGCCCTCCTCTGGTTCTGGGTATTTAACCCGCAAGCCGGTCTGTTCAATTACTTCTTATCCATGTTCGGCGTCGATCAGATCAACTGGTTCCTCGATGAGAAATACGCGATGTGGGCCTTCATTATCATGTCCTTCTGGGGTTTAGGCGGGGGGATGCTTATCTTCTTAGCTGGTTTGCAAGGCGTGCCGGCACATTTACTCGAGGCGGCGAAGCTTGATGGAGCCGGAAGGCTGAGGTCGTTCTGGAACGTCACATTGCCGCTTATCTCTCCCGTTATCCTCTTTCAGCTCATCATCGGATTAATTGACTCCTTTCAAGTGTTCACGCAAGCATACACGATTACCCAAGGCGGGCCGAACTATTCCACTTGGTTTTACGTCTACAACATCTACATTAACGCCTTCAAAAACTTCCGCTACGGTTACGCCTCAGCCATGTCCTGGATACTGCTGATTGCAGTTACAGTCATTACGTTCTTTATTATGAAGCTGTCCAAACGATACGTGCATTACGAAGGGGGAACCCCGCAATGAGTGGGATTGCCAAGAAGGTCGATTTGCTCCAAGTCATCGGATTTCTCATTCTATTGCTCGTTACCGTCGCCATGATTATGCCGTTCTGGTTCATGTTATCGACATCGCTCAAGACGACGAAGGAAATGTTCGTGTATCCGCCGTCCTTCATTCCGGAGCACTTCGCTTGGGAGAACTTCAAAGAACTGTTCGTGAACTCGGAGATCAAGTTCGGGCGGCAGTACATAAACAGCGTGATTGTGGCTGTGTTGACGGTTATTGGAACGGTATATTCTTCTTCGTTCGTCGCTTTCGGCTTTACTCGGTACCGGGCAAGGGGAAGCCAATTTCTGTTCATGCTCGTGCTCAGCACGCTGATGCTGCCGTATCCGGCGATTATGATTCCGCAGTTTCTGCTCTTTACGAAGCTGGGGCTTCATGATTCCTTGCTGCCGCTCATTCTGCCTTCCTTCTTCGCATCGGCATATATGATTTTTCTGTTGAAGCAATTCTTCACGACACTGCCTAATGAGCTTTACGATGCGGGCAGAATCGACGGTTGCAGAGAGATACAGCTCTATTGGAGCTTAACGCTCCCGTTAGCAGGTCCGGTATTAGCGACTGTGGCGATCTTCTCTTTTCTCTGGAGCTGGAATGACCTCCTCACACCTGTGCTGTACTTGGATTCGCAGGAGAATTTCACGCTTCCGATCGGGATGGCGGCGATGATGTCCTCGAAATTCCGCATTGCTCCGTGGAATCTGATGATGGCGGCCTCGCTGCTGTCGGTCCTTCCGATTGTTGCTCTGTTCGCAGTAGCGCAAAGACGTTTCGTACAAGGGATCGTTCTTACCGGTATTAAGTAGTTGTTCACATAGTCCGTCACTACTATTAACGAGGGGGATTTGCATGAGCGCAAAGATTGGAAAGACGATGCTTAGCTTGACGCTGACGTTCGGATTAGTTGGGTTGGTTGCTGCGGGATGTTCAGATGGAGGCGGTAAAGACGGGGATGTTGTCACGATCACGCATTATACCATCGATTCGCCGGATCGCACCTTCGTGGAGAAGCTAATCCCGGATTTCGAGAAAACCCATCCGAACATTAAGATTAAAGTGACCAAAGCGCCGTATGAACAATTCGACTCCAAGCTTCAATCGTCCATAGCGGCCAAGAACTCTCCGGACGTCACTTCCCATTGGGGGTATGGCGGATTCATGGAGTACTACAACAAAGGAATGCTGATGGATATGACGCCTTATCTCGCTGATTTCAAGGCATCCGACTACAATATTCCGGATGATGTCATGAACATCTACAAGGTGGACGGCAAGACTTACGGAATCCCGCTGAATAGTTACGTGACGGTCATGCTGTACAATAAGGACCTGTTCGACAAAGCCGGTCTCGCGTATCCTCCGACGGACTACGAGGATAAGAGCTGGACATTCGATAAGATGGTGGATTACGCGAAGAAAATGACCGTGGATTCGAAGGACTTGGCCGAGGCGCAATACGGAGTGGACTTCGGGTTCGGTGAGCGCGACCAAAGGCCTTCTTATTTCGGAGGTCAAGTCTACTCCGACGATACGTGGACCAATGGCGGCAAGCCTTCTAAGATCAACCTGACGGAGCCGGACGTTATTGAAGCTTATAAGAAAATCTACGGTCTTATCTGGGATCAAAAGGTTTCTCCGACACCTGCATTCTCGAAGTCGGTTTCCGGCCAATTCGGCGATCCGTTCCTCTCCGGCAAAATCGCCATGTCCGTCGTAGGCTCCTGGAGCTTGGCGGCATCCAGTGATTTTAACTTCAAGGTCGGCGTTGCGGCGGTTCCGCAAGGTCCGAATGAGAATGTGAGAAGCGTTCTGTACGTGGATCCGCTCTTCGTGCTTAAAGATTCCAAGCACCCCAAAGAAGCGCTGGAATGGATCAAATACTTGATTACGACAGACGTACAGAAGAAGTCGATTGAGCTGAGCGGCGGCAATCCTCCGGTCAACCAAGCGGCGGCGGAGACGTATTACAATAATTTTGAAGGCATCGATCCGGCTCAAATTAAGCAGGTGTTCGAAGGTGCATACAAATACGGCTTCGAATCTTATAATCACTTGATTTCGAACTACTCGCAGATCAACGAACTCTTCATTAACGAGCTGGCTGGCGTTGAGAACGGGGATGAGAAGGTCGAAGTCGCGCTTCCAAGAATCCAGGAGAAGCTGACGAAGCTGCTGGAACGCGTCAACAAGTAAATCAAGAGACGCGCGGCTGCTAGTTTCCGGCGGAAAAGCAATCGTCTTCCGCGCGCGCGTCTTAGTTTGCTCTTGGCTCCAACTATGATACGGTAAGGGCAGTCATTTTTTATTCGTATAGGAGCGATATAACGATGAAAGTCAGTATCTTTGATGTTGCGAAGAAATCAGGCTTGTCCGTAGTTACGGTTTCGAGGGTATTAAATAACTCATCATCCGTGCGTCAAAACAACAGGGAGAAAGTGCTTCAAGCGATGAAGGAACTCGATTACCATCCGAACGCATCGGCACGTAGTCTAGCCAGAGGAAAAACGGGCATTATCGGCTTGATGCTGACGACGCTTCATGATTCTTTCTTGGATGCCGTGGTCAAGGAAATCAACGATCGGTTGGCGGAGCACGGATATTTTCTCGCGTTGTCCATCTCGAATGGCTACGAAGATACGTTTCATCGTTCCTTGTTTCAGGAAGATCGCGTAGATGGGGTCATCTTGCTGTCTCCCGTTGATGAAGACGAGTATGTGATGGAACTGAAGAAGAAGAAAATCCCGTTTATTATGATCGATAACTCGCAGCGCAATCCTTCCGTGACTTCGATTATCGTAGATAACTTCAAAGGCGGCTACGAAGCGACGAAGCACTTAATTGATCTTGGGCATACGGAAATCGCGCATATTTCGGGGCCGGATTCCTTCCTCAGCAGCAGGGAACGAGAACGGGGATTCCGCTTCGCACTCGAAGAAGCGGGTTTGCAGCCTTACGGGATTGAGCGCGGCGGCTTCCAAATTCCTACCGGCTATCGCATTGCGAAGCAGTGGATTGACGAAAGGCGCCTGCCGTCCGCGATCTTCGCTTCGGATGATTACATCGCGGTAGGTGTTCTTAACGCTTGTATGACCTCGGGCATTCGCATACCCGAGGATGTGTCGCTCGTCGGCTTCGACGACCAGATTCTGGCCTCCGAATTTCATCCGCGGCTGACGACAGTTCGGCAACCGGCGGATCGGATCGGGCACGCAGCTGTGGAGCTGCTTCTGAACGTGATTAACGAACCTGCCAAACGCAGCGTGACGATGCAGATCGAGCCGGAGCTGATTGTGAGAGAATCGACGGCACGCAGAGCTTAGACTGCCGGGGCAGGAGCTCGCTTGGTTAATAGGCTGTAAGCCAAATACATCGCCAGAGCTCTGCGCTTGGCGGTGTTTTTTTATGGTTTTGTCAATTCATTGTTGCTAAAGTCGTACGTGAAGTCTACTGATTGTTAGAGGAGCCATGAAGGATTTGTCGAAAGTACTGCAATATGAAGCGACTCGTCTTGGGGGATTCGTTTTTCGGTATAATGGGAAGTAGTTTGTAGACAGAAGCCTGAGCTTGAAGTGATGAACCGAATCCTTATATAAAGGGAGTTATGATCATGCTGGAATATAGAAAGGCAAGACCGGATGAGCGTGAGGCCTATATCGATTTAGCCAATTACGCCTTCAAAATTGATGTAGAAACCGTGCTGCCCAAAGTGTACAACAAGGACATTGATTCATCATCGATCCATATGGTGGCCGCGGATGAGCAGGGACGGCTGCGCGCACAGGTAGCCATTTACCCGGAGCCGATGAACGTAAGCGGTGTTGAGCTGCGCGTCGGGTACTTAGGGATTGTGTCGGTGCACCCGCGAGCGCGCGGGGAAGGGCATATGAAGGTGCTCATGAACAAGTGGCTGGAAGAAGCGCCTGAATTGTACGATATGGTTGTTCTATATGGTCAGCGACAGCGGTACGAGTATTTTGATTTTACCCTCGGTGGGGTGAAAATCAAGTATTCGGTGGGCGAGGTCAATTGCCGTCATGCCTTGCGCGATGTGAATGTGAACGGGCTGTCATTCCCTCCGTTGTTCGAAGTCGAGGGCGCAGCGGCCTACGCGCGTAAGCTGAACGATGCTCGGCCTGCATTCGTTCACCGTGACGAGCAGCACATGTCGCACATACTGAATGGACTCGAGCAGCGAGCGATCGGTGTGTTGGATGGGGACAAGTTAATTGGCTATATGGTCGTCAATAAAGCGGGCAATGAAATAACGGAGCTCGCGATGGAGAATGTGAACGACGTTCCGCGTGCGATCAAAGGTTATTTGGCTCATGCAGGTCAGGAATGGATAGCTGTATTCGTACCGGAGTATGAGACGGAGTTGAATGCAAGCCTGAGCAGCTTTGCAGAAAATTACGCGATAGGTACATCAGATATGTACCATATCATCGATTTTGCCCGTGTGCTTGAAGCGTATCTAACGCTTGCTCATCGGACGAATGGACTTCCGCCGGGTGAGTTCTCCGCTGTGCTGGATGGCCAGCCTGTTACCGCTCGCGTAGATGAGAACGGCGTGACGGTGGAACGGTCGGCTAAGCCCGGCGCAGATCAGCTGGATAAGAAGCAGGCGCAGACGCTTCTCCTTACTCCGCAAGGTCGTTATTCGAGAGCAAACGTGCCTGCCGGATGGTTTCCGCTTCCTATCTTCTGGTATACGGCGGATAAATTCTAACAGCCTAAGAGGAGACAACTAACATGAAAGCAGATAAACGCGGCATACTTATTCTACCCGAGGAGGTTGGCCCTTATTGGGCGGACCTGATTGCCCGTTCGGGCCTTAATCTGGTGGGCATCCATCCGGGCTGGGGAGCGGGAGCGCTTGAGGAGCTTGAGAATATGCTGGATTTCGTGAAAACGCCGGTTTTTGAGCAGTTCGTTGAACGGATGAAGGAGCTGAATGTGGATCTCGAGTTCGAATCCCACGCCATGTCATGGCTTGTTCCGCGAGCACTCTTCTCCGAGCATTCCGACTGGTTCCGTCTGGACGAGTCAGGAAGTCGCAATCCGGACTTTAACTTGTGTGCTTCCAACAAGGAGGCAATCGAATTCTTGGAGACGCGGTCAGAAGAGCTGGCTCGTGCTTTGCCTACATTATCGGGGCGATACTACTTCTGGATCGACGATGTGACGAACAGTGCTTGCCACTGCGAGGAATGCCGCACGTTGTCTACCTCCGACCAGGCGATGATTTTCTATAATCATATCCTGCGGGGGATTCGGCGCTTCGATCCATCGGCTGAGCACTGCTATCTGGCCTATCAAGACACGATCCAAGCGCCGGTGAAGGTACAGCCAGACGAAGGAATCTTCCTGGAGTATGCGCCTATCTATCGGAATTCAGCCCGTCCAATCCATGATCCGGATTGCCCTGAGAACTATAAAGAGCTCGAGCACCTGCCTGGTCTGCTGCAGCTATTCGGACAGGATGGCGCTCAAATTCTGGAATACTGGATGGATAATTCCAGGTTTCTAAACTGGACCAAGCCGATGAAGGCATTGCCTTTCTACGAAGAGGTCATCCGTCAAGACGCGGAGTATTATCGGAGCCTCGGATTCAACCGGCAGACCAGCTTCGGCGTATGGTTAGGCGAGGACTACGCGGATGCTTTCGGAGAGCCGCCGATCGTCGCTTATGCTCGCGCTATTGGGGAATAAGCAGAAATTAAAAAAACAGAGCCCGGTGATTCGAACACCGACGCTCTGTTTTTTTCTTATTCGGCGTTCATGATGTCTACATACTGCTGCGAAATTCGTATCCAATCGGCATTATGCTTATCGCAATCGTCAATTAACGCCTTTATTCGATTATTCATCGCTTGATCGACGACGTTATGGAGCTGCAAATGAATGTCCAAGGCAACCAGCAGGATTTTAGCTAAATCCAAGCTTCTGACGTTCAACGTATTGAGATCTGCAGGGAAAAACTTCCTCAGCATCATGAACGCGGACTGGCTGTCTTCTTTTGAATACATCAAATCGAAGAGGGTCTCGAAGGGATTGGCCCAATCCGCGCTCTCAATGGTTCTAAAGAAAGCAGGGTTGGCAATCTCGGTATTAGGCGTTCCGACAAACAGCGTATTTCCACCTAAATCCGTAATGATGAATCTTCGATCGTCCGCCAAGTCCTTCAACTTCGAAATGCGAGGGATGCCGGAACGGGGGATTTTGCCGATCGCTTGTTTCAAGCCAGAAGTGAAAGCTTCATAGATCCGATTGACGTCATCCACTTGCACGTAGCACATTTGCGAATTTGCGGCGGGTACTGTCATTTTACTTCCGTAGAAATGAATCTCCAGCTCGCCGTACTTTACAACGGCATACGGACGGCGATTGGTGGTATACACGGTTTCGAAGCCCAAATGTTCGTAAAAGGCAATCTGCTCCTTAATGGAGGGACACGGCAAAATGGGTTTGATTTGATTCAATTTTAAAGCCCCTTTCATTCGATAAATTTTTACTACTACCTCTATCGTACAACATTCATGCACATGAGAAGGTTTCGTTAATATTCCGGATAGCGGTGAACGGCATCAGAGCTCTTGCTGGAGCCAACGCTGGGCTTTTTCTGCCAATCGGAGCATATTACTTAGTAAGGTCACACTTACAAGTAGAGTGATAACATGCAAGACACGACGTTTAAAGCCTTCGCGATCTCCAACGAGATCGACTTGAACAAAATCGCCGTTCATTGCGGCATTCGTAAGAAATACACCTGGGAACAGCCCTTAATTCTAAGAGACGGTATTCTGGCATCCATCCTCCGAAAACATGTAGACGAGATGCAGCAGGTGCTTGTTTTTTCATTCGGCTGTGTTGTTTTCGTCAATAACGCCCAAGCGAGCGAAATCACGGAATTTCTGCGCTATATCCAGTCCTTCGAGCCGGAAATCGATATTCAGAGTGCGGATTATTATACGGATGATTATAGTCTTCACATCGGGGCAACGGAAACCACCCAGCTAACCGACGAATACATCGTGGTGAACGAGTACGAAAGTGTATACCCTGAACTGATCTCAACCGTACTCGCAAAGTCAGTAGCGCTTGAGCGAATAGAGGAGCAGCTGGGCAAAATCAACGACAAGCTCGAAACGCTATTAGACCGACTGGAAAAAGGAAAGCTTAGAATCGGCAACAAGGAACTGGCAAGAACGACCGCGATCATCGTTCGTCATGAATACAATACTCTTGCTTATATCATGATTCTGGATAAGCCCGATATCACATGGACCAGCAGCAGTGCAGGTCAATTCTACGACAAGATGATGGAATTCTTCGAGCTGAGCGACCGATATAAAATCATGAAGAGCAAAACGGAAGTGCTGTATCACATCATGGAGGGGTTTTCGACGATTAGCCATTCCATTCGGGGACTATTCGTGGAATGGATTATTGTAATCCTCATTGTCATCGAGGTTGTTCTGACGGTTTTGCAAATCGTGGGATGGTTATAAAATGATGACAAATAATAAGGGGCGCTCCCGATTGATGGAAGCGCCCCTTTTCTGCCGATCGTTACTTCTCCTTGCTCAATATGGCGTCGACTTCTTCGGCGATCTTCTTGGCGCCTTCTTCCGGTGTCACCTTCTTGTTCAGAATTTGATCGCCGTAAGTGATATACACCTGATCCTCTTCCGCCGTCGTTTCTGTAAACTGATACAACTTTCCTTTTTGCAGCATTTGCGAAATGATTTTGGCGTTGGACGGCATTCCTTCCGCGTTCAATATTTCTTTCTTGTCGACGACGCTCGGTCTTGGCGGAATAATGCCACGGCTGGCTGCGTCATCCGAGTAAGAGTCCGGTGTCGAGAGCGCTTCGATGACCGCCCATGCTTCGTCAGCGTGCTTCGTGTCCTTGGAGATGGAGAAGCCCGAGTTGTGAATATAAGTGGTGAGCGGATCAATATCGGTGCTTGCCACTGGCATCGGCGCTACATTCCATTTGAACGGTAACGTCTTATAACCGCCGATTGCCCAAGAGAAGTTTGCTTCCATGGCGATCTTGCCTGTCGCAAACGACATGCCCGTTACGTCTTGACCGCCGCCCGCCGGTGACGGAGCTACGTTGTACTTGTTGGATAGCTCACTTGTAAACGCAAGCGCTGCGATGACTTTCGGATCGTTAAATGCCGATTTCGTGCTGTCCTCGTTCAAATAGGATCCGCCGTTGGTGAACACCCAAGCGCTATACCACCACGGCCCGATTCCAGGATAGCTGGTGCCGAATTGCGTGAAACGATCGCCGTCCTTCAGCGTCAGCTTCTTGGCATCCTCCAAGTACGTTTCCCACGTCCAGTTCCCTTCCTCGTAGGATTCCCAAGGTGTTTTCAATCCGGCAGCCTTGAACATATCTTCGTTATAGAAGAAGAGCGCCGTATTCAAGTCCTGTGGAATACCGTATTGTTTGCCGTCGTATTGATAAAATTCCAGTGACGCAGGATAGAAATCGTCTTTATTAAATGTCGAGCTGGCTTCGATATACGGATTCATGTCAAGCAGCTTGCCCTGACTTGCGAACTTCTTGAGCGGTTCGCTCATGAACAGAACATCCGGCTGCGTGCCGCCGGCAAACATCGTCGTCACCTTATCCCAGTATTCTCCGCCGGGTATCGGTGTAACTTGTACATCGATGTTGAGTGATTTGTCTAAGTATTTATCAATCCGTGCTTTCAACACTTTCGTCGCATTCTCATCGCCGGTATAAGTCATGGTAATCGTGACCTTATCTCCGGAACCGCCTGAATTATTGTTTGAGCATGCTGCAGCGAAGACGAGCGAACAAACGACAGTGAACAACATGATTAAACGACTCGATTTCACTACGGTCAGCGTTCTCATTTGTGTTGCCTCCCCTTAATATTTAACTGCTTCATGAAACGAAATCCGGCACAGCTCTAAACATCACCCCTTCCGTTATCCTTTGATTCCGGAAACGACCACGCCTTGAATCATCTTGCGCTGGAACAAGAAGAAGATGGTAACAGTCGGAATGAGCGCGATGACAGAAGCTGCCATCAGTAGATGCCACTCCACGGTATGCAAGCCCCTAAGCGCGTTAATTCCCAATTGAATCGTTCGCAGCTTCTCGGAATTGATATAAATGAGCGGTCCGAGGAAGTCGTTCCATACGCCGTTGAATGAGAAAATGGTCACGACGCCAATGACGGGGAGCGACATCGGGATGATGATGCGGATAAAGGTGCTCCAATAGCCGCAGCCGTCGATTTTGGCGGCGTCGCTGTACTCCTTGGCAATATTCATGAAAAATTGCCGGTACAGAAAGATGTAGAATGGCGTCCCGAAGAAAGCAGGTGCGATTAAAGGCAAATAGCTGTCGAGCCAACCGAGTTCTTTGAAAATGATGAATTGGGGCACCAAGGTGGTATGATAGGGGATCATCATGGTCGATAGCATAACGATGAAGAGGATGCTGCGTCCCGGAAACCTCAGGTTGGCAAAGCCGTAACCAACCATTGCGGATGAGAAGACCGTGCCGCTGACGACGAACACGGCAATGAATAGGGTGTTCAGAAAGTATTTGCCGAACGGCAATATCCGGAAGATGTCCGGATAGTTAGACCATCGGAATCGCGACGGAATGACCTCCGGCGGGAATATAAACACGTCCGCATAAGGCTTGATCGAAGTCGTAATCATCCACCAAAGCGGAACGAGCAGGAATAATGCGCCGCATCCAATAACGGCATATATTAGTACTTTCTGCAACAGCCCGGCAGCTGACCTCATCCCCGATTCTCCTCTCCGCTCGCATAATACACCCATCTCCTCGAGGTCGCGAACAATAAGACAGTCACCAGCAGAATGATTAAGAACAAGACCCAGGCCAGAGCGGAAGCATAACCCATTTTGAAAAACTTAAAGGCGTTCTGGTACAAATACATCGCATAGAACAGCGTAGCGTTATCCGGTCCGCCATTGGTGATGACGTATGCCTCCGTGAACGTCTGGAACGCACTGATCATTCCGATAATCAGATTAAAGAAGATAACGGATGTCATCAGGGGGATGGTTATTTTCCACAGCTTCATCCACTTGCTGCAGCCGTCAATTTCGGCGGCCTCGTACAACTCGGTAGGAATGCCCTGGAGTCCGGCCAAGTAAATAATCATTCCGCCTCCCGCACCCCAGACGCTCATAATGACAAGTGATGGGAGGGCCCAGTCCGGACTCGCGATCCAGCCGGGACCCTGTATGCCGACGTAAGAGAGGAGCAGGTTAATGACACCAAAGTCGGGATTCAGCACCCACATCCACATGAGCGAAACGGCGACACCTGATAATATGGCGGGGAAATAGTAAATCGTCCGCCAGACGGACAACCCTTTTATTTTCTGATTGAGCAGCAGTGCAATGCAGAAGCCGAATACGATGCCGAGCGGAACGGCGGTTACGACGTAGATGACCGTAACTCTCAGCGAGATCCAGAACTTCTTGTCATGAATGAGCGTGTTATAATTGTCTGCTCCAATCCACTTGGACGGTGTAAGCAAATCCCAATCCGTCAGGCTTACATAAAAAGCGGTTATCAGGGCTCCGAGCACGAATACGACGAAACCGACGATCCACGGAGCGATGAACAGATAACCTGCGACTGCCTCGCGTTTTCCCTCTTTTCCCACTGCTCTTTCACCTCACGCTGTGTTGCATTCATATTTGATTTGCCACTTCGCCGGTTGATTGGAAAGCGCTTGCAACAACTGGTAACCCGAGTATATGATAATTTATAAGCGCTTTGCAGAGGGTATACTGGTCGAAAAGATATGCGCTTTTGTTTTTATAACAAAGGAGTGATCCGTTTGACCCAATCGCTTTTTGTCGAACCGTTCCTGCCGTTTGTGCCTGCTGTGTTAAATTTCGATTTGAAACAGGGCGAGCAATTCGTATTCCCACTTCATCATCACCCTGAGCTAGCCCAGCTGCTGCTTATCTCCGAAGGAAGCGGATCGTTTCAGATCGATGGTCACACCTATAAAGTCGGTCCGCGAACGATGCTGGTATATGACACCGGCGTATGGCATGAGGAGTTAGCGGACGCCTCGCAACCGTTTAAGGCCATTTCGATTTCTTTCGCAGCTTTCCAGCTTACCGATCTGCCGCCGGGGACCTTTATGGAACCCGGGATTAGCCCGGTAATCGAGCTGGGTGATCGCTACGATGAGGTAGTATCCTTGTCACGGATGATTCTGCGTTTAGCGGAAGATCCTTATGTACCCGGAGGGCTAAGCATCCGATATTATTTGGCCATTCTGCTAATCGAGCTAGCCAAAATCGTCTATACCGGCTTTGCCAAGGGAACGTCAACAAGCAGCGACCGGACAGTTACCGCTATTAAACAATACATTCATAATCATTACATGGACGCGATTACGCTTGAGCAGCTGTCGAAGGCTTCCTTTTTCAGTCCGGGTTATACATGCCGCGTGTTTAGTCAATCCGAGGGAATCAGCCCTATTCAGTATTTGGTTGGCTACCGGATGGAGGTCGCCAAGCATTACTTGAGGACAGAGAAGGAGCCGGTGTACCGAATCGCCGAGCTGGTCGGTTATCAGAGTGAAACCCACTTCAAGAACGTGTTCAAGAAGACGATTGGCCTGCCGCCGCACAAATATAGGAAGATGCACCGAATAGAAGGGTAGATGGAGTCGGAGAAAGGACCTTGCATGCACTTTATGTGATGCAAGGTCCTTTTAATTCAAACTTGAAGCCTGACTGATCAGGAATTTAGCACGATCGTACTAAATCCGCTTTACACTTTAGCTCGATCGTACTAAAATATAAGCGAGCAACTAAACATCGGCATGGTTCGAAAGCAAAGGTGGAAGAGCATGAAGGATACAAGAGAAAGAATACTGCTTGCCTCACAGGAGCTATTGGTCAGAAACGGCTACGCCGGATTTACGTTAGGGGCGATCGCGGAATTACTGAGAATCAGCAAGGGCGTGGTCACGTATCATTTTTCGCAAAAGGATCAGATTATACAAGAGCTTGTAGAGGGCTTCTTTCATGATGCGGCGGCGCATATGGCTAGCCATATGGTCATTGATGGAACCGCGCCCGAAGCGCTGGAGTCCTATATTGACGCCAACTTGCGTTTTGTGGCTGATAATCGAGACCGAACGTTAGCTATTATGCACATTATTGCGAACCATAGAAACAAGGATGGCCGGCTGGTCTTCTCGGATCAAGACAATCTCATCTATCAGCCGCTTATCGAGATTTTTCAATACGGGCAAGAGGAAGAGAAGAGCTTCAGGAAGTTTTCGACCGGATTAATGGCCATGATCGTTAGGAGCACCATCGATACGTTAAGCGGAAAAATTGCGACAAACGAGATCGAAGATCTCGATGAGGCCATTCAAGAAACGATTCATACCTTTATCCTCGCAACAAGGAGAGATGATCATGAAGAAAATTCAAAATAACGGGCTGCAGATACTGGGGATCGTTCTTAGTCTCATTGGTCTGGCAACAGTTGTGCAACCGCTGATTAAGGCTCTTTTCGGCCACCCCATCACCTATAAATTCCTTGGATTACTGCCTAATGGGCTGCCGTCCTTCATCGCGTGGGCTGTCATTCTGGTTGTGGGGCTTGTGCTTGTTTCGATTACGAAGCCTATTGCTACCAACTCTTCAGAGTAAAAAGAGATGGAGTTAAGATCGGCATGCATCTATATCGAGCGCCAGCCCTCTGTCACATCGACGCAAAAAAGGCCGCCAGAGTGTGGTGCGAATACGAAGGGGAAGGTGGAGTCCCAGGCAGATGAATACAGCAGCTATCCGGTACGAACGTTTAAATGAACAAGATTATGATGCCGCAAGAGAACTATTAAGCCAGGATGATGCAGGCGAAAATATTCTTCGGGTGCTTGATGCAGAGCCGCAACTGTTTATTACGGTGTTTATGGAAGATAAGCTGGTTGCGCTGGCTCAAGTGAACGAGCCTGGAGTGCTGTCCTATTTAACCGTGTATGTCGCTCCAACCTATCGTAGGCAGGGCATCGGTTCTGCGGTGGTAAGGTATGCGGAGGAGCGCTTGCGAACGGGCGGAACCCAGAAAGTCAGGAGTTCCTTTCGTGCCAGTCACCTCTCAACCCTGACGTTTGCACGCAAGCTCGGTTATGACGAATACTTCTCATCGAGCTTATTGCGGCGGACTCTCGGGCCCTTTCCCTCGGAGGAGCTCCCGGTGAGAGTATACACGGACGGAGACTATACGGTCAGTCAGTCGTTGTATGCCAGAGCTTTTCATGAGATGCGTGTCCGTGTCGGCTCCTTTCCTGATTCCATCATTGCGGAATCCAATGAACAAGAGCGGAAATCATGGCAAGAGGATGCCCAAGATCGTTTTGTCTACGTCCTAAATGGGGAAATTGCCGCGTATGGCCATCTTTCTAATCATGAGCTTAGCAGTATTTCTGTTCGTGCAGACCTACAGGGGCTTGGCATTGGAAGAAAGTTCATAATGTACCTGTGCAACGAGATTTATCAGCGTGGTCATGCAAACGTCGACCTTTGGTGCGTTGTCGGGAATTACGCCAGAAATCTGTATGATAGCCTTGGCTTTGAAGAGAAATACACGATGCAATTTGCACGGAAAACGCTGTAATTCATACGGTTGAGCAATAGACGAAAGGCCGGAGCGCCATCTAACAGATGACAATCCCGGCCTTGTTGTAGTTATAAGCATGATTCATTCGAGATGCGAGGAGAAGGGCAAGCAATTGACCGAAGTTGATCCAGCTGTACGCGGCAACTTTAAGTTTCTGGTTACGCTGATATCGTGCTCTCTTTTTTGGAAAGACCGCACTATTAGTGATTGTGGGATGTTGTCTGACGGAAACACCGAGATGTCGAAAAATAATGCGCGTTTAGATCTAGGAAACGACAAACTTTTCACGGAAAATGACATAAAATTAGCGGGAGTTAACAATCTTGTGAAAAGATGTCGATAAATTACAAATCAGCTCACATCACCTTTAAAAAATACGATTTCTGGGGGAAGACCACACGTATGAAATGTATTAGGGGCTTTAGAGGATTAAACGTTTTTATGATTGCAGCACTTATTTTCACCTTTATAGTTCCATTTGGTAATTACGCAAGTGCTTCATCAGCGCCGACACCTGCATTGACCGATGTTTCGCTGAATATGGGCTCAGCTATAAATAAAACTCTCGTGGACAATGAACGGGACAAGATGTACGTGACCACTAGAGATACGAACCAGTTGCTAATCATAAACTTAGTTACATTTCAGATTGAGAAGAGCATAAATGTTGGTTCGACGCCAAATGGAATAGATATGGACGGGGATAAGCTCTACGTTGCTTTGAGCGGGGCTACATTTATTGCCGTCATCGATTTGGACGAACAGGTTGTAACTACGATGCTTCCTACAACGGGCAAACCGATCCATTTGGCCGTTGATGGAGATATTCTGTTCTATTCTAATGACGCTCCTTTTAGTGCGATTTACCGTAAAGATCTAGCCAATTCCGAAGCTTCAGATACGAAGCTCGAGAGCTCGCCGAGAGATCCGTTATTAACAATTGACCGTGAGGCACATGTTCTCTACGCTGGTCAAACAGAGGTTTCCGCGTACGAACTTAACGCTTATTCCTTGGATGGTGCTAAACAGTGGACGATTCAGCCTAGTGGGGGATTTGCGGGAACGTTATTCGTTAAGGATGGTTCTGTTTACTATGGAAACCTTCGGATTAACAGCGCGAACCACGTTATCATTTCAAGATCAGTTGCCGGCTATTATCAGGCTGCAACGGACGAATTTTTGTATTCTAATGGCGCAATCGTGACGAAAGACGAAGCAAAGACTGTTGTAAAAATAGCCGATTCGACCAATAGTGACGAGCGTTTGGCCATCGACGAGAATGGGAGCGTCTATACCTACGAGGTCAGGAGCTCACCGATGATTCGCAAAAGGACCTTCGAAATGAGCGCTGATCTCCCGGCGATTCAGTATGTCTCGGACCCCGAACATAACCGCATTCTGCTAGACAATAATTTGACCGCGTTTGCTATGGGCAAAGACGAGCAATACGTCTATGCGATTGCACAGAATTCAAACCGGTTGCTCCAAATCGATACGGACAACTTTCAAGTCGTTCAAGACCGATATATTGGCATCAGCCCGACGGATATCGATATCAGGGATGGTATTATCTACGTTTCGCTTGGTGGCAGTACACATTTAGTAAAGATTGACACACAGAATGAAACCCAATTTCTAGCGCCGATTACTGAAATTGAAGTGGGTTCCTATACGAGCAACGTCGAAGTCGGTAATGGAACGGCCTATTTTACGACACCTGGAGGCTTTGGCAATGTTAACATTGTGAACGGCGATTCCACTTTGACAGTATTGCCGCACAGCTATAGCACGCCATTCTTGAAGCTCTCCTCTGACGGTGCTGCTCTATATATCGGAGAGACTGATACGTCAGGCGGTCAGCTATTTAAGATGGATACGTCGACAAATACGATTATCTCATCGACGCCGACGAGTTATTCGAATCCACCTGAAAGTATCATTCAGGATGAGAATGACCACTTCATCTATTACGCGTCGAATCGGTTATCATCTGAGAATCTGGCGACTGTCTACGGCGTCTACAAAAATGATTATTATAACGCCATGCTGCTTCATGCACGCGGTCCTATCGTAGTTGCTGCTAACGGACTATACGATCGGGATAGCTTCAATCCATCGTACACATTCCCATTTACAGCATCGTATGGATACGTTAAAAATGACGGATCAATCCTTTTGTTTACTACTGTAGGCATGGGTCCTGATCCGGTATACGCGCTTATGAAATTCAATGATGTCGATGATTTAAGTAATCAAATTAAGCTCGGTTATCATCCTGTGTATGCAAGCTTTATAGACGAAAGTGAAACTGAGAGTGTGATCCAAGGTGACTTAACGTTTTACCCTGGCCCAATGGCAGTTAGCGACACCAAGTATCGAATTCGATATTACGATGCGAATGGTAGAACAATTCCTGATGTAAGTGACGATTATAGCTACTCTTATGATCGGGAAGACAATGGCAGCTATGTTCATACGTTATACAAATCGATGCCAGCGGCCATTACGACAATCGGAGTAACGCCTGTCGTATCACTCCCTTTAAACAAAACACTGGTCATGGAAGACTCGGAGCGCCTTATTCATTTGTGGAGAACGGATAGCTATTATGTAAATAACCTTGTTTTTCATGATACAAATGCGGATACGAATAAAATCAGTGGACAAGTTACCTTCGATAAAGCTTCAGGTGAGATGGCAGGAAGCAGGTACGCCATTTGGTTCGGTGGAGAGGATGATGTCCTCGGTGATCCAATCGGCTACGTGAATGCAACAGGTGCGGCAAGTTATTCGTTTACGCTTCCAGCGAATACGGTCATACCGAATGGCGCAATAGTGCTTGCGGTTCAGGTTGAAGATTCGAACAAGGAAGGGGCGCCGGGATATTCCCTTATCGAAATTCTTGATCGAATGACTATTACGCCGAATCAGTCGCAAATCTCAGTGTCCAACGTAAATGGGACATCCGATTCTGTCACGGTAACTGGTCTTCAATCAGGAGACATCGTGAAAGTTTTCAATTACGAAGGTGTCTTGTATGGACAAAGTGTAGTCAGTTCAGGCCAAACTTCTGCAACGTTATCGGGCTTGAATCTTGACAATCAGTTGCCGGCACTGTTCGTCACGGTAACTTCTCCAGGCAAACGTGAGAGTTTCTACGTGTTAAAAGAGTACACTCCGACAAATGGCGAGGACAATAGCGGTGTAGTCGGCGGCGGCGGTGGCGGTGGTGGTGGTGGTGGGATACCCATCTTTGGAGGCGGCGGTTTCATGCTGCCGAACTTGGAAGATACATCTGGGGGAATCAAAGCCACTGGCGAAACGGTCGATAATCCTGATGGCACGAAGCAGTTTGTCGTCAAACTGGATGATAAGGCGCTGGACATCTATTTAACAAACTGGGATAAATCAAATCATCAATTTGATATTATAGTGGAGGACAAATCAGAACGAGTGACACTCGTTCTGAGCGCCGACCAATTGACCAAAATACGCAGCAAAGATGAGAAGGCCGTCATTCACTTGCAAGGTGAGAGGGGCATGGTTATTCCTGTAAGCCTTATGAATCTATACGTTGTTGATCATTATTCAATTGAAGTAACGCCATTGAAAGATTCACTTAACGACTCTGTGCAGAAGCTGATCAACAATGAGTCTTTACAGCTTGTTGGTCAAGTGTACGATTTTAAAATTATGGCGTATAAAACGAACGGAGCTACAGTTGAGATTCATAATGCCGACCAATATATTGGACACGTTATTACGCTACATGCCGCAACACAACCGATTGAAACGCTATCCGCTGTAATGTACGATACCGAAACGAATCAAATCATTCCCGTTCCTGCGACATTCAAGAAAGAAGGGGACAAAATTACTGCGGTGATCTATCGAAAAGGGAATTCCATGTATTCTGTTGTAAAGAAAGAAGCTAATTTCAGTGATGTATTAACTACACATTTTGCCAAAGAAGCGATTAAGAAGCTGGCGGGACGTATGGTCATTAAGGGTTACGAGGATGGCTCCTTTAAGCCGGAAGGTTTTGTAACGCGTGCAGAGGCGGCTTCGATGCTGGTCAAAGCACTGGGCATTATGCCTGTCGGTACAACTTCAAAGTTCACAGATATCGTCAAAGGATCTTGGTACGAAGGATACATTGCTGCTGTTGCACAGGCTGGCTTGTTTAAAGGTTATCCGGACGGTACCTTCCACCCGGACGAATTGATTACCCAGCAAGAAATGCTCGCAATCGTGTACCAGGCGATGCAGTACGGAGGATATACGCATACGGATGTCTTGGTGCCAAGGCAATTCAATGAGAATGCCGGTTATAAAAAGTGGTCGGCGCAGGCGGTGGATGCCCTTCTGCAAGAAGGTATCATACTGAAGGATGAGAAGTTCCCGATTCAAGCCTCCAAACAAACGACGCGTGCTGAATTTGCAGAGTTGCTTTATCGCATGTTGGGGAATTTAAAATTCATCTAAAGGTACAACTTTCCCTCACTTAACTTTGAAAAACGGACCGCGATGACCCCTTATATGAGGGGCATCGCGGTTCAATTTCTTTTAGGGGGTAAATCAGTATACAAAGGTTCCGGTATTTTTGGTATGGTTAGTTGGTGTTTCAAAAAGATTGGCTGGGAGAGACGACATCTTATGAGTAAACAAATGAAATCCAGTTTATTGCTTCTCATTACGGCTTGCATCTGGGGGTCCGCTTTTGTCGCACAGCGCGAAGGGATGTCCTATGTAGGGCCGTTTACCTTTAATGCTGTTCGATTCGCGCTAGGTGCATTATCCTTGGTTCCGCTCATCATCTGGCTGGATCGAAAATCTCGGAAATCATCCCAAGAAATTGTGTCTTCGGTCAAGAGCTCAGCCGTCTCCGGCTTCATAGCAGGTCTGATTCTCTTCTGCGGGGCGTCGTTGCAGCAAATCGGACTCATTTACACAACAGCGGGCAAAGCCGCTTTCGTCACTGGTTTATACATTGTTATTGTACCGTTTCTGGGCTTGTTTCTAAAGCAGCGGATTAATGCGAACAGTGCAGTAGGCGCGATTATAGCGGTTTACGGTTTATATTTACTATGCTTAAAGAGTGATTTGACGCTCGGAACCGGCGACTTATACGAGCTCGTAGGGGCATTCTTCTGGTCGGCGCATATTCTGCTGATCGACAAGCTATCTCGGCGAACGGATGTCATTAAGCTGTCGTTCTTCCAGGTGGTAACCTGCTGCGTGCTTAGCTTTATCGTTGCTTTTGCAACAGAGACGATCGAATGGACAGGACTGTCGCAGGCCCTTATTCCTCTACTGTATGGCGGAATTTGCTCTGTCGGGATTGCTTACACCCTGCAAGTTGTTGGTCAGAAAGGTGCGCATCCGACGCAGGCGGCGATTATTATGAGCATGGAAACGGTATTCGCGGTTGTAGGCGGTTATTTGATCCTCGGTGAGTTGCTGGATACACGCGGCGTCGTCGGTTGTGTGTTTATGTTGGTGGGGATGATTATTCCGCAGCTGCCGCCAATTAGGAGAAACATTATCGTGCAGGAATAGTTGCGACTCCCAATTACCGCTGCTCTATACTTCAATTGAAAGGAGGGAATGAGATGGATTGGCTTACGAGGATGAATCGTGCTATGGACTACATCGAAGCGAATCTAACCGGAGAGATTGATTTGGCAAAAGTGGCTCGTGAGGCATGCTGTTCATCCTATCAGTTCCAAAGAATGTTCTCGTTCATTACGGATGTGACGCTTGCCGAGTATATTCGGCGTAGACGCCTTACGCTTGCCGCACTGGAATTGCAGAATAACGCTGCTGCCAAGGTAATCGATGTTGCACTTCAATATGGGTACGAATCGCCGGTTTCTTTTGCACGAGCCTTTCAATTGCTGCATGGTGTCACACCTGCAATGGCCCGGCAAGACGGGATTGCACTCAAAGCTTATCCTCGTCTTTCCTTCCTTATCGCAATTAAAGGGGCAGAGGCGATGAATTATCGAATTGAATCGAAAGAAGCTTTCCAGGTGTTCGGCATTGAAGGCGTATTTCAAACTAACCCGGACAGCGAGAATCAGCCTACACCGGCACAATTGTGGCAGCAATGCCATGCGAATGGCGAAGTGGAGCGATTAGCTGCACATGCAGGAGACTTGCCGGCATTCGTGAGTCGGAATTTAAGTAAAGTACATGCGGTATGTAGTTATAAACCAACCGACGACGATACATTTCCGTATATGTTGTGTGCCTTTAAGAGCGAATCCAGTAAGACGGACGGGTATTCAACAATAACCATTCCGGCATATACATGGGCTATTTTCCCCTCAGATCCATTCACTTGGGATGCATTCGATGAGGTTATCGAGACGTTATATCGGCGCTTCTTCACAGAGTGGCTGCCAACGGCGGGATACGAGCAGGTCGATGGACTGGACTTTGAAATCTACGGCGGTTCGGACGGACTGAACTACTTTGAATTATGGTTTGCTGTGAGGAAAGTGGCTTAATTGCACACGTGGATGCTAAAAGAAGGGCAGGGAATCCTCCTCACGGGATTATTCTCGGCCCTTCTTTTGCAGTTCGGACGCGTAGTTCTGTTTGGAATCCCTCATGAGCAGCGGTGCGTCCCGAACAGCGTGTAGCGGAATGCGCTAACGAACCGTACAGATCTTATTTGCCCGAAAGTAGCTCCGAAAAAATGCTAACGAAACCTACAGGTCTTATTTGGTGGTTTGCAATACGGTTCGTTAGAATCTCGTGGCGCGGGTGGTGTAAGGACAATCTGGTGGTACAGGAGGGGAATCCTGTACCTTTTTTGCGTCTGCGCAGTGTGGCCAATCCATCACATGGAAGGGTTTTCCGACTCCTCTGACGAATGAGTAACCAACTGGAATACCGTTTCACTCGACTACATCCTCAGTATTCGAGGCAGAGGAGGACGGGACATTGTCGATTAAAGAGCAGACGATTATGAACGTGAGCAGAAACAAAATTATAACCACGGATCAGGAAATTACGATTGTCGGCAGGATCGAAGAACCGCTAATTCTCATCTTGGAAAATGTTTTGAGCCACGCCGAGTGTGATACGTTGATTGAATTAGCTGCAAACCGCATGCAGCGTGCCAAGATCGGCAAGTCCCACGAGGTAAGCGATATTCGCACCAGCAGCAGCATGTTCTTCGAGGAAAGCGAGAACGAATCCATTCATCGAATCGAAACCCGGGTAGCTGAGCTCATGAATATACCGATCGCGCATGCAGAGCCGCTGCAAATTTTACATTATCAAGCCGGTGAACAGTATCAACCTCATTATGACTATTTTAAATCCGGACACGCCGTAAACAATCGCATTAGCACGCTAATCATGTATTTAAATGATGTGGAGGAAGGCGGAGAAACGAACTTTCCTTCCCTTCAGTTTGCAGTAACGCCTAGAAAAGGAAGCGCTGTCTATTTTGAATACTTCTATACGGAAGAGCGACTAAATGAGCTCACCTTGCATGGGGGAAATCCCATTGTGGTTGGTGAGAAGTGGGTGGCGACCCAGTGGATGAGAAGACAAATTCATCGCTATGATTAGGGGGAGTTAGTGGTTATGTTGAAGCAAATTTCCACGAGTCTATTTCAATATGAGGATACTTGTCTGGTGTATGTGATTAAGAACGGGAGCGAAGCGGTCTTGATCGATTTTGGATCAGGTGCTGTGCTGGAAGAGCTGGCAACGATCGGCATCGACAAGGTAACGGATGTGCTAATGACGCACCATCATCGCGATCAAGGACAAGGACTGGACAAAGCGGTTGCGGCCGAGGTGCGCGTGTGGGTTCCCCATTATGAGCAGGATTTGTTTACCCAAGTGGACCAACACTGGCAGGGCCGTGAAATACTCGTGAATTACAATGTACGCCAAGATAAATTCTCCTTGCTCGAACCCATCCCGATAGCTGGGACACTGAAGGATTATGCGAACCACAACTTTGGCGGGTATTCGTTTAACGTCGTTCCAACCCCCGGTCACACCACAGGGTCGATTACGCTGACAACCGTATTGGATGGCAACCATGTTGCATTTACAGGGGATTTGATCGCCGGCTCGGGGAAAGTTTGGTCCATGTCTGCCACTCAGTGGTCGTATAACGGCTGCGAAGGGGTCAATAATACGATCTGTTCATTAACGGCTCTGCGGGATAAAGGCTTACAAATGCTGCTTCCGTCACACGGCGAAATAATGGAGCAGCCCACCGCTGCGATTGAACCCTTAATCGAGAAACTAGAGCAGCTTCTCCGGCTTCGTGGCCAATATTCGGATTTCGAGTCTTTCAAGGAACCGGAGTTTCGGGAAATTACCCCTCATCTGCTTTGGAATGCGCGCAGCTTTGCCAATTCCTATGTTCTCCTCTCCGAGAACGGCAAAGCGCTTCTCATCGATTATGGCTATGCAAACCTACCTGCAATCTTCATAGCAGGAACGGATCGCGCATCACGCCGGCCATCTCTCTTCCCTATCGAGCAGTTGAAAAAGCAATATAACGTGACCAAGATTGATGTGGTCATACCGACGCATTATCATGATGATCATGTGGCCGGGTATAACCTTCTGCGTGATGTCGAAGGTACGGAGACGTGGGTAGCCGATAATTTTGCCGATTTGTTCGAAAATCCATCCCACTACGACGTGCCCTGCATTTGGTATGATCCGATCCCTGTAGACCGCAGAATCCCCCTCGAGCAGACTGTTTCTTGGGAGGGGTATGACATCCGTCTCTACGAGCAGCCCGGCCATACACTCTATGCGGTTGCGATCTCGTTCGAAGTCGATGGTAAGCGAGTATTGGCTATCGGAGATCAGCAGGGCAACGACGGGAATTTGAATAATTACGTGTATCAGAACCGGTTCCGTTCGCATGACTATGTGCGGAGTGCAGAGTTATACCAGAAGCTGAATCCTGACCTCATTGTTTCCGGCCACTGGGACCCGCTATGGGTGGAGGAAGGTTACTTCGATAAGCTGAAGCGGGACGGGGAAAGCTTGAAGCAGCTGCATGATGAACTGCTGCCTTTGGAGAAGATTAATCTAGGAGCGGAAGGGTACTGTGCATGGATTAAACCTTACCAAGTCGAGGTCGGCAACGGGGAAACGACTGAGATTGCGGTTGAGGTGTTAAATCCGTTCTCACGCAGGGAAAAGGTGACCGTTCGACTGGTTACACCTCCAAGCTGGAACACGGAGGCGGATGAGCAGCAGCTGGAGGTCGATCCTCACCAGGTGGAGACGATACAGTTCGCTATTACAGTTCCTGCAGGCGTCTCTGTGAAGCGTGCCCGAATCGCCGTCGATATTACGATTGGAGATCAGAAGCTGGGCCAGCAGGCGGAAGCGCTTGTGACGGTGAAGTGATTTCAGTTTTTTATGATACCAAAAAGAGAGCAGGCAATGTCGCCTGCTCTCTTTTTGTCGTAGCTATAAAGGAAGCGGGGGCCATTTTATTCGCGAGCCTAATCAAAGTAGTATTAGTTGCTGCCTGAAATCACATAATCCGTGTTCATAAGCGTATACGTAATGGTACTGTTCGTGTTGATTAAGGCATCAAAATCGCTTTCGAGGGTCACGACGAATTGCATTTTGCTATAGAGGTCACCTTCGAAAATCGTGAAAATCAGGATCCCATTTAGATAAGTGTTGTCGTCGTCGCCGTAAGCAACCTCTTCTGTCCCAAACGGTCCAAGGGTAAAGGATTCCGTGCCATATTGGTTGTAAGGCTCAAATCCTGCGCGGATAAACAGCGTAATATCCAATGCGGCTCCGGTGGTATTCACAAACGTTTTCAAACCTGCCATGAGGTGTATCCTCCTTTCAGAGCGGGATACACTATTCTATTCTAGTATTTTCAGATTGCTAGGACTACTCGATAGAATTAGTTAATCACCCGTGTTCCTCCCAGTCGCCAGAAGCGCTTGCGAATTGCCGCTTTGTCCAGCTTTCCCACCGATGTTCGCGCGAGACTCTGAACGACTTCCAAACGAGTAGGCAGCTTATATTCCGCAAGACGTTGCTGGCAGTACAGCCTTACTTCTTCTAAGGTGAGTGCCGAGCCCTCTCTGATAGTGACTACGGCAGTGACTTCTTCCCCCTCATCCGGTAATGGCGTTCCGATAACGGCAACTTCAACAATGGAGGGATGTTTACTTAAGACCTCCTCGACTTCAGAGCCGTACACATTGGAGCCGCTAACGATGACGATATCTTTCTTTCGATCGAGTAGATACAAATATCCGTCTTCATCGAACCTGCCCAAGTCTCCGGTATACAGCCAGCCACCGCGAATCGCTTTGTCTGTTTCCTCCGGATTGTTCCAATAACCGAGCATGATTTGATCGCTTTTGCAAATAATCTCGCCTACTTCTCCCCGCGCGACATCGTGAATACCAGAATCATCGACGATCCGTATTTCAAAAGGTTTCTGTCCCCAACCGGCGATATGTGAGGGGTTTCCCACAGACAAAAGTCGTTCCGCTCTACCTTCTGCGAAGCACTGATTGATGGAGAGGTGACTGATGAATTGACCGCTTTCGGTTTGCGCGTACACTTCGGTCACATGTGCATTCGGAAAAACTTCTCGTGCCTGGAGGAAGGTTTTTCTGCTTATAGGAGCTCCTCCACATGAGAGTCCTTCAATAGACTGTAGGTTTCGGGATTGAATATGTTCCAAATGGACAATGTCTCGGAAGAGAAGCCCCACTGTACCGAGGAACTTTAATTGTTCACGTTCAATTAGATCGACAACCTCTGCAGCTTGCAGCGGGTAGGAATCCGGATAAATGAGGCAGCCGCCTTCGAATAAGGTCGTCCATAGAATGAATTGGCCGGTTAGATGAGCTTGATTGGGGACAAGAGATTTCTTGCTTGGGTTGTGCCCTCCGACTCGATCGGGATTCATAAAGGACCAATTACGGATACTGCGATGGGAATGCATAACACCTTTGGAACGACCCGTCGTGCCGCCTGTATAAATAATTAGCGCAATATCATCAGGGTTCGCGGCATACCATCGTTCGAGAGGTGTGGACAGGGAGATGAACTGTTCGATGGAATGCGGGGCGGAATTGCCACCTGCTGACTTGCAAGAAACGAGATTAGCTATGGATATCGAAGTGACTGCTGCGGTAATGTTCGATTGATCGGCGTCGTACACGACAGCAGCGGGAGAGGCGTCTTGAAGGATCTGTTTCAGTTCAGTCGGCGTTAAAGCGGGAAATAGGGCTACCGGAATTGCGCCAATAGCGACCGCTGCACATTCTGCAACGGCAAGGTAAGGGGAGGGGTCACTTAGAAGTGCAATTCGATCCCCAGGCTTGATGCCAAGCTTGTGAAAACCATAGGCGACACAGCTAACTTGGTGCAGTAGCTCAGCGTAAGTCAGCGTTTCGCGGTTACGCTTCATGGCGCAGTTGGTAGGGAGCATACGAGCCACATGAGGCAAAATCTCTGACAGCAGCATAGCGTCAATAACCTCCTCGCTCCAAATCTTATTATTCCCATTATTTTACTCGTAATAAAAGTACCACTAGAACGGTTTGCGGGCAAATCGTGTTTACTTATAGCCGAAGAAAGTCTTTATTATATAAGGCGTGCGGAGCCTGCGAATTTCGTTGCAATTTTGGATGTCTTGGATTACACTGATCACAATCGAATAAGCGCGGGAGCTTGTAGAAACAGGCTGAGAGTACGACTAATCCGTCGTAGACCGTTTAACCTGTTGGGTAATGCCATCGTAGGAAGTTCACGGCTGTCGTGCGCATTGTTGCGCCTTACCCTCTTTTTGCGGGTAAGGCGTTTTTTTGATACTCGATTGGCAAAATAGCAAAGTAGAGGTGGCCGAGGCTATGAATATTCAAGCAGTAGCAAGCAAGCTGAGACAAGTAAGGGAAACGAACCCGTTAATTCACAATATTACGAATGTCGTCGTCACCAATTTCACGGCAAACGGCCTGTTGGCATTGGGAGCATCGCCGGTTATGGCCTATGCCAAACAGGAAGTTGCGGATATCGCCAAAATATCGGGAGCATTAGTGCTTAATATTGGAACGCTCAACGAAACCGAGATCGAAGCGATGAAACTGGCAGGCAGTTCGGCAAATGCGCATGGAGTTCCTGTTGTGCTGGATCCAGTTGGAGCGGGAGCTTCGGCTTATCGTACGGATACTGCGAGAGGATTGCTGGCAGAGGTGAAAATCAGCATCCTTCGAGGCAATGCCGCCGAAATCGCAAACGTTGTCGGCCGTGAATGGTCGATCAAAGGCGTTGATGCCGGAACAAGCGGCGGCGATGTTGTCGAATTAGCTAAGCATGCGGCTGCGCAGCTCGGCACAGTCGTCGTGATTACCGGCGAGGCTGACATCGTTTCTGACGGAACGAGAACGTTTGCCGTGCGCAACGGAGATGCGATTCTGACGCGCGTTACCGGAACAGGCTGTCTGTTGACGTCGGTTATCGGTGCATTCGCGGCAGTGGAGAGCGATCTAATCGTTGCTTCGGTCGCTGCATTGGCGGCATACGGCGTAGCTGCTGAGCTTGCTGCCGTGAAGGCGGCCGGACAAGGACCCGGCAGCTTCCAAATCGCGTTCCTCGATCAATTGTCGAATGTAACCGTAGAGGATATCGAGAAGCTGGGCCGAGTGGAGCGGATTGAAGCATGAGTAGTATAGCGAGAGCATTAACGATTGCAGGCTCGGATAGCGGCGGCGGTGCCGGCATTCAAGCGGATTTGAAGACCTTCCAAGAGCTGCGGGTATATGGGATGTCGGCGATAACGGCTGTTACATCGCAGAATACGCTAGGCGTGCGGGGGATTTATCCGCTTACGGCTGATGCGGTTCGGTCGCAGATTGAGGCCATTGGCGATGATCTCGGCACGGATGCGGTTAAGACGGGCATGCTGTTCAACGATGAAATTATTGTTGCGGTTGCCGAGGAAATCCGCCGCTACGGCTGGAGCAAGGTTGTTGTCGATCCGGTTATGATCGCCAAAGGCGGGGCATCGCTGCTGCTGGATCAAGCGGTTCGCGCGATGAAAGAAACGCTGCTTCCGCTTGCTTGGGTCGTCACGCCTAATGTGCCGGAAGCGGAAGCGCTGACAGGGATGACGATCTCCGGCATTGCTGCACGCAAAGAAGCAGCGAAACGGTTGGCTGATTTCGGCGCCAAGCATGTCGTGCTCAAAGGCGGCCATGACCTGTCCGATGACGGCCAAGCAATCGATATTCTCTATGATGGACGGGACTTCTATGAATTTAGCAGCCAGCGGAGAGAAACGCGTCATACCCATGGCACGGGTTGCACGTTCGCTTCCGCGATTACGGCTGAGCTTGCCAAAGGCCGCGACGTGACTGAGGCTGTCGAGGTTGCCAAAGCATTCATCCAGGCGGCGATCGAATACCCGCTTGGTCTTGGACAAGGGCACGGGCCGACCAATCACTGGGCGTACCGCGATCAGGAGAGCGGACGATGAGCGCTGGGGCATGGCAGGATGATGCCATTCGTGAGGCGCTGCGGCTTTATTTCATCATGGGGAGCAACAACTGCTTGCCGGGACGCGATCCCGTGCAGGTGTTGGCGGAAGCGATTAGAGGCGGCGTCTCGATGTTTCAATTCCGGGAGAAAGGCAGCGGCGCGCTTGTGGGCGATGCCCGAGTAGAGCTTGCTTGGCGGCTTCGTGAGCTGTGCCGTGAGCATCGCATTCCGTTCATCGTGAACGACGATGTCGAGCTGGCCCTGGAAGTGGACGCGGACGGTGTCCATGTCGGCCAGGAAGATGAGGCGGCATCGACCGTACGCCGGTTGATCGGCGATGACAAGTTGCTTGGCGTCTCTGCCTACGATGCGCGGGAAGCTGAAGCGGCAATTCGTTGCGGTGCGGACTATTTAGGCATAGGGCCGCTGTTCTCCACGCGCACGAAGGAGGATGCCAAGGACGCCTCGGGCCTTAGCGTGCTTACGCAGATGCGTGAACTGGGCATGCACATTCCAATCGTCGGTATCGGCGGAATTACGGACGCGAATGCGGCTGATGTCATATGCGCCGGAGCTGACGGAATATCTCTGATCTCTGCGATATCGCTGGCCGAGGAGCCGTTCGCGGCATCCAAGCAGCTGCGTCAGCTCATCGACGCGGCCGTCGGGTGAGAACAGATAAGTAAAAAGGCGTGGGAAACTGTGTTGGCAGTGTCCCATGCCTTTTTTGCTAGGGTCATCATTTGCAGCATTGGGTCCCATGTAGCCCACCGGGAAGTCTACATGCTAGTGAATTTGCAGCATTGGCTCAACTTATTGTCGGAGGACAACTGGAGGCGACAGCTGCCGGTCTTTTTGCGGTACAATAAACAAAACGGAACATTCCCCGGAGAGGATGGTTTACACCCATGACAACGACCGAGAAGTCCTTACGTACCTGCAGTCAAGGACATAAGTATTATAAAAGCACGGATTGTCCGACCTGCCCGACCTGCGAGCAAGAGCGGAAGCCAGAGAGTGGATTTCTGTCTCAGCTATCGGCACCGGCAAGACGAGCACTGGAGAATAACGGGATTACGACAGTAGAGCAGCTATCTAGCTATTGTGAAAGGGACATACTCAAATTTCACGGGATGGGACCCGGTTCAATGCCTAAGCTGAGAGCGGCGTTGGAGGCAGTTGGGTTGTCTTTTAAGCAGTAAGTCTGCGTACAGAGCATGGTGAGCGTATCGCCGCTGCTCTGTATTTTTTTATGTGCGGCAGGTAATCTGGATAATAATGGTGAATGGTCTCTGTAAGATATTGCGGAGGTGGTGCTGCCAAATGCAAGAGGATACGATCGTTCAGCCTAACACTGTGGTGAAGCTCGAGAATTATAAGTTCAGCGGCCTGGATGCTTCACTCGTCGGTGCCATCAAGTCGGTTGCTGACTACTATCAACTTCCGCTAACGACATCATGGATCTATGGCATGACAGGCATTGCCTTCCTGCACATCCTTGACGAGAACATGTGTGAGCCCAATGGCGGACCGCTTGAACCGGAGGTGTTTGCGCTCGCTCGTAATTTTGGCGTGGACGTTGAGGGCTATCACTTACATGCAGAGGGAGAGGCTTTCACGCAATTACAAGCGGAGGCTTGGGAGAAAGCAAAAGAGGCCATCAACGCGGGGCAGCCTGTCTTTGCCAAAAACATCGATATCGGCAACCAGTCGTCGGTCATCTATGCGTACGACGATCAAGGATACTACACCTATACTTGGCACACGGGTTATGAGCACAGCGAAGATGTGATACCGTGGAATCAGTTAGGGTTAAGTCAATGTCCGTGCATCAATTGTGTACATGATCGTAAGTCGTCAGGAACGCAAACCAATTCCACCGGCCGACTAATCTCACTGCACTGGGCAAAGTCTATTCCAGCCGCGAAAGAGAATCAGGCTGCTCTGAAAGAAGCACTCGAGTTTGTCATCCAGTTAAATGAGACAGGCTTCTATCAATGGTCCGGCAAAACCTATTTCGTCGGATCGCATGCCTATGAGCGCTGGTTAACGGCACTTGAATGCAAGCGGCTAGATAAATATTTCTTCAGTTTGTTCGTCGAAATCATAACGGAAGCAAGGCATCATGCAGCCCGGTTTCTGTCCGAAATCAGAGCGAGCATGACGAATCTCAACCTCAACCTCCTAGATAAACTCATACTCACCTATAACGAAATCGCGGCTAAGGGTAAGGCGTTAAAGGACATGTATCCATATACGGAACCACGCACGCAAACACTCGAACAGAGCGAACACTGCGCAGTACTCCTGAGAGAGCTCCAGGCATTGGAATCGAAAGCATTAATCACGCTGCGAGAGCTCCATTCGAGTTTATAAGCCGCACATGGCTCAGCTACGTATGGATTGCCGTAACGGCGAGATCATGATAAAGTAGCGGGAACTTATAGGAATGGGGTCGGTACCCGTGGAACTGACGTACTTGAAGACTTTTCGCGAGGTAGCCAAGTGTGGAAGCTATACGCGAGCAGCGGAGTCGCTGGGTTATGCCCAGTCGAGCATCACGTCGCAGATTCAGAAGCTGGAAGAAGCTTACGGGGCAGTCCTGTTGGAGCGGTTCGGAAGAGGCATGAAGCTGACGATGGCCGGTGAAGCGCTCCTGCACTATGCCAACGATATCTACAGACTGCATGAAGAGTCCAAAGAAGTCGTAGCCAAACAAGCCAAGGGGACGCTCTCGATTGGGACGATTGAGACATTAGCAGCCTTCTACCTCCCGCCGCATCTACAGGCTTATCGCCGCGAGTTTCCGGACGTTAACATTGTCATTCAGCCGGCGAATGAGCCGTTTATTATCGAAGCGGTCAAAGAAGGAGAGCTCGACATCGGAATCATTCTGGATCCTCCGTTCACGGACCCGGAGCTTCACAGCAGCATCCTGCGAGAAGAAACGCTTGTTATCATCACAAGCCCCAATCATAAATTAAATGGACAAAGCGAAGTCCATGTCGAGGATTTGGAGAGCGAGTCCCTCATTCTGACGGAGGATGGCTGCACATACCGGGCGATGCTGCTCAAGGTGCTGAAGGGCAATCAAGTGAGCTTCAGTCTCTCCTATGAGTTTGGCAATTTGGAAGCGATCAAGCAGTGTGTCATCTATGGACTTGGGATTGCCTTGGTGCCTCGGATTACGGTGGCCGAGGAAGTCCGCAAAGGCCAGCTAATCGCGATACCTTTTGTCCACCCGGACTGTAAGTTCTACACGCAATTGATCTACTCGAAGAAGAAATGGAAGTCAAAGGCGTTCAATGGCTTCGTGGAACTGCTCAGCGCCGGCGGAACTGCTAATTATCGAAATGAGTGAAGTATAGTATAGATTTCTATCGATAACTCCATGGTTAGGGGCTGTGATACATTGAGATCAACAAACAACAACCACAACCCTACCGGAGGTAATCCAAATGACCATTCAAACACGCCAATCTCTCGTGCTCGAAACACCAGCTGCATCGCCTGAGCATACGCATCGTCACTTTATGAACAAACTAGCTGTGGAAACTGATGTTGCGGATGTACGGTATGACATGCAGCAGGGTCTGAATGACTTCCTGCTCATCGATGTTCGCAGCACGAAAGCCTATGAAGAATGCCATGTTCCTGGCGCGATCAGCCTGCCTTCCAACAACATCAGCCCAGAGACGACAGCTGCATTCTCGAAGGAACAAGTCATCGTGGTCTATTGCTGGGGACCGGCTTGCAATGGCGGCACCAAAGGCGCGGCGCGATTATCCGGTCTTGGCTTTCAAGTCAAAGAGATGCTTGGCGGCATCGAATACTGGCGGAAGGAAGGGAACGAAGTGGAAGGGACACTTGGACAATCGGCTCCCTTGATCGGGTAAGGAGTCGCTGCGGTCCGACTCGACCTAATAAATGTTGTTTTTCTTGCAACAAAAGTAGCCTATAACAGCCGACAAGGTGGATTTGTTGCGCATTATGCAACATTATGGCGCGAATCGCCTTGTGGGGCGGCACAAATCAATATTCACAAAGCACGAAGGAGTTTATGATATCGAATGACGGAGATTAACGCAGAGCTAGTAAGCAGACTTATCCAAGGCCAGTTCCCGCAATGGGCGGACTTGCCGATCTATCCGGTTGCCAATAGCGGCCATGATAATCGCACTTTCCATTTAGGCAGCACGATGAGCGTCAGGCTGCCAAGTCATGAGTCGTATGCGGCGCAGGTCGAGAAAGAATTAACTTGGCTGCCTAAGCTTAGACCGCACCTTACTTTACCTATACAGGTTCCTTTAGCTAAAGGGAATCCTGCGGAAGGCTATCTGTGGCCATGGTCCATCAATCGATGGATTGAAGGGGAAACCGTAAGCCTTGCTTCAATAGACGATCTGAATCAACTAGCTATAGATTTAGCCGCTTTCTTACAAGAGCTTCAGGCCATTCCGGCTTCGGAAGGACCTCCTTCGGGAGCGCATAATTTCCATCGAGGCGGTTCACTAACTGTCTATCATGAGGAAACGAAGGCTGCACTCGAGAATCTGAAGTCGGACCTCGATACAAAGGTGTATCATGAAATGTGGAACCTAGCTTTACAGTCACAATGGAAGGGTACGCCGGTCTGGGTGCACGGTGATATCGCTCCGGGCAATCTCTTGGCGCAGGCTGGGCGACTTAGCGGCGTCATCGACTTTGGCATACTGGGCGTTGGCGATCCGGCCTGCGATTACGCGATGGCATGGACATTCTTCGATCCCGTAAGCAGGGAGGTCTTCTTGCGTGAACTTGGCTGTGACGAAGGAACACGCCACCGGGCATGCGGCTGGGCACTATGGAAGGCGCTTATCACCTACAACTGGCATGACAGAGAGTCTGCTGCGGCAGTAGAGGCTAAACGTGTCCTGGATATTATTAAAGGCGAGTATGAGCAGTCTAATTAACAAACAAATAGCCGGTAACTCTTCATTCGGGAGAGTTGCCGGCTTTTTCTATCCCAATAGGTAAAAAAAGGGCGAACAAGGCATACTAGCCAATGTGGCACGCAGATCAATTGCAGGTCGAAGGAGATTCAACTCTGATGAGGATACGTAGAGCGATATTCGGCCATAGCAGGGCGGGTGGTGGTGGCGGCAAGGAGAATCGCGCCGTTGCGCCCGGGCAGCTTGAAACGGATTTGGATGCCAATATAAACCGAATCCGAACGGAGCTGGTATCCAGCCCGGATCTCATTGTGCGTAAATTCACGCTGCGTACGGGACTACCGCTTCACGTGGCGGCGGTTTATCTGGATACCATTACAGATAAAGAAATGGTGAACGAATTTGTGATGCGCTCGCTCATGTCGCCATTTCTGCCGCAAATCCCGGAGGACGCGGATTCTACGGAGGCTGCTTTCCGGTTTATCTGCGATAATGCGCTCGCGGTCGGGCAGATCGAAGTGCTCGATAACTGGACATCCATGCTGCTCGAATTGTTGACCGGCAAGACACTCCTCATTGTCGATGGCTGGGGCCAGTGTGTCTGCGGCAACACGATTGGCGGTGAGAAACGTGCCGTTTCGGAGGCGAGCACCCAAGTTGTCATTCGGGGACCGAAGGACAGCTTCTCCGAATCGATCGCGACGAATATCGCACTGGTGCGACGCCGGATACGGAGCGCGAAGTTCGGCTTTGAAGCAATCAAGATTGGCTCCGTTACACAAACCTCTGTTGCGATGCTTTATATAGAGGGAATCGTCAAGGACGACATCAAGCAAGAAGTAAGAAGCCGGTTGGAGAAAATCAATACAGACGCGATCTTGGAATCCGGGTATATCGAGGAGTTCATCGAAGACAACTGGAGCTCTCCTTTCCCAACGGTGTACAACACGGAGCGACCCGACGTCATCGCCGCTAATTTGCTTGAGGGACGTATTGCGATCTTGGTTGACGGAACGCCTTTTGCCTTGGTGGTACCAACCGTGCTTTCGCAATTTTTCGCGGCTGCAGAAGACTATTACCAGCGCTATGATATTGGCACCTTCATCCGATTATTGCGCTATGTGGCATTCATCATTTCGTTGTTCGGACCGGCTGCCTATATCGCTTTAACGACTTTTCATCAAGAGATGCTGCCAACGACACTCCTCATCAATTTGTCGGCGTCCAGGGAAGGCGTCCCTTTTCCGGCGTTGGTCGAAGCTTTCATTATGGAGATTTGCTTTGAGATCCTGAGGGAGGCCGGCATTCGGATGCCCCGAGCGGTTGGACAAGCTGTGTCGATCGTAGGCGCGCTGGTTCTGGGTGAAGCGGCTGTCCAGGCAGGCATCGTATCCCCGATCATGGTCATAGTAGTGTCCATAACCGCGATCGCGAACTTCTCCATTCCGGCCTACAATCTGGCCATTACGGCACGCATGCTGAGATTCCTATTCATGATGGCGGCCGGATTGCTTGGCTTCTATGGCATTGTACTAGGCATGATCATGATGGTAGCCCACTTGAATGCATTGCGCTCATTCGGCGTATCCTTCTTGTCTCCGCTCGTGCCATTCAAATACAAGCAGATGAAAGACGTGTTTGTCCGTCTCCCGCACTGGAGCCTTGAAGCCCGGCCGGACGATACGGCGAAGGATACCGTTCGGATGCCTCCGGGGCAAAAACCAGAGAGCGAGTGAGTCAGGGAGGTTCAGTCTAATGGAGATCGGAAAACGATTGGCTAAGCTTGCCCTAATTGCAGTCTCATTGGCTTCCGTCTTGTTCGCAACCGGCTGCTGGAACAGCAGAGAGCTGAACAAGCTTGCGATTGTGACGGCTATGGCTATCGACAAAGCGGAGCATTCCGATCAATACGAGCTCACCTTCCAGGTTGTCATCCCGGGCGAGTTAGCGAAGTCGAGCAATAGCGGAGGTGGAGGAGGTGCGCCGTTCTCCATTTACAGCGTGCGCTCCAAAACCTTGTTTGAAGGCATACGTAAGGCATCCAAGCAGGTGCCGAGGCAGTTATTCTTCTCTCACATTCAAGTTGTGGTTCTCGGCGAGAGGCTCGCAAAGGCGGGAATCGAAGAAATTTTCGACTTTTTCGAACGATCGCATGAGGTGCGGCTAACTTCAATGCTGCTCGTTGCCAAGGGCAGCTCCCCAGGGAAATTAATTAGTACGATCACGCCGCTTGCACCCTTGCAAGCCGAGGCTGTTCTGGGAGCAAGCGAATTCTCGTCGAAAATTTGGTCCAGCTCTCCCGACATCGGAATTGACGAGGTAATCCGGAAGTTGATCAATCCGGGGGCAGATCCATCCATCAGCGGACTCCGATTGCTAGGGGATAATCAGAACGTGACGCAGCAGCAGAACCTGGGGCAGACACGTCTTCCTTATCACCTTGAAATTTCAGGCATTGCCATGTTTCATGACAAGAAGCTCGCGGGATGGCTGGAGAACTCAGAAGCGCGCGGGTACATGTTCATCATCAATGGAATGAATAGCACGATTATGAATTTGTCATGCGAAGGGCAGGCAGATGGCGTTGCGCTTGAAGTAATAAAAAGTAAAACGAAGACGCAGGTTTCGATGAAAGACGGTCATGTGAATGTGGATATCGTCGTGAAAGCAGAGGGAAACGTGGCCGAAGTCAAATGCGGCATTCCGCTTACGGAACTATCCGTGCTGAACAAGCTGGAGCAAGAATGGGGTGAATTGGTCAAATCCAGCATGATGGCGGCGATTCAACGTGCGCAAGCCGTCCATTCCGATGTGTTTGGTTTCGGTGAAGTGCTGCAGCGCAGTCATCCGAAGGCATGGAAGCAAGTACAAGACAATTGGGCGGAAGCATTCTCGGAAGCGGAGGTGAGCATCACCTTCCAAGGGCAGATCATGAGATCGGGCATGAGGGGCAAATCGCTAATGGAGAAGCCTTGATACAGGGAGGAATGGCAGCATGAAAAGCCGGGTGGTACACATTGGGCCGCTGCATTTGTTTGCATGGATTACCTTATTCGAGCTGGGAACAGCCGTCGTCATTCAGATGGGGATGGAAGCAAAGCAGGATGCCTGGATTGTCATTGTACTCGGCTGCCTGTGCGGCGTTGCCCTGTTTGCCGGGGTGTTCGGCACGCTGTACAGACTGTATCCCGACCTTCCCTTGACAGGGTACATACGTCAAATCATAGGCCCTGTTCCGGGATGGATGCTGGGCTTCGTGTACCTGCTTTATTTCATCTATATTTCCGGGCGCGATGTCAGAGACTTTGCCGATTTGTTATCCGCTGCCGCTTATGATGTCACACCGCTGTTCGCGCTCTCGTTGTTCATGCTGATCGCGGTCGGGTATACGATTCGTCTGGGAGTCGAGGTGTTTGGAAGAACAACCTTTGTTTTCTTCCTGATCTGCTGCTTCATGTTTCTGTTCATCATCGTCTTGGTGATGTTCTCGGATTTGTCGGATGGGAAGCGGCTGCTCCCGGTGCTTGGCGAAGGATGGACCCCCGTCTGGAAGGCGCTGTTTCCCACGAACATCACGTTTCCATTCGGCGAGATGATCGTCATGACGATGTTCCTGCCTTACCTGAACAAGAAATATAAAGCGGTCAAAATCGGTACCGGGGCGATGGTGTTCAGCGCGATACTGCTCTGCATTGCTACCTATGTGAATACGTCCGTGCTGGGCACCGAAATCGCGTCGCGAGCGACATTTCCTCTGTTTACGTCCTTGAGTCGACTAAGGTTGTCTGAAATTGTGCAGCGAATGGATTCGATTGTGCTCTTCTTATTTATCATTACCAGCTTCGTCAAAATCGGCACCTTCATGTTTGCCGCGATCTTGGCCGCTAGCGATCTGTTTCGGATTACAGATCATAAGACACTAATTATGCCGATTGGCTTAATTGTGTTGTTCTCATCGCTTACGATCGCGGGAAGCTTAACGGAACATCTGCAGGAGGGACTTAAGATCGTGCCGTATTACCTCCATCTGCCTCTCCAGTACGCGATTCCAACCGTACTCATGCTGATTGGCTTAATTCGGCGCAGAGGGCGATCCGTCACTTCCTCCTGACGAGGTTGGGTTGTCAGGCGCTGGCATGAGCTTGCGTACAAGAGCCGTAAACGGCTTGCGAACATAGAAGAAGAGGAGTGCCGCAAGCATGATTCTCTCGACCAAATCCAGCATGGCGAACGGAAATATTAAATTTCTGATCATGCGGTCCGGAGGAAGCCCTTGGAGGAAATCCATGGACAAATCCCATGCGATGATGCAAGGGAAAAGTAGGGCGAATACGGCGTAATGCTTATGATTCTTCATTAGGGGGCACCTTCCTTACTGTTGATGCAAGTATTATTCCCCAATTTCAATGTAAAGGGCCGTGACAATCGCCCATACGGGTGATAATCACGGCCCTGTTTCTGTAGCTTACAGGCTTGCCAAGTAATCGTCGAGCTTATCGAAGGTGCCGCCGAACCCTTGTTGCATGGATTCGAACATGCCTTTGTAGAATGCGTTCTCCTCAGCGGTTGCTTCGTGAGGGCCGCCTTCAAGCTTAATCGTCGTTTGGCCTTCACTCTCGGTAAAAGTAACCATATTCAGGACTTGCAGCGGAAATTGCGGCGCGAATGGAGGACGTTCCGTGCCGCCCTCAGAGTTAGAGAACGAGCTGAAGAAAGAAAGCTTCTCCGGTGCCGCGATTTCTTGATAAACGAATTTGCCCCACATGGATTGTCCATCAGGCGTGCTCATGGTGTAGAGGAAGATGCCGCCGGGACGCAGATCAAGCTGTACAACTTCAAGATCCAGACCCTTCGGTCCCCACCAGTGCTTCAGATGCTCGGCTTCCGTAAAAACTTTAAAGACCAGCTCACGCGGTGCGTTAAAGGTACGAGAAATGACTAATTTCCCATCCTTCGTGCTTACTTCATTGGCGTTTACAGCTTGGTTATCGGTCATTATGATACCTCCAGAGTTAATTTCTTGCTTTGAATATACTCTATACGGAATATTCCTGTCAAGGAATACTCGGAATAGATTCACAGATGCTGCTAGGGCGGATTATATATCATTACCCTGGCAACAATTTAACTATTCACGCCGTCTTGTATAGCAATAGAGCCGAAATGGATGTGAGGCGAGCATGCTTTTCAAAAAAATGATGTGGGTATCCTTATGTGCGATCATGTTGCTATTGAGTGCATGTGGGGAGAAGTCTGTAGTCGCTGCTCCGGATTTAGGCGAGCTGTACAGCTTGGCTCTCGACGCTTATATGCCGGTTGATGAAGGCCTCAATAGCGGAATGAAATACATTGCCATTGATATGAGTAACTTGAAGGACCTTGATGGGGCAGATAAGGGACAGATTCTGGACCATTTCAAAACCTACAAGGTTGACGTGATGGAAGCGACCTATGAGCAGTTGGAGGCCAAAGGGTTATTTAATAAGAATACACTGTCACTTGACGGCATCCTGTTGAAAGTGGATAAGGCAGAGCTTACAGCGAGACAGCTTATTGTAGAAGGTTCCAAGTATCGGTCCGGTGACGGTGCGATTGGAATGAAAGTTGTGGTGGAATTAAAGGACGGAGAATGGCAAGTGAAGAAGGCAGACATGACATGGATAAGCTAGTCAATTAGGTGGGATAAGCATCATGCTGAGCTCGCGCAATCCTGTGGCGGGAAGCTTAATTGAGCCAAGCCTGTATGCGAGCATGGAGTCATCTGCTATGATAGTTGCAAAACAACAGTCGGGGTGATGGATCCATGTTCGGCAATAAGAATGCGAAAACAACTGAGCCGGCAGCAGCGGAGACGGTGCGGGTCGTCCCGGTGTATACCGTCCATTCGCTGCCTCAGCCGTATGAAGTACTGTGCACTGTCTACTCCGGCAGGATAAGCAACAGCTCGCCTGTTAATTTGCTGCAGCAGCTCGGTCGCGCCGGTGGCGCAGTATCTGAGTGTGATGCAGTCATCGGCATCCTGCTTACTCCCGGTCTGGCGGCTGGGACATTGAATGCCTACGGCACAGCCATTCGTTATTTGTAAGATAGAAAAGGACAGAGCGTCTGCTCGGTCCTTTTTGATTTTATAGTGGTAATGTAACGAACCCGCAGCCGTATTTGGTGTCGAGACGCCGCTTTCAATGGTCTACTGCGGCCGAATGCTGCACAGAACGCAACATTTCACCTCTTCCAATGGCCTACTACGGCGAAATGCTGCTCAAAATGCAACATTTCAAGAAGATTGGCCAGCCGAGAGGCCATATGAGGTGGAAAAAGTGCCTTTTGTGCAACATTTCCTGCTTAGGACCACCTTTTGTCTTGAAATGTTGCAGAATATGCATCATTTTCACTTGGGGGTAAGCCAAGTTACAAGCCCTTACGGCTGCAGCTTCAACAGCTCACTAACGGTGATGAAGGAATACCCTTGCTCCGTGAGCGCCTGCAGGATTTCATCGATTGCGGCGATCTTGTTCTGGTCATACATGGGATGAAGAAGCAGGATGTCCCCCGACTTCACCTGCTCTTCCACATAGCGTACCTTATCGGCAGTCGTCGAATAGTACGTATCCGGCTCAAGGCTCCAAGTGATCGTTTTCATATGATGCTTGTGCAAGTAATAAGGCAGTCCAATCAGCTTCTTACCGTAAGGCGGACGAAAGAGAATATCTCCCTTGTAGCCGGTTTGGCGAATAAGCGTATTTGTCTTTTCGATTTCTTCCTTGATATACGAGGGTGATTTGAAGACCATCCGGTCGTGAGAGAAGGTGTGATTCCCGATCTCATGTCCGGCTTCTACAATCTTGCGTCCTTCCTCCGGGTGCTGCTCCAGCTCCCCGCCAATGAGGAAGAAAGTGGCTCTTGCTTTGTACTTGTCCAGCAGCGGCAGGAGCTGATCGACATTGCCGGTAGGGCCGTCGTCGAAGGTGAGTGCGATGACCTTCTGATTCGTCGCCACATGGTTGGTTATGCCTCCGAATACTTGAAAGGTGCGCGAGTTCATCCATTTGAGCATGCCAAATAGAATCAGAATAAGGAGGACAAGGACAGCTGCGCTAATGATTAATTTTTTCTTCATACAGGGTACCTCCTTGATTAGTTTTCGTTAACCGGGTTCCATTAGCATAGCAATAGTCGTTACAATATAAGGAAGACAAACTGTAAGGGAGTCCTGGACGTTGAGCTTTCTAAAGCCTTATTTTCGCCAATTCGGAAAACCGTTTGCCGCAGCGATTCTATTCCTGATGCTCGAAGCGTTATGTGATCTCATGCAGCCCACGCTGATGTCGCGGATTATTGACGTTGGTGTTGCGAACCGAAATCTGGATTATGTCTTCCGTTTCGGCGGCTACATGCTGCTCATAACGGCTATTGGTGCCGCAGGGGCGACGATGCGCAACATTATCTCCAGCCATGTCTCCTTGAATTTCGGCACGCGTCTGCGGTCGGACTTGTTTCGCCGGATTCAGACGTTATCGTTTGACAGCATCGACAAATTCGATCGCGCTTCTCTGGTGACAAGGCTGACGAACGATGTGACCCAAATTCAAAACTTCACAAACGGACTCATGCGTATCTTTGTCAAAGCTCCGCTGATTTGTATAGGCAGTCTCATTATGGCGATTCGATTGAATCCGCCTTTATCGCTTGTATTGGCGGTTGTCATTCCTTTCGTGGCGCTGCTCATTGTGATCAATATGCGTATTGGTTTTCCTCTGTTTGCAGGTGTGCAGCGTGCGCTCGATCGGGTTAATGGGGTGTCGCGCGAATACTTATCCGGGGTCCGTGTTGTGAAAGCTTTTAACCGGGTCGATTACGAGACGGACAAGTTCGGCATGGTCAATGACAGCTATCAGGAAGCGTCGACTCGCGCGATGCGTTTGATGTCGATCTTCAGTCCAAGCATTATGCTGACCGTGAATCTGGGGATTACCGCGGTGATTTGGATCGGCGGCGTTCGGGTTGACGGAGGCCACATGCAGGTTGGCCATATTATTGCATTTATTAACTATATGACGCAAATTTTGTTCTCGCTGCTGATGATTTCGAGTGTGTTCACGATGTTCGTAAGAGCCAAGGCGTCGGCAGAGCGGATCGGCGAGGTATTCGCGGAGAAGGATTCGATGACGGTGAGAGAGGCGGGACAAGGACAGCGGGCTTCCGGGAAAATCGGCGGCAAAGGAAGCATTGCGTTCAAAGGCGTATCGTTCTCGTATGCCAATTCGGATACGGTGCTTCGCGATATTACGCTGGATTGCCGGCCGGGCGAGACAATTGGGATCATCGGTTCGACAGGCTCGGGCAAAAGCACGCTCGTCAATCTTATTCCGCGATTCTACGATGCTACCTCAGGTACGGTGGAAGTGGACGGGCAGGATGTGCGGAACATCGAGCTGAAGTCGCTTCGGGAGCAAATCGCCATCGTGCCGCAGAAAGCCGTGCTGTTTTCCGGCACCATTCGGGAGAATCTGCTGTGGGGCAAGGAAGACGCTGCCCATGAGGAGATCGAGCTGGCGGCGCGAATGGCGCAGGCGCATGACTTCATTATGGATTGTCCTGAAGGCTATGATACGCTGCTCGGTCAGGGTGGCGTTAATCTCTCCGGAGGACAGAAGCAGCGGGTTTCCATTGCTAGGGCGCTCATTCGCCAGCCGTCCATTCTGATTCTGGACGACTGCACGAGCGCCGTGGATACATCGACGGAATCCCGCATTAAGGAAGCGCTTCGGGAATATGCGCAAGGCTTGACTTGCATCTTAATCGCGCAGCGTATGTCCTCCGTGATGGATGCGGACCGTATTATCGTGCTCGATAATGGGGAGATCGTGGGCTCCGGGCGACACGAAGAGCTGATGCTAAGCTGCTCGGCTTATCAGGAAATTTATCGGTCGCAGACCGGCAAGGAGGCGCGTGCCAATGTCTGAACGGAATCATCGACCTGAGGGGAGTGCTCCGGCGCAGGGAAAACCGCAAGCGCAAGCGCAGGGGTCGCCACCGCCAATGCCTGCCGTGAACGTCCCGGGCCGAGGCGGCTTTATGGGCCGGGGGCCGGTTGTGAAGCCGAAGAACTTGAAAGCGACTCTGGGCCGGCTGTGGTCGTATTTTGGCAAGGAAAGAAAGCTTCTCGCGATTATCTTCGTCATCGTACTGATCGATGCCCTTATTACACTGGCTGGGCCTTACCTCATTGGCGTGGCGATTGACGCCATGTCCACAGGGAACGATGGCAGCCCGGTCGATTTCGGACTGCTTCAGATCGCGCTCATTGCGCTTGTCTCTTCATACATCGCTGATGGGGGTCTGACCTTCCTGCAAGGGTGGCTGATGGCCGGCGTTTCCCAGCGTATCGTTGGGCGCATGCGGACCTCCTTATTCGCCAAGCTGCATAAGCTGCCGATCCGCTTCTTCGATACGCGGACGCACGGGGAACTGATGAGCCGGATGTCCAATGATATCGACAATGTGAGCAATACCATCGCGCAGTCGGCTATTCAAGTCATGACGGGTTCAGTAGCCATTACAGGTGCGCTCGTTATGATGCTGGTGCTCAGCCCCGTGCTGACGCTGGCGAGCTTGATTACGGTGCCGGCCGTATTCCTGCTGACGCGGACGATTGCCCGTGCAACAGGGCCTTTGTTCAAGCAGCAGCAGAGCAAGCTCGGCAAGCTGAATGGACATATTGAAGAAACAATCTCGGGGATCCAGATCGTGAAGGCGTTTAACCGCGAAGACAAGGTCATTGATGACTTCGAGGTGGTGAATGAAGAGCTGCGTGAGATTGGCATTAAAGCGCAAATTCGCTCAGGTTTCCTTATGCCGATTATGAATGTCATCAACAACGTCGGCTTCGCGTCCGTAGCCATTGTCGGCGGGATGCTGGCGGTGAATGGACATATTACGGTTGGCGTTATCGCCAGCTTCCTCAGCTACTCGCGCCAGTTTGTGCGGCCGCTCATCGAGCTTGCAAATTTGTTCAACGTGCTGCAGTCGGGCGTAGCGGGGGCGGAGCGGGTATTCGAGGTGCTCGATGAAGAAGAGGAGCCGGCCGATCGTCCGGGGGCGAAGACGTTCGTCAATCCGCGCGGACATGTCGTCTTCGACAATGTGTCCTTCGGTTACCGCGCCGATGTGCCGATTCTTAAGGGCATCAGCTTTGATTCCGCCGAGGGCACAAGCACGGCGCTAATCGGCCCTACAGGCGCAGGCAAAACAACGATCGTGAACCTACTAAATCGGTTCTACGATGTGACAGGCGGCTCCATCCGAATTGACGGACGCGACATCCGCGATTATACGAAGGATAGTCTTCGGCAGGCGTTCGGCATTGTGCTGCAGGATACCTATCTATTCTCCGGAACGATCCGGGAGAATATCAAGTACGGTAAGCCAAGCGCAACCGATGAGGAGATGGAGCGAGCGGCTGGGCTGGCCAATGCCGCCTCCTTCATCCGCAGGCTTCCTCAGCGATATGATACGGTGCTCGCCGAGAACGGCGGCAACCTAAGTCAAGGTCAGCGGCAGCTGCTTGCCATTGCAAGGGTCATTCTGGCCGACCCGCCGATTCTTATCCTCGACGAGGCGACCAGCAGCATCGACACCCGGACAGAGCTGCATATCCAAGATGCGCTGCGAGGTGTGCTGCATGGCCGCACCAGCTTCTTGATCGCTCACCGGTTGAATACGATTCGTGACGCCGACACGATCATGGTCATTGACCGTGGGGCGATCATGGAGAAGGGCTCCCATGAAGAGCTGCTCGAGAAGCAGGGCGTATATGCCAATATGTTTAAGAACCAGTTCGGAGCCGTGCTCGGCGAAGGTTAAATAAAAGGTCCCCAAAGTTGGTTGAGGCAACTTTGGGGACCTTTTGTATATTTAGGTTAGACCAAGATTTATACGACGCCTTGAGCAATCATGGAGTCGGCTACTTTAATGAATCCGGCAATATTCGCACCATAGACCAGATTACCGGCATGTCCGTAATCTACCGATGCTTTGACGCTGTTATCATAGATATTTTTCATAATGCTATGCAATTTGGCGTCTACTTCTTCGAAGGTCCACGACAGTCGCATGCTGTTCTGCGCCATTTCGAGTGCAGATACAGCGACTCCGCCCGCGTTTGCAGCCTTAGCAGGCCCAAACAGAACGTCGTTATTCAGAAACACATCAATGGCTTCCAACGTTGACGGCATGTTCGCCCCTTCGCCAATTGCCTTCACGCCGCCATCTACTAACAGCTGTGCGGACGCCGCGTCGATCTCATTCTGTGTTGCGCATGGAAGCGCAATGTCACAAGGAATGGACCAAATGCCGTCGCAGCCCGGCGTGTAGGTAGCGTGTGGATGGAATTTCACATATTCGCTGATTCGTTTGCGATCCAGTTCCTTCAACTGCTTGAGGGTATCAAGGTTGATGCCTTCAGGGTCGTAGATATAACCGCCGGAGTCGCTGCAAGCAACCACTTTAGCGCCAAGCTGCTGTGCCTTCTCAATCGCATAGATAGAGACGTTGCCCGAGCCCGATACGACTACCGTACTGACTTTGAAGCTCAAGCCTTTGCTTGCAAGCATCTCGTTCACGAAATAAACGCAGCCGTAGCCGGTCGCTTCCTTACGCGCCAGGCTTCCGCCGTAGACAATGCCTTTGCCCGTTAGAACGCCTGCCTCGTTGCCGCCGCGAATGCGCTTGTATTGCCCGAACATGTAGCCGATTTCCCGTGCTCCCACACCGATATCGCCTGCAGGAACATCGACTTCAGGCCCAATATACTTATAGAGCTCCGTCATGAAGCTTTGCGTAAAGCGCATAATTTCATAATCGGATTTGCCTTTCGGATCAAAATCCGATCCGCCTTTGCCGCCGCCGATCGGCTGGCCGGTTAAGCTGTTCTTGAAGATTTGCTCGAAGCCCAAGAATTTGATGATGCTTGCATTTACGGACGGATGGAACCGCAGCCCACCCTTATACGGGCCTAGTGCGCTGTTGAACTGAACGCGGAACCCGCGGTTCACATGCACCTTCCCCTTGTCATCTACCCAGGGTACACGGAAGGATACGACACGTTCAGGTTCGGTAATTCGCTCTAGAATGCTATTGTCTTGATACTCCGGATGCTGAGCCAGTACCGGAACGAGTGAATCCAGAATTTCCTTCACGGCTTGGTGGAATTCAGGCTCGTGGTGGTTGCGTTGAACAATTGTTTCGTATACGGATTGCACGTATTCCTCGGCCGCTGCCAATTGCTGATCAGGTATAACGGTTATCAATTTAACCAACGCTCCTTTAGATGATAAGTGCTCGAATTTGCATTTTTCTGCTGAAAGTTTGTATTTTTATACATTGTAAACGCGTGGTTAATAGAATACCAATTAATTAATCTTTGCGGACTGATAAAATACATTTATAACCTAAATGTGAGAAAACCTGCCATATAGTCATGGCAGGTCATATGACATCTATGCTGAAGGGCTATCTTTTACGAGGCTTCGGGCCTCTCATGGAGCGGCGGATGAGCATCGGACCAACCGCGCTTCCCACCATTGCTGCATAGAAGGAATGGAGGGGCAGCTTGATCAAATAGTACAATACGGTACCTCCAATAATATCGATCACGACGAACTTCTTGATTTCCGACATCGGTACGACCACAACGATAAACTCTTGCTTGCTCCCCATTACATAGATCCCTGCTTTCATCGTAACAATCTCCACTTGAAATTGTATTTGCAGCGAGCTTGTCAGATTCCATGACAATGAAAAACCCGGGAACTCCCGCACGCGAGCAGCGAGGGGCTTCCGGGCTCAGCAATCTTGCGATTCAGAAACAAGTAAAGGCATCGATTCGGTTAAGGTCTAAGCCGGTGTACATCCAGAAGAAGCCGTTCCAACGAAATCCGGAAACCGAAGTCCGACCGAGGAAGACCGGATAGAACCAGAAGCCCTGCCCGCTGCGCGGCCATATATAGGTTTGGCGGAACATACAGCGGGAGATCGCTCCCGGATCAACAGCAAGCGTCGAAGTAGTAAGGGGTTTGGGAGGAACCATTTGCGGCGGCGGTGAACTTGGGGGCTGCTGCATACCCTGAGGTCCGACCGGTGGCATAAAAGCCATGCTAATCACTCCTTTGTGGTTGACTGTCGACTGCAAACTACAAGCTTAAAGCAGCGAGATGGCCAGAAGATTAAACAGAACCAGAGGCAGGATTACGTTACTGTATGTCTGCTGCTGTGGCGGGAAACCCGGGCTGGGGAAGAAACCGCGACGGGCGCCTTCATTCGACAGGCAAATGTAGAGAATACTCCTGTCGCAATGGACGATATGTCCTTCGAACACATCGCCGTCCATCGTTTCAACCTTAACCAGCCGGTGTGCGTGATTCGCGCATAGCTGATGAAGATGATCTTTGACGGATTGCAGCGTGTGATGAACTTTGGAGTCGCATTGATAGATCGGCTTTAGCTCTTGTTGCACGGACTTATTTTGCGAGCTCATGATTGATAACCTCCATTTTGAACATGAATTATCCTATGCAGAGGCCTAGCTGGGCGTGAAAAAACCGCCTCTCCGAATGTGATCGAAGAGGCGGTTTATAGTAGCTGACAGAGCTTGGAAACTAGAGCAGCTCGCGGCGGAGCTGTTCAGCTGATTTCGGGGATAGGTAGCCGATTGGCAGGTCGAAGATCGTCTTCGCGCCTTTGCTGCCCTCTTGGCTTAAACGGTAGCCCGCTCTCGCGCAAGCCACCAGCACGCTTGCCGTAAACTCGGGATTGCTCTCGAGCGTAAGGCCGAACTCAATGATTTGTTTCGTGCCAGCGCCCGTAATCCCGCTGCGAATGACGAATCCGCCATGCGGCATGCCTTGGTGCTCAGCTTGCAGTTGTTCTTCGCTAATGAACGTCACCGTCGTGTTGTAATCCGAGAAATAGTTCGGCATGTTCACGATGGTTTGTGTAATTTCTTCTTTATCCGCGCCTTCTTCAGCAACAACGTAGCATTCACGCAAATGTTTGTCGCGAGTTGCCAGCTCCGGGGTTTCACCCGAGCGGATTTGATCGATGACTTCTTGAACAGGCACGGTGTATTGAACGCCTGCTTTGACACCGGGTACGCGGCGGATCGCATCGGAGTGACCTTGGCTTACGCCTTTGCCCCAGAACGTGAAGTCTTTACCAACCGGCAGAATCGCTTCTGCAAGAAGGCGGTTAAGAGAGAACAGACCCGGATCCCAGCCTGTCGAAATAATGCTGAGCGTACCGGCTTGCTGCGCGGCAGCGTTGACCGTTTCGTAGAACTCAGGGATTTTGGCATGGGTATCGAAGCTGTCTACCGTGTTGAACATGCTTGCAATAACAGGTGTTTGCTCAGGAAGATCGGTAGCCGAACCCCCGCAGAGAATCATAACATCGATAATGCCTTTGTATTGCTCAGCTGCCGAAATATGTTCGAAGCGGACGCCTTCTCCGCCGGTCATTTGCTCAGGCTGTCTGCGGGTGAAGATCGCAGTAAGTTCCATATCTGGATTTTGAACGATTGCTTTCTCAACGCCTCTGCCGAGGTTTCCGTAACCTACAATGCCAATTTTGATTGCTTTACTCACTTCAAATTCCTCCTAATATGGGGTATTCTGCATGTATGGATGATCTTTATTAAGTATAAAGATATTACATGGAATGTAAACTATTTCTTTTGAAAATGCCCAAGAAAGTAGTAGCTAGAGACGGAGGTAACGGATTGAGCACATCGACCAGGAGCGTCACGGGCCTGATTCGCAGACAGGGATTCCGGCAATTTTTAGAGCTTTGTAAGCGCTACAAATATTTATATCTGGCCGTTCTGGTGCTGCAGCTTGGCGGTACGGGGGCTGCACTCCTGCTCGCGGAGCTGAGCAGAAGGATCTTCGACGGCGGCACGGAGCTGTCTCATGCAGAGCTTGTCCGATTAATCATCGGCATAGCCGTGATGGTCATGCTAGGCTTGTTCTTCTCGCTGGGAGCAAGGATTTGCAACCAAGTCGTAAACACCAATATTGTGTTCAGAATGAGGCAGATCATACTGCGGCAGCTAACCAATCTATCGCTGAAGTACCATGAACGCACCCACAGCGCTCACACGCAGAATATTCTCTTTAATGAGCTGGAAGTGTTCAAGCATTTTATCGTATTCGATATGCTTCGACTGATTTCACTGCCCGTATCATTCGTCGCTGTCGGCATCTATTTGTTTACGGTTAATCCGCTGCTCGGAGCCATCGCAGTTCTTGTAGGTCCGTTTCAGCTGCTCAGCAATCTGGTGATGCGAGGGAGATTCAAGGATCTCATTGCAGAACAGCAGGCCAACGGGGGCGAAGTGTTCTTCCATATGGATGAGACACTCTCGGGCATTCGAGAAGTGAAAATGAATCAATTAGAGCAGTCGGTATTTGCGAGGTTCGAGAAGGTGTGCAAGGAGGGTATCCGGCTCTGGGTTTCCGTTGAGAAAATGGAGGCGTTTCGCGAGTTTACAAGGCTCATTCCGGAGAAAATCGGGTATCTACTAGGTATTACCGTTGGTGCTGTTCTGATGGTGAACGGGGATATTGGCCCTGGTGCGATCATTGCCTTTCTTACGCTGCTCGATAAGGTTAGCGAGCCTTTCGTCAGCATAACCGCTATCATTAGCTCGCTGCAGAGAGTGTCGGCCGGAGCGGAGAATCTGCTTACAGTCATGGAGATGGCACCTGAAGTGAAGGATCGAGGAAACGTACTTCCGGCAAAGCCTTGCTCCATTCGCTTCGATAATGTCTCCTTCTCTTACGAAGAGGATCGTCCGGTCCTTCATAACGTCAGCTTCGAGATTCCGGCTGGCAAATCCGTAGCGCTGGTCGGCCCAAGCGGCAGCGGGAAGAGCACGTTGATTAAACTGCTCTACCGGTTTTATGAGCCGAGCGGCGGCTCGATTCGACTGGATGAACGTCCAATTGAGGCGTTTACGATCGCATCGCTGCGGGGGCAGCTGGCCGCGGTTACTCAAGATGTGTATTTGTTCGATGGCACGATTCGGGAAAATATTGCGATTGGGTTCGCGAATGCGACGGAGGCGGACATCCTTCGAGCTGCTGAGCTGTCACAAGCGGCGTTTATTTGGGAGCTTCCGGAAGGGCTGGATACGTTGGTTGGGGAGCGGGGCATTAAGCTATCCCATGGGCAGAGACAGCGCATAGGTATAGCCAGAGCTGTTCTTCGGCGGGCGTCGGTCACCATTCTGGACGAGCCCACCTCTGCGCTTGATGTGGAGACAGAAGCGATGTTTCAGAGTGATCTGCCGAAGTGGGCGGGAGCTAGTACCAAAATCATCATTGCCCATCGGTTAACGACGATTCGCGATGTCGATTTCGTGATTTTTCTGGAGAATGGACGCGTACAGGAAATGGGCTCTCCTAAGGAGCTGCTGCAAGCGAAAGGGCGGTTCTCGGATTTCTGGAGAAACCAGCATATTCATGAGTTTGTGAGCTGACGCAGACAATGCAGGCAATGCAGACAATGCAGACAATGGACAACAAACAAGGAGGCATTCTAACTTATGACAACGATACTTTGTTTACAAGAGCTTACTTCGGAGCAGCAAGCGGCAGTGCGACAGGCGGCACCGAGTGCGGCGATTATTTTCGGCGGGAAGTCCGCGGCGAGCGATCAAGATTTTCGCGAAGCGGAAATTATTCTCGGATGGGATAAGAGGGTGACAGAGATTGCGCTGCAGGAGGGCTCGAAGCTGCGCTGGGTGCAGAGCTGGTCGTCGGGGATCGACAGCTTGCCGCTAGATCGGCTGGAAGAACGCGGCATCTTGCTGACGGATGCCAGCGGCGTGCACGCCAGATCGGTGTCCGAGACGGCAGTCGCCATGATGCTCGGGCTGTCGCGCGGCATTGCCGCGGCCGTTCGCAATCAGCGGACAGGCCTATGGGAAAGCCCGGATACGCTTGCTGAGATGAACGGCGGCACCGTAGCGATTGTCGGCGCAGGCGAAATTGGCCGCGAAGTGGCGCGGATCGCTCGCGCGTTCGATATGCGCGTCATTGCCGTTCGCCGATCGGGCGGCCAGATGCCGGAAGCGGACGTCGTTTACGAGACGTCGCGTCTTGATGATGCACTGCGGGAAGCGGATTATGTCGTCAATATTTTGCCGCTCACGGGGGAGACGCAACATCTGTTTCATGCTGAACGCTTCGCCGTGATGAAGCGTACGGCTTATTTTATCAACGTGGGGCGCGGGGCGACCGTAAGAACGGAGGATCTCGTTGAGGCGCTGGATAAAGGCGTTATCGCCGGTGCGGGACTTGATGTGTTCGAGGAGGAGCCGCTGCCCGCGGATCATCCACTATGGGCGATGCCCAGCGTGATTCTCACGCCGCATAATGCCGGCGGGCTGACGGTTCGCAACGGGGAGCGGCTCGTGAAGCTGTTCCTATCGAATTTGGAGCTGTATTTGTCCGGGAAGGCTGCTGATTTGCGCAACTTGGTCGATTATAAGAAGAGGTACTAACGAATGAGCCGCATCGGCAGCGGCGGCGATGAGCGTTACTTCAGCGCGAAAGCAGCTTTGGCCCATGGATATTCGGGATCCGGCTGGGTTCCGTCTTTGTAGGTAGAGATAAGCGCCCAGCGGTCTGCGCCGGACGTGTTGGAATACGAGGCATGCAGCAATAAATCGTGGAACACGATGGCGTCTCCCTTGGTTGCAGCGAAATCGACGACCTGCGAAGCGTCGATCTGATCCTCATTTAAGCGATGAACGAACCCGTTGTTATCCGCGGCGTCACCATCATGGCTGACTGTCGATCGATGGGAGCCGGGAAGCACTCTCAAGCAGCCGTTAGCCGGGGTCGCATCGTCAAGCGCAATCCAAACGGAGAATTTGTGACTGCCGTGCCAGTAGGAATAGTCTTGGTGCCAAGGTGAACCGAAGTCCGTGCTCGCATTCTTGAAGACGACCTTGTCGTTCATGAATAGGACGGAATCGCCGATGATCGCTTTCAACGCGCGAGCCAGTTCGGGTGTCCGTGCGGCATCCTTGAACAATTCGCTTTCGGACGCTAATCCGAGGAAAACGCCGCTTTTATCGACATCATGTCTTGCTAGAATCTCGGCTGCTTCCGCCTTTAAGGCTTGCACCTCTTCTTGCGAATAAAGCTGCTTCAGAATGAAATAGCCTTGTCGATCGAACTCTTCTTTCATGGCTGTTGTCATGCTCATTGCCTCCTAATCGATATGATGCGGAATGAATGGCAAACCGTGCTAAAGGGCGCTATAGTATGAATGGTAAAGCAACCGGATAATGGTGTAAAGGGGCGATACCGACATGCAGTTGTTTCGGATGCAGGTGGAGTCGGAAGGCAAGAACGGGTTATCTGAATTTGTGGAAAATCATTATATAAGCTGCGGCAGACCGGGCATCGGGGATATGAGCGACATGACCAAAACAGAGCTGAAAGTGAAGCTGGCTGAAGGTTATGGGCTGGGTGGAGCCGAGCTGGAACGCGAAGCAGAGGCGCATTACTGTTTCGCGCAAGTCATGCAGGACGGCGATTACATCATCGTAAGGGATAGCGATCGCATGTATCTGGGCGATCTCGGCGATTATTATTATCTCGATGATTTCGACAACGCGCAGGATCAGATCGGGCATAGGCGCGGCGTGACTTGGCTGCGAAGCTTGCATAGCGAAGAGCTGCATCAGGAGCTGCTTGGTTTTCTGGAGCAGGAAGGGGAGCTTGGCATGTTCGGGCGAGCGGTTGGCAAGGAGCAGCTTGAACGGCTGCTGATGACCAAACAAGCCGGAACGAGGCTGGTCGACGAAGCGACCATTCAGGAAGCGCTCGACATTCTGAAAGCAGCGATGCGAGGCGAGGATGCAGTTCGGCGGGAACAGGCTGCAGTTGCGATATTGCAGTTTGCTAGGATGGAGCGGCAGGCGGCGGTCAGAGAATAGTGGATGATAAGGAGGCGAAGGGAATGAAATTTCGAACGGTAGTCGAGCTTGGCGGCAAGACCGCAACCGGGCTTGAGGTGCCGAGTGAAGTAGTGGTGTCACTTGGGACAAGCAAGAAGCCGGCTGTTAAGGTGAAGATTGGCTCGTATAGTTACCGCAGTACGGTTGCTACAATGGGCGGACGCTTCATGCTTCCGCTCAGCGCGGAGCATCGCCAAGGCGCCGGTGTTGCGGCAGGAGAAGAAATTGAAGTCGAGCTTGAGCTGGATACCGAGCCTCGGGAGCTTGAAGTGCCTGGAGATTTCGCTGCTGCGCTCGGCGATGCACCGGCATCCCGCGTATTCTTCGACGGCTTGTCTTACAGTAACAAGCGCAGAATCGTACTTTCCATCGACGGTGCGAAGACGGCCGAAACCAGGCAGCGGCGTATCGAGAAATCTGTGCAGGCGTTAAGCGAGAGCCGCATTCCATAGGAACCAAGCAGAGCTGCCGAGGCGTGACCTCAGCAGCTCTGTTTCTGATCAAGCCCGCTAATGCGCGTAAGCTTCTCGGGGTTAGAGACCATATAAACAGCTCTAATGGCGCTGAAATCCTCACTCGGTTCGAACACGAGCGCAAAGGGAGGTCTATTCTCCCGCTGCAGAAGCAGTCCTTGCTGGCCGCTGATCGATACAAGGTGGAGCTGCCCGATAAGGGAGCCTTTGCTGAATGACGCGCGCAAGCGGCGTATCCGCAGCCGCGGTGCCAAGCTCGATGACAGGCTCCGGCAGCCAGTGGCCCGTGTAGCTCTCGCGATTGCGCGGCGCTGCTTTCATTACATTGAGCACGCGGTTGGTAACCATTTTGACCAGGTAGGCTCTCGGATGAGTCATATCGAGCTTGCCCAGCTTACTTATCGTGACGAACACATCTTGAACGGCATCCTCGGCCTCACTCATTGAGCCGAGCATGCGATAAGCAATGGAGGTAAGCAGCGTCTTGTGCTCGCGGTATAATTGTTCCGCTTCCAACGTGTGATCGATCGACGTCAAGGCGCATCACCCTCCGATTCTAGATGCATTTTATCAAGATAAGAGCATGAAAGAAAGCCACCCGTGGCGGGGTGGCTTGTCAGATTCGTTCACTTATTTCGCAAAACAGTCCGGGTACATGCCTGTAGCAATCGCGATCCGGTTCCAGCCGTTGATTGCATTGATGGCGAGCAGCAGGGCAACAAACTCGCTTTCGTCGAAGTGCTTAAGGACTTCGTCGTACACGTTCTGCGGCACGCCGCCTTCGGAGATCAGCGTAACCGCTTCGGTCAATCCGAGTACGGCACGTTCCTTCTCTGTAAATTGAGGAGATTCACGCCAAACGACGATCAGGTTTAGCCGACGCTCGCTTTCACCCATGTTCCCGCAAATCGGTTGTATGCATATCCACGCAGAACGCGCAGCCATTGATTTGGGAAGCCCGGATTTTGATGAGCTCATAGATTACCTTGTCTGCAATTAACTCCTTTGCCGTTCCATCTAGTTGTTGCATCGCCTGGTAAGCTGTTGGGTTGGCTTTGGATGCGTTCATTCGTAAGTTCATATCGATTCCTCCCGTGGATTCTAGTCGAATTGGTTATTACATCTATTTAGACAATTGAAGCTCTTATTCTGTGACAGTGCCGCCACCTCGGATGCAAAAAAAACTCCGAGCGCGCTCGGAGCCTGTCTGCCCGAGAAATTCTTGGGCAGACTGCGTAGCCCCGAAGGGGCTGCTGGCTGAGCAGTTCAGGAGTGCGGAATGTTCTAACGAGCCGTACGGGGCTTATTTGCCCAATGATGGCTCCGAAATAATGCTAACGAACGACCGTGGAGGGGCTATTTGGTGGATTTTGAGTTTTTGGGACCGGATTATCCCCAAATAAGGCCTCCTCCACGGTTCGTTAGATTTTCGTTGCCCCGAAAATTGACCTATTAACGCCCTAACAGTTCGTTAGATTTTCGCAATTATCGCACGACACTATGCCATATCCGAAAACTGGTCTTCAAGGTAAACTTCGTCCCGTCATCTCGAGCAAAGGTACCAAAGTGTTAGGGTACGAGATCACACCTACTGCATGACTCGACGTTAGCATGCACGGAGTACAATACAATCTCGCTTTTCATGCCTCGCGTGGTATGTGAAATGTATGGAGTACAAGTCAAATCTATATATGTACGGAAAACATCTAATTTTCAGTAGTTCAATTGTATGGGCTGCACGTTAACTACATACACTTCCACAAATTCTCCGTTTGAAGTGTAGTTTTTACATCACAAGGGGTTTGTCGGAAGGGAAGAGTATCTGATTTCCCTAGGTACTTTCCAATTGAATTAGGGGACTTAATAGCAAGCAAAAAGCGAAACCTACCATTTTGAACAAATGTAGGTTTCGCTTCAGCCTAACTTCGAGCGGGCGCGCTCAGAGACTTATTGTTCAGCTATTGCTGCTCCCCAGCTTCACCGACATCTCTCCAATTCGGAAGTCGATCAAGCGTAATGCAGCTCGGATGATGATAGACCTTCTTCAGCTGTTCGTCAGTCGTGGATTGACCATCAAGCACGAAGCCTTCGCCCCATGTCATGTACCACAGCCAAGGCGTGCGGCTCGCGAGGAGCTGATCCGGATCCGGAATCGATCCGTTCTCACCGAGTGCAATGAGCTTCTTGCCCCCGGCCAGCGCGTCCACTTGCTCGAACGGCTTGCGCAGCGGTCCGTAATTGGCCGACGGCGCGTAGATGTCGCAGCTGTCGATGTCGGTTTCGCCTTCTCCCGGATACCACTCCTCCACATGAGAATTCCAGACCCAAATCAAGTTATGAAGCTGATGCAGATTCGTCAGTCGATCGTACAGCAATCGCCATAGCTGCTTGCATGGCTCGGCACCGAATGCTCCCCACCAGAACCAAGCGCCGTCAGCTTCGTGCAAAGGACGCCATAGCACAGGGACATTGGCATCTTGCAGCTTCTTCAATTGCTCCGCAACGGCATCGATATCAGCCAGCAGCAGCTGATGCTCTTGCGAATCAGACTGCAAAGCGAGCGGAAGGTTAAAATCGGTGTTCTTCGTGTAGAACGTTTTGTCCGTCCCGCCGGTTGGCGCATACCAGTGCCAAGTCAAGGTTACGATCCCATTATGCACGGTTGTCCACTCGATAGCGGATTCGATGGAGCCTTTGTTCTCTGCAATTTCGAGCAGTTTATGCGGGGTTGGATCTGCTGTTTCGGTAGCATGCGTATAGCTGATCAGATCAAATCCGCGAATGGCAGGCTGTTTGCCGGTCACACGCTCGATATAAGTGAATTCCTTCACGGGTGTAAACCCCGAAGCGGTATGCTGACCCGTAAGGAGGCTGCTGCCGAACTGGCTGTTCAAGTAGTTCCACAGCGACACGGTTTCTGTCGTAGCATTAGGGTTAATCAATTGGCGCGGCGTACGGCTGAGCTCGGGCGTGTCCGCTGCGGACAACAGGAAACAGTCGACTTCCACGCCGCTGTCCCAGGCTTTGAGCATGGCAAGCGTATGTGTGCCAGCCTCTAGAAAAACGCTGCACTGACGCTCCGTTACAAATCCTTCGGTCGGACGAGATCTTACATAGCCGTAGCAATTGCCATCGATGAGGAGCGCGTTGGAGCGATAGCCGTCCGGTACGGAATAACGGACACTAAGCTCATAGAAGCCTCCCTCCTGAATCTGTACATCAACCTCCAGCCAATCTCCTTCATTCTCCGTGCCATTCACGTAACCGGCTCCGCTGTAACCGGGTGTCTCCTGTGCAACTGCAACGCCTTGCAAACGGCCTTCGTCGGCCTGAACGACAATCGAACAACTTGTTCTTGTTTCCATCGGATAGCTCCCTCAATTGTTGGAATGGATTATTGTTCTTTCACTATAGCTGAATTTAATTGTCGGTTGAATGTACATATATCAAATGGAAGTACCGCCATGTAAAGCACCCCGAAGCCGCTTCGGACATAGACTAGGCTATAAACCAATGCTATGTACGAAAGGAATAAAGGTCATGTATCTCGATATAAGGAATAGCGTGAGTGAGTGGATTCCCGGTTGGCAGCATGTGATGGAGCAAAGAGCAAAGGAGCGCGAGCAGCCGCTTACCTTCGTTCTCGTCCACGGTTCATGGGCGGATGCCAGCTTCTGGAATGGGGTTGCCGTCATGCTCCGCAGGATGGGTCATCGCGTATATACCCCTGAGTACCCCGGCCATGGGAGCGATCCAAACAAGAATGTGACGCATGCCATGATTACGCAAGCGGTAGTGGATTTCATTATCAAGAATAACTTGCGCGATATCATATTGGTCGGGCACAGCTTCGGCGGATCGGTCATCCAGAAGACGGCGGAGCAGGTTCCCGACCGCATCAAACGGCTCGTCTTTATGGATGGTTTCGTGCTTGGCGACGGGCAATCGGTGGTGGATCAGTTTCCGCCTCCTGTGCAGCAAATGTTCGAGCAGCTTAGACAATCCTCGCCGGATGATGCGCTCGTGCTGCCGTTCCCGGTCTTCCGCGAGCTGTTCACGAATTTGGCGGACCTGAAGCTCGCGCAGCAGCTGTACAGCGAAGCGAAGTCGGAGCCGGCGAAGCCTGCCTTTGAGAAGCTGGACTTGAAGAAGTTCTACAGTTTGAACATCCCGAGAAGCTATCTCTATCTCACGGAAGATAATTTGCTGCCGCAGGGAGAGGGCTACGGCTGGCATCCGCATATGTCGAGCCGACTTGGCGTGTTCCGGCTGATTCGATCGCATGGCGATCATATGACCTTCTTCAGAACGCAGCCTGCACTTCTGGCGCAGAAGCTGTATGAGGCATCGAGAGATTGAGAAGCATACAAGAGCAGAGCGACGGTGTTGCTGCTGCTCTTTTTTGCTAGATGCAAGGGAGTGTATTTATTCGGTAGAATATGATACAATATGTATCTAAAATAAGGAGGTGGTACGATGCCCGCTCGAGCGAAAGTTGCTATCAGGAGCTTGCGTCCGGGTAAAAGCACGTTGACATGGCTGGTTGTTTTATCTTTTTTTGATGCATTCGCGACAGATATGGGCATTCGATTGCGCGCGATCAGGGAAGCGAATCCGTTTGCTGCTTATTTGTACGAGACCGATCCGACCGTCTTCTACGCGTATAAGATTATGTTGCCGTTACTTCTGTTCTATTTGATACAAAATGTATCAGAATCGTCCTTTATCAAGAAATGGATTCTCATCGTGACCCTCATCTACGCTCTGCTCGCCATGTATCATCTCGTATGGATGCTCCTAGCTTTTGTGCTCTAACAATGCGCTCTCGATACACCGCAACTTCTCCACTATACCAGAGCATACTAATGCGATGATTAGACGTGGAGGGTACTTGGGATGCATAAAAGATTAGCATGGTGGCAGCTTTCGCTGATCGGAATGGGCTCGATTATTGGAGCAGGCTTCTTCCTAGGGAGCGGTCTGTCGATTGGGATAGCGGGGCCATCTGTGCTCATCGGTTACATCATTGCGGGCGTTGCTACTTTTATCGTATTTGCTGCTTTGGCCGAAATGACCGTGAACGACCCGCAGCCGGGCTCGTTCCGGACCTATGCGAGATTGGCTTTTGGCCGCTCGGCGGGCTTCATGTCCGGATGGATCTACTGGCTGGCCGGCGTATTAATTATGTCCAGCGAAATCGTAGCGCTGTCTACCTTCACGCAATATTGGTTCCCTAATATCCCGCTGGGCGTCTTTTCCGTGGTCTATGCCGTGCTTGGGTTTGGCATTAACTTCATGGGTGTGCGTAACTTCGGAGCCACCGAGTCGGTGTTTGCCGTCATTAAGCTGTCCATTCTAATCCTGTTTATCTTGTTTGGCGTGCTGTTCCTGTGTGGTTTGATCGCTGCTTCGCCTCAAGTGCCGATTCAACCTATTGGGGTGCATGACTGGTTCCCGCACGGCTTTAGCGGTCTGTGGTCTGCTATGATTTTTGTCTTCTTCTCGTTCGGAGGCATCGAGGTCGTCGGCGTTACGGCTTCGGAATTGAAGCGCGGGGAAGAGATTGCGAAGGCGGGGCTTACGCTCCTGATGGTGCTGGTCGTGGTCTACGTGCTTGCCTTGTTCGGGGTACTCAAAATGACGGAGGCGTCTGCAATCAACGACGCAACCAGCCCTTTTGTAACGGCGCTTTCTGGTTTTCACATTCCCTATCTCGGCACGCTGTTTAATCTCGTTATCATCAGCGCAGCATTCTCTACCATGGTCGGGGCGTTATTCGGTGTTAGCCGGGTGATGGTCTCGCTTGCGGAGGATGGCGATGCCCCGCGTTCACTGAAGCAGTTGAATTCTCGCGGCGTCGCTGCAAAATCACTCTGGATTACAGCGGCTGCCCTGACTGTCACCATTGTCTGCTCGTACGTGCTGCCTCATACGATGTATGAGTATGTGAGTACGGCGGCCGGGGCCATGCTCATTCTGAACTGGATTCTCATTCTTGCTTCTTCGCTCAAATTACGCAGCCGCAACCGCTATGAAGCGGCAAGCGGCAAGCTTCGAGCCTTATCGCATCCCTATGGTGCCTATATCGGAATGGTGCTAATTCTGGTCGCAATCTCCGGCGCGCTCCTGCATCGCAATGAACGCATTGGACTCGGCCTCAGCTTAGCGTTGATCCTGCTCGTATTCATGGCATCCAGAATGGTGTGCGGTAACAAGCGCCGCTGAAGCCCTTCATGGTTGACAAACCCAAAGCCGTGAACTGACCTCACAGTCAGCATCACGGCTTTTGTTATCATCGGCGGTTCGGTGCGGAGCTGACCACGCCATATCGATATAAAGCTTTTCGCCCAATCCATCCGACTATCCGATCCGTAATGAACCCCATGAGGCCAAGGCTGATCAAGCCGACAAAAATCCAATCCGTACGGAAGAACAGTCTGGAATTCCAAATCAGAAAGCCGACGCCTTCATTCGCCGCTATCATTTCTGCACCGATAATGGCCATATAGGAGGTACCCATAGCCAGCCGAATGCCGGTGAAGATATAAGGGGTGGTCGCGGGGATGACGACATGCAGCACAATCTGCCATTCGGAAGCGCCCATGCTGCGTGCCGAACGTATTTTGTCCTCTTCTACGGAGAGTACGCCGGTTAACGTATTCATGATGACGATAAATAGAGTCGCGTACATAATTAAGGCGATCTTCGACTGCTCTCCGATCCCGAACCAGACCAGAAACAAGGTAATGAAGGCAATAGGCGGAATGAACCGAATGAAGTTGAGAAAAGGCTCTGCGAAAATGCGTATGGCCGTTACTTTGCCAATCGTCAGCCCAATCGGAATGGCGAGAAGACTGCCGAGCGCCCAGCCGGTAAAGACTCTGTAGAAGCTGATGCCGATATACTTCATGAGAGAGCCGTCGGAGAGCAGCTCCTGTGCGCCTTGCCATGTCGCTATGGGACCGGGGATAATCTCCGGCCCATAGATCCAAGCGCCAACCTGCCAGGCGAAGAATGCCAATACCCACAGTAACGGGAGGGTAATCCATTTATTGCGCCATGTTTGCTTCATGGGTGCAGCCCTCCTTCAAGCTCAGCATCGAAGTGAGACTGAATGCGCCTGTGCAGCGATTGAAATTCCGATGATGACGCGTCGCGGGGATAGGCTAACGGGATGTCATAGATATCCGAGATGTTGGCATTCGGTCCGGAAGACATGACGGCAATACGTCCGCCAAGCAGGATGGCCTCTTGGATATCATGCGTTACGAAAATAACGGTTTTGCCCGTCTCCCACCAAATTTGGCTGAGCTCCTTCTGCATCGTCCGCCTAGTCATGGCATCGAGTGCCCCAAACGGTTCATCCATCAGCAGAATAGCAGGGTCATTGGCCAGAACGCGCGCCAGCTGCACACGCTGCTTCATGCCGCCGGACAGCTCGCGAGGGAATTTATTCTCGTGGCTGAATAGACCTACAAGACTGATGAATCGATCCGAAATCACTTTGCGCTGCTCCTTCGGCATCTTTTTCATTTTGAGTCCGAATTCTACGTTCTGACGTACGGTCAGCCATGGGAAAAGGGAGGAATCGGCCTGCTGGAAGACGACCGCCCGTTCACGGCCGGGCTTATCGATCTCGACATCGCCAACGCGCAGATTGCCGCCGGTCTTGGATACGAACCCTGCAATGATGTTCAGCAGCGTCGACTTGCCGCAGCCGCTCGGGCCAAGCAGGACGAAGAATTCTCCGCCTTTGACGACCAAGTCTATATCTTTGATGATATAGTGGACGGCACCAGGTTTGTGGTCGGCGTAGCTTTTGTTCAGCCGTTCTATCGTAATGGTGTTGGATAACGAAGACGATGATGTAGAAGAAGTTGAAGACGAAGTTGCTGCGGACATCGCTATTCCCCCTTATTGGCCGTAAGTAACACGGTCCGGCAGTGCTTGCTTCACGCCATCCAGACTCAGCTTGGCCGTGAGGTCGAAGTCTTCTTTAATGATGCCGACTTTGACCATATAGGCTTTTTGACTGGATAAGCTCTCGAAGGATTCTTGCTTGAAGCCAATCTCCCAGTTGTTCGTCGGCAGATCGCGAATCGTGGCATCCTTGGGCTGCTTCACTTCTTTATAAAGAATATCTGCCGTTTCTTCCTGATTGGCTGTGATATATGCAGATGCCTCATCGAGGGCGAGCAAGAAGTTTGAAATCGCCTGCGGATGCTCCTGAATCAAGCTGTTCGGCGCTACGATGCCGCCGCCAATACGCACCTTCGTCTTGGACATATCCGTCAGCTCGTGAACCCCTTCGATGGCTTGAAACTTGCCGATCATGGCGGCGCCTACAATCCAAGTTGCATCTATTTCCCCTTTCTTGAGCGCTACATAGGCTTCGTCGAAGCCGCCTTGCCCAATCTGCTTCGTGTCCTCCAGAGCAATGTTATTCTCCTTCAGATATTCATCCCACAAGTAGGGGAGGAACGTTCCTCGCAATGTACTGAGTTTCTTGCCGGCCAGATCGGATACTTGCTTCACGTCATCTCTGACGAATAGCTTCCACTGGGAGGCGGCGAGATCCGTATTGGTCCCTGTAGCTGCAATAATGGAGTAATCACCCTTACTTACGGCATTTAAGACCGGGAAATCCGCTCCAAAGGCGACATCGGCTTGTTTGATGAAGAGGGAGTTGATCCCTTCAGCCGGCGTGGCAAACGTAATGATCTCCGCGTCTATGCCATACTTGTCGAAGAAACCTTTATTCTTAGCGATTCGGAATACGGGATTGGTCAGAATATCGGCAATCTTAATCTTGACCGGATCAGACTTCACGGCCTCCGATTGGGAGGTGTTCGCCGGTACTGCGTTCGTATTCGCGGCTTTCTCCTTGCCGCACGCACTCAGCACGACCGTTAATAATAGGGTGGCTATCAGTAAGCTGTATAAGGAACGATTCTTTTTGGCTGTTTTCATGTAGAACCCCTCACTTTTCTATTGTGGAATCAAACTAGGAATCCTGTCCCGCCGGTTTCTCGTCTGTACTGGCTACGCAGAATGCACCTTCCTCGAAGGAACTTGTGCCTGCGATGGTCACAATGGAGCTGGACCCTTTCGCTGCAGCGCCAGGTACACGGTAATCGGCGATATCGATCGGCAGGATCGCTTCTTCCTCCGGTTTGGACAGCTGCGGTACCCACTCGTAAGGCACACGGTAAGCGCGGTAGACCATGTTCGAATTGCGTTTGTTCTTATAAGGGGAAATGTACTCCCATACTAATTCATGCTTGCTTGTCACTTCGAAGATTCGCCCATCGGCGCCTTCCGTAATGAGCGTATTGCCGTTAGGCAGCCGCTGTGCAGAGCTGATGTAAGGGCTATAGAAACGATAAGAATCAAGTGGTGCTAGGTAGCCGGCTTCAGTCGGCGTATATTGCCATTCAATCTGAAGGGAAACCGGATTGATTTCGAGAATGCGCGAGTGATCGCGAACCGCGTTCTTCTGGCCATAAGGAGAAGCGGGATTAGGAAGACCGTAACCGGCCCAGCCGCCATTATCGAACACAAGCAGATTGCCTTCGCCGGGAAGCCCGTTTGGGATGATGTGGGCGTGATGCTGACCAATGATCCAGCCGAGATGCTTGAACTCCGGTTTCGAGAAATCCGGGCCCAGCTGCCAGACGATCTTGCCTGTTTGTCGATCCGTAATGGCCGTAATGTTCGATTCTCTCGCATCCCAGATGATGTTGTCCGGGTGGAAACGCTCATCACCAGCATCATAGAACTTGTTCGGGCCAACCCATGACGCGGAATTAATGTGCATCCAATCGCCGCCTGTATCATTGCCGAAATGGCGGCCATTCGGATCGCGGAACAGGACGTTCTTCGCTGCCTCGTCGAAGCCGAGTTCTTCGAAGTGGTCGCTGACCGCCCACTCCCAAATGATATTGCCTTCCCAGTCCACCTCGATAATCGTGTCGTCCAGCAGCACTTTATCGGAAATTTCAGGCTTGGAGACGTTCTTGTGGGCGAGGATGAGCGTGCGCCCGCCGTCAGTCTTCGGTTCCTGTCCGGGCGCATAATAGCCGACCGGGTTGCCTTCGCGTTGATAGTCATGATGTGCTCTGGCCATCCATTCCGGCTCGTAGCCGGGATCTTCTATCAGCTCATAGCGGTTAAAGCGCCACACGATATTGCCATCCCAATCTACCTGCACAACGTCAGCTTCATCCTGGAAGCCGTATCTCGGATCTCTCTCCTTGGTGCTTCCGGTTACGAAGCCGCCTGGCAGAATTTTGTTCGGGAAGCCGCGGAGTCCTTGCCACAGATGGACTTCCTTGCCGCTCATGTCGATTAGAAGCGCGCCGGTTTCAGCTGCTTGATAGATGGTGTATCCGCTCCATGCTTTCTCCGGTAAGTAGACGGTTGTTCCTGTCGGGTGAATAGTAGGGTGTCCCATGTTCATCTCTCCTCTGATAAGTTGGATTAGTAATGCAGGTACCGGCTTGGTTGTACCGGCGCCGGCTTAGTCTTAGGGGTGTCGTCTTCTTGCGGTTTCGCAGGTTTGTTGACGAGGCTTAGCACTGTCTCTGCGAAATGCTCCAGATTGTCGGTAATTTGGGTGTATGTAGTCTTCTGTGCGTCGAGTTCATGCTTTGTGAATGAACCGAATAGGAGGGTGATGCACTGTTTCCCAACATCTTGATTCCGTGCCAATAAGGCACGTCCTTCATCCGTAATATCGAGCAAAATAGTGCGTCGATCTTCCGTCCTGCGATGACGTTTCGCGAAGCTCTTCTCTTCGAGTTTGTCGCAAAGTGCTGTGATCGCTCCGGAGGTCAAATCGAGTTGTTCCGCCAGATCGCCAAGCTTCTGCTGTCCATCGCGGACGAGCTTGTGCAGGATAAGGATGCCGGGTAATGCAATCCCTTCAATGGAGACCTTGTCACGTTCCTTAATAAACTTTCGAACCATCCGCCTAAAGAGCCAATCAATTTCCTCCAGCTGTTCCCATGTAATGTCAGTGTCCACCATGTTCTCCTTTCCGCAGCAATCTTCCTTAAGAGCGCCAAAAAAGGCCGCAACGTCATCCCGAGTGAAGGGAACTGTTGTGGCCTTTGGTTATCCAATCGGCATATGCAATTACTTTAGTGCTAAAATAATGACCGCTAAAGGATCATGAGTTGATACTAATCCAATAATTCCAATCAGTCAAGTGGGTATTAATATTTTATTTGAATTATTCATTATTTGATGGCTAACACTCACCAATTACAGCAAGTCCGATGGTTTTAAGAAGAAAGGTCCAAGTTGTATCCGAAAAGATGCACCGGGCCTTTTTTTCTTGTTGTAAATTAACTGTGTACATAATATACTGATTACACAATACACAATTAATGAGGGGATGATGATAAATGGCAAAGCTTGCAATAGAAGCCGCCGGGCTGCGTAAGAACTTCGGCAGTCAAACGGTGCTGGACGGTATCGACTTGGCGGTCGCGAAAGGGACGATCTTCGCGCTGCTTGGCCCAAACGGTGCCGGCAAAACGACACTTATTCATATTCTATCGACCTTGATCGAACCAGATGACGGCAGTGCGCGAATTGAAGGGTATGACATTGTGGCAGATAAGAAAGGGGTGCGCCAGTCGATTGGGTTGACCGGCCAGTTCGCTGCAGTGGATGAGGTGTTGACGGGGGCGGAGAATGTGAACATGATGTGCCGCTTGTCCGGATTGTCAGCAGCGGAAAGCCGCGTCCGCACGGCGGAGCTGCTCAGAAGCTTCGATCTGGAAGCTGCTGCAGGCAAACGCGTGAAGACCTATTCCGGGGGAATGCGCCGGAAGCTGGATCTTGCAGTCAGTCTTGTCGTGCACCGGCCGGTGCTGTTCTTGGATGAACCGACGACGGGGCTAGACACGGTGAGCCGCCGCGCACTCTGGGCGAATATTCAGCAGTTGAAGGAACAGGGGATCACGATCTTCCTGACGACGCAGTATTTGGAGGAAGCAGATCAGTTGGCCGATCAGATCGCGGTCATAAACCATGGGCGAGTAGTCGCGTCCGGGACAGCGGCCGAGCTGAAGGCGCGTGTGGGCGGCGAAGTCATCGAGCTGCGCAATAAGGACAATGAGCTGCTTCGAACCTTGCCAACGAGCGGGACCATCGTTGATGTGTGGCAAACGCTTGGAAGTGTCGTTCATTCCTTCCCTGAAGGCACGCAGCTCAGTATCCGCAAGCCGAGCATGGATGATGTTTTCTTGGCGTTAACGAGCATGGAGAAGGAGGCGTCACCGGCATGAGAACCTTACAGCAACGGGCACCGAAGCCCGCTTCCTTCGGCGTGACTAATCTTGTCTTCATCGGACGCAGTCTCCGTCACAGTCTGCGCAACGTCGAGTCGCTGGTGATGGCGATTATGCTCCCCGTTATGCTCATGTTATTGTTCACGTATGTGTTCGGAGGGGCCATCGACCCTTCGGGCGACTATGTCGATTACGTTGTACCGGGCATCATCTTGTTGTGCGCAGGCTTCGGTTCTTCCAGCACCGCAGTCGATGTCGCGACAGACATGACGAACGGCATTATCGATCGATTCCGCACGATGCCGATTCGTTCACTAAGCGTCGTCGTTGGACACGTGGTCGCGAGCCTGGTCCGTAATTTGCTTGCGACCTGTATCGTCATCGGCGTTGCGCTGGCCGTGGGCTTCCGCTCGGACGCAAGCGTGTTAGAGTGGGCGGGTGCGCTTGGCGTCATCATCCTCTTCATCCTGACGTTCACGTGGTTATTCGCCGCGATCGGGCTGGTGACCGGAAGCCCGTCGGCCGCAAGCGGCTACGGCTTCGCGCTGCTCTTCCTTCCGTATCTGTCGAGCGCCTTCGTGCCGACCAGTACGATGCCTTCATGGCTGCAAGGTTTAGCCAATCATCAGCCGATCACGCCGGTCATCGAGACCATTCGCGGACTGCTCTCGGGCACGCCGATCGGAGACAACGGCTGGTGGGCGATCGGCTGGTGCACGTCCATCCTGATACTGGCCTTAATATGGTGCACGCTCGCGTTCCGCCGGAAGGCCGGCCAGCGATAAAATAAAAAGCAGCGATTCGAGCCAATGAGCTCTAATCGCTGCTTTTTTACATTTGACGTCGTACCTCAAGATACTGCTCGATACCATCAAGTATACGCTCCAGCCCAAAGGCCAAATCGTCTCCAATCGGACTCTCAACCTCACCTGTATAGGCGCCTGACATGACGATCGGATGCAGGTCCGGGAAGCTGCTCTCCGTAATGAGCTGCTTCAATGCGGCCGTGTAGCTCAATCCGCTGAAAGTCGAGAAGCTGTCGCCCGCCTTGATGACCAAATCCATATCTCTGGCAATCATGCCGCATGCCCTCGCATAGCTGCTAATCAGGAGCACGAAAGACATTTTCTCAAAATCATTAACCGGGAAGTCACGCATAATGCGAAGCATCCAATCAATAATGCGAAGATTGCCGGGCATCATAGGGACGCTGCGAATGGGGATATCGGCGAACCAGGGATGATCCCGAAAGACAAGGATACAGAATTGCACGTAGTCCTGCATTTCCTCGCGCCAATGTTTCTTGGGCGCGTCCGAATCCGCTTCAGGTGGGGGAGGACAGACTCTATCCTGCATTAGAAGCAGCAAATCCTCTTTGCTGGTTATGTATCGGTAAAGGGACATCGTAGTGAAACCGAGCGCTCCGGCAACGCGGCTCATCGATACGGCGGACAGACCGTCTTGATCGGCAATCGCGACAGCGGTGTCTACGATTAAGGGAATGCTAAGCTCGCCTTTAGGCCCTCGGCGTGATGGCTTAATAATCCCCCAGCTCAGTTTGACGCTCTCCGGTAAGCTTTGAATCGCTTCGTCATCATTGTGTTCCTTATTGTCGGACATTGCCTTTATTCCTCCATCAGCTTAGCGCTTTCATAAGTGTATATGTAGTAAACAGTATATCATAATTTTCGGCCACAGAGATGGTGCTGGGCCGCACTGCGGGTACAACTCTCGATTCTCTCGGCTGCTCGACCAGTCGTCTCGTAAGCTTGTACATTTTGTTATATGATGGGGAGAATGAAGGGAGTGGATACACATGGCCTACAGCTATGAAGAGCTGGCAAGAGGGTTTGTTCATACATCTGTTGATCTGTTTGGCGTGTACCGGACACAGCTTGAAGCGAACGAAGTATACAGCGGGCATGTGGACAAGCCGACTTCGAAATGCGCGATTATTTGCGCCCTTAGCGGAGCTGCCGAATTTATCTTCGATGACGAGGAGCGCTACCGGCTGGAGCCCGGCAAAATACTGATTGGGGGAGCGGGCAGAAGGCTTGAGATCATCGTGGGAGACAGCGGCTTTCAATATAACATCGTGCATTATATGCCAAACACGGCGGAAGCAGTGCCGGGGAGCTTAGAGCGTAACCATGATATTACGCTGCTGGAGGTTACGGTAGATCCTGAGCTGCTGCGATTGCAAGAGCAGCTGCTTCAAGCCGCTTCGGCTCCTGACAATATGGGAATGCTTGCGAAGAAGTCGTTGTTCTACCAATACGTAGCCAAGCTGCTTCAGTCTGAGCGTAACCGCCAGAACAAAGACAGCTACTCGGTAATCGACGACGCGCTCGGACATATTCATGACCACTTCATGGATTCGCTGACGCTTGCCGGGCTAGCTGAGCGCTATCAACTGAAGCCCAAATACTTCTCTTATTTATTCCACAAATATACAGGCACCGGACCAATCGATTATTTGATTCATTTCCGCATGAACAAAGCGCATGAGTGGCTGCTGACCGAGCAGGTTTCGGTATCGGCCGTTGCGAAGAGCGTCGGATACGCAGACCCGTATTACTTCAGCCGGTTGTTCAAGAAATATAAAGGCATAGCGCCAAGTATGGTCGGTCATCTGCATCAGAAGAAATAGTCCATTGAAGAGTCGGGAATTTCTCTATTCTATTATTCCGCGTCTGATGGTACTCTTTTAGTTGATAATGAGAATCGTTATCGAGATGAATAGAAGAGGGGAAGCTTGACATGCACCTGAGAAAACAATCTTATTTGGTACTAATCGCTCTGTTGAGTTTGGCTTTGATCCTGAGCGCATGCTCCGGTTCGAATAATAATGGAGCGTCTAATGCTGCGCCGAGCGGTGAAGCGGAGGAGAGCAACAACGCGTCGACCAGCGCATTCCCGCGTACCATCGATGCAGCGAATGGCCAAATCGAAATTACCAAGAAACCGGAAAGAGTGGCAGTGGTACATTGGGGTTATATCGACTCGATTCTGCTGTTTGATCTGAAGTCGGCTGCGCTTGCGCTTCCTTTCACGGAGAAGTCATCGGCGCTGCATACGGACAGCTATAAGCCTTATGTAGACAAGCTGGGTGAAATGGTCGTCGTTGGCGAGAATACAACGGTTAATATGGAGGCTTTGCTGAGCTATAACCCGGACTTGATCATCGCCGGTAACAGCATCAACGCTGAAGTTACGGATCAACTGGAGAAGATCGCAAAGACGGTCGTTATTGATGAAGCCAAAACAGATATATGGAGCAACTGGCAGGCGGTCGTTACGAAGTTCGGGGAAATCCTCGGACAAGAGGATGTTGCGAAGCAATACATCGACAATTACAATGCGAAACTTCAAGATGTCAAAACGAAATTGGCGAAGGTAGAAGGAACAGTAGCATTCGTCCAAGTTCGGAACAATGCGGTATGGCTTGGCGGAACGAAGTATTTGACGCAGTATTACGGAGGCGGACTTGGCTTGAAAGCGCCGAACGATCCGGCTATGGAGGAAGGCGTAGAGCTTTCGCTTGAGGGTTTAAGCAAGCTTAATCCTGATCACCTCTTCCTGGGCTACTTCAATTACGTCGACAAGTCGCAGCCGGCAATGACAGACGATTGGGAGAAGAATACCGTCTGGAAAAGTCTGAAGGCTGTTCAAAATAAACAAACCTACGCCATTAACGGCGAGCTGGCTATGGGCTACGGTCCAATCGGCAACAGCTACGGCGTGCAGGCTGTACTTGAAGCTTTAGAATAGAAACGATTCCGGTCTACATAGACAAGCGTCTCTCATGGGAGAGACGCTTTTTTGTGCTTACAAGGGACTCGGACTCTTCTTCGGGTTGTACTTCAGGACGCTTGCTGCCATATAGACCGCTGTAACAGCAATGATGACGATAAGCCAACTGTCATGAAGCTCATCGAACCAGTTGAAAGCAGACGTTTTGACAAAAGCAAAGAACAGCACATTGAAGGAGCACCCAATGAGAATTACCGACCAAATCGAACGCAGGCGGAGATACATGTAGCCATACAGGAAACCTAGCGGAATGCCAAGCAGCTGCATGGCGATCCCTCCCGGCTGTAGAGCGGCAATAATAATGGAAACGAGTAGAACCGCCCAGAAGACGGCCACATTGCGGCGTGCTTCATTGAAGAGGATGCCCATGAACAAGACGATCTCAAGCGTGGTGTTGATAACGGCAGAGATGATGAGGTAGCCGGTCGAAACGTCGGCATATTGATCCGTGAAGGCTGCCAGCTCGCTTACTCCTTGATGGAGCAGGAGTTTGAGGGAGGCGGTGAAGAAGAAGGCAAACCCGATGCCGACGGTGATCATATGTACGGCTCGTAAGGTTGAAATCGGCAGATACTGCTGCATCCGTAGGAAGCCGGGCGGCGGTGTCTGCGGTACGATCAGCCTATATTTCACGCGATAGGCCAGATAACACAACAAGGCGGACAGCCCCAGCACGATAAAGACTTGCGCAGGCAATTGTTCGCCCTCCCCGAAGGTTCCCCACCCGAGCAGCGGATTTACGGCCGCATTGTAGATCACAATCGCGGCAACTATCATGGCCACATACAGCGCTACATTCGCAAGCATGCCAAGGTATCGTCTCATCATTCAGGTTCGCCCCTTTAACTGCTTTCCACATTTCGAAGGTTCAAGACAACATATTCGTGGAACGGAGAGTCTATGCTGGGATGAAGGCATTTTCTACCACGTTGCATGAGGTAAATTCTACTAACTGTAAATCTCGTAAATAGCATTGTCTGGATGTCGAACATAATGGGAAGTTCGAGCGGATGTTATCGGTTACTCGGGCTAAAATCGCTGTTGACCTTCAAGTAACTTTAAGGTGTATGATCGTCTTAGCAAAAATTTCCCAAAAGCGGAGGTTGGAATGGATGGAGACACCTTACTTTAAATTCGACGGCGGATTTATTATGGTACCTTGGCAGCAATTTGACGAAGCCGTGGAATGGTATCGCGAGAAAATGGGTTGGCGATTGAAAGGGACAGGCGACGGACCTGTCGGACGGAAGGCTTTCTTCAAATTGCCCGGCGTTGGACAAGCAAACCTGAAATCTTTCGAAAGCGAGCTTGAGCATTTCACGCTGAACGATTATGCCGAAGGAAACTGCCGATTCTGCTTCCGTACGGCTAATCTCCGTGAGACGTTGGATTACTTTAGATCACAGGATGTTACTTGTACCGAACCGTTCGAGATGCCTGATGGCACTTGGTCTGCCGATATTCTGGCATTCGGGAATGTTCGCCTAACGCTAAGCGAAGACCGCAAGCTGGAAGGGAAATTCCCTGACGCTCGCATCGTGCAGTATGCAGCTAAGCCGTTATGGCTTGGTGTATCTGACCTGGAAGCTTCTATTTCTTGGTACGAGCAGGTTTTCGGCTGGGGCCGGTCGAAGAAAAACTATCAGGACCAGGGGTTTGCCTTGATGCGCGATCAGAAAAGCAAATGGGACTTTGTATGGTTGGAGCAGCTCAAAGAGGAGAAGGCTCAGCCTATAGGTAAGGCCAATCCCGGCGCACGCTTATATTTTCATATCAAGCAGCAAGAGGATCTATATAAGACGAATGCTTGGCTGAAGGATCAGGGAATTGAAGCTTCAGCAATTATCGGGGAGCGCTGGAAAGGATTCCATTTCTACGACCCGGACGGCAATCGATTAAACGTTTGGAGCTACTATTAATAAAGCTGCAGGGAGGGGATCCGCTTGAGAACGGGCATGACGATTCAGAGCTTCGCCGAGCGGACGGGTCTGCCTGCCAGCACGCTCCGTTATTATGAGAAAGAAGGATTGCTCCAGCCCAGCTACCGCGCGGATAACGGGTATCGCTATTATCAAGAAGAACAAATACCGAGCGCATTGAAAATTCATACGCTTCGACAGGCAGATATAGCCTTGTCCGAGATTCGGCAATATCTTATCGCCGGTACAGAGGGTCAGACAGGATGGCTGCGCAAATGGCGCCAAGATGTAGATGCCAAGCTGCTGGCTCTGAATGTAGCGAAGCAATACTTGAATGGCGTAGTTGATGCGGTCGATGAGCATGTCCAGCTTGTGAGGTGGTCTCATGCGACGAGCATGCTCTGGTTCCGGCATCGCGTGAAGCGTCAGCTCCAGCCTTATGCGGAAGCCATAGAAGCGAGCGCGGCATATTTAAGCAAGCACGGGATTCTGGTTGCGCAAGAAGCCTTCGTGCGGCAGCAGCAAATCATCGGCGACGAGATGATCGGGCAGGTCGGATTCCGATTGCCCTCAAAAACGAACATGCCGAATAGCTGGAAGCAGGAGACACGTTTCGAAATCGAGCTGGAGCGGATGCAGCCGACCTTGTTCGTGACGCTGGATTGTTTATCGAACGATCCTTACGCCTGCTTCAGCTTGATGCTCGTTCTGCAATCGTTCGGCTTCGAGCCGGATGGACCTAATCTGGAGCGTCATCAACTTCACGAGCGTCAGCGCTATCAGTGGATGATTCCGGTCATTCACAGCAGTGGAACAGAAGAGCGTGAAGAGGAGCTTGAATAATAAGAAAAGGCCGGTATTCTCCTTCGAACGGAGCGATATCGGCCTTTCATTTGTTTGCTCGCTAGGTTATTGAAAGCACTCAATAAAATGCTGCGCCCGCTTGGACAGCAGCTGATCCTTCAGCCATAGAATTCCGACCTCGGATTGGAAATCGGCGTCGCGTATACTGAGCGTGATGACGTCCCCGGAGGGAAACGAGGAAATAACCGATTTCGGAAACACCGTTGCGCCGATTCCTGCGGCAATTAGGGACATAATAATGGCGACGCTGGAGCATTCGCAGATGATATTCGGTTCGAAGCCGTGACGACGGAACTCGTTGACAACCTGTTCGTGCATTTTGATCGTTTTATCGGTCTTTAACGTGAGCAGCGGATATTGGGCGAGCTCTTCAATGCTGATATCGTTCCCTCTTCCAGGAGAAGCCCACGCGGCAGGCATCAAGGCAACATAGGGATCGGAAGGGAGCGGGAGCATATCCAATTTATTCGGAAGCAGATGTGCCTCAAAGGGCAATCGGGATATGACGAGCTCAATCGAGCGCCGCTCCAGCATTTCGCCGAGCAGATAATGATCGCCCTCGGAAATCTTAAACGTAACCTGCGGGTATTTCTCTCGTAATTGCTGAATCGGGCGAGGGAGAATGGAGACGCAGGAAACAACCGCGCCGAGCGAGAGCGTACCGCGTACGCCAAGCTCGAGCTCCTTGACTTCCTTCATCGTCTCGTCTAATTGCAGCAGCAACGACTCCGCCCGATCCTTGAGCAGCCGCCCAGCAGCGGTTAACGTGAGCTGGGTTCGGCTCCGCTCGAACAGTTGCGCACCGAGCTCTTCTTCCATCAGCATAAGCTGACGGCTGAGGGGCGGTTGTTCCATATGCAGCAGCTTCGCCGCTCGTGTAATTTGCTTCTCGTGCGCGATGGCCAAGAAGTATTTTAGCTGTCGAAAATCCATGTAAGCATCCCCAATTTGAAGATCTATTTACATACTCTAAAGGTATGGATAGTGAACATAATAGATATTTTATATATACCTCAACAAGTTGTATTATGCAATCACCAATCATGAAAGTAAGGGAGTAGTGAATAAACCATGACAACAGCCAATAAAGCCGTTTCGATTGAACGCAGTCAGAACAAGAAGACCAAGCCAGCGCAGGATCAGCTTGGTTTCGGGATTTATTTTACGGATCACATGTTTGTAATGGATTATAGTGTCGAGCAAGACTGGCATAACCCGCGCATCACGCCCTACCAGCCGATCGTACTCGATCCGGCCGCGAAAGTGTTCCATTATGGACAAACTATCTTCGAAGGCTTGAAAGCCTACAAGACCGAAGACGGCGGCATTCAACTGTTCCGTCCGCGCGATAATTTTGCCCGTATGAACCGCTCCAATGATCGCATGAGTGTACCTGAGCTGGATATTGATGTGGCGATTGATGCTCTGGAGCAGCTCATTGCAGTCGATCAAGACTGGATTCCGGAGCTTGCAGGCACATCGCTCTATATTCGACCGTTCGTCATTGCTACGCAAGCGACGCTTGGCGTGTCTCCATCTGAGAATTACCAATTTATCATTATCATGTCGCCTGTCGGTGCCTACTATCCCGAGGGCATTAATCCGGTCAAAATCCACGTGGAATCCCAGTATGTTCGCGCAGTTGTGGGCGGCGTAGGTGAAGCGAAGACCGCAGGCAACTATGCCGCAGCCTTGAAATCGCAGCAAGCCGCTAAGGAGCAAGGCTATACGCAGGTACTTTGGCTCGATGGCACGCAGCACAAATATATTGAAGAAGTCGGCAGCATGAATGTATTCTTCAAGATCAATGGAACGGTTATAACGCCTGCACTGAACGGCAGCATCTTGGCGGGTATTACACGGAATTCGGTCATCCAACTCCTGAAGCACTGGGACATTCCTGTTGAAGAGAGAGTGCTGTCCATTGAGGAGCTTTATGAAGCGGGTCGTAACGGCACGCTGGAGGAGGCTTTCGGAACCGGAACAGCTGCGGTTATTTCGCCTATTGGAGAGATGAACTGGAACGGAGAGAAGCTCGTGATCAGCGAAGGCGTGACCGGGCAGCTCTCGAAATCCATCTATGACACGCTGACAGGCATCCAAACCGGTGCCGTTGCTGATCCGTTCGGTTGGGTGAAGAAAGTCGAATTCAGCGAGAAGTAATAATTGTGGCGGGGCGCGGCAGATATTCATCGTACTGTGAGATTTTTCGAGTGAGGTCTATGGTAGAATCAGAAGTAGACAAGGATTTCACTCGAGAAAAGGAGCACGTGCATGCTGCAGCCTCGCCATTTTCTAATCTTCTTGCTACCGCTTGTTAATGCCGCCGTGTGGATTGCTTTTCCACCTATGGATAATAGCCAACAGCCTGCGTTTTCCCAGCGTTATCTAGGCGAAGTAATTGGCTCTACAATGATGATGATGATGGCCTTCACTTTATTGCTCGCAACGAGATTCCGGGTATTGGAACGATTATTTGGCGGCTTGGATAAGCTGTATGTCGTCCATCGAAACGCGGGTATATTTGTGTTCCTGCTGCTCTTTCTTCATTTGCTTGTGATGCCGCTTAATCCTAATGAGATCCCGCCCGGACGAGCTCCCGGTTATATTGCATTTGGAGGTTTTGTCCTTCTCATTCTCCTTTCACTGGCACCGAGGATACCGGTGGTTCGGCGGATTGTGCGAATAGGCTACCGAGGCTGGCGAATCACGCATCGGTTTATCGGGCTCTTCTTCATTATCGGCACGGCGCATTCGCTGCTGGTTGATCCGCTCGTTCGAACGACTACCGTGCCGTTTACACTCTTGATGATTGCGATCGTTGTCGGGATAACCTCCTATTTATATACGGAGCTCATAGCGAGATTCGTAAGGCGAAGAGCGGCTTATAAAGTGAGCGAAGTACGGCAGTTGAGCGCAGGAGCAGTCGAGGTGACGCTCTTTCCGGAGAAGAAACAGCTGCGATTTGAAGCAGGGCAGTTTCTGTTTATCCGGTTCAAAGGAGACAGGGTGCTGTCCGAGTGGCATCCCTTCACCATCAGCAGCTCACCCAAGGAGTCCGGCCTCAGGCTGACGATTCGATCCGCCGGTGATTATACCGATTACCTGAACCGAAACTTGAAATCAGGCGCGCGAGCCGTTGTTGAAGGCGGTTATGGCACTATGGATTACCGCAAAGGCGATACGAATCAAATATGGATCGCCGGCGGTATTGGCGTGACGCCATTCCTTAGCTGGATTCGAGATATGCCGGAGCGTCTTCCCCATCATGTTGATTTCTTCTACACGGTGCGAACGAAAGAGGAAGCGCTGTTTCTGAACGAGATACGTGCAGCCGAGCGGCGGCACGATAACCTCAAGGTGCATGTCCACTATTCTGCGGAACAGGGGCGACTCACTGCCGAGCGTGTAGTCAGCACGATGCAGGGTAAGATGGCTGTGGCGGCAAAACAGATCTATATGTGCGGACCGGCTCCGATGCTTGCGGCGTTCCAGCTGGAATTTCGGCGTAGCGGCGTTCCCACGGGTTCGATTCACTATGAACAATTCCGGTTCCGATGAGCGCTGTGCGTGTGCGAAGGTCCGCGGCAGAGCTCTAATGTTGAAACGAGGTACAACTTAGCTATGCAGAAATCCAAAATTCTCTATCTGTGCATGCTGACGATTGCGATCGGCTTTATCGTATATGTGATCACCATCAATTTCTTCGTAGATCCCCAGGCGGATCGTTTTCTTAGTCACAAAATCAACTTAAAGCACTCTTTAAACAAGCCGGTTTGGCTTAATGTGATGTATGTTCATGTGGTTTGCGCGAGCATCGCGATGGTTGCGGGAGCGGTTAATTTTGCCTCGAAGGTTCAAACCCAATACCGGCGCGCCCACCGAGCGATCGGGTATGTTTATTTTGGCGTGATCCTTGTTGTGGTGCTAACTTCCGGCTACATGGCACCTTATGCGACCGGTGGCAAGCTGAACAGCGTTCCGTTTAACCTGCTGAGCATGCTGTGGACGGCCATGACGGTGATTGCGATCGTGAAAGTAAGACGAAAACAGCGCATCGCCCACCGGAATTGGATGGTCAGAAGCTACGCGTTCTGTTATACGAATCTGTGCATCCATGCGATTACGTACGTGGTTCACCAAGGATTCGGCGTATCTTACACGCACAGCTACACCATCGGCGTTTATGGGGCGATTCTGTTCCTGCTGCTTGCAGCCGAGTTCGTCATTCGGGTCGTATATGGGCGAAGGAGCAAGGGAATGTAGATCCAGTCATCATATAGATGGTCGGAGCAGTGGCTGAGGATTCACGGGGCTCTTTTCTGCAACATTTGTATTTCCCGAGCCGGTCTGGGGCGAACTATGCAGATGCGAGGCGGGCTCCCAGTGAATAGCCAGAACTTTCACGATTGATTTGCGAGAATATTCGGACTAAAATAAAGGTAGTATTCGGTGTGTGTGACTGGCGTAAACGTGGAGTACCACGAGGGAGCACATATTTCATATGCCGTACGCCTGGGCGAAGTGCTTGGTCTTTTGGACTGAGCACTTTTTATTATTTCATGGGAGATGATGAAATGGAGCAGGAGCAGGTGCGGCAGGCAAGGAATGTAGCGATTCTGATCTTTGATCGCGTGGAAGTGTTGGATTTTGCAGGGCCATTCGAAGCTTTCCTATCCGGAAGTAACTATGGCCGAGATTTGAACGTGTTCACCGTGGCGGAACACGATGGCCCGATTCAAGCGCTTGGCAACCTGAGCATTAACCCGGCTTACAACTTTCGGAACTGTCCGAAGCCGGACATTCTCGTCATCCCCGGAGGCCCGGGCACCAGAACCGAAATGCACAATACGGTCATGACGGATTGGATCCGTAAGATTGCGGGAGAAGCCGAGCTGGTGCTGTCCGTTTGCACAGGTGCGCTTCTTGTTGTGAAAGCACAGCTGGCAGATGGGTTGAAGCTAGCTACGAACCGGCTGGCGATGCATGAGCTTCGAGCAATAGCACCGGAATCGGCTGTTATTCACGAAGAAGCGCGTTACGTGGACAATGGGAAGATTATTCTGTCAGCCGGCGTTTCAGCAGGGATCGATGCGTCCCTTTATGTGATCGGTAAACTGCTGGGCGAGGAGCGCGCGCTTCTGGCAGCGAGCTTGATGGAATATGATTGGTCACGTTCCTAAAGAAATTGCACTAGTCCACAGCAGTGGGCTAGTTCTTAAAATAATTCTTTACTGATCGTTCTCAATATGCTAAGATGATCTCGTAAGCAAGAAGGAAGCAATCGAGCCATGAGATGCATTCCTTTTTTATTGGGAATACTAGAACGATCATTCCCGAAAGGTAAATGGAGTGTGGCTGCAGTACAATTTTTTTTAACCTTTTCGAGAACGATCATTCTCGAAAAAGGAAGCATAATAAAGCACATGACAAAGGAGCGATTCATAATGGGTAAATTAAACGGTAAAGTAGCATTCATCACAGGTGGTAACAGCGGGATCGGGTTTGCGACTGCGAAATTGTTTGTAGCCGAAGGAGCTAGAGTCGTCATCACAGGTCGTAATCAAGCTAAACTCGACGCAGCAGTGGAGGAGCTGGGCACGGCGAATAGCTTCGGCATTCAAGCCGAAACGACCGATCCGCAGAGCTTGGAGAAAGCAACAGCTGCAGCAGTCGAGAAATTCGGCCGACTGGACGTCGTATTCGCTAATGCCGGCATTGGTGGTCATACTCCACTGGGTGGAACGGAACTAGCCTTATTCCAAGAGGTTATGAACGTGAACGTGACAGGCGTATTCTTCACGGTGCAAGCTGCATTGCCTCACCTGAAGGAAGGTGCTTCGGTGATCTTGAATGGTTCAGTGCTTGCCAATGCAGGAAGCCCGGGATGGGCGGCTTATGCGGCGAGCAAAGCTGCAGTTGCCAGCATGGCTAGAGTGTTCGTATCCGAGCTGTCGCCGCGCGGCATTCGCGTAAATACAGTCGCTCCAGGTCCTACACGCACTCCGATCTGGGGTCAGCCGGAAGGGCTTGCGCAAATGGAAGCCAAACTCACACGATCGGTTCCGCTAAACCGTTTGGGTGAACCGGAAGAAATCGCAAACGTTGCTTTGTTCCTGGCTTCGGATGATGCTTCGTACGTGCAAGGCGCCGAAATCAGTGTTGACGGTGGCGGCGGCTCATCCCCGTTCGGTGCACCGGTATATCGATAAGTCAAAAAGTCGCCGGAGTAGAAGACACCTTGTCAGAGGATTCTTTACCGATTGTTCTCAATATGGTAAAATCGACTGGAAAGGGGTATGCTTATGGCTAGAGCGAAAGAATTCGAAGAAGACGTCGTACTGCTGAAGGCAATGAAGCTGTTCTGGGAGCAGGGCTACGAGAAAACATCGATTAATGATCTTGTCGAGCGTATGGGCATTCACCGCAGGAGCTTGTATGATACGTTCGGCGATAAACATATGCTATATCTAAGGGCCTTTGATCGGTACAAAACATTGACCAATAACCGACTTGGTGCCCTCATTCCGAACTCCACGCCTAGTCAGGCGATCGATTTCATATTCGATTACACGATTCAGGGCACAAGCGAGGATAACCCCGCCGGCTGCATGATGGTGAATATGGCGGTTGAGCTGGCTTCGATTGATCCCGAGGCAAGAGCCAGGGTGAGCGAAAGCTTCGATTATTGGGAGCAAATTCTTGTAGATGTTATTGGCAAGGGTCAGCAGCAAGGCGACTTTACGTCGAAGCGCAGCGCGGAGGAGCTCGCCGAAAGCCTGCACAACAATTTGCTTGGCTTGCGAGTGCTGACGCGATCACTTACGGAGAAAGACAAGCTTTACCGCATAGCCGATATGGCTAAGAGCATATTGTACCATTAAATGATTGTCCCGAAAGCCGGAACTCCTTTCTATATAAGGGGTTTCGGCTTTTTATATGGGGTTTCGCCGCACAAGTGAACCCCCCTTACCCTTGCAGAGTGTTCTCCAAATAGACAAACGTCATCATGGCATGGGAATTATTTTCAAAAGATTAATTGACAATGAGAATCATTATCAAATAATATGAGAGAGGAAATGCGGGGCGTAAGGAACGCATACCCAAGCAATGGACTATGGAGACATAGGGTAGAGGAGTGTTGTAGGCATGGCAAATGTACTGCTGGTTTATGCGAGCATGACAGGTAATACGGAGGATATGGCGGATGCAATTGCACAAGGCATTCGCGAGGCAGGCGGAACTCTCAAGGTTCAGATGGTGATGGATGCTGCTGCTGCCGACCTGGCGGCTTACGATGGTATTGTCCTTGGCGCGTATACGTGGGGGGACGGAGAACTGCCGGATGAGTTTCTTGATTACTATGGGCAAATGACCGGCTTGCAGCTGCAAGGTACTAAATCCGCCGTGTTCGGCTCCTGCGATTCCTCTTACTCTGCTTACGGAGTTGCTGTAGATATCTTGATGGATAAACTCAAGGAACTGGGCTCAGAGGTTGTGCTGGAAGGGCTAAAAATAGAATTCGGACCAAGCCCCGCTGAGAAAGAAATCTGTATACAGTTTGGCAGACAATTTGTCAGCGCGCTTGCCGGGGTTGGAGGAACTGTATAATGGGACTCCTATATAATCTGTATAAATCGATGCAAGAGATGGAGGACGATCGTTCGGATATGCGGAATCAAATCGAAAAGGCGGATACTCCACTATCGCTAATTGAGCTGCTCGCCCGACCTATTGGCGGCAGGGATGTAAATGAAGTCGCCCCAGGGAAAGAAACGACGAATTAACGCGGACTTGGACTAAATCGGATTTCTCCCACGTAGTATAGTTTGAAGCTAAACGATACTGGTTCGGGGGGAACTGATGTATGCTGAGTCGTCCTGAGATTCGAGCGAAAGCAAGGCAAAGCTTATCCGGCAACTGGAAGACGGCCGTACTTCACTTCTTGTTGTACATGGTGGTTTCGGGCCTCATTAGCACGATCACGAATAAAATTGATTTCATTGGCTGGATCATCAACATTCTGCTGACGGCTCCGTTAGCGTATGGGATCTATAATCATTATTTGGATTTCGCTCGGGGGAAGGTGCCGGAGGCGACAGCGATTTTTCGCGGATTTCAGCGTTACAAGGAGTCGCTCATTGTTTACGTTGTCATGGCGATCTTTACGATGCTGTGGGCTCTGCTGCTGATCGTTCCGGGTATTATCGCGGCGCTTCGCTACTCGCAATCTTATTTTATACTGCGGGATAATCCAGGGATATCGCCACTTGAAGCGATTGACCGCAGCAAAGCGTTGATGGCGGGGAACAAATGGCGATTGTTTACGCTCTACCTGTCCTTCATCGGATGGGCATTGCTGTGCATTCCAACGCTCGGGATCGGATACCTCTGGCTAGGCCCTTATGTCAGTACGGCGGCGGGACACTTCTACGAGGATATTGCAAAGTAACAAGAAACGTACGGCTTGAGTCTTAAAGGATGAGTGAAGGCCGGGAACTCCGTTAGCGGAGGTTCTCGGCTTTTTTGATGTTGCAGCCTTTATTTCAATTCGCAGAGCCAAATGCCCCTTTTGTGCGTCTAATCGTTAGGAAGGTAAATGTGAAGCAGGTGATGAGGATTATTGAACGGGTCAAGAAAGCTCAGCAAGGTGATGAGCAAGCGTATTTAGAGCTGTTTCAGCAGTATGAAGCGGATATTTACCGAACGGCTTATGTTTACTTGGGAAGTCCAGAGGACGCCCTTGATGTTGTACAAGAAACAGCCTATAAGTCGTATAAAGCGATCGCGAATATAAAGGAGCCTCAGTATTTCAAAACATGGCTCATTCAAATCGCCATCAGCTGCTCCATCGATATGCTTCGTAAAAGGAAGAAAGAAGTGCAATGGAGCGCAGACTACTTGGACTCTATAACGGTAACGGACGAAGAAGATATTCCGCTGTCTGTGTCGCTGCAGGATCTGATCGAGTCCTTGACGGCAGAGGAGAAGCACATCATTATGTTGCGATTTTATTATGATTTTACGATTCGAGAAGTGGCGGAAATCATGGGCATTCCACTGGGGACTGGGAAAACATTGCTGTATCGGACGCTTAAGAAGCTTCGCATGCGAGTAGAGGAGGGCGATAGTCGTGAGTTCAAATCCAATTAAAGACCGATTGCAAACGATACCTATACCTTCCGAGCTGGGGCAGCGAAGCCGGTTAGGCATTCAGAAAGCTGCTGCGGAACGAGAACAGGCCATTAGCGGTTCTATAAGCAGCAGAGTGAAACCGGCGAGGAAGAGGAGATTGATCGCAGTTGCAGCAGCAATAATCGTTATCCTCATGACTGCGGCGCTTGTAGATCACTCGAGAGTATGGGCAGCCATTCAGAAGGCATTGCAATTCGTGCCCGGCATCGGCATTGTGAAAGAAGAAGCTGTTCCTATGGAACGGTATGTGATGAAGCAGCCGATTACGGTGAAAGTCGGGGAAGGGTCGATTCTCATTACGGGATTTATGTCCGACGAAGAGATGACCTATCTCACGATGGCAGGCAAGGATGTGCCGCGGTTCAAACAGATTGAGATTGTGAATGAGAAGGGAATGAAGTTCACCCTTGGTTCTTCTATGGCCGTTCAGGGCGGAGCGCAATGGACGTCTGACTTCTGGCATAAAAAAAAGTTGGATCTTAGTGGGCAGGTTAAACTGATCCTGCCGCTTGATCCCGCTATTGAAGTAGAAGTTAAACTGTCGAGGGCCGCGACTTACGCCAGCTATACGGAATTAGGTGCAACGGATACAGCTACCGGAGTCTCCATAACGGCGATTACGGACCGGATGGACGAGAAGGTTAGAGTTTCCTTGGTTTCTCGTCATTCTGATGATTTCAACGTCTATGATTATGGCATTAATGGCGTGTACCTGCATGATGAGAGCCTGAAGCTGCAGGTGGCGGATGAAACGGGCAAGAACCTGGAGATCGAGAAAATACCCGGTGTCAGCAGCCCGGCAAGCGAGTTTTTCTTTAGCGTGCCGAAGCAAGCTGGTAGTGAGCGCTATACGCTAACAATTCCTGAAATAAGCGTTACGTATAACGATGAGGCGCAGATCAAGGTGCCAACCGCTGCAAACGAGCATCTGAATCAGACCTTCGAGATCGCCGGTTTTCCGGTCACGATTACGAAAGTGGAACGTATAAACGAGACTGGTCTGCGACTTTACCTGGATATGCATGATGACGATCAGGCTACAGCGTCGCTATATGACTTCGGATTAAATAGGAGCAGCATGTTCAAGCTGGATGAGCAGACGGGGAAGGTTGTTTATATGGAGGTCGACATGGAGCCGGGCAGCAAGCGGGTCAGCTTAACAATAAACCGGCCGGGAGTGGTGATCCGCGGACCTTGGTCATTTGTGCTTGACCCATCCTAGGCTGCAGGCGCGATTCTTGTTTAGCCTTTTTTTAGAATTCCTTTACGGATTCGATAGAATGAGCAGGTACAATGAAAAGAAAACCTAGGTGGCGTGGTAGTTGTGAGGACGAATAGGCGTTGGTGGATTCTGCTCGTTGTTTCGCTTGGGGTGATGATTCCATTCATGCTCCCTTATTTGACATTTGATTCGGATAACAGTCGGGTGAGCATCGCCTCCGCGACCATTCAATATCCGGCGCTTGTTGCGCATATCTGCTTTGCTTTTGTCGCTCTGCTTACGGGCTGGGTTCAGTTCGTCGGGCATATCCGCAGGCGGTATCCCCGCGTGCATCGGCAATTGGGACGTGTGTACGTCGGCAGTGTTTTTCTAAGCGGAATGCTATCGCTGGTGGTCATTCTGTATGTCGAGGATTTTACAAAAGCGGTGTCTTTCCTCGTGTTGACCAGCCTATGGCTGTTTACGAGCTGGAAAGGGTATCGTACGGCGGCGCTTCGGAGGTTTGACGAACATCGCAAGTGGATGATTCGCAGTTACGGGGTTACGCTGGTGGCCGTGTGCGCGCGCGTGGCAGTTCCGGTTCTGCTGCTAACCTATGGTGTGTTGAACGGGTTTTCTCTGCCGGAAGGTAGAGAGGGGATGATTGAAGAGGTACTGAATGTGAATATTTGGACGGCGATCGTCATCGATCTTGTCCTTGTAGAATGGGTAATTCTAACTAAACGGCGGGAATAAAAGGGTTGTGAAGCCTCGGCTTGGCAAGGTAAGATAGGTTTGCAATCCACTATTGTATGCCAGGGGGAAATTCGACACATGCTCACTCGTCCTCAAATCCGTGCCAGAGCGAGGCAAAGCTTATCCGGAAATTGGAAACCGGCTGTTCTGCACTTCTTATTGTTCGTGGTCATTTCGATTATCGTTAGTACCGTCACCGGAAAAATTGATTATATTGGGTGGATCATCAGTATCCTCATGGAAGCTCCGTTAACGTATGGGATCTACAATCATTACTTAGATTATGCTCGAAGGAACGTGCCGGAAACCGCCGGTGTTCTTAGAGGCTTTGAGCGATATAGAGATTCGCTGGTGCTTTACGTCGTCATGTCGGTATTTACGTTCCTTTGGACGCTGCTGCTCATCGTTCCCGGTATCATCGCGGCACTTCGTTACTCGCAGTCCTATTATATCCTGGGGGATAACCCGGGCATGGCGCCAACTGAAGCGATTAACCGCAGTAAAGCCATGATGGCAGGTCACAAATGGAGACTGTTTGTGCTCTACTTATCCTTCTTCGGCTGGTTCTTGTTATGCCTCCCAACGCTTGGGATTGGATTGCTCTGGTTGGGACCGTATTTCAGCACGTCGATGGCGCATTTCTATGAGGATCTGCGAAGTGGCGGTGGCATGCAAGAAGATCATATCGTCGCATAGAATGGCAATAAAGAAGGCCGGGATCTCCTTAAGCGGAGAATTTCCGGCCTTTTGTCGTTCCTTAATCTACATCGGCAAAATCAGTGAAGTCCGTGCGTGCAGCTGCAGGCTCTTCATGCGGCTTCGCCTTGCGAATGAAGAACGCCAGAACGAGTGCGGCCACGGTCAGCCAAGTTGCTACGATGAAGGAATGATTGATGCCGTAGATCATCGCCGTTTGCGTGACTTCTGCCATTTTGGTTTTGTCGGTCGTATCGATTTGGCCAGCAATGATGAGCTCCTTGGCGTGGGACGCCGACTTGTTCGTCATAAGCGTAACCAGAATCGCGGTGCCGAGTGCGCCGGAGACGTTGCGAAGCGTCTGCGACATGGCCGAACCGTGAGCGTTCAGGCGGCGCGGCAGCTGGTTCATGCCGGCTGTCTGAATTGGCATCATGAGCATCGACATCCCGAACATACGCAGCGTATAGATCAGCATCATGTGATTATAAGTGGTGTCCGCCGTCAAATGACTGAATTCATAGGTTGTAATCGTCGTGATGACGAGACCGACAACCGCCAGCCAACGAGCGCCGACTTTATCGAAGATCATCCCCGTGATTGGAGACATAATCCCCATTAGAATGGCTCCCGGAAGCAGCAGCAAACCGGAGTCCAGCGGGGAGAAGCCGCGGATGTTCTGCAGGAAGATCGGAAGCAGAATCATACCGGAGAACATGGCCATCGTGATGATCGCGTTGATCAGTGTCGTCAAGGAGAACATCCAATATTTAAATACATTCAAGTCAAGCAGCGGTTTCTCTGCCGTAAGTGACCGAATGACGAAGAGCAGTAAAGACAGCCCGCCCAATGCCAGGCAGACAATAACGGTTGCACTTCCCCAGCCGGCCGAGCCAGCGTCGCTAAAGCCGTACAAGAGTCCGCCGAAGCCGATGGTGGATAGCACAACCCCAAGGGAATCGAGTTTAGGAAGACTGGTCTTAATAACATCCTTCATGAAGATGGCACCGATGATGACGGCCAAGATAGCTAGCGGCATGATGATGTAGAACAGGACATGCCAGTTATAATGCTCGACGACCCAGCCGGACATCGTAGGACCAATGGCCGGTGCGAAAATCATCGCGATTCCCATCATCCCCATCGCTTTGCCGCGTTCTTCTACAGGGAAGATCGTGAGAATGACGACGGACATGAGCGGCATAAGGATGCCGGCGCCGACAGCTTGCACAAGGCGTCCGGAGAGCAGTACGCCGAAGTCGCCGGAGAAGGCACATATGATGGTACCAACGGCGAACAAGGAAGAGGCCACCAAGAACAGCTTGCGTGTGGAGAACCGGTTGAACAAGAAGGCGCTGATCGGGACGAGAACGCCGTTTACGAGCATGTAGCCGTTGGACAGCCACTGAATCGTGCTCTCGTTTACGTTGAGGTCCTCCATCATTTTGGGTAAGGCGACATTTAATACGGTTTGGCTGAGCAACGCTACGAATGCTGCAAGGAGCAGCGAGGCCATGATCGGACCTTTGCGCAGGGTTGAGCTTATCATGCTGGTCATATAGCACCATCCTCTTTCACTTTTCTTAAGATGCCTAAAATTTCAGTTTGGATACGGAGAAATTGAAGCTGGTCCTCCTCGGACAATTGAAGAAGAGGCTGGAACATCAGCGTACGAGTCTCGTTCGATTCTTCCCACAACGTTCGTCCTTTATCGGTAAGCGTGAGCGTCATGGCCCGTCGATCTGCCTCGGTCCGCTCGCGGTATACAAGCTCATCCCGCACCATGCGATCAATAATGCCGCTAGTCGTGCTGCTGCCAAGATTCAGCTTCTCGGCCAGCTCCGTCAGTTTGATCTCCGGATGCTCTCTCAGGATGCGAATGACGATGAGCTGAATCGGCGTGATTCCATGCTGCTGCGCCACTTTCTTCATCACTTGGAAGAAGGCTTGATTCACCTCGCGGTAGCTATGAAAAATGTGAAGCATTCGCTGTTCATCGTCCACTTTCGTCCACCTCCTGCTTACTTGCAGTTACTTCGCATACGAACTTTCGCATACGAAGTATTATGCTCCGATCCAATTCATATGTCAATATTGATATATAAAATAGAAAAAGGTACCTGATTAGGGTACCCTTAATCCTCGTCAAAAAAAGACCCGCAAGAGGTCACTTGAATTCAAGTGTCCATCTCGCGGGTCTTAGACCTGCACTTCATTTATTATTTTGTTGCGCTTGCCATGAGCAGATCGATCACTTTAGCTGCTTCCGCGCGTGTCGATGTTGCTTTCGGAACAAACGTATTGTTGCCGCGGCCATTCATAATGCCTTTGCCTGTAACGGCATCGACGCTGGATTTGGCCCAAGTGCTGATCATGTCGCTGTCTGTGAATACAACAGCAGCCGCAGCTGCAGCTTCCGCTGCTTGAAGATCCAGCGCGTTCTTAGCCATCACGGCCATTTGCTCGCGCGTGATGCTTGCTGCAGGAGCAAACAGATCGCTGCTGATGCCTTTAACCAAACCATTGCCGTAAGCTGCTGCTACCGCGTCAGCGTACCAGCTGCCAGCCGGAACGTCTTTGAACGATGCTGCAGTCGCGGTTGGTTTAAGGCCCAATGCTTTCACAAGCATGCTTGCAAACTCCGCACGCGTAACTTGCGCGTTTGGATCGAAGTCCGTTTCGTTCTTGCCTTGAACGATTTGCTTAGCGGCTAGACGCTGAATAGATTCGTAAGCCCAGTGCGAAGCAGGTACGTCACGGAACGATTTGTTCAAGTTGATGGAGAAGATGCCGAAGCCTTTGTCATCTGTTTTGTCCAAGTAACGAATGTTGCTTGTGGCTTTCGCATAACCTTCTGCCTTCGGCGAAGAAGCGAACGTTACATTCACATCACCGAAGATTGGCGCGATGGACCAGTTGTTGTCGATCGATGGGTTGATCTCTTTGTTATCTGTGATGTAATCCATCAGAATTTGGCGGTTCTCTTCTGTGGAATCAATGATATACTTGCTTCCTTTAACGCCTGGGAAGTTGCCGCCGCCGCTTGCACGGTAGTTGTTCGTTACGACGATAAAGTCTTGGTTCGGGTCTACTGCTTTACCTTTGTATTTCAGGTTGATGATACGGCTGGAATCTGCATTGTTAACCGTACCGTCTACTTTATATTTCGCCGGCTTCGTAACATCGACTTGATACGTTACGCCGTCAATGACATCAAAGTTGTATACAGGGAAGCTGGCGTTCAGCAAAGCTTGCTCTTCTTTGACAGTCGGATCGATTTGATTGAACTTGCCTGCCGACATTTCCAGCCATTCTTTCACAACAGAGCCTTTAACCAGGATGGCTTTCATCGTGTTGTCGTAGAGGTAAAGATCGCCTGCGCTCTTAATGGCAAGAGGGCCTGTTTTAATTTCCGTATATTCTTCTACGCCATTGCGGCCTGCCTTAAACGGAGCGCCAACCGACAGAATCGGCGTGTCTTTGTATTGCGGCAAGTTGTCCTTCACATATTGTTCCACGTACCATTTCTGCGCGTTCGTTACAATTTGGACCGATGGATCGTCTTGAACTAGGGCAAAATAGCTGTGAATCGGCGAAGTCGTCGTACCGATTGGGTTGTTTGCATATTGAATAGTCGCATCATGATCCGCCTTAACAGCTGCTACGATAGCAGGATCTTCTTCAACAAGCGATTTCTTCGCTACTTTGTCATAGATGGATTTCGTGGAAGACTGGGAAGCCGCCACTTTCCACTTGCCGTCTTGCTTCTCAAGCGTAAGATCGATGACGCCGAGGTCGCTGCCGCCGTAACCGGCTTGTACAGCAGGAACGCCGTTGATTGTGCCTTTGGCGTTATCTACGCCAGGCAATACTTTGCCAGAAGCGTCTTTGAACAGGGCATCAAGGGATTTCTCGTCAACTGCCGGGAATACCTTATGCGTGTGGGAGAAAGTAATCGCATCAATGCCAGGCACTTTACTAAGCGGCAAGACAGCATCTTCTGCTTTCACATGTGCTTGCGCGTTGCCGTTAAAGCCGGTGTGCGCCATAGCGATAATGATGTCTGCACCTTCGGCCTTCATGACAGGAATGAATTTCTCAGCGGTTTCGACGATGTCCTTCGTGATGACATTGCCTTCAAGCGAAGCTTTGTCCCAGTCCATGATTTGCGGAGGCACAAAACCGATGACGCCGATCTTGAGCGTTTGCTCTTGGCCGGATTCGTCTTTGTACTTCTTCTCAATGAGCTTGTAGGGCTCGAATTTGTTTTTATCATTGTCAGGGTTGTTATCCTTATCATCCACATAGACGTTAGCGGAGATGTAAGGGAAGTTAGCGCCTTTGATCGCTTGGTTCAGGTAATCTAGGCCGTAGTTGAACTCATGGTTGCCAAGCGTAGCTACGTCGTAGTCCATCAGATTCATCGCTTTGTAAACCGGGTGAATCTCGCCTGCTTTCAGCGGAGCGACTTTCGCTTTGTACGTGCCGAGCGGCGTGCCTTGAATCAGGTCTCCGTTATCGACCAAGAACGTATTCGGGGATTGTTCGCGAACTTGTTTGACCAGGTTCGCTGTTCTTGCTAAACCTACGGTTGGAGCTGCAGCATCTTTATAGTAATCGTAGGACATCAGGTTCGTATGAATGTCCGTTGTTTCCATAATGCTAAGCTTCAAAGTCGAAGCGTCTGCTGCTTCTGCGGAAACGATCCCGCTAAATGGTACTGCGAGCATTCCTACTGCTAATGTAGTTGCAACAAACTTGCCAGCTCTTTTCGTCTCTCTGTTTCTCATGCTGCTCCACTCCCCTAGTAAAGTTTGTTCAAAAATTTTTGAATCGATTAATGAACCTCTCTTATCTTAGTTGAAGTCACCCGAAAAGACCACCGTCAAAAAATGTAATCGACGATCGGCAAAAAGGTAAATGAAAGACAACAAGAGTCAACGATTTCACGTTGTAGGCGTGCTTGCGCAGGCTCTATAATCGAGATAGGAAACGAACGCCAAACCTACATAGCAGCCGAGATTCGATAACTCCTGTCCACCTGAGGATAGGAGTTTTTTTGGGGTAAGCGGATTTATCAAATCGGATCATTTCTATTATATCCATAGAGGAGCGATCATCATGTCCATACTAGATGGCCTTTACAAGCTTCATAACGGAAGAAGAACGAAACGGATATCGAGCTATGACCGAGCGGGCTTCAACAAGGATTCCGTGCCGATCGGGGCGCGAGAGGTCCGGGAAATCGCACGGATTGAAGGATCGGGCATTATCCGCCATATCTGGATGACCATCAGCACGAGTGATCCCATGATTCGCCGGCATGCAGTGCTGCGCATGTACTGGGATGGGGAGACCGAGCCGAGCGTGGAATCACCGATCGGGGATTTCTTCGGACAAGGCTGGGGCCAGTCCTATCCGTTCCTTTCTTTGCCGCTGGCAGCGGCTCCGCAAGGAGGAAGAGGACTGAATTGTTATTTTCCGATGCCGTTCGGTCAAGGGGCTGTCATTACGGTGGAGAATGATTCGGACACGCCGATGGATGCTCTTTATTACTATGTGGATTATGAAGAGCATGACGAGCTCGGGGATGATGTCGGCAGATTCCACGCGCACTGGCGCCGCGAACTGACAGAAGCAGACCCGGAGGATGGCGAGAACGAGGGATTGCTTGAGATCGTACCGCTGAAGCCGACTTTGGATGACAAGAACAATTACGTGTTTGCAGATATAGAAGGAAAAGGTCATTTCGTCGGGCTGAATTACTTCGTCGATAATCCGAGTCCGATGTGGTACGGGGAAGGCGACGATATGTGGATGATTGACGGCGAAGAATGGCCGGGATCGCTACATGGCACGGGAACGGAGGATTATTTTAATACCGCGTGGTGTCCGAAGGAAGTGTTCATGCATCCGTATTTCGGCATCGCCAAGATCAATGAAGGGGAAACCGGGTTTCTGGGACGGACGCACTGCTACCGATTCATGCTGGAGGATCCGGTGTATTTCGAGAAATCGCTGCGCGCGAGTATGGAACATGGTCACGGAAACGTGCTGACGCTGGACCTTGCGACCGTTGCGTACTGGTATCAATCAGAGCCGCATAAGCCTTATCCGAAGCTGCCTGATCGGGCCGGCAGGCAGAACATGCCGATGCTCAATTTGCATGATGTGCATTATTGGCGGCACGAATACCGCAAAGCGTTCGGCGGCGGAACGAAGCTGTGGGGCAACGAGTGGCGGACACAGCGACCGCAAGGCTAACAAATTACATTCAGTTCGAAAGGTGCGAAACGGGACAATGCTGAACATAGCTGAGAATAAACGATTTCTGGTCAAAGAAGACGGTACGCCTTTCTTCTACATGGCCGATACTGCATGGGAGCTGTTCCACCGGCTGGACCGCGAGCAGACCGCAGAGTATTTGGAAACCCGTAAGGAGCAGGGCTTCAATGTCGTACAAGCGGTCATTCTCTTCGAGCTTGAAGGGCTGGCCGAACAGAACGCGTACGGCGAGGTGCCGCTGCTGCAGAATGAGGCGGGCAGCTTCGATCCATCGCTTCCCGCGGAAATTGCGGATCGCTACGATTATTGGAAGCATATCGACTACGTCGTCGATTATGCGGCATCGCTTGATCTCATTGTTGGCATCGTGCCGACTTGGGGAGACAAAGTGCTGCTGGGAAATCCTTTTGCCAAAGGGCCTGAGATCTTCAATGTGGACAATGCCCACCAATTCGGTCGTTACGTAGGTGAGCGATACAAAGACAAGCCGAATATCGTATGGATTCTCGGCGGAGACCGGAATCCGGATGAGCGTATTGCAGTGTGGCGGGCGATGGCAGGAGGATTGCGCGAAGGAGATGGCGGCAATCATCTGATCACTTACCATCCGATGGGCGGCTTCTCCTCCTCGATTTGGTTCCATCACGACGACTGGTGTGATTATCACACGCATCAATCCGGACATTTCGGGCGGCACTTGGCGAACTACAACCTGATTGCTAAGGACTATCATATCTATCCGCCTAAGCCGACAATTGATGGGGAACCCCGTTATGAGGATCACTCCGTGAATTGGAACGAGGAGCTTGGTTTCTTCCTCGATTATGACGTTCGGCAGGCGGCATACTGGGCGGTCATGGCCGGCGCCTTCGGCCATGTTTACGGCCATACGAGCGTATGGCAGTTTTATGAGCCGGGCCGTCTGGCTTACAGCGGCGCGAAGCTGCACTGGCGGGAAGCGCTCAGCCGCCCGGGTGCCGACCAGATGAAGCATGTGCGGGCGCTCTTCGAATCGCGGCCTTTGCTGGAGCTGGTGCCGGATCAGAGTCTGATCACGGATCAGCTTGAAGGGGCGAATCATATTCGGGCGGCAAGAGGGCGCGGTTATTTGTATGTGTACAGTGCGACCGGGCAGCCTTTCCAAGTGAATATGGGGCGTATAACAGGCGACCGGGTTCGCGCCTATTGGTACGATCCGCGTACAGGCGAGATGCTGAGCGCGAGCGCACATAATCAGGAGATTCCGAACCACGGCATTAGATCGTTCGTGCCGCCCACTTCAGGAATTGGCGAGGACTGGGTCTTAATACTGGACGATGCTGCTGTGAACCGCGGAGAGCAGTAAGCAGTAACTGGAACAATACGAGGAGAGAAGGGGAATCGGTATGATTCGAAATACAGTCCAATTGGAACAGATCGCCGTGCAAGGGGATTTGCTTGATCGTTTAAGAGCGAATGCGGCTCGTTTGGCAGACCCTCTATATAGCCCGGAGGAAGTCTTTAAGCCATCGAGCTATGATTGGCCGGGCGATAATGAAGGCAGAACGCTGCTCGCCCAAATCTTGACCGCCCGCGCAACAGGCCAGGATGCCGTTCACTTGGACGCCATCTTGGCGAAGCTTCCGTTCTATTTGAATGGACTTGGCTATTTTGGGAATATTCTGCCTGAGGGGATTACCGATGAGCAGCAGCTCTCCGGCAACAGCTGGTTTCTGCGCGCCTTGTGCGAGCTGTATGCTTGGAAGCAGCAGCCGGAAGTGCTGGACCAAATCGGGCGCGTCGTGAAGAACCTGCTGCTGCCCGCCCACAGCCACTTCGCGCACTATCCGACCGATCCGTCCGAGCGGGCGGAGGGCGGCGAAGCGTCCGGCACGCTCGCCGACAAGACGGTTCGCGACTGGTACCTGTCGACGGACATCGGCTGCGCCTTCATCATGCTCGATGGGGCGACACATGCTTATGAGCTGCTGCAATGGCCGGAGCTCGAAGCGACCGTCCAAGAAATGATCGAGCGTTTCCTCGCGATCGATCTCGCGGGTATCAACGCGCAAACACATGCGACGTTATCCGCGCTGCGGGGCATTCTTCGCTATTACGGCATGAGCGGGGACAAGAAGCTGCTTCATGCGGCGGAGTCTATTTATTCCTTATATTTAGACGAAGGTAAGACGGAGAATTATGCGAATCGCAACTGGTTCAACCGCCCATGGTGGACAGAGCCTTGTGCAGTCGTGGACTCATTCGTAGCCGCCGTAGAGCTATGGAGATATACAGATCATCTACATTATCTGGAGACGGCGCATCTCATCTATTACAACGCAATCAGCCACGGTCAGCGCGAGAACGGCGGCTTCGGCTGCGATTGCTGTACGCGTGAAGAGGAGCCTTCCCTATACGCGCTCGAGAATGTGTACGAAGCGTATTGGTGCTGCACGATGCGCGGTGGAGAAGGACTCTCACGCACTGCGGAATACAGCTACTGGCTGAGAGACGACGAAGTAACAGTGCCCTTCTATCATGCTAACAAAGCGGAGCTTTCGTTTGCAGAAGGCACGGTGTCGATTGAGCTTGAGACGCGTTACCCTTATGAAGGCTATGCATCACTTACCGTCGTGCAATGTCCGGATTTCATTCCACGCAAGACGATCAGGCTATTCGTGCCAAGTTACTCTGTGGCGGGTTCAGCGGCGCTTCGCCTTAATGGCGAGTTGGTGAACGATGCCGTGCTGAGTAACGGGTTTATTGAAACTCCGGCGGTGATTCTTGCAACAGGGGCGAAGCTCGAGCTTTCCTTCGACATCGAGCTGCAGCAAGTCCCGATTCGTAGCAACGGTGAATCAGAAGGTCAAGCTCCGGTTACGCTGCGTCATGGTGCGCTTCTTCTTCATGGGCCGCATGACGTCGACGCTGCATCCATTCAAGCCGGCTCTAAGCTTACGCCCCTCGGAAACGCGGTTTATCGGGATGAGAAGAATAAGCACGAATTCTCGCCGATCTATCGTCCTATCCGCGAGGCTGCGAAGCAGGATGCCTTAGCTAAGAAGCCGATTCTGTTCCGCTAGATAAGGAATGTATTGACTTCCATACTCTTTCGTTTACTAAAGTAAAGATTGGTCATTTCATGTCAATACATTCATATTTTCGCCTCCCGGTGAGTTCGGTATGATGAAGCAGCAAGAATGACAGCGTATATATAAACGGGAGGTTGCAAAGATGAAATCTATGAAACACGTTTTGCTGTTGACGGTAATGACCATGGTCGTATTTACTTCAGCATGCGGCAAATCGAATGATACGTCCGGTACCGATGCGACGAACGAAACTGCTGCAGGCAACAACAATTCGGCCAACGCGGCTGAAGAAACAATCGACATTAATGCGAAATATGATCCGGCGATTACCGTTACGGCCATTCGTGACCAAGATCCATCCATGGCGTTCAAAGAAGGCGACGACTTCGAGAACAACAACTGGACCAAAGCTTATGCGGATGAGCTTGGCATTACGCTTAAATACGATTGGATCGCTCCATCGGACCAATACTATGAGAAACTCAATGTTGCAATCGCTTCCGGGGATATTCCGGACATTATGAAAGTAAACGGCGCGCAATTGAAGCAGCTGGTGGATGCCGATTTAATTGCCGACCTGACTGATGTCTATAACAAATACGCGTCCGAGCTGACGAAGAAATCGATCGAAATGGGTCCGCTGGCCAAAGCTTCTGCGACGTTTGACGGCAAACTGATGGCGATTCCGCCGGATGAAGGCTCCTTCGAGGGCGGACTGTCCTTGATGTATATCCGCGCAGACTGGCTGAAGAAGCTAAACCTTGAAGCGCCTAAGACGTGGGCGGAGCTCGAGAAGGTCATGGATGCATTCGTGAACCAAGATCCGGACGGCAATGGCAAGAAGGATACGTTCGGTATGGGACTGACGAAGGACCTGTACAAGAACGGCGTTGCGGAAGCGACGGGCGTATTCAACGCATTCGGCGCACAGCCGTACACGTGGGTTCAGCAAGCAGACGGCACAATCGGCTACGGCGGTATTCAGCCGGAAGTGAGAGAAGCGCTGCTTAAGCTGCAAGACATGAAGAACAAGGGACTTATCGATCGCGAATTCGGCGTGAAGGACTCCGGCAAGGTCGGCGAGGATTATGCCAATAACCGGATCGGGGTTAACTTCGGTGCACTGTGGAATCCGCTTTGGCCGCTGCAAGATAGCGTAACGAAGAATGCGGATGCGGATTGGGTAGTGCTTCCGGGCATTTCCGCTACAGATAAACCGGTTCAGTACACCGGCGCGTTGGAATTCAATGAGTATATGGTTGTCAGCAAGAAAATGGAGCATCCTGAAGCGCTAATCAAGCTGCTGAACACAAGTCAAGAGAAGCTCTACGGCGGTAAAGCAGATCCGAAAGTGTTCCATACGGAAATCGTAGGGGACAAAGAATATGCGCACTTCAAAGAGAACGTCATGATGGTCAAAGGCTCCGACCCGATCGGAAACTACGGCCACTATAAGAAAGTGATTGGCGCGCTCGACTCCAAGGATGCGACAACGCTTAATCCGGAGGAGAAGGGTTATTACGACAAAATCGTTGCCTTCCAAGGCGGAGACCGTACAACGTGGGGAACCGTTCGCGTATTCGGTACAGAAAGCGCGTATAGCGTCCTAGACGGCATCTATCAGAACAAGGAGCAGAACATCAACTTCACGAAGTTCTATGGCTCCAAGACGAAGACCATGGCGGAGAAAATGGCGACGCTTGATAAAATGCAAAAAGAAGTGTTCACCAAAATCATCCTAGGCTCGCCAATCGAAGATTTCGACAAATTCGTAGCCGACTGGAAGAAGCTTGGCGGCGATCAAATCACGCAAGAAGTGGCCGAGTGGGCCGCGCAGCAAAGCAAATAAATCAGAAGACAAAGAAGAAGAACGATAGTGATCTTCCTATCCTTCTTCTTCTTCTTTCATCTACCGCAAATAAGACATACGAAAGACGGAGGGACCGCAATGGTTAAGAATAGAATCAGCCAGATGCCCTTTCATTTGATGCTGCTTCCGGGTGTCATTCTCGTGCTGATCTACAGCTATGGCCCGATGCTCGGCATTGTCATGGCATTTCAGCATTTTATCCCTGCGCTCGGCTACTCCGGCTCGGAGTTTACCGGTTGGGAGAATTTTCAGTATGTGTGGGATATGCCGGAGACGTTAACCGTGCTCTGGAATACCATCTATATTTCCGTTATGAAAATCGCGGCGGGACTCGTGTTTCCCGTACTCATCGCGCTCTTGCTTAATGAAGTGACCAAGACCGCCATCAAGCGGGGCATTCAAACGCTCATCTATTTGCCGCACTTCCTGTCTTGGATCATCCTTGGCGGAATCCTGATCGATGTTCTGTCGCCATCAAGCGGCATCGTGAACCACATTCTTGGCCTCTTCGGCGTAGAGCCGATTTATTTTCTCGGCGATAATCGGTGGTTCCCCTTTACGGTCGTCATCAGCGACTTGTGGAAGGAATTTGGTTTCTCCACGATCGTCTACTTGGCTGCACTCACGTCCATTAATCCGGTGCTCTACGAAGCGGCGGTTGTGGATGGAGCGAGCCGTTGGAAGCAAACCTGGCATGTGACGCTTCCGGGCATGGTGCCTATTATCGTGCTGCTTACGACATTAAGCCTTGGCAATGTGCTTAATGCCGGCTTTGACCAAATTTTCAACCTCTATTCCCCGCAAGTATTCGAAAGCGGAGATATCATTGATACGCTGGTCTACCGCCTTGGACTTGAGCAGGCGCAGTTCGGACCTGCGACAGCGGTCGGATTGTTCAAATCCTTCGTTTCGTTCGTGCTCATATCGACTTCCTATCTACTCGCCTACCGTTTGGCCAACTATCGCATATTCTAGGAGGTGCGCGAACTTGTCTTATCAATTAACGACCAGCCGCAAGCTGTTCCAAGCAGCCAATTATACGTTTCTTATCGGATTGTCCATTCTGTGCATTCTGCCTTTGCTCCATGTTTTCGCAATTTCGCTTAGCGACAAGACTGCGGCTGCCGCAGGTGACGTCGTGTTATGGCCCGTCGATTTCACGCTGCAGTCCTACGAATACGTGCTTCACAAACCGGAGTTCTCGAGATCCTTCTTCGTTACCCTAGAACGGGTTGCTCTTGGCACGCTCGTTAATATGTTTCTGACCATTCTGCTGGCCTATCCGCTGTCCAAGGAAGTCCGGACGTTCAAATACCGCACGGTTTACGCCTGGTTCTTCGTGCTGACGATTCTGTTCAGCGGCGGCTTGATCCCGAGTTATATCGTGGTGTCGAAGACGCATTTAATGGATACCATCTGGGCGCTGATCATCCCCGGCGCGGTGCCTGTGTTTAATGTGATCCTGCTGCTTAACTTCTTCCGGGGATTGCCGAAGGAGCTGGAGGAGGCTGCCTTCGTGGACGGCGCTCGTGCGTGGACGGTGCTGTGGAAGGTGTTCGTTCCGCTATCCATGCCTGCGCTTGCGACGATCGTGCTGTTTACCATCGTGCACCACTGGAACTCCTGGTTCGACGGGCTGATCTTCATGCACCGCCCGGAGAATTATCCGCTTCAAAGCTATCTGCACACGGTCGTCATCAAGATTGATTTGGCGATGCAGTCGGCGAAGGATTTGGATTCCCTTGCGCAGGTATCTGACCGCACATCCAAGGCCGCTCAAATCTTCATGGGGGCGCTGCCGATCCTGTTAATCTATCCGTTTCTGCAACGTTTCTTCGTCAAAGGCATCGTGCTCGGAAGCGTGAAGGAGTAGCGACGCCAAGCGAAGGTGATGAGCGAGGGCATGTTATAATGAGCAGATGTTAAGATCCGAAAGGAAGTCGATTCCTCTGAGACGAACCACCAAGCTCCGAATCCCGATTTTCGGCAAGCTTGTCATCGCCTTCATGCTCGTCATTATTCCGATGTACACGATAAGCCTCTTTCTGAATCAGTGGGGCGCAGCCAGCGTCCGCGATGAAATTACGAAGTCGATGAAAGGCCGAGTCCACTTCTATATTCAATCTCTCGTTGTGGAGTTTGAACGGATCCAGCGGCTGCAGTGGGACTTCATTAATGACCGCGATTTGCAGAGGCTGAGCGTAACCAGTGAAATCATGTCCGATAACGATCGGACCCAGACGATCATCAGGCTGCAGGAGCGGCTCGCGCTTGTGAAGAATTCCAGTAATTATATCGCGAGCTTCAACGCTTATATACCGACGCTAGGCAAGGTCATCAATTCGCAGAACAATTATGATTCTGCGGATCAAGCTTATTTGAAGGCGCTCATCGATGAAACGGACCGCATTCATCCCATTGTCCAGTCATGGCAGGACAGGCTGTTCATTACGCAGAAATACCCCGATATCGGGTACCCCGATTCGCTCACGTTCTTCTTAAATGAAGAAATCTCGAAGAAGGCCATTCGGCAGGAGCTGCAGCAATTTAGCAATATTCAAGACGAACAGGCTATTCTTTTCGGCACTGACTTTGATTGGTCGATCACGAATGACGATCACGCCGAATTAATTGAACATATACGGCAAGTTGCGAAGAGCCTCGTGAAAGGCGACACAGTGACGGCTATGGATACGGTCGATTATGAAGGCAAATCGTACTTGCTTACCTTGGAGCACGAGTCTTCCTTTGATATGACGCTCGTCATGTACATGCCGGTGAAGAACGCGCTTGGGCCGATTGCCAAATATAACGTATGGCTGTGGGTGCTTTCGCTCACCTCGTTCATTATCGTATTGTTCTTCTCGTACTGGATTTACCGGGTCATTCATAAGCCGCTTGAGCAGCTGGTCCGAACGTTTCGCAAAGTGGAGAAAGGGCAGCTTGATGTGCGACTTAACCCCACAACCCGCGATGAATTTGAATACTTGTACAGCCAGTTCAACTCGATGATCGGACGAGTGAACGTATTAATTGAAGAAGTGTACGAGCAGCAAATCCGTTCGCAGCGCTCGGAGCTGAAGCAGCTGCAGGCGCAGATCAATCCCCATTTTCTATATAACACCTTCTTCATTCTGAACCGGATGGTGAAGGTAGAGGATTATCCGAAGCTGAAGCCGTTCACGAAGCACTTAGGCAACTATTTCAAATTCATTACGCGCGACGCCTCCGACGAGGTTGCGCTTCGAGAAGAGTTGGCTTTCGCCCAATCGTATTTGGAAATTCAGAAGATTCGGTTTGAGGACCGCATCCATATCGATATTGAAGTATTGCCTGAGCATTATGCGGATTTGCTGGTGCCAAGACTGACTTTGCAGCCGATTATCGAGAATTGCTATAAGTATGGGCTGGAGGATGTTGTATCCGGAGGGCAGCTGCGCATTGCGTTCAGGCAAGCAGGCGGTTTGCTAACCGTTGTCATCGAGGATAACGGCAAAGGGATGAGCGAGGAAGACATATACGCCTTGAACCGTAAGCTGAGCCACTCGCAGGCGCAGTTGGAAATTACGGGCATGATCAACGTCCACAAGCGGCTTCAGCTGATGTATGGGAAGGAAAGCGGGATTCGCGTAACGACCAGCGAGACGTTCGGAGGGCTGAAAGTCGAGCTCTATATTCCGGTAAAGGAGGAACATGATGCACCGGCTATTGATTGTAGATGATGAGCCGTATATCGTCTCGAGTTTGAAGGAGTTGTTCGAGGAAGCGGAGCATCTCGAGCTGGATATTTATTGCGCAGGCTCGGCCATGGACGCAATCGCACGGCTGGAGCAGACGCGAATCGATATTGTGCTAAGCGATATCCGAATGCCCGGCATGACAGGGCTTGAGCTGCTCGCCCAAATTCGGCGCAGATGGCCGGCTTGCAAAGTGATTTTCCTATCCGGGCACAATGAGTTCTCGTACGTGCAGGAGGCCCTTCGGCAGGGAAGCGCAGGGTATTTGCTCAAGACGGACGATGAAGAGGAAATCGTGCTTGCCGTAGCCAATGTCATTGCGGGCATGAACGGTGAACAGCATGTGCAAGTCTCGATCGAGAAAGCGCAGCTCCGTATGCGCCAGGCACAGCCGGTGCTGCAGAGAGGGTTTCTGACCGAGCTTGCGGAAGGCGAGCCGCTTGCCGACGATGCGACCAGAGCCAAGCGGTTTCAAGAGCTGGAGCTCGGGCTGCGAGCTGACCGACCGTTCATGCTTGTCGTAGGCCGGATAGACCGCTGGGATGAGAAGTATTCCACAATGGACAAGGAGCTGCTCCTGTACGCCGTTCAGAATATCGCTGAAGAAGTGTTCAGCCATGCGGGTACCTTCGTCCCCGTGATGAGCGATCGCTCACGTTTCTTCTGGTTCATTCAAGTAGGCGGCGGCGAAGCTGCTGCTGAAGTTCCATCCCGATTTGTTCAGGAATCACTCGATTTTATTCAGAATCAATGCGAATCGCTGCTCAGTGTACCGATTTCGTTAGCCTCGACGGAGCAGGAGATTGCTTGGAACGAGCTGCCGGATTATTACGGACGCTTGAACAGGCTTCTTATTCGGGGGCTTGGACAAGGCGATCGGATGCTGCTCTACGAAAAGCAGGAGGAGGATCCGGATTCGGAGACCAGCATCTCCCGCTGGCACAGCGAGCTCAACCAGCTGGGCACCCTGCTTGACAGCGGCAATCGGGATGCTTTCTTGCAGCTGCTGGAGAGCATCTTAGGGCGAACAGCTGGGCGGTCGTATGGCATCGTGCAGGAAACGTATTATATGATTGCGACTTTGCTGCTTTCGAACATGAATCGATGGGGCGTTTACGAGGCTGTATCCCACAAGCAACCCATTAATCGACTGCTTCATTTGGATGGACATGTGTCTTGGCAGGTGGCAGGCGACTATCTCAAACGAACGGCCGAAGTGATTTTCGCGCTGCTCGATCAGGATAAGTCGGCGAAGAGCAATGAGGTCGTCGATCAGCTTCATGGCTATATCCATGAGCATATTGAAGGCGATCTCTCGTTGTCCCGATTGGCGGATCTGGTGGGGCTCAACAGCAGCTACTTGTGCAGATTGTACAAGCAGCTGACGGGGAGCGGTTTATCCGAGTACATCACCGAGCTGAAGCTGACCAAAGCGAAGGAGCTGCTTCGTGATCCTCAGCTCAAGATTGGCGAGGTTGCGATCCGAATCGGACTGGATCCGGGTTACTTCTCCCGCTATTTCAAGAAAATGACGACCCTTTCTCCTCAAGAATATCGGGAGAAAGCAGCGATTCGGTCATCGGAGTAACAGGCAACGGATCATGGGGGAGGCAGTTAGAATGAATAAGCGCACTATACCGGGAACGCCGCTCGAGGCTTCCGTTATCTGTCTTGGAACGTCCGCTTATGGCGGTACGCTGCCGAAGGAAGAGGCTTACGAATTGCTGGATCTATTCACCGAGCTCGGGGGCAATTTTCTGGATACGGCCAATGTCTATGAAGATTGGCTTGGCAAAGGCAAGAGCACGAGTGAACGTACACTCGGGGAGTGGCTCCGATTGCGTGGAGGCAGAGACAAGATCATCCTTGCGACTAAGGGCGGCCATCCGGATTTGCAATCGATGTCCGTGTCTCGGCTAAGCAAGGAAGAGATCATTCATGATCTCGAACAAAGCCTTCGCCATCTGCAAACCGACTATATTGATTTGTACTGGCTGCACAGAGATGACCCGTCGATACCTGCAGGAGAAATCATCGAGACGCTGAATGAACAAGTGGGCGCAGGCAAGATTCGCGCGTTCGGCTGCTCGAACTGGAGTGCCCAGCGTATCGAGGAAGCACGCCAATATGCTGAGCGCAGAGGGATTGCGAGCTTCGCGGCGAGCCAGCCTCTGTGGAACCTCGCGGTGCTCAATGAGGGGATCATTAATGATCCGACGGTTGCGATCATGGACGAGAAGTCGCTCGCCTATTACAAGGAGATCGGCCTGGCGGTTGTGCCTTTCTCTTCGCAGGCGAACGGGTTCTTTGGCGGACGCTACTTCAGAGGGCAGGACATTCAGATGGGCGGCAGCGCGCATATTGTCAAAGCGCATTATTTCAACGAAGCCAGCTTCGACCGGCTGGATCGTGCGAAACAGCTTGCGGATGAGCTTGGTACGACAGCCTCACGCATTGCGCTCGCCTATTTGATCTCGCAGCCGATCCCGGTCTTCCCGATTGCCGGAGCGAATAAGCGGGAATATATGCTGGATAGCTGCGCGGCCGGAACGATAACGCTGACGAAGGAACAGCTGCTGTTCCTAACGGGCGGAAGTCCGATGTAACAGAGGTAGCCATGGCGCTGCAGCTTCACGCCAATAGGGGCTTTTCGCAAGTCATTCCGACTTGTGGAAAGCCCCTTGTTCTCAGTTCAGCACCATATCTCTGTATTCTTGCGGAGCCAGACCGGCTGCACGTTTAAACATGCGCGTGAAGTAGGAAGGGGATTCAAACCCGACCGCATGGGCAATATCGTGAATTTTGATCAAAGGATCCAGCAGCAGCAACTCTTTGGCACGATTCATTCGAAGGTTGAAGATGTAGGCCGTGATGGATTCGCCGCTCTCTTGTTTGAAGAGCCGGGACAGATAATTGGGATTCAAGTGTACGATTTCGGATAGATGGGTGATGGAGAGATCACCGGATAGATGCTGCTGGATGTAGGTGTGAATGTTTCTGACAATCACATGCGTATGGTTAGTGCGGAGCTTGTCTCTAAAGCGCAGGAATCGTTGGGAGAATTGCAAGAGCATCGCTTCCATCTTCGACCATGAGGAAAGGCCTTTCATCTGGAACAGCAGCTCCAAATCCATGGAGGGAAGATCGTCATCACACATGCCGATCCGATTACAGCAGGAGATCATCATAAGGGCGAGCTGGTAATAGATTTCATACGTGGTGCTCTGCGAATGGGGCCGGGTTGCGGCTACCGAATGAAGCAAAGAGCGAAGCTGCGACTGAAAAAGCTCACGCTGGCCGCTCTCGAGGAGCGTCTCGAGCTCGGTGACTTTGCGCCGAAAGGCTTTTAAAGAGAATGTTGAGGAGGGCTGTCCATGTCCTCGCTCTTCGACATCGATAATTAACATCTCGTCGTCTGCGCCTAGTCCCAGGCTCATTCTGCACTGAATTCGATCAAAGGTTTCAGCAGCATGACACCATGTAATCGGAGTGGATTGCACGATGAAGGAACAGGGCAGGTTCAGCATTTCTTTCGTATGTAGTTGTACGGCTTCGATATTCCCGTGGATGAAGGTAGCCAATGAGATACAGTTCTCACCGTTCTCTTGTTCAGCAGCCTCCTTAGGTTGAATGAGCCATACCCAGCGGTCTGCCTCGATTTGAACACTCATTAGGTTTGCCTTATGCCTGAGCAGCTCATCGGCAATATTGTTTACCGCATACAAGAGAAGCGTGCGATCGGGTCCGGAGTAGGGTTTGTTCCACTGATCCACTCTGCCCATCACGAGGTAGAAGCGGTCAGCCAGGTTTACGGGCATGTGCAGCTTGGACAAGGAATCCGCTGAGGGGGGAGCCGGCATATGACCATGAACCATGTTTAGCAGCAGCTCTTTCCGAAGAATGGGAAGGGATGCCCGGTACTGCAGCTTAGCCTGTTCGAAGAAGGTCGTATTGTCCATATCCAGCTTGATTTGCTCGCAGGCTCTTCGCACCGCTTGAATAAGGGGGCGGTCGCCTTCCGTTTTCAACACATAATCGACACTGCCGTTACGAAGCGCGGACTGGGCGTAAGCGAAATCGGTATAGGCGGTCAAGAAGATCACTTTGCAGAGCGGCCAGTTGCCTCTGACAATCGCTTGCAGCTCAATTCCGTTCTTCCCCGGCATCTGAATATCGGTCAGAATAATATCGATTCGAATTCGTTTCATCCACTCCAGCGCTTCATCCGCGGAGTCTGAGCCATAGACATCCAAGCTCATTTCAGATGCCAATTCCTCAAACAATTCGCATAGTCCGCGTACGATAATGGGTTCATCATCGACAATCAAGAGTCGGAACATGCCACCCCTCCAAATTCCAGTATTTGTTTATATTATGAGGGAAACGAAAGAAGTAATCATACGGCAAGAATAGTGGGAATCCTATTATTTTAGATCGGGAGAATAGGAATATACTGGGACTGAAAGGGGGGCCTGCGTTTGTAAGAGTTCGTATATTGAGAATGGAGGAGGTCATTTATGTATGGAATCCGAAGGTTAGTGCCCGCAACACTCATCATGTGTCTTGCCCTACTGACTGTATTCTCTCCTTTGGGCCCGGCCAATACGGCTTACGCGGTCGACCCGAAGCTAACGCTGACAGCATCCATGGTCGTGAATGAATCCGGATTAGGTACTGCCGGCATGTTAGTGGATGAACAGAGTGCTGCGGGCAACCCGCTTGGAGGTGCCGGAGGCAGCACGAACACGTATTGGCATCCGGGATGGACGGCCAGCACATATCCTGCAAGCGCATACATTGATTTGGGCCAGTCCTATACCTTGAGTGCCATCTATTTATTTGACCATGAAGGTGCAGGTAACTATACAGTATCATCAGGATCGCCGGGGAATTGGACACCGCTGTTTACCGATCCGCTAACCGGATATTTGGCGTGGAATGCACATGCTGTTAATGTATCCACACGGTATGTACGCGTGACGATGCTGACCGATCAATCGAAGATGTCTGAAATCGTGATCTATGGCTCTTCGGGCTCGGGCGGTGCGGATACGACCGCGCCTGCCGCAGTTGTGAATTTGGCTGCCGGCTCGCCTACGACCACCTCTGCTTCACTTAGTTGGACTTCCCCGGGAGATGATGGAACCACAGGTACCGCCTCCTCCTACGACATACGCTACAGCACATCAACCATTACAACGGCTAACTGGGGCAGTGCCACGCAAGTGAGCGGCGAACCGGTGCCTGCTGCTCCGGGAACCAGCCAGTCCATGAACATAACAGGCTTAACAGCAAGCACGACTTATTATTTTGCTATTCGCACGAATGATGAGGTTCCTAATCTATCGGCCCTATCGAATATTGCAAGCATCACGACATCCGCCACCGGCGGTGGGGGAACCGGTACGAAGATCACGCTCTCCCCGGCGATGCTCACCAATGAATCCGGTTTAGGCAGCGCAGAGCTTCTGGTAGATGAGCAAACGCTGGCAGGCAATCCGCTAGGCGGGGCGGGCGGTAATCCGGCTAACTATTGGCACCCGGGTTGGAATCCGAGCTCTTATCCTGCCAGTGTCACGATTGACTTAGGTCAATCCTATCAGCTCAGCCATATCTATCTGTACGACCACCAAGGTTCAGGAAGTTATGGGGTATCTTCAGGTACGCCCGGCAGCTGGACTTCCTTATTCACAGATGGATTGACGAATTATCTGGTCTGGAATCCGCATGCGGTTAACGTGAATACGCGTTATCTTCGATTGACCATGGGCTCCCTGGATGCCAAAATGGCTGAAATTGTGCTCTACGGCACAGCGAGCGGTGGCGGCGGTCCGGATACAACACCTCCGGGCGCTGTCACGAATCTGGCCAAAGGAACCGTATCTTCCACATCGGTGACGCTGCAGTGGACGGCGCCGGGGGATGACGGTGCGGCGGGTTATGCCTCTTCCTACGACGTTCGTTTCAGCACAGCGCCAATTACAGCAAGCAATTGGAGCAGTGCGACGCAGGCTAATAATGAGCCCATTCCGGGAACGCCGGGTTCTGCGCAATCGTTCAGCGTAACGGGGCTTCAGCCGCAGGTCCTCTATTATTTTGCGATGAAAACAACCGATGATGTCGGGCTCATCTCTGCCCTCTCCAATGTCGTGAACGCGACTACCTCGGCTCCGAGCGCAAACTGCGGACCTTATGCACCGAGAGTTCAACATACCGTGGATAAATTCCTTGGTGTGAATGGATTTAATGATGTACCGGTTGATATCCAGACCGTGGGCGGCGCGTTGCGCGAATACCACCCTTGGCCATGGGATGAAACCAATTCCGCCCCATATCCGAACAATTTGCTGAAGTTTAATCCGAGCTACTCCGGCGATCCATGGAACTTTGACAATGTATATGCCACGCATAAAGCAGCTGGCGTAGATGTCAGTCCGGTCATCTGGCAAACGCCGAACTTCATTGCTTGGGGGCATGAAGATAAGCCGGTATATCCGGCAGGGGCAAGCACGACCAACCCGAATTCGTACGTGGCTAAAGCCGAGCATATGTACCAGTTTGTTGCCCGCTACGGCAGTCAAACGGTCCCGGATGCGAACCTCAAATTAGCGCCGGATCAACCAAGACTAAGCGGCTTGAACTCGGTCCGCTACTTTGAGAACTGGAATGAGCCCGACAAGAACTGGATGGGCGCAGCCGCGCAATTCTCGCCGGCAGAGCTCGCAGCGATGTCGAGCGCAGACTTCGACGCCAATTGCCGCAGCATGGCGAACGCCGATAAGCTTGGCATGAAGAACGCAGATCCGACTGCCCGCATGGTCATGGGCGGCCTGTTCCAGATCGATGTTCCTTTCTTGGATGGCATGAAGGCATGGGCGTCGGCTAACCGTGAAGACGGCAAGCTGCCGCTTGATGTCATTAACGTTCATCACTACAGCAGCTCGGCCGCTTGCTGCTCGGGCAACGGCATTAGTCCTGAGGCCGACAACCTGAAAGGGAGACTGCAAGCCTTAACGGCATGGCGCGATACGAACGAACCCGATAAGGAAGTGTGGTTCTCCGAATTCGGATGGGGGACCAAAGCGGGCAACTGGATGTATGCACCTCCGATTGGTCCTTATAGCAGCCTAGAGGTACAGGGTATGTGGACAATTCGAGCGTACATGGCGGGATTGGCGGCAGGAGTAGATCGCATGCATTATTACGCGATCCGCGATTCCAATCCGTTCTCGTCGCAATGGGATTTGACAACAGGGCTGACCTTCTTCTGCTCGGCCTGGTCCGGCTGTGACATCAATCAATATACGGCTGCAGGTTACACCCAGTATCAGAAGAAGCCGGCCTGGTACTATATCAACACCTTGAAGAATCGCTTGACCGGCATGCGGTTCAATGGCGAGCAAGCATCCGGCAACAGCAATGTACTCATTTACAAAATCAAGCATCCAACAACAGGAGCAGGTGCTTATGTCGTGTGGGCGCCTACAAGCAACAACTCGGTCGTGTCGAATTATCAGCTCACCGTGAGCGGTGCGACTTCCGCTACGTTGGTGCAGCTGAACGAGAGCAGTACGGGCAACGCCTCGTCGCTTACGATATCCGCAGGCAAGGTAACAGTGAACGTTGCCGAGAAGCCGATCCTTATCATGGTCAATAGCATGCCTTAACAGAAAACGGCTGCACCGGATGGAATTCATCCCGTGCAGCCGTTTATTCGTTGCCTTCCATTACGCGGATGGCGAAGCGAGGATGGCGCGTTCAAACGTACGTACCAGCTCAGCGCTGTACGTTTCCATGTCCACTTGCGCGATCAGATTCGCGTTCACCAAATACTCGCCGATCGCGCCTTGAATGGTGCTTGCCATGATGAGGACGTTGAACGCACAGAACTCGCCTGTTGCTTGCCCATCGAACAAGATCTGCTGGAGCCGAGCAAGCATCGGATCTTCCTCATCGTCGCCAATCTTGTAATAGGGCACATTATCCGGTGTCCGTGCGTGAAATACAATTTCAATCAGCGCCGTGTTATGTTGAGGCCGAGTGCCTTGATAGGCAATGCTGGCGTAAATATACGCACGAAGCTTCTCCGTGGCAGTCGCCGCGGTGGCCGTTCTGTTCAGCACATAGGAGGACGATTCCTGAACTAGCATCATCAGCGTATGGTCCATCAGATCGTTCTTATCTTTAAAATGGTACGAAATAAGCGCCGTGCTGATACCGGCTCTCTTAGCGATTTGGGCGAGGCTGGCATTCACATAACCGATTTCATCGAGCGTAGTGATGGCCGCGTTCATGATTTGCGACCTTCTTGCTTCGGTTATAAACGATTGCTTCTCGCCCTCCTTACGTTCAGTCATCCTTGTTCTCCTTCGGTGGTGTTGGTTTGGGTTTAGCGTTGGTACGTATGATGATCAGCGTGATGATAACCAAGATTAGCGCGATATTCATAAGCAATTTGCCGGATGTAATCTCCAGCCCTGTGAAGAATTCGACCACCGATCCATCGAGTAGTTTGCGTGCGACCGTACCGATAAACACAACGATCACAATCAGCAAGCGCATCGCCAGTGTAATTGGCACGATGGCGATCGCCAGCTCCAGCACATCGCGGCCTGCAGCATTGCGGCTAAATAGCATCGCTGCTGCCAGCCAGCTCATTGCACCGCCAAGCAGAAACGCGATGGGGGTGATCCATTCATACCAATGAAAGTCAGGAGAATCCCATGAATTTCGGAAGAGCAGCCAGGTGACCAGCGGAAAAGCAATACCGGCTAATACAGCGAGCAGACCAAGCGTGTTTAGAGGGAGCGATCTCCAACCGGATAAGGATGGGGCTTCTTTGACAGGTTCGTTCATCAGACATTCTCCTTTTTAATTATACGGATTATCAGTGCATTGAGCATTTAATCAAAAAACTGATTACTTAATCAAATTTTAATGGAGATGGCTTCCAATGTCAATCGGCGCAAAAAAGCCGGGCGACTTCTCTTATCGAGGAGCTCCCGGCTATCTTGTTTATGTTCGAGCTGCCAGAGTAGCTCCCCACGCAGTAGGGTCCACGTCTTTGACATGCTGGGAGAACAGCCATAAATGGTTTTCGCTATCCACTGCCGCATATTGCCGCTCCCCGTATTCCGTTTCGAAGAGCTCCTCTGCAATGCTTGCTCCGGCTGATTTTGAACGATTATAGTGCTCTTCAATGTCGCTCACGAAGATCATTAACGACTGTGTCGTTGCTCCGAGCTTGATCGGACTGGCTGTTAGCTGGCCGATACTCTTCAGCATCACCCATACATCGCCGAGGTAAATCATCGCTCCATGCAGCTGCCCGTCCGGGAGTTCGAAGCGGAAATGTTCTTGGAAACCGAAGGTTTGGCTTACCCAATCCAGCGCCTCTGCGACATTCTCATAGTAAAGATGCGGCAATACATGGTTAGTTGGTACAGAGCGGTTGTGGATCATAACGAGAGTCCTCCTTAAAAGTTACGGATTTGCAGGATACAGGGATAACTGCAGATTCTTATGGATACTCTGCACCGTGCGGTTTGTATGTGAGCCTGCTCACTGATGCGCGTTCATACAAATCATACCAGTAATTTGGGTTCTCTCATACGGACCGCCATCACGCGGCATGTTTCTGCAAATACCACCGTTTCAAGCATCCGAACGAAACTGCCAAACCTTTACCCCGAAGAAGCATAATGGAAAATAGGTATTGGGTATAGTAAGGTCTGTGGCAAATCGTGCTCACTACATCCAAAAGGAAGGTGTCTTGTTACATGGAAGCAAATAAACGTTCTCATGGATCTAAAGGTAAATCCTTGAGATCGGCTGCTAAGTTTCTTGGATCATTTTTGTTGGTGCTAACCCTTCTTGTTGGTGCGCCAAATGTCGGCTCGGCTATTGGAAAAGGGGCAAGGGGGCCGGATGTTTACGTTATTCAAGGAATGCTGAAATCATTAGGCAGCTATTCCGGACCGATCGATGGGCGCTATAATGCGTTGACTGTTCGCGGTGTCAAATACTATCAGAAGTCGCACGGCCTGCCGATGACCGGCAAAGTAGATAAACGTACGCTGAAGTCGATCGTGTACGCTTACGATGCTAAGAAGTCAGGCGTGAAGATGAAGGCGAAGAGCAGAGGCATGGGTGGCGCTAAACGTATTCGCGGCGGCGGTAGAGGCAGCGGTGCAGGCGGCGGTGCAGGCGGCGGTGCAGGCGGCGGTGCAGGCGGCGGTGCAGGCGGCGGTGCAGGCGGCGGTGCAGGCGGCGGTGCAGGCGGTGGTGCAGGCGGCGGTGCAGGCGGCGGTGCTGGTGGCGGCGCAGGCGGCGGTGCTGGTGGCGGCGCAGGCGGTGGCGGTCAAGGCGGCGGTGTAGAGCAAAAACAAGAACAAGGCACCGAGCAAGGACAAGAGAAAGGCCAAGTCGAAGAGAAGTCGCAGCAAGAAGGTACTGAGAAGCAAGGCAAGGATAACGGTGGTTCGCAGGGCGGAAGCCAAGGCGGCAACCAAGATAACCAAGGTAGTCAAGACAATCAAAACAATGAAGGCAGTAAGGACAATCAAGACAATACAGATAACAAGAGCAAAGGCCACTAAGCTTGGCTGATAAGACAAAGGCAGGTCCTCCACACGAGGACCTGCCTTCTTTTATTGCGCTGCTCAGATCTAGAAGAAATGACACATAAAGTGGCATTCAGATAAATATTTACAAATTATAGAAACCGACTTATATTACTTTATAAGTTTAGATTTTTCTCACTTAGTTCTTAACCGATGGTAGAGGAGCGTTTTCAATGAGCATGGTAGGAAATTTACAACGAATCTCGTCCGATTTACTTCATGATCTGCTTCAAGGGGAAGTGGAGTTGGAAGATGTGTTATATAACGGCGGAAGTGAAACCGAATCGTTATATCTTGATAAGTCATGGCACGCCATTCATTATTTGCTCAATGGGGCTGCATGGGAAGGCACGGAACCACTTGTACATACCGTTCTCGGAGGTACACCGATTGGTGAGGAGACTGACGAGGAAGAGGAGCCGACACGTTATTTGACCGTTACGCAGGTAAAACAAATTCACGAAGCGCTGGCTACTATTTCAGAGGAAAGCCTTCTAAAGCGCTATAATCCTGAGCATATGAGGGAGATAGATCTTTACCCTTCACTGAGCTGGGATGATGACGGTGATCGTGAATACGTGATGGATTACTATCGGGAGTTGGTTCAATACTATCGGGTGGCTGCTGAGAACGAGCAGGCTATGTTGTTGTACATTAGCTAACAAGAGAGGCGAGCCTAGACAGGCTCGCCCCTTTCTTTGTACTCGTAATACCAAACGGCATGTACGGTGGTATGATGAGAGGTTGGGAGTTAATAACTCCCGACGTACTTAATGTATGATTTGTGCTGAAGATGGTTGTGGGATATGTTTGCGAATGAGTCCGATTTGACCGGCATGCAGACCTGTATGATAGATGGCACGGCCAAGCGCTTCGCGCGGAGAGGACGGTCCGATCTTCGATTCGACGATCGTATCCCAAGCGTCATCGCTTAGCTGTTTCATCGCTTCCGTCAGAAAAGCATCAGCTGCCGCAGAGAACGCAATCAACTCCTGCAGGGAAAGGGCATGCTCATTCTTCGCGCCGCTTTGACCGCTTGCTATGTATTCCGTTCCCTCAGGAACAGTTGCACCGAAGAACCACTCCGCGAACATATATTCAACCTCAGCGTTATGCCGAATCATATGAGCGATGGAAGAGGCTCCGGGTGTCATCGCCAGAAGAAGTTCTTCTTCGTTTAATCCTTGTACCATTGTCTGAAACCGATCACGAACTACGCGCCAAATAGGGCCGACCGCTTCATAACTCATGCTTACACCGTCCTCATTATTATTTATCTTTGCGATCTACGACAACATGCTCGAAACGGTCGCCGGCGAGATCGACATCGAATGCTTGTCCGAAACCAACTACATATCGACCTGCCGATGGGGTCAGCTCGAACAAGGAGAAGTCGAGCCCGCGCAGCATCGCCATCATTTTGTCGCCAAACTTCTCGTCGAATGCGGCGAAGATGGCTTCATAGCCTTCGTTGCCGAGGTTCTGCGGCTCACATACCCAGCGAGCGCGCTCACGGGCAAATGCATTCGGCGTAGCCGACTCGTCATTGATCAACATCACGTGAATCCGCTCGTTATTCTCTACAAAACGATAATGATCGGAGATACGGCTGATGTAGATGTACAGCTTGCCGTCTACTTTAACGAACGGCGCATAGCTGATGAAAGGAGTACCTTCCGCATCTTGCGAGCTGATGATAAGCGATTTGCGGCTTTCGATAAAGTCGATGTACTTCCCGCGTGATTCTTCGATGTTGGGCTGTTTCATGGAAATGCCTCCTTGTAGTGGGTAGTAAACAGCGCCTCCGGCAATAGATGCAATCGGTGCGACTCCGCATTAATTGGTATTGATAATCATTATCAATAGTATTTAGTTTATAACAGCATATGTAAATATTCAATAGATTACTGAAAATGATACGAGGATCAGTATGAAAAATATTATTTGGACCCCATATCTGTGCGCCTTCTGACCACGTTATGATAGGTGTAGTGAATTTCCAATCAGGAGGGAGTCTCATGCGACGAAGTGTAAGCAGAATTAGCGGTATCTTTATTCCTGTAACGGATATGCAGCGCTCCACGGAGTGGTACATACGGATGTTTGATCTGGAGACGATCGATCTGTCGGACTGCTGCACAGGACTCGCTTTTCCGGGTGAGGCTACGTTTATTAATCTATGGAAAGTAGAGTGTCCGGTACCGACGCAGTTCGATGCGGGAGGCGGGGTGCGGATTCCGTATTATAATTTCGAGTCCTTTGATATCGAATACTCCCATGCTTCGCTTCGTAAGAAAGGGGCGGAAGTGCTGCCGATTGTCGAGGATGCGAGCGGAACCCGTTTCTTTGATTGTCTGGATCCGGACGGCAACCTGATCGGCATCGTGGAAGATTTGCCGAATTCGACGTTCTATCCTCACAAACAGAAATATAACAACGGTTAATCGCCCCATGACAACCTACAATGACGAAACATTCGAGATGCAGACGACACCGTACAAACCGGAGCTGCTCCGCTATTGCGGCAAATTAGCCGGCTCAGCCTGGGATGGCGAGGATCTGTTTCAAGAGGTGATGCTCAAAGCCTATCGCAGATTCATTCGCTGGCCGGAGCGCGAGCTGAGCAAGCCATATCTGTACCGTATTGCCGCCAATGCGTGGTTTGATAGCTGCCGCCGCCGCAAAATCGCCTTCCTGCCGGAGCTTCTGGCTGACTATAACAACCTGGCTTATTCCGAATGGAATCGTCATGATGTGCGAGAGTCGCTCGCATACTTGATGGATGCGCTGGAGCCGAGGCAGGTGGTGCTCATTCTTCTGACCGACGTGTTCGGCTTCTCTCCTACCGAGACCGGACGGGCACTGGGGCAGCCGGTTACGGCGATCAAAGCTGTGCTTCACCGAGCGCGTACGCGGCTGAAGAAAGCAGCAGAACGGCAGCTCCACTGGCTGGACACCACGGCCGGTTCCCCGAAAGAAACAGGGATGAATCGACAGCCCGGCACGGAGCTGTTCGAATCCTTCGTGAGAGCGTTCCGCGAAGCGGATATGACGGCGATGTTCCGTACCTACCGAGAGCTGTCCGGGGCTGGGATCGCGATTGACCGGGTCACGGTGGTCCGAGGGCAAGCTTGGTTTTATTTTAAAGATCCCGATGGCAATGTCTTGATGGTGTCGACGCCTTTCAGAACGATTCAATCCGAGCAGGAGGAACAATGAGATGAGTAAACCGGCTTTATATGGCGTAGGGATATTTGTCCCGGTGAGTGATTTGGAGCGTTCCACAAGGTGGTATGCGGAGATGCTGGGTTTCGAGATTACAGGCAGAGACGAGCCCAAAGCAACCGTGATGATGATGAATGATTACCGCATCATGTTCTGTCTCGTGAAGTCGTATAACATCGTGCAGCATGCGTTTCCGCAGAACGACTATCAGGTCGAGCAATATTTTAATTTTCATACCGACGATGTGGAGGAGGCCTACCGTAACTTAAAGGACAAGGGGGCCGATATTGGGGATATCGTCCATTATGATGACGGCATTACCGGCTTCCCGCTGTACGATCCGGATGGCAATAAGTACGGGGTTGTTAAATAATAGACGAGGTGAGTGAAGCAGATGCAGCCATTAATTAAGCAAGATATTATCGGGGTCATGCACTATGTGAAGGACTTGGAATCTGCGGCAAAATGGTACTGCGACACGCTCGGATTTACAATAACCGCCTATGATTACCGTGCGTTCGTTGAGCTTGCGATTGATGGTCGTTATGTCATGCATTTGCTACAATCAGAAGGTGACGCCGGGCCCGTATCACAGGCTCCATTCACGTTTGATACGGCTGATCTTCGGCAGGCGCATCAACGGTTGGCTGAACTGGGCGTGGAACCGGGACCTATAAAGGCATATAGCGATCATGCCTGTTTCAGCTTCAAGGATTGCGAAGGAAATGCGCTGATGATTTGCCGGTTTGACCGCCGCTAAGGAACGTATGAAGTGAGGAGTAGAACAGGATGCAGGTCAGTCAGTCGAAGTCGGAATTATCGCGGAACCCCTATGTGCTCATGCCGATTTTGCTGCTGCTGTGGGGCTCTGTGGCGGCAGTGAGTAAGCTGGTGCTGGGCCAATTGGACAGCTACCAGGTGTTATTTTATATGAATGGAATTGGAGTTGTCGTATTCGCAGGCATCGTGTTGCATAAAGTGCGATGGAGAACGCTACGCATGTGGTCATGGCGACAAATGGTGCTTATTGCGTCGTGCGGGTTGTTCGCGTTCTTATATGATGCTCTCTACCTGCAAGCGCTTGATCGGATTCCGGCGGTCGAGGCATCCATGCTGAATTATCTGTTTCCTATCTTTATTGTCATCTTCGCGATCCCCATCCACAAGGAGAAAATGAACCGATACAAGCTGCTCTCCATCGTGATGGGTTTCGCGGGGACGGTGCTGCTCATGACAAAAGGGGATATTTCGGCGCTGAAGCTGACGAATTTGACCGGCGATGTATTGGCGATTCTGGCCGCGGTTAGCTGGGGATTGTTCACTAATCTGGTGAAGAAAAACAAGAAGGATATGCTGATCAGCACCTTCTTCATCACGGTTGTGGCTTTTGTGCTGTCCGCCGGTGGCCTGTTTGTTTATTCGAACCTCATGCTGCCCCGGCTTGTCGACTTCGGCGGGGTGTTCTGGTTAAGCATGTGCAACATCGTGCTCGGCTTCCTCTTGTATTTCCGGGCGCTGCGCTATTCGCCGGCTTCGCTCATTGCGAGCTTCACCTTCTTTACGCCGTTCGTCACGCTGGTGTTTATCATGCTGCTGCTCGATGAACGGCTGACGCTGATGGACGGCCTTGCCGCGCTGCTTATTCTGTGCAGTGTTCCGGTGCAGAAGCTGGGGAGCATGCTTGGGCCAGGGGAGAAGAAGGACGTTATGAACTGAATCCATAGAGCCGGATAGGCGAGTGCCCGGTTGCATGGTACGCTAGTGGGATTCTGCCGGTGGCAGGAAGTGGAACGTGGAACGTTGGATGCCGAACGCTGAATGCCGACTGCCGAACACCGACTGCCGAACGCCGAATACTCTAACGAACCGTACGGGTCTTATTTGCCTCAAAAACCGTTCGAAAAAATTCTAACGAACCGTACAGGCTTTAGTTGACGGTTTGGGGGTGTTTTTGAGCCGATTATCCTAGAATAAGGCCTCTACGGTTCGTTAGATTCTGCCACATGTGGCAAGCGTGTTGCGTATTGTGAAATCCGAAATCCGAAATCCGAAATCCAGAGGATTGAAGGCCGGTTGCTGCATGTACTAAAAAGGTAACTAAGAAGCCTCCTAATCGCATTGCTGCGGTTAAGAGGCTTTGTTGCGTGCTGCGTTAGAGTGAAGTAATGGAGTAATAATGCTCGAAGAATCGCTTGCGGTCGACGGTTGTCGCAATTTCATGGTTATCGCTTGTGCTGCCAGCTTGGAAAGCCATCCGGCCGAATGTATCCGCGTGGGTGTAGTCCACTTCAACAGAGCCGCACGCGTACTCGCAGAGATTCGGTTCAAATAAACATGCCGCTGCGAGCGGGTCATGGAATGTCATCACATGCTGCTCCAGCCAGGGTGATCCGAAATCCTCCACTGCCCGCATGACCGGCGCGTCGAACAAGTCTGCTTGCTCGTTTCGCTCAAGGACAAGTTGTGAAGTCACATTTAACCCGAACGTGCGATGAATGGCTACCTGCTTGTTATACACGATGGCGCAGGCATGCGGGTCCATCCAGGAATTCCAATTCCCCATCGGCATATCAGGGCCGGCTTCGAGCTCTTCGGAGAATACGCCGCTCATGATGTAAAGTCCTTTCAGCAGCTTCGGAATCTCGGGATCGAGTAGAAAAAGCTGGGCAATATTGGTGAGGTGACCCACAGCGAGCAGCATCATTTCATGAGGGTTCTCATAGATCGCAGCACGCATCGCATCTACGGCTTGGTTGGCCTTGAAGGTCGTCTCATGCGGCCAATTCGCCAGTTTGGATGCACCGTCCGGCGTAGGATAGACACTGGTTGGCATGATCGGATTGTCTGCTCCCGCATACACAGGAACACTCCGATCGGCAGCTTTGCAGATCGCGTCCGCAACCATGGCTCGTTTCTCTACCTCGCCGCCTACGGTGGAGATGCCAATCAGCGTACAGTTCGGTTGGCTCAGCAGATAACCCAAACAAAGCGCATCGTCGATATCGCCGCCGATGTCCGTGTCCAGCCAAACTTTAAGGGTAGTCATCGTCATTCCTCCTTGGGTATGATGGAACCAGTGATTGGAGAAGATCGCGGGATGAAAGGGATGAGCAGCATGGACAAGCGACGAGCAATTGTAATTGGCGCGGGCATTGGCGGATTGTGTTCGGCTTTGGCGCTGCAGCAGCGCGGTTGGCAGGTGGCGGTGTACGACAAAGCTGCTGCGCTGCGGGAAGCGGGAGCAGGTATCGTGCTTGCAGCCAACGCGATGAAAGCACTGGATTTGTTAGGTGTTGGCGACGGTGTCAGAGAAGCAGGCGCCCCGGTCATGCAAGCGGATATTCGGACTTGGGACGGCAAGCTGATTACGAGCCTTCCTGCTGCGAAGCAAGCGGAGAAATACGGTACGCATAGCTATGTCATTCATAGAGCGGAGTTGCAGTCGATTCTCCTGCGAGCGGTCATGGCGGGAGCATCGGTTTATACCGGTAGGCAATGGATTCATGGTGAGCAGACGGATGATGCGGTAACGGCTGTGTTTGATGACGGAACGCAAGAGAAAGCTGAGCTTGTGATCGGAGCTGACGGCATTCATTCTGCGATTCGAGAGCAGTTATTCGGTGCAAGTCCACTCCGTTATGCCGGCTATACCGCTTTAAGAGGGGTATGTACACTGGATGAGGTCCCGGTTGGTGCAACGGAAGGCGGCGGATTCGAAGCGCTGGGACAAGGCAGAAGATTCGGATTCTCGAGTCTGGGCAATGGCCGGGTGTTCTGGTTTGCGGCGATTAATGCGCCGCAGGGAACCGTTCTGCCGACAGCGGAGCGTAAGTCAGCGCTAATGGCCTTGTTTCGCGGCTGGTACAAGCCGGTTGTCGACGCGATTGAGGCGACGGAGCCGGCGACGATTCTTGCCCATGACATTGTAGATCGAGCCCCACTCGCTCAGTGGAGTTCCGGCGGCATGACGCTCCTCGGCGATGCCGCGCATCCGATGCTGCCTAATCTGGGGCAGGGCGGTGCGCAAGCCATCGAGGATGCTGTAGTGCTGGCACGATGCCTGCAGCAGACAGATGCTTCGGTGGGAGCGGGAACGGATGTACCTGCTGCACTGCGGGCTTACGAGAAGGAACGTATGGCACGAGCTTATAGAATTGTTCGACTATCGCGCTCCATGGGGAGAATGGTGCAGCTTGAGCATACGCTGCTTATCCGCTTCCGTAATGCGGTCATGGCCGCAACGCCCGGTGCTGCTTACGTGAAACGGTTTGATCCTATCGTTGGTTATGTGGTTCGCTGACCGCAGTTACCGGTGATCGCGTCAGATAAGGATAGAGTAATATAAGGCCGACTATATAAAGCAATAAGGCGAAGATGGCGGGCGACAAGTGAATGAAGTCCGTATAGCCAATGTGCCAATGAACGGAGAAGGCAGCGAAGAACGCCGGGGCTCCGCCGATTAGAAAGGTCCACCACAACCAGCGTTCCCCTTGTTGGATTCCCCATAATGCCATCGTGAGCAGGGCCAGTGCATCGGAAAACAGAGCGCCGCCGAAGCCTGCACGATCATGGGCGATAAGAGGAACGAGCCGGGAATTGATTGCCGAAATCTGTTCCGACGTGAGTCCGATGTAATCCAGGTCCTGCGGTACAAACACACGCGTCACACCGAATCCGGAGATGGTAATGCTGCCGATTACGAGCGCAAAACCAAGTACCACCATGCAGAACTGCCCCCACATAGCCCGCTTCCACATCCTGTCGCTGCGTAAGTTGACGGGATTGCGAAACGGCTTGTCGGGGTTAGCGCGCATACTTAGCAGAAACAGAGGAAGAAGAATCAGTGCCACAACTGCATGAAGCGGATCGAAGTAGCCATAACCGAGATAGAGAAAGAAGCTGGCGAAGCCGGTAATACCGGATACGAGCAGAGCAGTCCTCGTCCAATGCATACCGTACCGCAATCCATGCCTGCCAAGCTGATAATAAAGTACGCCGATGGAAATCATCGTGCCGGCGAGCGTAATGCGGTCATGCGACATGAAGTGAAGCAGACGGTGATTCAGATGATGCAGTTTATCCCGGTTGATGCCTAGAAACGCCTCATCATAGGGGAGCAGCACCGTTGTGGTCGCGATTATCCAGGCAAGCATTCCGCCAATGATCATCCCGATGCCAAGTAAGCACATCCAGCCCCAGTGACGCCAGAAGGATACGGGCTTAGGATCAGGAAGGTGTCGGACCCGCTCATACAGGATGGCTTCGTTGACCCGCTTGGGTAGTCCCGGTCCGGTATCAATGAGTCCGCCGTGCAGTAAGATGTAGTCGGCGCCTGCAGCGATCAAATCCAAGGCATCCTGTGGTTCATAGACGCCGCAGGATGCTTTGAGCACGAAGTGCTGTGGACCAAACCGTCGCAGCAAGGCAAGTCTCGCAACGCACGACTGCTTATCTGCAGGCCGCACTGTGAGTCCGCCATCACTTGCACGAGCTTCCCCCACAACGGCCCCGCTCCACGCTGTGAAATCAGCGGCATCGAGCACGAGTCGCAGCGTCTGCTCTGATAGATCATGCGGGATGTAGAGGAACAAGCGGTTCTCTTCGGCCACATTCGACGCCGCTATGAGTTGGAGCAGCGCGATAATAGGTTCTGATAATGCCGGCTGCTGCAAAATATCAAGATAAAACCCCGCGGCACCTGCCTTACGTAGCCGACGAATCATAGTCAGCAGCTGGTCAAACGACTGCTCCGGCGTACTCCCCGGCAGCGGTGTCAGTCTTGCAAACAGCGGCAGCTTATGTCCGGGCTTGGCGATCCGCGCAGCAATAACGGCTGCACCGACATTGTCGCTGTAAGACGGGTAGGTGATGCTTCGTTCCCCTTGGTTCAACTGAATTGGCGCCGCGCTTGCACCAAAGATGGGCTCCGTCGTAATCGGACCGATCTCGATAAAGCCCAGACCGAACTGCGCCACCGCTAGGTGGGCGGTGCCCGAAGGATCAACCGTGCCGGACAGACCGACAGGCGTGATGAAATCGACGCCGCATGCTTGGCTGCGGATCAGAGGAGCGGGTTCCATATGTCCGAGCGTGCGGATGACGAACGAACCGAGCGGCAGGCGACTTAAGGTGCCGATGGCGCCAAGCGTAACGGAGCGGGCAAGTCGATTCGGAAGCCGGAACAGCAGGGGGCGAAACAAGGTTTGATAAGACCAGTCCGGCACTCGCATTCTCCCCCAATCTTAACGTTATTTTCGTATAGCAGCGGTGTCAGTTCAGTTTGGCACACCATGCCTGACCAGTACTTCCCTTACGGCACTGCTGCCTGAAGCACTTTGAGGCAAAGAAGCTCCTGCCTGAATAAGCGTCTCTGCAACCGCAGCATAATTTCCCGTTTGATTCTGCATATGAACGGAGCCCCAAGCACAGCTGTCTAGTGCGGTACCGCCATATCCATTGGTGAGTTGGTTAGATGCGCCATGCGACAGCAGAAGTTGAACCGCTTCAACATTTCCTCGAATCGCCGCGTTATGAAGCGCAGTGAAAGAACTGACATCACGGCGTGCATCCGCATAGAATCCTGCCTCCAGCATGACTTGTATGGCGCCAATCTGATTATCCCAAGCCGCATCGGCAATCAAGCTCTGATCCTCAGCAGACAAGGAAGCGACTAAGTTCGGGTGTTGCTCCAGCAGCTCATGCACGGCAGCATGATCCGCCTGCATGCAAGCCAGTAGGAAGCGCTGCTCAATCGAACTGTGAGCGAGAATCAGCTCTACGATCTCGGTGTTGCCACAAGTCGCCGCCAGGAAGAGCGGCCTGACATTGGCGCCTATTTTGTACGTGTAAATATGACCGCCGTCCGAATCGCCGGATGTAAAGCGGCCATGCCCGACTTGAGCGAGTAGGCACTCTGGGCTGTCTTCAATCAGCGTACGGACTAGCGCCGCGTTACCGAGCTTAATTGCCATGAGAATATCGGCTGCTGCGCCGCGCTCTAGGAGATAATTGCATTTTGCCGGGTTATCGACCGCCCACTGCGCAGGTGTGCTGCCATGGTCGATATCGCACATATCGACTATGGCGCCGTGCGCAAGCAAATAATCGATAATCTCAGGCTGAACAGCGAAATGAAGAGGAACCTGACCGTCAGGTCCGCGCTGATTCACGACACCCGGGTCCTGCTGAACCATAGTCGATATCGTATCCAGCATGCCAAGCGCAGCGGCCGCATGAATATCTACGGGAGCACCTCGTTCAATCAAATAGCGGGACAGCTCGGCATGATCATGATGCAGAACCCCGAAGGCTCCTGCCCACCAACTACTCTGAGCATGTAGATCTGCGCCGTTTGCGAGCAGGACGTCGACCATCTCGCGGTTGCCTGCAGCAGCCGCAGCTACAATAGCAGGCGTATCGAAGGAAAACCAAGGCTCGTTTATTCCCGTGGACAGGAAAGGATGCTCGTTTATGTACTGTGTCGCTGCCTCCGTATTATTGTGAAGGACGGCTTGCTTGAACTGCTCGATGATCTGCTGCTCCTGATTCATTCCCATTCCCCCGTTCTGAACGAATTAGTTAGCTTCCAGTGTAAGTTCGTCTCCCGGTGCCATGACTTTCCCTTTGAGTCCTTGTTCTTCTAAACGGCGCACGAACAGCTCCGCGTCTTGCTTGATCGGCGGGAAGGTGCTGTGGTGAATAGGAATCGTAAGCTTCGCGTTGTACCATGCTGCAGCTTGCAGTGCATCGCCAGGTCCCATTGTATAGTGGTCGCCGATTGGAATAAATGCGATATCGATCGAATGACGCTCTCCGATCAGCTTCATATCGCTGAATAGGGACGTATCTCCCGCGTGCAGAATCGTCAGCCCTTCCGCGAAAACAAGATAACCGGCCGGCATGCCGGCATACATAATTTGTTTGGTTTCCATATCCACGATGCCGGAGCTGTGGAAGGCTTGCACCATTTTGGCTTTTGCGAAGCCCAGATCGACCGTTCCGCCCATATTCATCCCGATTGTCTTGGCTCCCTGCCAGGACATATAAGTGGCGAGCTCTACAATGGCTACAATCGGCGCATCATTGGCGATGGCGACCGGTGCGGCGTCTTGAATATGATCTTGATGTGCGTGAGTCAGCAGTATGGCATCGGTTTTGAGCGCTTCTGGTTTCATAACAGCAACGGGGTTACCGCTAAGAAAGGGATCAATAACAAGGGATTTATCGCCGGTGCTGATTTGGATACAAGCATGGCCATGAAATTGGATTTTCATCTGGGAGTAGCTCCTTATCGATTCAAGAATAGGTACACCTTCCATAGTGCCAGAATATGGAGCTGGAAGCAATTTGAAGGTGACGAATGTGACAACAACAGACAACTCCACTACAATATAGACAAAATAAAGCCTAAAAGGAGGCATGACGTTCATGTTTGTTCATATGTCGATCCACCATCCGAAGCCGGGCAAGAGTGAGGACCTGATTGCTTCCATGCACCGTTTCGGGAGCGCGCTTGAAGGAGCGGAAGGATTAAGGGAGGTACATACCTTGCAGGACAGCCGTACCGGCAAGCTAATCGGCCTGGCGATTTGGGAATCCGAGGAAGCGTTCCGGGCAGGCGTGAGTGCTGCGCGTTCGGCGGTCGAGAATGATCCGTTCGAGGATTGGGAGGACGCTTCGGAAGGATTTTGGCTGAGCAAGGTGTAGCAAGGATATCGCGTTAAAATGTTAAATGGCGGCGCCGGGATTCCGGCACCGCCATTCTGGCATCCTCATAGCTGATTGGATTAATCCTGTGGACGCGTACCGGGCTCCAGACCTGTCGAAGCAGCTGTCTTGAGCAGATTTACGGTTAGATCCCCATGTACCCGAATTTGGCAGGAAAGGCGGACATTCGGGTCTGTGATCCCTTTAGCCTGACGAACGGCGGCTTCGGCTTCGCCCATTTCCCCAGCGTCCCCGCTTAGTACTTCTACGCTGCAGGTGGTGCATTTGGCATTTCCCCCGCAGCGATGTAGAATATCAACCCCATTGTCTTCGAGCACGAGCACAAGCTTCTTGCCCTCATCTGCTTCGAACGTACCTCTCTCTTGAACCTGAACAGTTGGCATCGTAATCCCTCCTCTACCTCATCGTTGCCATATTAGTACCGGTTATACGGTACATCCGAGCATAAGCTTGCGCTTACGGTCTCTAACCATTGTCGCATAGTTCAACGCGGACAGCTATACTAGTCGTATGGGGTTCAGAGCAGTCCAATCAGTAAGGAGATGTCGTAATGGCTTTAGAAATTGAACGTAAGTTTTTATTGACTGCATTCCCGGAGGAGCTCATGGGTACCGGTGAATTACAGCGCGTGTCCGAGCATCGAATCGAACAGACGTATCTGGCGCTTGATGGCCCGCAGGAACTGCGAGTCCGCAGAATCGTCGATCTGGCGACAGATGAAGTGAGCTACACGCATACTTTCAAATCCGGCCATGGTTTGGCGCGTGAGGAGATCGAATACAACATTTCGCAGGGGATTTACGAACAGATTATCCAAGCATTCGGCGCTGTTCCACTGACGAAGAACCGCATCACCGCTCATTGGGGCGATCAAGTCGTGGAGATTGATATCTACGATCAAATTCAGCTAATGGTGCTTGAGGTGGAGTTCGATTCCGAAGAAGCAGCTGTGGCGTTCGAGCCCCCGGCATGGTTCGGCAAGGATATCAGCACAGAGAAGCAATACAGCAATAAGAAGGTTTGGCGCGAGCTGCAAGAACGCGGCAACTAATACGAAGCGATTATTGATGGTGAAAAAGGTGGTAATGACCATGCAGCGCCAACCTGGCGAGAAGCAGCACGTTATTGAAGAAGCGGAACGGTTCGCACGGGCCGAGCTGGAGCATGATGCCACCGGCCATGATTGGTGGCATGTGCACCGCGTCGTTCAGATGGCGGAGCGCCTCGCACTGCGCGAAGGCGCGGATGCGGAGATCTGCATGATTGCGGCACTGCTGCATGATGTGGCGGACGAGAAGCTGAACGAGTCTAAGGAGAGCGGCCTGCGCAAAGTGAGCACTTGGCTCGCGAGCCAGTCGTTGTCGGAGGCGGAACAGGCGCATATTATGGAGATCATCGCCACGATGTCGTTTAATGGCGGCGCCAATCCGCCGATGCGGACGTTGGAAGGCAAAGTGGTGCAGGATGCGGACCGGCTGGATGCGATCGGGGCTATCGCGATTGCACGGTGCTTCCTCTACGCAGGCTGGAAGGGAGATCCCATCTATGACCCGAAGCTGCTGCCGCGCGATGAGATGAGTCCCGGCGAATATCGCCAAGGGAAAAGCACGGCAATTAACCATTTCCACGAGAAGCTGCTGAAGCTGAAGGATCGCATTAACACCGCGTCGGCCAAAGAAATTGCCGAGGAGCGGCATCTCTACATGAAGGAATATGTGGAACGGTTCATGCAGGAGTGGAATGGGAACTAACGAGCTGTCGGGATAAATAAGAAAGCCGGGTGTTCTCCGCGTTGGAGAATGCCCGGCTTTTCTAATTACTCTGCTGCTGTTGCAACGGTGCTTAATTCGCCTGTCGTCAGTACAACCGGACAATGGTCGCTGCCCATGATGTGACAGTCGATCTGCGCATCGATTAGTAGCGGAGCAAGTCTGGAGGAAACAAGGAAATAGTCAATCCGCCACCCCACATTCCGCTCTCTGACCTTCGGCATATAGGACCACCATGAATATACATCGGCGAGGTCCGGATAGAAATAGCGGAAGGAGTCGGTGAAGCCGGATGCGAGCAGATCGGTCATTTTGCCGCGTTCTTCAAGCGTGAAGCCGGAATTGCCCAAATTGGGCTTCGGGTGCTTCAAGTCAATCTCTTCATGGGCGACGTTCAGATCACCGCAGACGATGACCGGCTTCTTGGCATCGAGCTCCAGCAGGTAGCCCCGGAACCGATCCTCCCACTCCATCCTGTAGTCGAGCCGCGCCAGATCGCGTTTGGCATTCGGCGTATATACCGTGACGAGATAGAACTCATCAAATTCCAGCGTAATGAGGCGGCCTTCGGGCTCATAATCCTCTTCCATGCCGTAACGCACGGATAGCGGTTTGATTTTCGTGAAAACGGCCGTGCCGGAGTACCCCTTCTTCTCCGCATAATTCCAGTAGCTCTCGTAGTCGTCACCAAGCTCAAGCTCGATTTGGCCCGCCTGTAGCTTCGTCTCCTGCAAGCAGAAGATATCCGCGTTCATCTCCGTAAAATAATCCATAAACCCTTTGGTCACGCAAGCGCGTATCCCATTTACATTCCATGAGACCAGTTTCATCGGCTAGTTCTTCTCCTTGCTGCTTATCGAATGAATTACTACCAGTTTAGCACAGAAGACTGCGCTCATGGTGGCTGGGTACCGCTTTGCACTATAATGGGAATAACAAGGAAGAATTGGACAATAGAAAGGGCATGATCGCGAATGGCTTCCACTCGGCAAAATAATAAATTCGTCAACGCCATAGAAACAAAGATGGATATGAGCTTCAAGGCGATCGTCAGCATGCTTCGGGATCAGTTCAAGGGCAGTCCGAATCGGCAGCCGGCGAAGGCGATTCCGTATAAGAAGCTGACATTGCCCGCTCGACCACAGGCAGCAGGCATTCAAGTGACCTGGTTCGGGCATTCCGCGTTCCTGCTTGAGATGGAAGGGAAACGGCTGCTGTTTGACCCGATGTTTGCGGATTCGCCGTCACCGGTTTCGTTCTTTGGCGGCAAGCGCTACAGCGGGGGTCTTCCGCTGCAGGCGGAGGATTTTCCAGCGATTGATGCCATTATTCAGTCGCATGATCATTTTGACCATCTGCACGAAGGCACGATTCGGAAGATGAAGGATAAGGCGGCGCGGTTCATCGTACCGCTGGGCGTAGCGAAACGGCTTCGTAAGTGGGGCGTGGATCCGGCGAAAATTTCCGAGCATGATTGGGGCGATGAGCTTCAATTGGCGGGGCTTACGCTTGCATGTATGCCGGCTAGGCATTTCTCGGGCAGAGGATTGTTTGATCGGAATTCGACGCTGTGGTGCTCGTGGGTAATAGCCGGGGAGCGCAATCGGGTGTTCTACAGCGGGGATAGCGGCTACGGGCCGCATTTTAAAGAAATCGGGACGAAATACGGGCCCTTCGATCTGACGCTGATGGAGTGCGGTCAATATGATGAGCGCTGGTCGTCCATCCATATGATGCCGGAGGAGACGGTGAAGGCGCATGTTGATGTGCGGGGAAGCCTGCTGATTCCGGTCCATTGGGGTGCTTTTACGTTAGCCTACCACGATTGGACGGATCCGGTTGAGCGTGCGGTAAAGGCGGCACATGAACAGGGAGTTGCAATTGCAACTCCGCAGATCGGAGAGACCGTTACGGCAGGAAGTGGGGATTATCCTACTGCAGCTTGGTGGCGAGGGTAGCCCGAGGAGAGGGAGTGCGCGTAATGAAGGGGAACGGAAAGTATCTCATCATCAATTGTGATGACTTTGGCCAAAGCGCGCCGATGAATGCGGCCATTATGCATTTGCTGGAGGAACGGCGCGTTTCGTCGGCGACGATCATGGCTCCGGCGCCGGGCTTCGAGGAAGCGGCAGCTTGGTGCAAGAAACGCGGGCAGTCCAACATTGGGCTGCACCTGACGCTGACCAGCGAATTCGATGCGCTGCGGTGGGGAAGTTTGACCGGTCATCCTTCCTTGCATGATGCAAGCGGGCATATGTATCAGACCGTAGAGGCGTTCGAACGAGGTGCCGTTACTGCAGCGGTCGTGCAGGAGATGGATGCTCAGTATGATCGGGTGCGCCAAGCGGGCATTACCATTACGCATGCAGACAACCATATGGGCAGTCTGTATGGAATAGCGACAGGCCGCAGTCACATTCCGCAAGTCTTGATGAAATGCGCCAAGTGGAAAGTGCCGTTTCGACTGTTCCGCCACGTTCATCCGGAGGATATGATGGCCGCGGTTCCCGGCGTGGAACGTGCAGTAGGCAAGGCTTCGGCGCTCGCGGGTACGCTCGGCGTAGCAATCCCGGACTATCTGTTGTCGCATCCTTTCGAGATTGAAGAAGGGGAGACGTTCGAGTCCTTCAAGCAATCCATCATCGCCAAAATGTACCGCCTGCCCGAGGGCATCAGCGAGACGTACATTCATCCCGCTGTGGAGGATGCCGCGATGCTGGCGGCGATTCCCCACTGGGAGAAGCGGGTATGGGAATACCGACTCATGCTCGATGATGATTTGCACGCTGCATGCAAGGATGCGGGCGTCACGCTGACGGACTACAATTTCATCCAGCAGCATGGCAAATCATCGCGCCTTCGCTCCGTTTGGGCGCTAGGCACGGAGCTGCTGCGCAAGTAGCCGGTCGGCGCGGAGCCTTATCTTGCACAACAAAGGCCGGGTTCAATGGGAACCCGGCCTTTTCATAAACGATTCGATTAGATGCGGAATCGCTTCACCATCGTATTAAGCTGATAAGCGAGCGAGCCGAGCGACTGGGAGGAGCTTGCCGTCTGCTGGGCAGCGGCGGCGGCCTCTTCGCTGATGGAAGCAATGGATTCAATCTGCTTCATGACTTCCTGGGATTGCGAGGCTTGGCTGACGCTCGAAGACGCGATTTCTTTGGTCTGCTCCGCCACTTCGCCGACCCGAAGCACAATGCTGCCAAGCGCTTCGCCGGCTTGTCGATAGAGCGTCTCGGTGGTCGACATGGCCTTCACGCTCTCATGCGTACTATGTTGCATCCCCTTAATAATATCGGCGATTTGCTTCGTAGCTTCGCCGCTGCGTTCCGCCAGCTTGCGTACCTCGTCTGCCACGACCGCGAAGCCGCGTCCTTGGTCGCCGGCCCGCGCCGCTTCAATCGCGGCATTCAGCGCCAGCAAATTGGTTTGCTCGGCAATGTCGTCGATTACACCGATGATGTTGCCGATCTGATTCGAATCCTTCTCCAATTCATTCATGCGCTGCGAGAGCAGGTTCATGCTGCTTAGTGATTCTTGCACGGTATTGCCGCAAGCGATCGCTTCTTTGTTGGTGTTAATGGTGAGATGCGTCGCTTCCTTGGCGCGCTGCGATACGGTGCGCACGCCTTCTGATAGCTTCGTAACGACCTCTGAAGCGGTTTGTGCCGACTCGGCTTGATACATGTTACCTCTGGCAACTTCATCGGTTGTTGCCGAAATTTCCGCTGCGGCTACTGTCACGGCTTCGGCTGAAGTAAGCACGTTGCTGATCAGCTCACGAAGTCCGTTTGCCATGCCATCGATGGAGTGTGTGATGGTGCCAAGCTCATCCTTGTAATGCTGAGACGGACCGTCGTTATGAAGATTGCCTTCGGAAACTTGCTTCACACGATCCAGTATATGATCGACAGACTTTGTGATTCGGCGAATGATGCCTAGTCCCGTAATTCCAATAATCAGCACACAGAGGGCGATGATGATATAGATAAACAAATGCATGCTCACATTGTCCTTCTGAATCAGCTCTGCCTGTGTAACCGCATAAGCATCGAGAAATTCACCAAGCTCATTCAAGCTCTCCCTGGCTGTGTCGAAATCCGTGATATCGCTTGTGCCTGCAGCAGTCTTGTCGGACCATGCGGCAAAATGGGTATTGAACCGGTCGAGGTTCTGTTGAACGGTTAAGTGAGATTGCTCATGCGTTTCTGCCGAAAGTCCATTCTCGGTCAGGATGGTACCGGCATTGCCGACCCGTTCGACGATTTGTCCGATATTCTCGCTCAAATCCTGCTGCTGCAGCTGCAGCTCATCATCGGTCAGATGACCATTATCAATCGTTTGATAGGCGTTCAGTGCTTGGTACATGTCGCGGTCAGCGTTAAGAATCAGCGAAGTGGTTTGCGCACTGACGTCGTACATAGTTGTTTTCATATGACTCAAATCGGCATTATTCCTTTGAATCAAGTAAAAACAAACAACAACAAAGAGTACCAACGGAATAGCAAGCAGGCCACTCAACTTCTTCTTTAACGAGATGTTATTCAGCATCCGGACAACCCCTTTTATCTTGGTCCAAGCCAGCTTTGACAGCTTTAGAGCCCATTATAGAGTCAAGTTGTTTAGGAAGTTTGGCGGTAAATGTTTAAATTGTGTTTGATTTTGAAGAGGACGCAAATAAACAGTCGTATATTTGAGCCTAGCTACAGAGAAAATAGGATAACTATGAAAAAGAATCCAAGCGCATCATTAGAAAGGGTCCCTTCTAAGCAGCAGCTGCTTGGAAAGGACCCTTCTGGCTATTCGGCAGGAAGGAGAGGCTGAGCGGCTTCCTTCACCCAAGGATGGGCATGTGCCCAGCTTCTCCAAACCGCGTGAACCCATTGGCGAATCATCGCATCCCGAGGTTCACCGGCTTCCGCGTGAAGCACTTCTTGAATGGTAATGGCTGCGCTCGTTTGCGGTGGGGCGAGCTCGGGCCATGTGATCTTTTTGCGACCTAACTCCATATGCGCTTGTTGCACTTGTTTGCCCGTAAATCCATGCTCTACGACCAGATAGAGACCGATCAGCGAGAAGGCGGTCGTAATGGAACGCGTGAATCCGCCTGAATGCTGCGCACCGTAGGAGTCTAATGCCAGCTGATGAATAAATTCGGGCTGTCCATGCGATACCGTGTAGTAAGATAACTGATTAAACAGTTCCATACATTCGCCGGACGCATGAAAACGCGAGGGCTCCGCAAAGTACTGATTGGGCAGCATCAGACCGCACCCGGGACATTTGACGATCGATTGTTTCATGGATCTTCCGCCTCCTCTATTAGATAAACTGCGTCCGCTGCAACTTCAAGCTTCGGCAAAATGAATCCCATTCATCTGCATAATCGGCCATGCGCCGGACCTCACAACCTACTACACAACAAGATGCGCCGCAGAGGAGGGCATGGGTTGAAGAACAAGAAAAGCTATACTCTTCACAGCACCGTCTCCAAGGATGGAACGTGCATCGGCTACAGACAGTCGGGGCATGGCCCCGGTCTTGTCATCATTCATGGCGCATTCGTCTCCGGGCATGAGTATGAGAAGCTGGCACGGGAGCTCTCTGACACGTTTACTGTGTATGTCGTCGATCGGCGCGGTCGCCTTTACAGCGGTCCGCAGGGTATGCAGTACAGCATAGAGAAGGAGTGCGAGGATGCCTTGGCTGTTCTTCAGGCAACGGGGGCTCCTTATGTGTTTGGCCACAGCTTTGGCGGGCTGATTGCACTGGAACTAGCGCGGACGCCTTGGTCGGCGATGGAGAAGCTAGCCGTGTATGAACCGGCCGTCTCGGTCGACGACGAGTTTCCTTCCGACTGGATGCCCGCCTATAAACGTCAGATGGAGAAGGGGAAGGACTTGGATGCTTTTGTTACCTTCCTCAAAGGAGTAGGAGTATCAGAGCAGATGGTTAAGCTGCCGCGCTGGCTTATCAAGCTGATGCTGCTTCCTTCCCTGCTGTTCCGGGAAGGGCGTAAGCTGCGCGAGAAGCTGCCGACACTCATTAAAGAGATGGATGAAGTGTTCCGCCTTGACTCCACGGTCCGCAACTACAGCGCCATACGCGCGGAAACTCTCATTCTGGCCGGAGGCACCAGCCCGGCATTTCTGCTGAAGGGTGCCAGCGCGGCAGCGGCGGTCATTCCGAACGCTTCGTACGCCGTGATGGAGGGACTTGGTCATAATGCGCCGGACTTGTTCAACCAGAAGGAGATTGCGCAGCGGCTGAAGCGGTATTTTGCCGAGGAAGGGGCTGCCTATGAACAAAAAGAACCTCGGCAGCTCGCTGTGAAAGGCGCAGCGGGTGACAGAGGTTCTTCCGGGCAGCCCGGTTGAACCCGGGCATTATGGCATATTCGAGTATGGCTCTGGCACAGCCAGACCGCCGGTAAAGAGAGACAGGGCAGCATGACGAGCCGCGATTGCAGCTGTACGAACGAGAGGCGAGTTGGATCGGATCATTCTGCTCACTCCTTTAGGTAACCGTAGTCAGACTTACCTAAATTATAGCGGATTGAGGCCATGCGTCTATCGCTAATTTTGGCGGATTTTAGCGAAACTGCTTCTGCAGAAATAGAATCCGTTCCCTATTGTGGTACTCCCCGATTTCATGACCGCTGAAAGGGTAATCGAAGATCACTTTCTCCGATGCAATCCGGTTGTAAACCGCATAGATCGTCTCCGGCAGACAGACGCCGTCTTTCCAACCGACCGACATCAAGACAGGAACCTTGATGCGCGAAGCCAGATTGAGCATGTCGTAGTGAGCCAGCGTATGTAGAACAGGCTCCAGCTGCTCAGGATAACGCTTGAGATGCTGCGCGACCTCCGATAAGGAGCTGCTGGAATGGAGCACACCGTGATCCATATTGCACATATTCGGAATATCGGCGATGACGGCCGTTACTTTGGGGTTCAGCGCTGCCGAGATCAAAGCGAGACCGCCGCCTTGGCTGCCGCCGACCGATGCGAGTCTCGCAGGATCAACCTCTGGCTGCGCTGCGGCGGCATCAATGGCACGAACGACATCGAGCGTAAGGGCATGGTAGTACGAGCCCTCCGGCTGAAGCAGATTGCTGGAAACCCAGCCTTTCACCGAGCCTGTGAGCTCCGGCATGTAATTGCCGGTCTCGCCGCCTTGTCCTCTCACATCAACAGCGAATACGGCATAGCCGAGAAGCAGCCAGCTCGCGTAGCGTTCCGGATAACCGCGGTCATCGGTATAGCCCGGGTAGGTTACGATACAAGGAAGCTTCGCGCCGGCGCCAGCTGCTGTTTGCGGAACGATAAACCAGCCGTGAATCGGCGTGTCATCGTAGCCTTTATAAGTGATTTTATCGACGGTTATACCTGGGAAAGGGGAGTCCGCGCGCTCGCGTAGGAGCTCTAGCGGAATATCCTCATATTTACGCAGTACCTTATCCCAGAAGGCATGAAGTTGATCAGGATCCATTGTCAGCTCAGCTGAGCAATTCATAAGCTCGCGCTTGCGGCGAGAAATCGCATCGTTCACAGTGGTAAGCCTCCTCCAAGTCGGTATTGCGTATTATTTGTGCATCGTCATGAGGACAGAAGCGGTCGTTGAAGCAGATCGACGAGATGAAAGGGAAGCCCAGAGAATAACAAGCAGCATCAATGCCGCCGTACCCGCGAATAACCAGCGAACGGCTTCCGGGCCATGCTGGTCGAGGAACCAGCCGGTTCCCTTGGGCAGCAGCGCGCCGCCAATACCGCCGCAAGCCATGAGCAGGCTGGTCGTCCGCTCGGTCCTGCCGGGCGTTGCCCGGTTGGCAAATACAAGTGCGATCGCAAACATGCCTGACATCGTGAGTCCAACGACAAAAGCAAGCACGAATGCCGGTAATGCGCCGGTGAACAAGGTCATGAGTATGAATAGTACGGAAGTAATGATACAAGTCCCGATTAAGTAGGCCGAGCCGCCGATGCGATCGGCGATTTGCCCGGAAACCAAGCGGCCGATGACCATCGCACCCCAGAAGAGACTGAGCGCGAGTGTAGCTGACGACTCCACCAGACCGTTCGTTTGTACAAGCAGGGATGGCAGATAGTGGATATAGCTCATTTCAAGACCTACATAAACAATGAAGAATACCGCGCATGCTGTAAGAATAACGAGAGAACGTGATGTGAGCTTTGGTGCAGCTCCCGCATGGGCTTCATGGTCGGCGGTTCCCGCCGAAGAAGCGGGTTGATCCAGAACGGATGGCCACCAGATCGACCATAGTAAGAAGGTGACAGCACCGAGCACGCCGACGATTCCAAAGGACAGTTTCCAATAACCGGCCTCGATTAAGGCTGCACCCGCGAACGGGATAAGCAAAGCGCCGACGCCGAAAAAGGTTTCTACGCGGCTCATCGCAGTATTGGCTTTCGCCCCGGATGCTCCGATAATAAAGGACCCCACAACGGCTTCCGTCATGCCGAGGCCGACTCCGGCAAAAGGCGCAATCGTGAGCATAACCCACCATGGCGGCAGCATGGTGTATAGAAATTCAGCTACGGTCATGAAGCCGATGGCGGACAGCAGCACCGCTTTTTTGCCAATCTTCCCGATGAGCCATGGTGCGCACAGAATGCCTGCCATTCCCCCAAGAAATTGATGCATGACGAGTTGACCGCCATCTCCATATTGTACGCCATAGGCGTGAACCATCGGTTCCATTATAGCGCCGATGACCAATTGACCGAGCCCGACAACGAGATAAGCGAAACAACCTAGATAGACTAACCGAGACATTTATTCCAGTGCTCCTCACGTGGTAGATTATTTCCACCTTAACATATATGGGAGAGAGGAACGATATGAAAATATGACCGATTTCCATAACAAAACAGCCTCTTCTCCTGCAGCATAGGTTTGCAGGAAGAGAGGCTGTTTGTTTATGGCGAGGTTGCTCGGTTGCTGGAAGAGCGGCTGCATGTGACAACGAAGGTTGCTCGATTGCGAAAGAGAGGCTGCATGTGTCAACGAAGGTTGCTCGGCCACAGCACAAGGGAGCGATTGTCGCGCTCGGCGCCCATGGCGCGCAGCATCTCTTGGGCGGCTGTCGATTCGGTTATCGGCTCTCCGTTCCAGCGGTCGATCTTGATTTTGCTGAGTCCGTGCTGACGAAGCAGCATGCGGAAGATTTCTTTGAGCTCGGCTGCGCGGGCGGCGTTGCCAGCTGCATCAGACGGAGTCGATAAAGCAGACAGGTCGACGATGTGTCGGCCGTTATTTTCGAGCCAGAAGCGCCATTGCCCGTGCTGCAGCACGAGGTAATTGCCGCTCTTGCGAGCGAATCCGGTGCCGCGGACGCTCGGCCAATCGGCGGCGAGGCCGAACGGATTGGCCGGGTCCGTAGCGGCGAGGACCGTGACGGCGGCATTGTCCTGGCCGGGCAGCGGCTGGCGGACCGCAGCGATTCCCTCGCGGCGCGCGAACTGCAAGGTTTGCACGCCTTGCACCAGCAGGCCGCGGGTTACGACGCCCCACTGCTCCAGCTGCTTGAGCATCGGCAGCAGCTCCTCCCAGCTGAATGGCGAGAGCTGGGCGACGAGGTCCTTGGACACGATGCCGTAGCTGTCCAGCAGATGCTGCGTCCAGTGGAGCGCCGACTCCGACAGCTCGGAGGAAACGGAGCGCAGCTGGGCGGAGCCGGTTGGTTCGGCGTGCTGGCTGGGCTCGGCAGGGTGACCGGCCTGGCCGAGCGGAGCGGGCTGAGCCGGTATAGCAGGCGGAGCCGGCCGAACGGGCTGCATAGTTACGGCTGGTCGGTCGGGCGTGACGGGCAAGACTGGCTGCTCGCTGAGCGGGCCTGTCCAGTACCAGCGCCCAAGGCCGGAGCCGGTGCGTGCGAGCTGCTTGCCCTTGGTCTGCAGCTGCAGGCGGAGCGGCGCGAACTGGTCGTTCGAGACCGTGCCCTCCCAGATCAGATCGAGCAGATCTGTCAGCAGCTCGGACGGCACTTTGCCGTAATCGCGGCTCAGCTTAGTCAGGAAGCTGGCCCCGCCTTCCTGGAGCAGCGCAAGCAGGCGGGGATGCTTGGTGCTGTTGGCAGCTTGGACAGCTCGTGCGATAACCGGTGCGTAGAGAGGCTTGGACTCGGAGAGGAAGAAGGCAATTTTGCCTTCCTTCTCGTTCTCTTCTTTGCGGCCGATCCAGATGATTTCACCGGAGGCGCAGAGCAAATCCAGGTCGTCCTTTCGATAGCCGATCACACGGGAAGGGAACAGGACGGATTCCCAATGCGAAGCAGGCAAGAAGAAGCCTTGCAACCGTTCGATAACCATGCGCAGTCCGTCGATTCCGCTTAGCTGCGAACCCGAGAGAGCGTGCTGGAGCATGGACATATGAGCGCACCAGCGAATGGGGGCGATCGGCTCGGCTTGTTTTCGCGCTTGCTCCATTGTCAGTCGGATTAGTCGTTTGGCTACGGTGCGGCTCGTCCAAATCCGCTCTTCCTCACCATCGGCGAAAGGAGCAGGCTCGATTCGATCCAGCTGCAGCAGCACCTCAGGGATATGAGCGGCCTGGGCCGGCGAAAGATCGGGGTAGTGCTCACGCAGCTCTACCTCGTTGAAAGAAAGCCGGTGGTCTGCGAAGCGACCGGCAATAAAAGCGATGGCGCTTTCGCTCTTGGGGAACGCGTCGTACATGTCCTGCTCCTCCGCGCAGATCCATCGGCGCTGTCCGCGGCCGAACGGTTGCTCCGCGATACGACCTGCATCGCGTAGAGCTTGCAGCCATCCCGGTACGGATTTACCGGCAATGGCAGTTAGTTCCTCGGTCGACAAATCGCCGCGCTGTTTGAGCAGCATATACAGCTCCTCGGCGTTTGCGGGAACTTGTCGGCCACCGGTTTCCAGTCGCTCCTGCTCCTGCTGAGCAATGCCGGGATCGACCGCCCGTTGAACGGCCTCTTCTCCGAAGAGCTGTCCTGCCAGCGACTTGCTCACACTAAGCAGTTGGAGCTGTGTCGCTTCGCTCAGGCCATCGCCTTCATAGAGCATCATATTGGCGTAGTCGGCGAGAAATTGAACGGCAAACGGTGATGGGGCATGCGATTCTTTGACCAGCACCTCGATTTGACCTGCGGTGATCGACTCCAGCAGTTGTTTTAACCCATTCGTATCGAGGTAGTCATGCAGACATTCCCGCATGGCCTCCTCAAGATAAGGGAACTGCTCGGCATAAGGGAGCGATTGCTTCAACAACTCTTCGCAGCGCAGACGTTTCTGCCACATCGGCGTACGCGTGAAACTGCGGGAGAGGAGAAGCGACGTCTCTGCGATACGACGGAAAGATAATCCGAGAAACGGGGAGCCCGTAATCGCTTCTGTGAGAAGTGACTCCACGCTGTCCGCCGTAATTTGCCACAGCGTCTGCAGCCAGGAGGCGTCCCAATCGGGCACGACCAGCTCGATGCCGTTGTCTTTGGCGTTGCCGTACATCGAGTAGGGCAGGAGCCGCTGAAATTGCCGCTCGATGGCGAGCAGCCACGTTCGGTTCATACGCCTGCCGAACGGATTATGGATAATGATACGGGTCTGGTTCATCAGATCGCGATAATGCTCGATAATGATTCGCCGCTCGGTGGGCAGCCCAAGCGCATGATGCTGGGATTGGACGAGCCCAATCAGCTCGGAAGCCGCATAATGATCGAGCCCATATTCTGCATCGAGCCAGTCAATGGTGGCGTCTTCCCTTCTTCTTGCCAGCTCGGGATCGCTTTTGTTCGTTGGGTCGTCCAAAGCCAGCCTTGCGGATAGCTGTTCCAGAAAATGACCAAGCTGAATGCCGACCTCCACGCTTCGGCTGGCGTTCTCCGCCTGCCAGAACGGGATCTCGCTGAAGCGATTCGGTGCTTCTTGGACATATACGCGGTCGTTCTCGATGCTGCTGATCATCCAAGAGCTGGTTCCAAGCTGAAAGACGTCTCCGACACGGCTTTCTGCTATATAAGTTTCATCAAGCTCGCCTAAGTGAGTACGGCTGTCTGCATGATGAACGGGATAAGCGGAGCTTTGCGGAATCGTGCCGGCGCCGGTAATAGCGGCCATGGATGTATTGGCCCTTTTGCGGAGCGTGTCAGTGGCTCGATCCCATTCCACTAGAGGTCGTGCGAACGGATAAAATCCCGACAATACCTTGAGCGCAGCCTCCAATCGCGTTCGTGGGAAGCCGCGGAAACATTCGCTTTGTATTATCAGCCTGTACAATGCATCGATACTGATATCTTCCGCCGCTACGATGGAAGTCATATGCTGCGACAAGACGTCGAGCGGCTCACGCGGCAGGGTGATCGCTTCGATGTCACGCCGCCCGATGTTACGGCAGAGCACTGCCGCCTCAGGCAGCTCGCTGCGCGATCGCGCGATGATGAAGCCGCGGCTCACATCGCCGACGGCGTGACCGGCGCGTCCGATCCGCTGAATGCCGGCGGCTGCCGCTTTGGGCGAGTCGACCTGAAGCACGAGGTCGACATGGCCCACGTCAATGCCGAGCTCGAGCGAGGAGGTGGCGACGAGGCAGCGCAGCTCGCCGGCCTTGAGCATGCGCTCGACCTCAAGCCGCCGCTCGCGCGAGAGGCTGCCGTGATGCGCGCGCGCCAGCTCGTAGCCCGCGTGCTCGTTGAGCCGCAGCACGAGCCGCTCGCACATGCGGCGGCTGTTCACGAACAGCAGCACGGAGCGTGCGCCTTCCATCAGCGCCATCATCCGCTCGATGATGGGCTGCCAGACGCCATCGCGCGTGCGAGCAGGGCGGCTGAGGTCCGGCATCGTGACCCGGACCTCAATGGACTTGGTCATCGTACTCTCGACGATGACCACCCGGCGCCGCGCGTAGCCGAGCGGATGCACCGGCTCCGCATCCGCCGCGCCGCCGTCCGCACTCGCTCCAAGCTCGCCATGCTGCGCCGCCGCGCCGCCGTCCGCACTCGCTCCAAGCTCGCCATGCAGAGCCGCCGCGCCGCCGTCCGCACTCGCTCCAAGCTCGCCATGCAGAGCCGCCGCGCCGCCGTCCGCACTCGCTCCAAGCTCGCCTTGCTGCGCCGCTGCGCCGCCGTCCGCACTCGCTCCAAGCTCGCCATGCAGAGCCGCCGCGCTGCCGTCCGCACTCGCTCCAAGCTCGCCATGCTGCGCCGCCGCGCCAACCCCAGCGCCTGCCTGCGGCTCCCAGCCGCCAAGAAACCGCGCGACCCGCGTCAGCGGTTTCTGCGTCGCCGACACGCCGATCCTCTGCACCGGCTGAGCCGCGAGCGCGGACAGCCGCTCCAGCGAGAGCGACAAATGCGCGCCGCGCTTGTCGCCGGCAAGGCTGTGGATCTCGTCGACGATGACGGTCTCGACGGTTCCAAGCATTGTGCGACCTTTGTCCGAGGTGAGCAGCAGGTAGAGGGACTCCGGCGTTGTCACGAGCACGTCGGGAGGGCGCCGAGCCATGCGCGCCCGTTCGCTAGAAGGCGTATCGCCGGTCCGCACCGCGGAGCGGATGCCCGGCCATGCTTCGGCCGTGTCGCCGCCAGCCTCTCCGGATTCACTCTCAAACCGTTCAATATCCTGCATAAATCCGACCAAATGGTGTTGAATATCATTGTTGAGCGCCTTAAGAGGCGTAATATATAGCACACGCACACCGGGTGGCAGGGTTTTACCCCGTGCAGCAGCAGCCAGCTTGCGCTGAGCAAGGCGATTCAAACATGGCAGCAGTGCAGCCAATGTTTTGCCCGATCCGGTTGGCGCGGCAATCAGCGTATGACGGCCTTCCACAATGGCGGCCCATGCTTCCAGTTGGACAGGGGTAGGTTCGCCGAAAGTATGCCAGAACCAACCGGCCAGCGTCTTATGAAATCCCGCGAGCGCGGGGGATGAGAGTGACATAGCGGAAGCTCCTTTTCTATTCAAGTACTCAAAATGTATAATTTCATCTCCAAAAGACACCGCCAGCTGGTTAGTTTCACTGGAACGCGCCATCCAGAGCCCATATATCTGCAAACGAACTCAATTATTAATTCTAACGAATCCCACAGGCCTTATTTCGGCCAAATAACGCAATTTGAAATTCTAATGAATCCTACAGGTCTTATTTGGACTGAAATAGCCCTTTTCCATCCATATTCACCTAAATAAGACCGCTAGGGTTCGTTAGAATCGAAAAGTATCGATTTCCCCTAAAATAAGACCTCCACGATTCGTTAGCCTGCAACCACTGTCGCTGTCCCCGGCACCGGAGCGTCATCCCGGCTAACAGCAGCTCCACCGAATGAAATGACCTTCTCAGCCCCGGCCGACGCGCCACGCATTTCTCCACGGCACCAGCCATCAATCCGTCGACGTTCTCCGTCTGCCTTCTCCACCAATCCATCGCCTTCCCCGCCGCGCCAACCGCACGCGCCGTTCCCCACCTCTATCATCCTACTATTCATCATGAGTCAATCGATTCCTCTTTAGACAGTCCTCGCCGCTCTAACCTGCTAAAAATCGGTCATTTGTTAAGCTTCGTCACATAAGCTTAGAAAAAAGGAGGAATCCGGGATGGCAGGATGGCGGGACAGCATAGAGAGTCGGCGAGCAGAGTGGAAGAAGCTTGAGGTTGGTTTAACGGATACGTTGGCGGGACGGCGCGTACTGCGGGTGAGTGGACCGAGAACGCCGCGACTGACGACGCCGGTGACGAAGGCGGTCCGTCAAGAGGAACTCCAAGCAGTGGCCGATACGTTCGATGCGGGGCTGGCTTGTTTCTGCCTCGGCGAGCTGCCGGCGGGGGAGCGTCAGCACTTCCTCGAGGCCTGGCATGAGCGGCTTGCCTCAGGCGCGATCGTCGTCATGGCCGACCGCCGAAGCGAGGGCTGTGCGACGCCGATTGAGCTGCATGATCTGTTTGCGCCGCTCGGCAGCAAGCTCGATGTCCAGGTTGGCCGAACGTTCTGGTGGGTGCGCTACTTAAGGCGGTAATGCCGATTATTCCTTCGAATAGAACAAAAGAAGCCGCAGGTGCTTGTCCCGAAGGACGAACAGCTGCGGCTTCTTTTGTGCTCACACAGGCACCTTAGGCAGGTGCAATAATCAATCTTACTCGTCGCCGCCGCCATCTGCAACGTCAGTAGGCTCGTCCGCGTATTTCTCATACGTTTCAGGGCTCATCACGCGGCGTGCTGTAACATACCGTTTGGAATAGTAGGAATCGCTCAGTGCGCTGATGGTTACACCTTTGCTGGTGGAGGAGTGTGCAAACTTGCCTTCGCCAACATAGACGCCAACATGCGAGATTCCTTTTCCTGTCGTATTAAAGAATACGAGGTCGCCGGCGATCAAATCCGCTTTCGCGATTTTCTTGCCAAGCTGTGCTTGCGAACGGGATGCATGCGGGATATCCACGCCGAGTTTATTAAACACGTACATGGTGAATCCGGAGCAGTCAAACCCTTTCGTTGTAGTACCGGTGTACACATAAGGTGTACCGATCAGATCTGAGATGACCCCATCCATTTTGGATTGCGCGAAAACGCTTCCTGTTTGAAAAAGTAGAAGCATCGCCAGTCCGATCAAAAGTGCAGAAAGCTTTTTCAAAACGGGAAACTCCTTCCAGTGCCTACGAGGTTAGCTGTGGGGTTCGGTTGAAGGCTCCCTATGATCACCTCTGGCATGCCGCGTCTTGCTTTGCGGATGTCGGGATCAATTCACCCAAGATGGTTCCCCCGTTTCCCGTGATGGGAATTCGGCAAAATTTTCATTTCTAGGCATAATTATTCGATCATTTTCTTCCTTCTCCTCCCTAGTTCACAACTTGTTCACAAATTAAAATTATTAGAATGCAACCTTTTATCTCTCACTTTCGTATAGTGGCCGCTAGTTTCGGCGATTTATGGGGCTCGCCCGCGATCAGCCCACTGTGCAAAGCATGTCTCATCTTGAAATGAAGCACATGTCAAAAAAACCCGCTCTACCCGAGGAGTTTGTCTTTAATATGCCAGTAATTAGTGAAAAAGGAGGCCGTCCCACTGTCATGAACATGACATGATGGGCGGCCTCCATGCATGGATTAGACCTGTTTCGACTGCCAAGCATCGTACTGGGCGGCTACCGTCCATACCTTCATGATGGTTCGGATCAACTGGTAACCTTGATGCAGGATGAGCGCCAGCAGACCTGCCCACAGCAGCGATACGGAAGCAATGGTCATACTGAGCGCGGCTCCAATTGCCCACATTAGAAGCGAAATACCGGCGAAAGGCAGGAAATTCGCAATGCATGTCCATAGGGAGCGGAGGGCGCCGGTTCCGGCGACTGCCCCGAACTGCATGGAGAGGAAGAGCAGGTGGATCAGAACCGCCCAAGCGAGCCAAGCACCCGCCCACGGACCGGCTTGCTGTGCAAACTCCAGCAGCGAGTTGCTTCCTAATAGTTTCGTTAATGCCCTCGGCAGCAGCCAAATGGCCGGCAGGAGCGTGAGTGTTGTTTCCACCAAGTAGAGCAGCGCAACCGGCTTCCAAGCAGCGCGGATGCCTTTTAGAAATTTCGTGCCGTTCTCGTCCGTTACATGATGGAGGGAGTGGAACAGCCCTGCATTCAGGAAAGGGGTGATCACGATGCGCCCGGCCAGCAGCCCGCAGAAGAGCCAGACATAAGGGCGGATCAGATCGGTCTTGATGAGCTGGAACTGTGCTTCCGTCATGAAGAGCTGAACGGCTGTACCACTGCTGCCGATGCTGTCCGGGAATCTTTTTAGAAGCGGCACGGTTATCCCTTCAATGGTTCGATAGAGGAAGAAGCCCCATATCAGCTCATATAGAAACAGCATAATGATAATGTAGAAGTGCTTAACGGTCAGTCGCCAGCCTTGCTTCAGATGCGTTCTCATTTATCATCACCTCCCGGAAAGTTTTTGCTAGGCTTCACCATGCGATGGAAGCAAAGATGCTCTCAATCAGCTTGGAAACACCGACACTCCAGCGTGTGCGTGATTTCTCTGCGAGCTCGGCTTTCATAAAGTTGTTGATGTGTTTGTTGTCGAGCACGTTGTCGTTGTGCGGATCGACGGCGGCCCACAGCAGCTTGGAGGAGTGGACGATTTTATATTGAATGTGGGTTTCTTGGCCGTCCCACACTTTAGGCATCAGCGTACCGTCGGCAAAATGGAACACGACCGACACCGGCCCGGAGCTGCCGCCTGTCTTCTTGATGAGTACGACCGATTCGTACTGCGTCTCGTTGCCTTGTTTCACTGGACGTACATGAATGGAAGCGACCGAGTAATCGGACATGGCATCCCCGTACACGAAATGGCTGAAGTAGTCGTTCCACTTGGACTTCGTTACGGATTCTACGACACGCTGGAAGTCGGCGGTGGAAGGATGCTTGAATTTATATTTTTGAAAATAAGTCCGCATAATCTTACGCATCGTCTGGGCGCCGACCTGCTTCTCGATGCCGAAGAGCACCAGCTTCGCGCGCATGTATACATTCTCGGCATAGTGATTGTTGCTGTGGTAGGACCAGGAAAGCTGCTTCAGCGGTGCAGGGTTCGTCATGTAGCTTGCTTCCACCGGCAAATTCGGCTCCACGCCGTATTCGCTCTCCATCACTTTGTCCTCGGCATAGGAGGTGAAACCTTCGTCGAGCCAAGCCTCTTCGAATTCATTGGAAGCGACCATGCCGTACCAATATTGATGGCCGATCTCGTGGACGACCGTTCGCTCCAGATCGTAGCCGGGATTCTCGTTCTCTGCGGCAAATGCAGTAATGAGTGTCGGATATTCCATCCCGCCTGCGCCGTTGCCGCCTTTAGGCGGAACTACGACAGAGAGGGTGGTATAGGGGTAAGCGCCATACCATTGTGCATATTTGGAGAGTGCTGATTTGGCTGCGTGCATGTAGCGATCCTTGAATTTGGCGTGCAGCGGATCCAAGTACAGCTTGATACGAACACCCGGAACGCCGTCTGTGGAGAAAGGTTCCTCTGAATAGACGAAATCCGGTGAGGCCGACCAGCCAAAATCATGCACATCATCGGCGTAGTATTGGTAGGTTTTGCGGCCGGCTGCCACGACGGAAGGTTTGGTTTGGAAGCCGGTTGCCGCTACTTTATAGCTGTCCGGGACGTTGATTTTCACACTGTAGATGCCAAAGTCGCTGTAAAATTCCGAGTTGCCGTGGTACTGATGAATGTTCCAGCCTTCGGCGGCTCGGCCGCGTGTGCCTGCAGTTTCGTACACGGCAAGCTTCGGAAACCACTGGCCCGCCATGATGAAGTTGCCGGAGTAGCCCATCCGCGCGAACACTTCCGGAAGCTTGACCTCAAATTTCATACGAAGCGTGACGCTTTTGCCCGGTGCGACAGCTTGCGGCAGCCGCAGCTTGGCCAGCGTTAAATCATGTGGATTGCTGTCATCGGGCTGCACGTAATGCAGACGCGGAAGAAGGCTGTAACCTTCGGTCGTCTCTAGGGAGAGCAGGTTCATATAGCCGATGCTGTCCGAGGTCGCTTTATCATTGCGGAGCTGACCGCCGGATTCTTTCATGAAGGTCGTGTCTTTGGAGCGGAAGGCGTTCGGGTATAGATGAAAATACATCTCGGACACCTGCTGCCTGCCGGGGTTTGTCCATGTGACAGACTGCTCCCCGACCAACATGTGCGTATTCTCCTGGAGTTTCACATCGATGTGGTACTCCGTAACCCTTTTGCTGAGCGCTACCGGCTTTGGCTGCATCACAATATCGGGCTCCGGCGCGGTTGACGGAGCAGCAGGCTTCGGCGCCGTGTCTTTCTTGGCAGGAGCGGAGGCATATGTATATTGCGAAACCCAGGCATCTCCGAACCCTTGCCTTGCCGTTAAGCCCAGAATCACGGCGACGAGGGCAAAGAGTAGAAAACGTTTGGCGTGACGTGGATTCATTGAAAGATTCCCTCCCGTTGACAAGCATCTAAAGCATGTATATGTTTGCTTTTCCGAGATTATTAGCTAAAATGGAATTAATGTGCGGACAGGCGCGGAAACCGCGCCGGACGTGGAATCGTAGCGTTTTTAGATGGGAGTTGAAGCGTAAGATGAGTGATCAAGAGAAAGATCAACAGCCCGTGGAGAAGAAAGAGAAGAAGTCTCTCTCTTTGAACGTGGTGAGCAATAAGGAACATAAAGGCTTTGGTGCAGGGACGATTGACCTCAGCAGCGTATCCTGCGTCATGATCGATAACGGCGAGGCTTACATTGATGTAGGTGCGATGCATGCGAAGAGCAAGATCGAGAAAGGGATCAAATTCAGCACGAACAAGGAAGATGTGCCTAACGGCCGTCTGTGCTGGATCGTCTGGGTAGCCGTTGATCGCAATGAAGAAGGTTCGTTCTATGCAGGGGCAACCGCTTGCCCGATGCTGGTGGACACAGAAGCACGCAGAGGCTGGAAGATCCTTGCGCAGCACGTGAATAACCTGGATTATGCGATCAAGCGCCGGTTCGTGCTCGACGAGCTTGGAACCGAAGAGAGAGCGGCGCTCAAGAAGCTGCTCGTCACCAACAATCAGGAGTGGTGGGACCGCTCGCCGGATAAGTTGAAGGAAGCGCTGAACGTATAATTTTGATGGATAACACGTAACGTATAACATGCACTTGTGCTGTAATAAAGCCGGTTTGCCGTCTCTCTAATGAGGAGAAGGGTGAAGCGGCTTTTTATTATTTATTCTGTTTCGAAGTGCATCCTAATTATGGTATAGTCGTAGGACAGAACGTTTGTTCTAAAATTAGGGGGAACTGGAATGAATTTACCGCGCGTATCGCGCAATCAATATTCGGAGCTGCTCCGGCGCTATCTGCTCCCGCAGAAGCGGACATTAATCGGCCTTGCCTTATTGCTCTTCCTATCGATTGGCTTGCAGCTCGTCAACCCTCAAATTATTCGCTTCTTTATTGATACCGCACAATCGGAAAGCAGTATGAAGCCGCTTCTTATCGCAGCTTGTTTGTTTATTGGATTCTCCCTTGCGCAAGGGGCGGTATCGGTCGCAGCCACCTACTTCAGTGAGAACGTAGGCTGGAAAACTACCAATGTGCTGCGCGGCGACTTGGCTGCTCACTGCTTGTCGCTGGATATGCCGTTTCATAAGACGCATACATCCGGGGCTATTATTGAACGGGTAGACGGTGATGTGAATGCGCTGGCGAATTTCTTCTCCAGCATGATCATTAATCTGGTCGGTAATTTCTTGCTGATGGTGGGCATCTTGGTTCTGCTGTTTCGGGAGAGCTGGTTGATCGGCACAGGCATGACGGTGTTTGTGTTTCTGGCCATTCTGGTCATTCAGCGTATACGGAAGATGGCAGCACCGCTGTGGAAGGATTGGCGGCAAGCTAATGCCGATATGTACGGATTCATCGGCGAGCAGCTGGAAGGAACGGAGGATATTCGGGCCAACGGGGCATCAGGGTTCGTTATGAATCGCTTCTACGGCATGCTGCAGCGGATGCTGCCGCTTCGCGTGAAGGCTTTTCTTGGTTTTGGCGCGATGTGGAGCACGACCATCGTTGTTTTTGCTTTAGGGAATGCGATGGCCTTCGCTATTAGTGCGTATCTATGGAAGGCAGGCTCTATTTCGATTGGTACGGTGTATTTGATTTTCTACTATACAGAGCTGCTTGCAAAGCCGATTGAGAAGATTCGCACGCAGATGGAGGATTTGCAGAAAGCGGACGCCAGCATATCGCGTATTCGCGCTTTATTCGAGACGCGTTCTGCTCTTGTGGATGGACCGGGTGCAACGCTTCCAGAGGGTGCGCTCGGTGTGAAGTTTGATGAAGTCACCTTTAGCTACGAGGATGGTACGGGCGAGCCTACGCTTGATCGATTGGTTCTGGACCTGAAGCCCGGCGAGGTGCTAGGCTTGCTCGGCCGGACGGGGAGCGGGAAGTCGACGCTTGCCCGGCTGCTGCTTCGGTTCTACGATCCGCAGGAAGGAAGCGTCTCCTTGAGTGGGACGGATATCCGCGAGCTGAAGCTAAGTCAGCTTCGCAACCGTGTGGCCATGGTTACTCAGACGATTGAAATTATGGAGGGCACGATCCGTGATAATCTGACCTTCTATGATGACTCGATACCGGATGAGCAAATCATAGCCGTCCTACATCAGCTAGGGTTAACGAGCTGGTATGAGGCGATGCCGGAGGGGCTGGACACCAGGCTCGCCTCCGGCGGCGGAAGTCTCTCTGCGGGGGAAGCGCAGCTGCTGGCTTTTGCCCGTGTGTTTCTGACGAATCCGGGTCTTGTCATTATGGATGAGGCGTCTTCGCGGCTTGACCCGATGACGGAGCAGCGCATTGAGCAGGCTATTAGCACGCTGCTTGCGAACCGTTCTTGTATTATCATTGCGCATCGATTGGCTACCGTACAACGTGCTGACAGTATCCTGATTCTCGAGAACGGCCGCGTCATCGAAGCAGGCAGCAGAACAGCGCTTGCAGCCGATCCGGCATCGCGTTTCAGTGCCATGCTGGCAACCGGCCTTGAGGAGGTGCTCGTATGACGACTTTTCGATTTCTAATGGGGCTCATTACGTACCGGACATGGCGTTACGTCATCAATGCGACCGCCTGGACGGTCATTTACATGGTGCCTATTATACCGGGGCTCATCACGAAGGAGTTCTTCGATTCGCTCACGGGAGACGCTTCGCTGAAGATGGGCACTTGGGGGATCATCGCGCTGCTGCTCGCTGCGGCGCTCGCACGTGTTGTTCTAATCATTGTCGGTTTTATAACCGACGTTAATTTTCGCTTCCGCATGGGGATGATGCTGCGGCGCAACATGCTGAAGCATGTGCTGAAGCAGCCCGGTGCCCGTGCGATTCCTTGTTCGCCGGGAGAAGCAATCAGCTATTTCCGCGATGACGTGGAGCAGTCCGAGGAAGCGGCCAGCTGGTCGGTCGATGTGTTCGGAATGACCTGCTTCGCCTTGGTTTCCAGCTATATTCTGATTGGGATCGACGCGCAAATGACCTTGCTGGTTTTCGTGCCGCTCGTTATCGTTATTGCGGTTGCGCAGCTGTCGACCTCAAGATTGCAGAAGTACCGCGCGGCGAGTCGCGAAGCGACTTCTCATGTGACGGGGGCGATCAGCGAGATGTTCGGCAATGTGCAGGCCATTCAGATTGCAGGCGCTGAAGAACGTGTCATTGAGCGGTTCCGGAAGTTTAATGATACGAGGCGCCAAACGATGCTGAAGGATAAGCTGATGGGCGAGGCGCTGGATTCCATCTTTACGAATTCCGTGAACCTTGGCATCGGACTCATCCTCCTGCTGGCTGGTCAGAAGCTGCGGGGAGGTACCTTCACCGTCGGTGATTTCTCGTTGTTTGTCTACTACTTGACGTTCGTTACCTCAATCATCACGAATGTGGGCAAGTTCATTACGTATTTCAAGCAGATGGGTGTAGCACTGGATCGGCTAAAGGGGCTGCTTCAAGGCGCGCCGGCTGGTGTGCTTATACTGAAGGAAGGCCTGCGGCTCGGTAAAGGGAGCGCAATGAAGGAGAGTACGGCAGTGGCAGCTGTGAAGGTAGAAGCTGATAAGGCTGTTAGTGAGCCACTGCGTACTTTGGAGGTCGAAGGTTTAACCTACCGGTTTCCGGAGACGGGCAGAGGGATCGAGGACATTCGGCTTGCGCTGAAGGGCGGATCGTTCACCGTTGTGACCGGCGCAATCGGTTCCGGTAAGACCACACTTGTCCGCACGTTGCTGGGGCTGCTGCCGAAGGATGAAGGAACGATTACGTGGAATGGGAAGCCGGTTCACGATTCAGGGACCTTCTTCACCCCGTCGAACAGTGCATATTCGGCCCAAATCCCTCGTATGTACAGCGATACGCTGCGCAACAATATTTTGCTCGGTCAGCAGGAGCAGGGGGATGACTTGCAGCAGGCGATTCATACGGCCGTGATGGAGTATGACCTCGACCATTTGCAGAACGGCCTGGAGACGATGATCGGCCCGCGCGGCGTGAAGCTCTCCGGCGGACAGATGCAGCGGACGGCAGCCGCGCGCATGCTCGTGCGCGACGCACAGCTTTATGTGTTCGACGACGTATCGAGTGCGCTCGACGTCGAGACCGAGCAGAAGCTGTGGGAGCGGCTGTTCCAGAGCAGAGGCGACGCGACCTGCTTGGTCGTTTCGCACCGCAGAGCGGCATTGACGCATGCCGATCATATTATCGTCATGAAGGACGGCCGCATCGAAGCGGAAGGCACAGCCGAAGAGCTGCTGCGCACAAGCGCGACCTTCCAGGAGCTGTGGAGCGGCGATGAGCGAACGGCGGATGCCGCCTTACCCGCCGATGCAACGGAAGGCGTTGCTGCGCTCCAGTCGAAAACATAAGAAAAGCCTCTGCAGACGGCAAGTTGCCGTAGCTGCAGAGGCTTTTTTGCTCAAACGCGGCAGAACCCGTTGCGTAGCTCAACGCGCTGTCCGCCGCCCGCGCCGCAACCCGCGGCGTAGCTCAACGCGCTGCCCGCCGCCCGCGCCGCAACCCGCGTCATAGCTCAACGCATTGGCCATTAGAATTCACTAAAACTACCTTCCCAACACACGCGACACAATTATTGCGGAATATGCAGCATTCAATCTGTTTTATCGATCATCCAGCATCATTGTTGCTTAAACTGCAACATTACATCACTTTATCCCCGAATAAGCCTGCTCGTGCGCCGAAATCTTGCTTTTTGAGCAGGATTTCAAGAAATCAGCATCATACTGAGCAATAATGCTGCACATTTTGCAACATTGTCCCCATAAGGAGAGATGCGCTACTGAAGCGTGCATCCCTCCTTCCGGCTAGATCGACATTTCTTTGCCTGTGTAGTCCACGAATTGAAAACGGAACGCTTCCGGGACTATGCGACGCTCCAATAAGTCCACGATGCCGCGGGCACTGGCACGTGGGTCGGTCGGGGCGTTTTCGCCGCCCATATCGGTCTTCATCCAGCCGGGGTGAATGCTGAGCACCTGAATAGGGCGATTCATCAAATAGCGATGAAGCTGCTGCGAGAACATATTGAGCGCCGTCTTCGAGATGCTGTAGGGGTAGTCTCCCGGATAGGCGTTCGTAATGCTGCCTGCTTCGGAAGAGATATTTAGAAGCGCACCATTCTCCTCCGTAAGCAGAGGCAGAAAATGCTTCACCACCCGCATAGGCCCATACAAATTAATTTCGAATGCTTGCGCGACATCGTTCATATCGAGCTCTTCAATTTGAGTGTTGCGCGCATTGAGTATGGCTGCGTTGTTAACGATTGCGCCGAGTGTTCGGCCTTCACGCTTCAATGTGGAAGCCAACTGAGCCACACTCTCTTCGCTGGCAACATCGAGCTCAGCGATCGTAAGTCGCTCTCCATATGCTGCCCCGAGAGCTGCCAGCTTCTCGCTGCCCACATCGCGAACCCCGGCAATAACAGCATGTCCGCGCTCTAGTGCTTCGGCGGCCATTGCTAAACCAAGTCCGCGGCTAGCGCCAGTTAGTAGTATATTCATGCTCATTGATCACTCCTATTTGTCGTTCTCGAGCAGCTCCACGAGCACCTTCAGTGCCGGAATGGTATCGATATAAGCATAACGTCCGCCTGTATATTCACCCTTTTGCTGAAGCGGGAAACCCTTACCCTCCAGCAGCATAATCTTCTCTTTCATGCCTTCAATTTCAAAAGCGATATGATGCGGCCCCTCACCATGCTCGTCCAAATAATTTCGCCACGTGCTCGGATGTTCATCCGGTTCGATTAGTTCAAGCTGCAAGGAGCCCATATCGATAAAAGCAAGCTTAGCCCGAGCAAGAGTAGGAGCACCGTTAAATTCCGTCTGCGCTTTATCCAGCGTGTCCGTAATGATGGCCTGCGGTTTCTCAATTCCAAAAAAATCCGCATAAGCCTGACTCACTTTGTCGATATCGTTAACGAGTATGCCGATTTGCGTAATGACTTTATTGCCGAGTAGTCCTGACAACAGCGAACACATCCTCTCCATAGTGGTGAATCAGACGTAGACTCTTACACAATTTCCCACAACCCTTACTCAGCTATCTTATCCAATCGGCAAAATGAGTGTCAATCCGCACAACCGCTCACTTTCGCACTTTGCTTGCCGTGGAAACGAAGGAAATAGCACACGACGGAGTAACCCCAAGAGCGCCACAATGGTGGGAAAGCGACGAAAGCAGCCCAAGAGTAGTCCCCAGAACCACACATTAGCGAGAAAACACCGAAAGTAGCCCAAGAGTAGTCCCCAGAACCACACATTGGCGAGAAAACACCAAAAGTAGTCCAAGAGTAGTCCCCAGAACCACACATTATTGGATGCGATCGCAATGTGAGGTACCAGTTATCGTTCCTTGGACGAAATAGAGCAATTTAGCTTGAGGAGAGGTGCCGGTTACCGTTCATTGAGCGGAAATCCACGAATTTAGCTTAAGTGGGGTACTGGATACCGCTCATAGAATATTGGAGGTTAGTAAGAGGATTGTAGGTGGCAGCATATGAGCCAAATGCGAGTTTTCGAGCCAAGAAGCGTATGAGGAGGTCTACATGCGAGCCAAATGCGGGTTTTCGAGTCAAGAAGCGCACGAGGAAGTCTACATACAGGCCAAATGCGAGTTTTCGAGCCAAGAAGCGCACGAGGAGGTCTACATGCGAGCCAAATGCGGGTTTTCGAGTCAAGAAGCGCACGAGGAGGTCTACATTAGAGCCAAATGCGAGTTTTCGAGCCAAGAAGCGCATGAGAAGGTCTACATCCGAGCCAAATGCGGTTTTTCGAGCCAAGAAGCGTACGAGGAGGTCTACATCCGAGCCAAATGCGAGTCAAGAAGCGTATGAGGAGGTCTACATGCGAGCCAAATGCGGGTTTTTGAGTCAAGAAGCGCATGAGGAGGTCTACATCCGAGCCAAATGCGGTTTTTCGAGCCAAGAAGCGTACGAGGAGGTCTACATGCGAGCCAAATGCGGGTTTTTGAGTCAAGAAGCGCACGAGGAGGTCTACATAGGAGCCGAATGCGAGTTTTCGAGCCAAAAAGCGTATGAGGAGGTCTACATGCGAGCCAAATGCGGGTTTTCGAGTCAAGAAGCGCACGAGGAGGTCTACATACGAGTGCAACGCCTGAATTCGTACGAAGAAGCGTACGACATGCGCTCCAAATTGCCTAACGGCACAAAAGGGCTGCCTCACACCATCCGAGAACTCGGATGAAGAAGCAACCCTTTTCCACCCGCACCGCGGCCAGCTCCCGCAGCACCGCACCGCGGGTCCCTCAACCCGCGGCTAGCCCCTCCGCGCTGCACCGCAGCGGCCCCGGCGCTCCCACGGCCAGCTCCCGCGCTCCGCGGTCAGCCCCCGCAGCACTGCACCGCGGGTCCCTCAACCCGCGGCTAGCCTCTCCGCGCTGCACCGCAGCGGCCCCCGCGCTTCGCGGCCAGCCCCCGCAGCACCGCACCGCGGGTCCCTTAACCCGCGGCTAGCCTCTCCGCGCTGCATCGCAGCGGCCCCCGCAAAACCGCGGCCAGCTCCCGCGCTCCCGCGGCAAGCCCCATCGCAGCGGCCAAGCGGCGCGATCCGCTCCCCAAGCGCTAATTCGACCACCAGCGCTTGAGGTGCTTCCACCAGTGGCGCGTCTGCTCGGCTTGCGCGCCGTCGTCCGTCGAACCCGCAGCATCGCCTTCGCCGTGAACGCCGCACACCTCTACCGGCTCGGTGCCGCTGACGAATGATTCGAGCCGCCGGTCCGGGCAAGACTTCCCGGCGAGTTTGCCGCTCTGCGGATCGATGTAGACGGATACGACGCCATCCGGCAGCGGGAAGATCTTCGGCGGAATGGCGGACAGCGCAGCTTCCGTATAGGAGGCGAAGATCGGCGCGGCACGGCGCGCTTCTACAGGCGTCAGCTTGCGGCCTTTATCGTAGCCGACCCATACCGCGGTGGCCAGCTCCGGCGTATAGCCGACGAGCCAAGCGTCCGTCGCGGTCGTGCCGGTTTTGCCGGCGACAGGGCGCTTAATCATCGCCGATACGCGGTTGCCGGTTCCGCCGGTTTCGAACACGCTCTCCATCAGGCTGGTGAGCACATAAGCATGCGCGGCATCGACCACGGTGGAGGAAGCGGGCTGCGCTTCATACAGCACCTCGCCTTTGGCATCCTCAATGCGCAGGATTGCCGTTGGCTCCATGCGTACACCGCCGTTAGCGAACGCGCTGAAGGCTGACGCCATCTCGAAGGGACTTACAGGGAATGTGCCGAGCGCTAAGGATGGAACCGGCTTCATCGGGCTCTCGATGCCAAGCTTCCGAGCCATGGCGATGACCTTCTCCGGTCCGACGGTCATGATGGAATTGACCGCATAGATGTTGTCGGAGCTTGCGATGGCCTGACGCATATTAATGAAATCGCCGACGTATTTGCTGTTGTAGTTGCTCGGCGAATACGTCTTACGGCCTTCATCATAGGTGAAGATTGTAGGTGTGCTTTTATACTGCGAAACAGGCGTCAACACACCTTCTTGCAAGGCAGTCAGATATAGGATCGGTTTAAAAGCCGACCCCGGCTGCCGCGTCTTGGCAAAAACCCGATTATACTGATTGGTCCTATAATCGCGGCCGCCGACCATCGCCTTGATGTAGCCGGTACGCGGATCGACGGAGACGAGCGCAGCCTGCTGCTCGGAATCCGCCGGTATTCCGGAAGCGACAGCCTCTTCCGCCGCACGCTGCGCATCGGGATCCAGCGTCGTATAGATGCGAATGCCGCCTTCGCTCATCGTCCGCTCGTCGATGCCAAGCTTATCGACCGCCATATACCGTACATAATCGCGGAAGTATGGCGCAGTTCCGGCTTGCTTGCTCGCTCCGAGCGGCACGAACCGAAGCAGCTCGGCGCCTGCCGCTTCAGCATCAGGCTGCAGCAGAATCCCTTGATCCACCATCGTTTGGAGGATGGTGCGCTGCCTATCCTTCGCGTTCTTCATATCCATATAGGGAGAGTAGTATTTAGGGCCTTTCGGAATACCCGCAAGCATCGCGCTTTCGGCTAAAGTAAGCTCCGACGCGTGTTTCCCGTAATACAGCTCCGCTGCGGCTTCTGCGCCATAGGCACCGTGACCGTAATAGATTTGGTTCAAATACAGCGCCAAAATCTCATCCTTCGAGTAATGCATCTCCAGCTGAATCGTGTACATGGCTTCCTTCAGCTTGCGCGACCAGGTCCGCTCATGCGTCAAATACAGGTTGCGGGCGAGCTGCTGGGTCAGCGTGCTGGCCCCTTGCTTGCGCGACATGTTCTCGACATTAACGACCGCTGCACGGGCCATCCCTTTCATATCAAAGCCGAGATGGTCGTAGAAACGCTGATCCTCGATGGCGAGCGTCGCCTCTACAAGATAAGGGGAAATTTGCTTCAAAGGTACCGATTGGCGGTTCTCGCCGGCATGAAACGTGTCGATGATATGGCCCTGTGCGTCAAGCATTTGCGAGGTTTGGCTGATCGCCGAAGCGGGGAGTGCCTGTTCCCGCAAATAATAGAGGAAGCCGAAGGCACATATAAACAGCACCAGCAGTGCAGCGCCTGAATAAATCAGCCACCGCTTAACATGCTTCAGCAGCGGCATCCATTTTTCCAATTGAATAGAAACAGGCAGTCGACGCTTCATCGCGCCGCCCTGCCTGAATATAGGTTTCAACCATCTTTTCATGTGCAAGTCTCCTAACCGAAAGAAAGTCCGCTTCATCCAACTAGTATGGAAAACAATGGGACACCCTATTCAGCAAGAGGGTTTGCTTAATATGAAATTTTTGTGCGACGCTGGCAAAAGGTTGCTTTTTCCCCCCGTTAACTTATAATACAGATTGAAACATTGGACCATATGATCAATAGCACCACTACATAAACGAAAGTAGGGACTTAACAATGGAATTGTGGTACACGGAGAAACAGACCCCGACTTATGGGATTACGATGAAAGTAAAAGAAACGTATGTCAGCGAGCAAACGGAATTCCAACAGCTCGATATGATCGAGACGGAAGAGTTCGGCACGATGCTTGTTCTGGACGGCATGGTAATGACAACAGATAAAGACGAGTGGGTTTATCACGAAATGGTTGCTCACCCGGTTCTATACACGCATCCGAATCCGCGCAAAGTGCTTGTTGTTGGCGGCGGCGACGGCGGCGTAATCCGCGAAATCCTGAAACACCCGAGCGTAGAGAAGGCTGTTCTGGTTGACATCGATGGCAAAGTAATCGAATACTCCAAGAAGTACCTTCCACAAATCGCTTGCGGTCTGGACGACCCTCGTGTAGAAGTGATCGTTAACGACGGCTTCATGCACATCCACGATCACAAGAACGAGTACGATGTGGTTATGGTTGACTCCACGGAGCCGGTTGGCCCTGCGGTAAACCTGTTTACACGCGGCTTCTACCAAGGCATCTACGATGCACTGAAGGAAGACGGTATTTTCGTAGCACAAACGGACAATCCTTGGTTTACACCGGAGCTGATCTCGAACGTAAACCGCGATGTGAAAGAAGTGTTCCCGATCGTCCGCGTATACTGGGCTAACGTTCCAACGTACCCGAGCGGCCTGTGGACATTCACAATGGGCAGCAAGAAATACGATCCGCTTGAAGTGGACGAGTCCAGCATCCCGGAGATCGACACTAAATATTACTCCCCACGTCTGCACAAAGCGGCTTTCGTTCTGCCGAAATTTGTGGAAGACCTGGTGAAGTAAGAGGAGACCTACACAACCTATGAAACTCGATCAAAAATATTCCGGCAACGTGTTTATCCTTAGCTCGGATGACTATAACACGTCCAAAGCCGTTATTTACGGTATGCCGATGGACTTTACCGTATCGTTCCGCCCAGGCTCCCGTTTCGGCCCTCCGCGTATTCGCGAAGTGTCGATCGGTCTGGAAGAGTACAGCCCGTACCTGGATCGCAGTTTAGAAGATATCGAATATTTCGACGCAGGCGATTTGCTGCTGCCTTTCGGCAACGCGGCTCGCTCGCTTGAGGTGATCGGTGAATTCGTTCGCGGCGTGTTGGATGACGGCAAAATGCCTGTAGGACTTGGCGGCGAGCATCTCGTTTCGTGGCCGATTTTCCAAGAGGTATACAAGAAGTACCCGGACATGGCAATCATTCACTTTGATGCCCATGCGGATCTGCGCGAGTCGTACGAAGGCGAACCGCTTTCGCACTCCACACCGCTTCGCAAAGCAGCCGGCCTAATCGGCGGCAAGAACGTCTACCAATTCGGTATCCGTTCCGGCTCCCGCGAAGAGTGGCAATTTGCGCGCGAGAACATCAATTTCCACCCGTTCGAAGTGCTTGAGCCACTGAAGAAAGTACTGCCTGAGCTTGAAGGCCGTCCTGTCTATCTGACGATCGACATCGACGTGCTGGATCCATCGGCAGCACCGGGAACAGGTACGGCGGAAGCCGGCGGCATCACGTCGAAGGAATTGATCGATGCGGTTCACGCGATCGCTCGTTCCGGCGTTAACATTGTCGGCTGTGACCTTGTTGAGGTAGCACCGGCCTACGACCCGACAGAACAAACACAAATCGTCGCGGCGAAAGTCATCCGCGAAATGCTGCTTGGCTTTATTAAATAATAGCGAAGGATGGGGGCGATGCTCCCGTCCTTTTTTGTTGGTTAGAAAATGAGGGGCTCCTAGCATGGGCTGCATGCGGGTTGTGGATCGCGAATACGCTAACGACCGTACAGGTGCTATTTGTCGAATAGAGCATCGAGAAAATTCTAACGAACCGTACAGGCCTTATTTGCCCGAAAAAAGCCTTGAGAAAATTCTAACGAACCGAACAGGCCTTATTTGAAGGTTTTGAGTATATTGGAGCCGATTATCCCAGAATAAGACCCCTACGGTTCGTTAGATTATAGAAATCGCGAATATCGGCCGAATAAGGCTACTACGATTCGTTAGATTTTCTCGGCAAGCTTTATTGCTCCCTCAATCCATTCCTTTATCCATTCCTTGAATCACCCCTATAATCGCTCCTGAATTCGCACGCTAAATCCCCATAATCCGCCCGTAATCCCCTTCCAAATCAGGCTTCTTCTTTTTCGGCGGTCAAGTTTCAGAGTGCCGGAATCAGCTATAAAATAACAATAAAGCAGCTCTGGTTAGAGTACTACCGTATGCCCACCGCTTAGGGCTTCATTTTTTGGTCATAATGAATAGTAGTAGTCTAACAATTGAGGGGGCGAGCAAGTTATGAGCTTATTGCCAATTCACGAGCGGCTCGCGGAGCTGTGGACGGTACGTAGCAAGAGGCAGCTCTCGGCGGAAGAGCTGGCGGATTTTGAGCATTGCTTGGCGGTGAACGCGATGATTTGCCGACAAGTTGCGAATTTGTACAATCTCTCGCTGCTGGCTTCGATGACAGGCGATACGGAGTGGCAGCATGATATATGTCGCAAAATAGAACGGCTGACCGGCACGCCGCCGGCATCGCCCCAGCTCTAGATGGGGCTTGATTAATACGTCTCTTTCTGTTTTCCTATGGAGAAGAGGGGGAGGGACTGCTTCATGAGAGTACATTCATTTCCGCCGGAGATCGGCGCTCGTGCGCGGGTGCTTGTCCTTGGCAGCATGCCTGGAACGGCTTCGCTTGCGAAGCATCAATATTACGCTCATCCGCGCAATCATCTATGGCCGGTGGTGTATGGCTTGTTCGGCCAAACGCCGGCTGAAGAATACGAGGAACGGCTCGCTTTTGCCAAGGCTCGTGGAATTGCGCTCTGGGATGTAATTGCCTCTTGCCAGCGAGAGGGCAGCCTCGACGTGAACATTCGCGAGGAACAGCCCAATGACATTCCGGGCTTGCTTGCGGAATATCCGGAGATTAGCTGCATTGTGTGTAACGGGGCCAAGTCGCATGACACGTTCTTAAAGTATTTCCGGAGCTTGCCCGAACTCAGCAGGATCACGCTGCTCAAGCTGCCGTCGACCAGTCCGATACCAACGGCTGCGATGCGCTCGACTGCAGATCGGATCGAAGCTTGGCGGATAGTGCTGCCTTATTTAATTCCGCTCGAGCAGACCTAGGCAAACCTCATAAAGAGGCTTGCATTTTTGGCGAGGTTGCATATAATAGGGGAAATACAGTCAGTTATAACAGCTACATACGATGAACGGGACAGTACCTTGCAGATCGGTGCTAGCAGCGAGCCGGGCTGGATGAGCGAATCATCCTTGGTGAAAGCCGGCGCAGCGGCGTAAGGGAAGCGGACCCGGGAGTAGATTCATTGAATCATGCAGTGCGGCGGCTCGATTGAAGTTCATACGCCTCTGTCTCTGTAAGTAGATGAATCCGGTCACCCCGTTATCGTGCTTGAGAGGTTTTCGGCATGGCCGCCGCTGTTTGCAGTTCGTTGTTCGTGCAGCCATAATGAAAACCAGAAGAGTGGTACCGCGGAAATCAACCTCCGTCTCTTTATTAGAGACGGGGGTTTTATTTGTCTCAAGAGGGTTGTGACCACATTCGGGGAGGATGATCATGATGAACCTGTTATTGCAGTGGACCGCTGCACAGCTGCAGCCGTATGTACCGACGCTGACTTACGAAGACATCGTATCGCTGCTGGAGCTCCCGCCAAATCCGGAGCTTGGTGATGTCGCATTCCCTTGCTTTGCCCTATCGCGTGAACTGAAGCGCGCGCCGGCGGCAATAGCCGCAGAGCTCGCGGAGCGGATCGGCGGTGCCGGTGCCGGCACGGGCGTGTCACCGACTTTTCGCGCCGAAGCCAAGGGCCCTTACTTGAATCTCTTCCTCGTACGGGAAGAGTGGGCACCGAGGCTCCTTGCGCCGCTGCTGCTTGCCGACTTCGGGCAATCGCAGATCGGGGCAGGTCAGCGCGTCATCATGGATATGTCCTCTCCGAATATTGCCAAACCTTTCGGCGTCGGTCACCTGCGTTCTACGATGATCGGCAATGCGCTCGCTCAGATGTACCGCAGCTGTGGCTATGAGGTTGTCACCGTCAACCATATCGGCGACTGGGGCACGCAATTCGGCAAGCTGATGGAAGCGTATATGCGCTGGGGCGACGAAGCGAAGCTTAAGGAAGAGCCGATTCGTGAGAGCTTGCGTTTGTACGTCAAGTTCCATGAGGAAGCGGAGAAGGACCCGACTTTGGAAGAAAAGGCGCGCCACTGGTTCTGGAAGCTGGAGAACGACGATGAGGAAGCGCACCGATTGTGGCGTTATTTTGTATCGTTCAGCATGGAGGAATTTGACCGTGTGTACAGTCGTCTTGGTGTGCAGTTCGACTATACGCTGGGTGAGAGCTTCTATAACGACAAGATGGCTGCTGTCGTCTCTCGCTTGCAAGAGCTAGAGCTCCTTGAAGAAAGCGACGGTGCGCAGGTGGTCCGTTTGGAAGAGGAAGGCTTGCCGCCATGCCTCATCCTGAAGTCGGACGGCACGACCATCTACCCTACGCGCGATCTCGCTACGGCGCTCTATCGGAAGAAGGAGATGGGCGGGGATTTGCTGCTGTATGTGGTAGGCGCGGAGCAGAAGCTGCATTTTCAACAAGTGTTCGCCGTCTTGAAGCGTATGGGTGAAGAAGTGGCAGACCAGTGCCGCCATCTGGCATTTGGGCTGATGAAATTCGAAGGCCGTAAGATGTCCACGCGCAGAGGTCAGGTTATCTTCCTGGATGAGGTGCTGGACGAGGCGGTATCCAAGGCTGCGGCGATTATTGCAGAGAAAAATCCGGATCTGGCGGATGCACGGGATACCGCTGAGGCAGTGGGTATTGGTGCGATTGTGTTCGGTGACTTGCTTCACCATCGGATGCTGGAGGTGGATTTCTCGCTGGATGAAGCGCTTCGCTTCGAAGGAGAAACCGGTCCGTATGTGCAGTACACCGCGGCAAGAGCATTCAAGCTGCTGGCCAAAGGGAAGCTGACGCTGGCGGAAACCGAATCGCGCAGCTTATCCGGGGCTGTTACCGGCAGTGAGCTGGCCAGCTATCTCTCGGGGGCGGCGGCATGGGAGTGCATGAAGCTGCTGGCTGCCTACCCCGAAGCGATTGCCGGCGCGCTTCGCCAGAATGAACCGGCGGTTGTGGCACGTTTCCTGCTCGATGCAGCCAAACGCTTCAATCGTTTCTATCACCAGGAACGCATTCTGACAGATGACCCAGCGGAAACCGAAGCGAAGCTGCTGCTGACTGCGGCGGTTGCAGGCGTACTGCGTTCAGGGCTGGCCCTGCTCGGGTTACGGACGCCGGAACAGATCTAGAAGCGCTTGTCCATAGGCGCAGGCATTGAAATTAGAGGTGCTCCTGTATATAGTGAGGACATAAGCATTTCAGGCGACGGGAGACCGTGATCATGACAGACAGAGCGAATGTAACGATATCACTGAGAAGCGACATCGATGGGGAAGTGGAACAGAATACGTTTAGCGGTGAGTGGTTTCGCAAAGGCTCCTCTGTATTTGTCCGATACGAGGAAACGAGCGATGGTGAAGGCGACAGCGTCGTGCGGACGATTATTCGCTATCGCGACGGCGAGCTTAGTGTCACGCGCCGCGGCGATGTGGAGTCGCTGCAGACATTTGTCGCAGGCACCAAGCGTACCGGTCATTATGAATCGGCGCATGCCGCCTTTCATTTGGAGACGGAGACGAAGCTGCTCTGGGTTCAGTTTGGTGATTTAACCAAGACCGGACCGAGCGACGGCGAGTTAAAGCCGGATCTGCCGATGCTGCTCGAATGGCATTATACACTGCTTGTTAATGATGAACCGACAGGCGAGTTCCAGCTTCGGCTGCAGGCGCAAGAGCAGGAGCAGGAGCCGTTGACCTAGATTGATTTTTTGCGAATGAATGATTGAAAGATTGATGAATTGAATGATTGATAAGCGAACCAGGGGGATTGAAGACTTACATGACAACGAATGTGATAGTACAGCTGCATGAGCAGGTGAAACAAGCGATCGCGGATGCGGTCGTAACAGCAGGGCTCGCAGCCCGGGAAGAGCTTCCGGTATTTGTGCTGGAAGTACCGAAGGATAAGGCGCATGGCGATCTCGCCACCAACGCGGCGATGCAGCTGACGAAGCTGGCGAAGAAGAACCCGCGTCAAATCGCTGAAGCGATCATTGCGAACCTGGATATGAAGAAGGCTTCTATTCAAGGCGCCGAAATCGCCGGTCCCGGCTTCATTAACTTCCGGATGGACCGCAGCTACTTGTATCCGGTTGTCGGTCAAGTGCTTGAGCAAGGTGCCGATTACGGACGCATAGATACTGGTGCAGGAGAAAAGGTGCAAGTAGAGTTCGTCAGTGCCAATCCGACAGGCAGCCTGCATTTGGGTCATGCTCGTGGTGCGGCGGTTGGCGACGCACTATGTAATGTGCTTGATTTTGCAGGGTACAAGGTTACGAGAGAGTACTACATTAACGATGCGGGCAACCAGGTTGCCAATCTGGCACTTTCTATTGAGGCACGTTACAAGCAGGCGCTTGGCCAAGATGCGGCAATGCCGGAAGACGGTTACCACGGCGAAGACATCAAGGGCTTCGCGAAGGAACTCGCCGATTCCGAAGGAGACCGTCTGCTGTCGCTGTCCGACGAAGAGCGTTTCACCTTCTTCCGTGACTACGGCTTGGAGCGTGAGCTGAATAAGATCAAACGCGACCTCGGCGACTTCCGCGTGGAATTCGACGAATGGTTCAGCGAGACGTCACTCTACAAGTCCGGCCAAGTCGAGCAGGCGCTGGCAGCGCTCCGCGAGCGCGGTCAAGTATTCGAAGAAGGCGGCGCTACGTGGCTGAACACGATGGCTTACGGAGACGACAAGAATCGCGTGCTTGTGAAGAATGACGGATCGTACACGTATTTGACGCCGGACATCGCCTACCACCGCGACAAATTCGGCCGCGGCTTCGACAAAATGATCAACATTTGGGGCGCCGACCACCACGGCTACATTCCGCGTGTGAAAGCGGCAATGGAAGCACTGGGCAACGATCCGCAGAAGCTGGTCGTTCTGATCGCACAGATGGTGAGCTTGTTCCAGAATGGCGAGAAGGTCAAAATGTCCAAGCGGACAGGCAAAGCCGTTACCATGGAGGATCTGCGCGAAGAAGTCGGCATCGACGCCATTCGTTACTTCTTCACGATGCGTTCAATGGACTCCCATCTTGATTTTGATATGGATCTCGCGATCTCGACTTCCAATGAGAATCCGGTATTCTATGTGCAGTACGCACATGCGCGGATCTGCAGCATTTTCCGTCAGGCCGAAGAGCAAGGCATTGCGATCCTGCCGCTTGCGGAAGTGGATCTGAGCCAGCTGACCACGGAACATGAATTCGATCTTCTACGCAAAATCGGCGAGCTGCCGCAGGAAATCGCGGATGCCGCATCGCAATACGCACCACATCGCCTGATTCGCTACGTCTATGAACTGGCGTCGCTGTTCCACAGCTATTACCGTGCAGATCGCGTCATTACCGAAGACGCGGCTCAAACGCAAGCGCGCTTCGCCCTGCTTGGTGCGACTCGTACTGCTATTGCGAACGTACTGCGTCTTGTCGGCGTTTCCGCGCCGGAGCGCATGTAGGCTATTCAACAATCAAGGCCGCGAACCTTATCGGTCCCCGGCCTGAAGCATTCGCATTACATCGAGCTCTCCGGTTATCCGGGGAGCTTTTGTGCCCCTTAAAGGCAGCATGGATCGTTTGACGACAGCCTTAATGTCGCTTGGCGACATTCCGGGCCGATGAGCGAGCAGCAAAGCGATGGCGCCGCTCACATGCGAGGTGGCCATGGAAGTGCCGCTCATTTCGTTGTATTTGCCTCGCAGCCAAGAGGAGAGAATCTTGTCGCCCGGAGCGTACACGTCGATATACAATCCGCGGTTGCTGAACGGGGCGATCCTTCGCAGCCGGTTCGTTGCACCGACGGCAATGGTTTGCGGGTAACGTGCCGGATAGTCGATCGACTTCCGTTTACCATCGTTTCCGGATGAAGCGACGATAATGACACCTGCATTGTAAGCGTTGGTTACGGCGGTCAGCAGCGACTTGCTCCGTGTTTTCATGCCGAAGCTCATATTCACGATGTCCATATTGTTGCGCACGCACCAATCGATACCGAGTACGATATCAGAGACAAAGGCGCTTCCATTCTGATCGAACGCTTTCACGGGATAGACTGTCGCACGCGGAGCTACGCCGATCATGCCATGCACTTGATTAGCCGCTGCGATGGTGCCGGCAATATGGGTGCCGTGTCCGTTGTCATCATGCGGAAGCGACCCGCGATTAAGCAGGTTGATGCCCCGGCCCAGCGATTGCTTCAAATCCGGATGGCTGAAATCAACGCCGGTATCAATGACGCCGACCTTCACGCGGTGCCCGGTGGTTGTACTCCAAGCAAGCGGCGCTTTAATTTCCTGGACGCCCCAAGGGATACCTTTCTCACGGATCACCGGCTTATATATGGAGGAGGAATGCACCGTTAGGAGCGGGTCATTCTCGATCCAAATTCCGTCATGGGTATGAGAGCGAAGCAGGTCATTCGGCACGCGCAAAGAGAAGCCTTGGATGAATGGCAAATGACGGATGGCATCGGCCGCATTCGCCGCGGTTTTGTCGATATTCGACCATTCTTGAAGGAAGCGCTCATAGTCGCTCTTTTGCCGGAAGCGGACGATTCGTCGCTTGGCGGCTGACGTGGTATGAGTTAATGCGCTGTGCAGCAGGCGGAGAACTGCGGATCTGTCCAAGTTGGCTTCCCCTCCATGGCGAATCATGCTGCAGTATTGTATGAACGAGCGCAACAAGCTGTATGAGCAACTTGCCTTTTTTCACATAATTAGGCTGCAAACCGTGTCATTCGCCGTACGGGCACATAGTATAGACCAAGAGTCATTAACGGGCTCTTATAACCGGAAACAGCGGCAACGCCTCATCCGGAAGGATACAGTCAAAGCGAAGGCGCCTCCTTCGCTTTTTCTTTTTGCTCTCATAGGCGGGGGCGCTTGCTTTTTCCAAAGAAATAGGTTTTACTATAATTTGATAATGGATTGCTAACGCACAAACGATTTCTCCTGCTAGGACAGCGAAGTCGGTTTTCTAGCGTTCAAGCAGTTTGACATGAGAGGAAGTGTCCGAAATGAGCAGCGAGATTGTCTTGAAAATCGATTCTGAGCGCATCAAGGAAATGCCGATGGTTGATTTGGCATTTGAATTGCTGAAAGCGGCTAATACGCCGTTTTACTATCGCGACCTAATGATGGAGATTGCCAAAGTTCGGGGCTTTTCCCAAGATCAAATCAACCAAGTGATTGCGCAAGTATATACAGAAATTAATATCGACGGACGTTTCGCGTGCGTCGGCAGCAATATGTGGGGATTGAAACGCTGGTATCCGGTTGAGAAGAACGAGGATCCGGTCGGTAATGCGAAGCGTTCCCGTATCATCAATGATGAAGAGGACGACGACGATCTCTATCCGGATGAGGAAGAGGAAACTTACGCTGCAGAAGAAGATGACTTCGATTCTTATGATGAGGATCAAGAGCTCTTCGACGAAGCTGAAGAAGAAGCGGAAGTAGACGAAGAAGTTGTCATCGACGACGAAGAAATTGAAGAAGACGGCATTGAAGACGGAGAAGGCGCAGATGGAGCGGCTGACGAAGAAGATGCTGAGGATGACTTCGACGACGAGGAAGAAGAAGAAGACAAATAGATTCGAATCTGCGGGACCCCTGAGTCTCTTGACATGGGGTATCTGCGCAGAGTAAACTATTGCATGGGCTTCAAGTTCGGACATGCAGGCAATAAGCCAAAAACAGAAAGTGCCCCGTTTATACGGGTGTCACTTTTTTCTTTTTTATCGACCATTTTTCTTCGGAAATTGGAGAACCTATACTTAACATACAGGCGTGGAGGGTATCATCAGTGACTAAGTACATTTTCGTAACAGGCGGTGTTGTATCATCGCTGGGCAAAGGGATCACGGCCGCATCTCTCGGACGTTTGCTCAAGAATCGCGGTCTGAAAGTGACGATCCAGAAGTTCGACCCGTACATCAACGTGGACCCGGGAACGATGAGTCCATACCAGCACGGTGAAGTTTTCGTAACGGACGATGGTGCCGAGACGGATTTGGATTTGGGTCACTATGAGCGTTTCATTGACATCAATTTGTCGAAGAACAGCAACGTGACGACGGGCAAAATCTACTCCACCGTTATTTCGAAAGAACGTCGCGGTGAGTATTTGGGCGGAACGGTTCAAGTTATTCCCCACATCACGAACGAGATCAAGGATCGCGTATTCCGTGCAGGCAAAGAAACAGGTGCGGACGTCGTTATTACGGAGATCGGCGGTACCGTAGGCGATATCGAGAGCCTTCCGTTCTTGGAAGCGATTCGTCAAATTAAGAGCGATATCGGTCGGGATAACGTGATGTACATTCACGTTACGCTGATTCCGTTCATTAAAGCAGCAGGCGAAGTAAAGACCAAACCGACACAGCATAGCGTGAAGGAATTGAGAAGCATCGGGATTCAGCCGAATGTGATCGTTTGTCGTACGGAGCATGAGCTGGCAGACGATTTGAAACGCAAAATCGCGTTGTTCTGCGATATTGATGCGAATGCCGTCGTGGAATGCCGCGATGCATCGACACTCTACGAAGTGCCGCTGAATCTACGAGAGCAAGGACTCGATGATATCGTTGTTAATCACTTGAAGCTGACAACCACGCCTCCTGATATGACGGAATGGGAAGCACTCGTTCGCCGTGTGAAGCAGCTTAGCCGTACAACTGAAATCGCGATTGTCGGTAAGTACGTTGCGCTTCATGATGCATACTTGAGTATTGTAGAATCGCTAAGCCATGCAGGCTTCGACGCGGATGCGGATGTGAAGTTGCGCTGGGTGAATGCAGAAGAATTGACCGATCAGAACGTTGCAGATAAATTGCACGGTGTGCACGGCGTATTGGTACCGGGCGGCTTCGGCGATCGCGGTATCGAAGGCAAAATCATTGCGATTCGTTATGCGCGTGAGAATGCAGTACCGTTCTTCGGTATTTGCTTGGGCATGCAAGTAGCAGTCATTGAATATGCACGAAATGTATCGGGATTAAAGGATGCGAACAGCTCCGAAATTAACCCGCTTACGCAATATCCGGTTATTGACCTGCTTCCGGAGCAGAAGGACATTGAAGATATGGGCGGCACGATGCGCCTTGGACTATACCCTTGTAAACTGACACCCGGCTCCTTGTCCGCGCGTGAGTATGATGATGAGCTTGTATACGAGCGTCACCGCCACCGTTATGAGTTCAACAATGAATACCGTGAAACGATCGAATCCGCAGGTCTGCGCATTACGGGTACATCCCCGGATGGCCGTCTTGTTGAGATGGTTGAGCTTCCGGGACACCCTTGGTTCCTGGCCGTTCAATTCCATCCTGAGTTTACTTCCCGTCCGAACAGACCGCAGCCATTGTTCCGTGGTTTCGTAAGAGCGGCGCTGGAGAAAGCAGAGAATTAATCGTTTTGAAGTTTTTTTCCAGCAAAAGCAGGAATATGAGTGCCATGGCTCGAAATCATTAACGAATATGGAATTCAAATCCAATCGTGACGATGGTTGTCGTACATTCATAGGAGGGTTTCAAGTTGGAAAACAAGAAAGTCTTAATTGTCGATGATCAGAATGGTATTCGTATTTTGCTGATGGAAGTGTTCAGCAGCGAGGGCTACACAACGTTCCAAGCGCCTAACGGCAAGTTGGCACTGGAAATTGTGAGAAACGAAGCACCGGATCTCGTATTGCTTGATATGAAAATTCCGGGTATGGACGGATTGGAAATATTAAAGCATGTCAAAGCGATCAATAAAGACATCAAAGTCATCATGATGACCGCTTATGGCGAGCTTGACATGATTAAAGAAGCGACTGATCACGGCGCGCTTATGCATTTCACTAAGCCGTTCGATATTGATGAGATGCGAATGGCGGTTAACTTACAACTGCGCAGCGAAGAAGCTGGCGGCTGGTATGCAGTAGGATCCTAAGCACAAGGGTCCTGCTGCTTTTTTTTGTCCGCGTTACAGACTGTACGAAGCATCGATTTCCAAGACTTGTACCAAACGATTCATGATTGTGTTATAATCATTTGGTGCGATATTTGAAGCGTGTTTTCGTTATATAAGCGCATGTCTTCAATGCCGGTTGTCGGCACTCGTGCTGAGGCGGTTTTGCGAAGCGTCGCATATCAAAGACAAATTTATGAAGCGGTAAGCTTCATAAAACACTAGGAGGAGTAGAGAACCATGCCACTCGTTTCGATGAATGAATTCCTGCCAAAGGCAAAAGCAAACAAATTCGCGGTCGGCCAGTTCAACATGAACAACCTGGAGTTCGCGCAAGCGATCACAGAAGCCGCAATGGAAGAAAACTCGCCATTTATTTTTGGTGTATCTGAAGGCGCCCTTAAATATATGGGTATTGAGTACACAGTTGCTATTGCTGAAGCAGCAGCGAAGAAATCCGGTTTGCCAATCGCACTTCACCTGGATCACGGCAGCAGCTTTGAAGTTGCGATGAAATGTATCCGTGCAGGATTCTCTTCCGTTATGTTTGACGGTTCCCACTACGGACTAGAAGAAAATATCGAATTGACTAAACAAGTGGTTAAAGCGGCTCGCGCTATGGGCGTATCCGTTGAGGGTGAGCTTGGCACAATCGGCGGCGTTGAGGATGATATCAGCGTTGACGAAGAAGATGCATCGCTTGCTAAGCCGGCTGAAGCAATCCGTTTCTACGAAGAAACAGGCGTTGACTGCTTGGCTATCGCTGTAGGTACTGCTCATGGTATGTACAAAGGCGACCCAAAAATCCATTATGATATCATTCAAAAAGTATCGGATGCTATTCCGGTACCTGTTGTATTGCACGGCGGTTCCGGCGTACCAGACGAAGCGATTCGTTTGTCCATCGCTGCAGGCGTAGGCAAAATCAACGTAAATACAGAGAACCAAGTGGCTTGCACAAACGCGATCCGCGAAGTGCTTGGCGCAAGTGCATCGGTGTACGATCCGCGTAAATACTTGGTACCAGCTCGTTCCGCAATGAAAGCAGTCGTTCAAGAGAAAATCCGGTTGTTCGGCAGCAGCAACCAGGCTTAACTTCCGAAAGCTATAGAATCGAACAGCCGCGTTTAGCGCGAATCAGAAGCAGGCGCTCCCGTCCGTCAAGAAATCTCTTGATAGAAGGAGCGCTTGCTTTGTGGCATATAGGGTTTATGTTATGTACTGGATAGCGGCTGCTCGTTTTGTTGCTCTCTTCCGGATGGGAGGATAATAAGAACTGATGGATAAATTAATGATCCGCGGCGGACGTCCGCTGCGCGGCACCGTGCAAATCAGCGGCGCGAAGAATAGTGCAGTTGCCTTACTACCTGCGGCAATATTGGCGGAATCAACGGTCACGCTTGATAATTTGCCTCACCTTAGCGATGTCGCCGTATACAGTGAAATCTTAGAAGAGCTTGGTGGACATGTACATTGGAGCGGGGACTCTATCGTCATTGATCCTTCCGCCATGCAATCCATTCCGATGCCCAACGGGAAAGTAAAGCTGCTTCGTGCATCGTATTACTTGATGGGTGCGCTGCTTGGCCGATTTGGCGAAGCGACAATCGGTTTGCCGGGCGGCTGTAATTTCGAGCCTCGCCCAATCGATCAGCATATTAAAGGCTTTGAAGCGCTTGGTGCACAAGTAACCAACGACCACGGCTCCGTACGGATTGTGGCGAAGGAACTGCGCGGCGCGAAGATTTACCTCGATGTTGTAAGTGTCGGGGCGACGATCAATATTATGCTTGCGGCCTCCCGGGCCAAGGGCTCTACCATTATCGAAAACGCGGCAAAAGAGCCTGAAATCATAGATGTAGCTACGCTTCTAAGCGCGATGGGTGCCAAGATCAAAGGTGCCGGAACAGAAACGATTCGTATCGAAGGTGTTGAACGGCTGCATGGCTGCAGACACTCCATCATACCTGACCGAATTCAAGCAGGCACTTACATGATTGCCGCCGCGGCAACGCGCGGTGACGTATTAATTGATAATGTCATTCCGAAGCATATGGAAGCAGTAACGGCAAAGCTGCAAGAAATGGGTGTTCATGTGTATGAAATGGACGAGTCCATTCGTATTGTAGGACAACCGAAGTATGAAGCAATCGATGTGAAAGCCCTTGTTTACCCCGGCTTCGCCACGGATTTGCAATCCCCTATGACCAGCCTGTTGACACAGACTTCGGGAGTAAGCATCTTAAGTGACTATGTTTATAGCAATCGCTTCAAGCATGTCCCGGAATTAACGCGAATGGGCGCTAACATTCGGGTGGAAGGCCGTTCGGCTATTGTCGAAGGCGGTGCGCTGAATGCGGCGAAAGTGCGTGCAGCTGATTTGCGTGCAGGCGCGGCGCTTGTGGTGGCGGCATTAACTGTGAGCGAAGGCGTTACGGAGATAACGGGCGTGGAATATATTGACCGTGGTTATGACAATTTAGTCGAGAATTTGCGGATGCTCGGCGCAGACGTTTGGCGCGAGTAGCCGGAATGGGAGAATAGCAGGATGCAATTCTGCTATAGGAATCAGCCGATGGAATAGAGTAGGCTGATTCCGGCAATGATGGATGAGGCTTGGAAATATTTGCACGGAGTGAAATGCGCTGCGCCGCCATTACGACAGCGATAGCCGTTTCACCTTGAACCTTGATAAAAGTGGTGATATTATGTCTGAACTTCAGATCGCGGATCTTGAAGTGATGAAGCTCACGGAGCTTTATAAACTGGCCAAACAGCATCAAATTCAGGGCTATGGCCAGCTGAAGAAGAGAGAATTGATTTTTGCAATACTGCGCGCGCAAGCGGAGCAGAGCGGACTTATGTTTATGCAGGGAGTACTTGAGATTTTACCGGAAGGTTTCGGATTTCTACGACCGATTAACTACTTACCAAGTCCAGAGGACATCTACATCTCGGCCTCGCAAATCCGCAAGTTTGACCTCCGTACAGGAGATTTAGTTTCAGGCAAATGCCGAGCTCCCAAAGAAAACGAACGCTTTTTTGGATTACTTCAAGTAAATGCCGTTAATGGAGAAAGCCCCGAACATGCTGCAGAACGCCTTCATTTTCCAGCCCTTACTCCTCTCTATCCCGAAAAGAAATTAGTTCTCGAAACCGCCCAGCCTAAATTATCTACACGGATTATGGATTTACTTGCGCCTGTTGGCCTTGGCCAGCGCGGACTTATCGTAGCGCCGCCTAAAGCGGGGAAAACATTGCTGCTTAAAGAAATTGCCAATAGCATTTCCACCAATAATCCGGAAATCGAATTATTTGTACTGCTCATTGATGAGCGCCCGGAGGAAGTAACGGATATGTCTCGTTCTGTGAAAGGCGAGGTTGTCGCTTCGACGTTCGATGAATTGCCGGAAAATCATATTAAAGTAGCGGAATTGGTGCTGGAGCGTGCTTTGCGACTTGTGGAGCATAAGAAAGATGTCGTAATTTTGCTGGATAGCATCACGCGTCTTGCTCGTGCATACAACTTGGTTGTACCTGCATCAGGACGTACGCTTAGCGGTGGTATTGATCCGGCGGCATTCCACCGTCCGAAGCGGTTTTTCGGTTCTGCGCGTAATGTGGAGGAAGGCGGCAGCTTGACGATTCTGGCAACTGCGCTTATCGAAACGGGCTCGCGTATGGATGATATTATTTATGAAGAATTTAAAGGTACGGGCAATATGGAGCTTCATCTGGATCGTAAGCTTGCAGAACGCCGTATTTTCCCTGCACTGGATATTCGCCGCTCGGGAACGCGCCGCGAAGAGATGCTCTTGACCAAAGAGCAGCTGGATAAAGTATGGGCGATTCGTAAGAACATGAACGATTCCATGGAGTTTGTAGATGGCTTCTTGAAGAAGCTAGCGGATACGAAGGATAACGAGGAGTTCCTGGCCTCACTGGACACTTCTGCTGTTACGCCGCCACCTGCGCCGAGAAACAGACCCAGCACAAGTTCAAGTGGCAGCAGACCGAGCTCAGGCTCGAGCAGCAGTGCCACAAGCGCATCGAGAAGACCGTCAACACGCACGACACCTGTAACATAGATTGGAAGTCGTCTTGCTCACGCAGTATTTCATTAAGCGTGCGGCAAAACTTTTAGGAGGTACACCATGAATCTCGTTTACGCAGACGAACACGGTAATTTGTTCGATCATCCCGATTGGACGGGTCTTGGCCGCAGCGGCGATATGATTGTTGAGCTGATGGAGGATGAGCTGATTCCTCTTCCTGAGGGTGCAACGATGGTCGGACTGCCGCATACGCGGCCGATCGGCATTCATAATGCGTCCGGTGAGATGCGTCCGCTGCCGGGCAATGTGCAGGCGGTTGGAGCACTTTTGCCACAGGGCTATACTCGTTTATGCATCCCGGGTTATATGAAGAGTGACAAAACACAGAAGCTGCCGCTCTTTGGTTATTCTGCTGTCGTTTGGAAGGAAGACGGCTTCTATGTGACGGCGCAGAAATCCGACGATCCGGAACGCTGGAATCCGCTCAACTGCGACACGAATGAACTGAATGTCGGTGTCGAGCGACTGCTTGCCAAATACCCGGAGAACAGGCTCTACAAGCATCTGTCGAATTGCGCGCTTGGCTATGAGTGCCTAACGGCATCCAATACTTTCTTGCAGCGCTGGGAAGGTGCAGTTCCTGTTTCCTTCTCCTGCAATGCCGGCTGCTATGGCTGTATCTCGGAGCAACCCGACGATAGCGGCTTCGTAGCACCGCAAACACGCATGAACTTTAAGCCGACGGTAGAAGAAATCGTTGACGTGATGATGGAGCATCTCATTGCTCCGGAGTCCATCATCAGCTTCGGACAAGGCTGCGAAGGCGAGCCGTCGACGCAAGCCAGAATTATTATCGACGCTATGCGCGAAGTCCGCAAACGGACCTCGATGGGCTATATTAATATCAATACCAATGCGGGGTTGACGGATCACATCCGTGGCATCGTTGATGCGGGTCTTAATCTGATGCGTGTCAGTACCATCAGTGCGCTCGATGATCACTATAACGCATATTACAAGCCTCGTGGCTACAACCTGGCGAATGTCGAGAAATCACTTCGCTACGCAACGGATAAAGGTGTGTACACATCCATCAACTATCTTATTTTCCCTGGTGTTACGGATCGTGAGGAAGAGATCGAAGCGATGCTCGGTTTCGTCAAACGCACAGGCTTGAAGCTCATCCAAATGCGGAATTTGAATATCGATCCGGAGAGCTATCTGGAGCTTATCCCGAAACCGCAAGGGGAGATCTACGGCATGAAGCAGATGCTGGAAATCTTCGCGGATGAACTGCCCGATGTTGTGATTGGCTCCTATACCCACGTGCCTCCGGCGCCGGTAAAGCAGTCCTAATAGTGCTCGCTTGGTAAGCTGTGGGTGGCCCACAAAAGCATTGCTTTTCAGAAGACGGCCATGCTATACTCTTCTTATGTTTGTAACACACTCTGGATCCACATGTTGATTCAGGGCAGAAAGAGGTGAACGAGATGAAACAAGGTATTCATCCGACATACCACATCACAACGGTAACTTGCGCTTGCGGCAATAGCTTCGAGTCTGGTTCGATCAAACAGAACCTGCGCGTAGAGATTTGCTCCAATTGTCACCCATTCTTCACGGGTAAGCAGAAGTTCCTGGATGCTGGCGGTCGCGTCGACAAATTCAAAAAGAAATACGGTATCTAAGCCTTATTGGCCGGGATTTCCGGAAATTAGCAGAATACAAGAACCTCCCTCAGCCATCCTATTGGTTAAAGGGAGGTTTTTTTATGCGAAAGAAGCATGTTCTGCTTAGCGCGCTAACACTCATGACTGCGATTTCGATATCCGCATGCGGACACAATAAAGACGCGACCAACAATTATAATTCGAACTCGTATGGTCATGACGGCTACATGGGGCTCTCCAACAGCAACCCCCATCTGCCCAACCGCAATGGTCAATTCTTGAATTATGATAGTGACGGGGATTTTGCGCAGCAGCAGCTGAAGAAGGTCAGTGGCATTGAAAGAACCAACATTATGTTCCAAGGACCTGAAATGTACGTGAACATCAAGGCTAAACCTGGTGTAGATAAAGAGAAACTGCGGGTAAAATCACTTGCCGTATTGCGGGATAATTTCCCTCGCTATAAGGTGCATGTCCGAATGGCGGGGTAGCGGCAGGTTGACTCCAATGACAACCCAGTGACAACTTCCATCCAATAGGCGGTTGCACTTTGAGATAGAACAAGCTATACTTATTTTTGCCGTGCTAGACGGGGAGGTAGCGGTGCCCTGTAGCTCGCAATCCGCTGTAGCGAGGTTGAATCCCTTTTCTGAGGTTATGCTGATGTGGGGCTGGTGTTCATGAACAGTGTTGACGGTTGGGTCCTCCGCAATGGGCGCTTGTGAACGGGTCAGGTCCGGAAGGAAGCAGCCATAAGCAGGTTAGCTCATGTGCCGGAGGAGTGCTTGACCAGAGCTGGGAGTGGAAGTGCCGTCCATGTTACATCAATCGAAGTTAGGTGCACGGTCCTAACAACAACAAACGACATCCATGTTTGACTCTTAACGAGTCAATATGGATGTTTTTTTATGTTCTGGCAGGATTATCAACTTTTGTGGACGAAAGGAATAGAGACGATTGGATCTACGTAAAGGGGATAACGCATGTACGATATACCATCTGCTTCTATTGTTCACTTGAGTCTGCAGGCGCTTGATAATTATTGTGCGCAGTTCGCTGGCACAATGATTGTTGTGTTGGATGAGTCCGCCCGCATGGTCCATGTTAATACACAATTCTTGAAAGATACGGGCTATACGGAGTCGGACTTACTTCATACTGCTTTCCGCGGCATTGCGGAGAGCAAGCTCTTTCGCTCTGAACCTGAACATTCTATAGAAGCAATCGTGAAGCATCTGCTTCTTCCTTCTCGAGATTCCATTTCGATACAAATACGCAAAGCCGGCGGCACTGTCATGCATACCACGGCCGCACCTATAATTGCACAAACAGAGCAGGGAATTCGTTGTCTGCTCTTCATATATAATCAAGAAGCCGGGCAAGGCACTAGCCTCATTGAACGTTTTGGGGAAACCATGCTGCAGGATGAGCATATCGGCGTGATCCTGCTTCACCCGGAGACACTGCAAATTTTCGATATCAGTCCTCTTGCTTGTCAATTGCTTGGCGTTGCGAAGTCAGCTCTCGTTAATGAACAGCTGTCGTCATTTTTCGCAAGCGCGGAGAAGGAATATGCACTTATTTGTCAGGCGCTGGAGAGTGGGGAACCGGTTCGGAACTATCCGATCACCTGGATTCACGACGACAAGCGAAGCGATCTGCTCATGGATGTTGGCTTGCTTCGCAGTTGTGGAGAAGGCCGAGAAGGTGCTTATATCATATTCAAGGATGTCACCAATTTGCGGTCGCTCGAGACGCAGGTGCAGCGAAGTGATCGACTCGCCATGATTGGCCAAATTGCGGCGGGGGCTGCGCACGAGATCCGAAATCCGCTGACGGCGATTCGAGGGTTTCTGCAAATGTTCCGCAAAACGATGATCGAACGCGAAATGAACAAAGAAAAGGAGTACACGGACATCATGTTAGGAGAACTGGATCGGATCAATCATCTTGTCGGCGAGTTTCTTCTGCTGAGTAAACCGAAGGAAGTGATGACAAGCTCTGTGCAAGTGGGATCCGTGCTGCGCGATATTATGCCTGTTGTAGCAAGTGAGGCGCTCCTTCATAATGTAAACGTAATCTGGGATGAGGAGCTGGAACTGCCGAGGGTGCTGGCGGATGCAGAAATGCTCAAGCAGGTGTTTCTGAACTTATGCAAGAACGGCATTGAAGCGATGGAGGCAGGGGGTACGCTCACGGTAAGAGGCACTGTTGTGCGGGAAGGCAGGAAATCGCACCTGCTTATTGAAATTGAAGATACAGGTCCGGGCATACCGGCTGCTCTGATTGATAAAATATTCGATCCCTTCGTTACGACGAAACAGAACGGAACTGGGCTTGGGCTTTCGGTTTGCCAGCGAATTTTGCATGACTTTGGCGGAAGTGTCACAGCAGCGGACAGACAGACAGGAGCACTTCTGCAGGTTGTGCTTCCTTGCTAAACCTCACTTTGAGTGCCTTCTGCTAAGGGGAAGGAAGAAACGTGCAGGAGAACGGTTTTTTTGGCTGGCGGCATCGTGTATAATAGAAGGGGCTGGCATTTCAGCCCCGCGAACGAAAGCAGCCGAAAGGAACGGAACGTATGTCACATATCGCCTTATATCGTGCCTGGCGTCCGCAGACGTTCCAGGACATGGTCGGCCAGCAGCATATCATTCAAACTTTACAGAATGCGATACGCGAAGATCGTGTATCCCATGCCTATTTATTTAACGGTCCAAGAGGAACGGGGAAAACAACCGCGGCTAAAGTTTTGGCCAAAGCCATCAACTGTGAACGAGGACCGACGACCGAGCCTTGCAACGTCTGTGACGCGTGCCGGGGCATAACGGCCGGAACGATTATGGATGTTGTGGAGATCGATGCGGCGTCCAACCGCGGTATAGACGAAATAAGGGATATTCGAGACAAGGTTCGCTATGCCCCTTCTGAAGTACGCTTCAAAGTGTATATTATCGATGAAGTGCACATGCTGACGACCGAAGCGTTCAACGCCCTGCTGAAGACACTCGAGGAGCCGCCGGCTCATGTCATCTTCATCTTGGCGACGACGGAACCGCATAAGCTGCCGGCTACGATTATTTCACGCTGTCAGCGGTTCGATTTCCGTCAAGTCTCTTTGCCGGAGCAGACAGAACGTCTCCGCCAAATTTGTACCGAAGAAGGCATTGAAGCCGAAGACGATGCAATCGCTTATATTGCGAGACTGTCGGACGGCGGGATGCGGGATGCGATCAGCTTGCTCGAGCAGGTGTCGGCTTACAGCGGTGAACGAATTACGCTGAATGCTGCCGTCGATGTTACCGGTGGACTAGCTGCGGAACAGTTCGAGCAATTAGCAGATGCAATCAGAGCACGAGATGCCGGGGCGGTAATGCCTTTGGTGGAAGGGCTAATGCAAGCCGGCAAGAGTGCAGATAAGTGTCTGGAGAACTTAATATACTATTTCAGGGACCTGCTCGTGTTGAAGCTTGCTCCGCAAGGGAAAGCCGCAACAGAGCGAATCGTCGATCAGGCCAAATACCGTGAGGTTGCCGAAGCGTTCAGCGCTGAGCTGCTGTTTCGCATGATAGACGTGCTTAACGGCTATCAGCTTGAGATTAAGCATGCTGCGCTGCCGCAAACGATATTCGAGATCGCCCTGATGAAAATCTGCACGATGCAGGAGGCAGGTAGTGCGCAGGTTACTGCGTCTGTTGTCTCTGATGCTGCTGCTGGCGGTGCTCCTTCCGGAGAAGTGCAGCGCCTGCAGCAGCGTATTGATGCACTGGAGCGCAAGATTGAACAGCTCGTGGCCAGCGGCGTGCGTCCTGAGGGTGGCGCTGCGGCCAGCGGCGATCAGGCCGGAGCGGCGCAGCGCGGCGCGCGAGGTGCTTCGAACTTCGGCAAGGGCGGTGCAGCCGGCGGAGGCACAAGCTCGATAGCCCGCGTCAAGCTGGATCCATTCCTTGCTGCGGCGGAGAGCCAAGCGACAGGGCAGGTGCGCATGAGATGGAGCGACATTTTGCAGCGTGTGAAAGGGAATAATATTTCGACACATGCTTGGTTTGTGAATGGAGATCCCGTCTCGGCCGCTGATAATACAATCCTTGTTGCATTCAAGAACTCCATCCACCGGGAAACGACAGAGAAGCCTGCCAATCGCGAGGTTATCGAACGGGCTCTGCATGAGGCGTTTAATCGCCCGATCCGTCTGGCTACCGTCATGCTGAAAGAATGGCAGACGGCAGCCGAGAACGGGCCTGCGCCTGCAGGCGAGCTGCTAATGCTTCAACAAGATGAAGCAGGTGCGGCACCGGCCGAACCGGAATGGGTGGAAGAGGCAGTTAAGCTGTTTGGCGAAGACCTTGTCGTTATTGAAGACAACTGATGTCATCCCAAGCAAATGGGTATACGAATCTAACTATAATTGAGGAGTGACTTTCACGATGAACAACATGAACCAGATGATGAAGCAAGTTAAGAAAATGCAAGAGCAAATGCTTAAAGCACAAGAGGAGCTTGGAACGAAGCTGATCGAAGGCTCTGCAGGCGGCGGTGTCGTTACTGTGCAAATAAACGGACATAAGAACGTGCAAAGCATCATCATCAAGCCGGAAGCTGTAGACCCAGACGATATCGAAATGCTGCAAGACCTTGTCCTGACAGCGGTTAACGATGCACTGACTAAAGCAGATGAGCTGGCAAACAAAGATATGGGCAAATTTACGGGCGGCATGAAGATCCCGGGCCTATTCTAACGTTCCAAACGAGTAGAGGAGCTGCGCCTTGTATTATCCCGAACCGATAGCCAAACTTATTGATGCCTTCAGCCGATTGCCGGGCATCGGTCCGAAAACGGCGGCCAGACTGGCTTTTCATGTGTTGAAAATGAAGGAAGACGATGTCATAGATTTCGCGAAGGCGCTGGTCAGCGTCAAGCGCAACCTGCATTACTGCTCCGTATGCTGCAACATTACCGATACCGATCCTTGCCGAATTTGCCAGGACAAGAGCAGAGATAACTCTGTTATCTGTGTCGTTCAGGAATCGCGGGATCTGGTTGCAATGGAGCGTACGAAGGAGTTTCAAGGACAATATCATGTTCTCCAAGGAGCGATATCGCCGATGGAGGGGATTGGCCCTGACGAGATTCGCATTGCTGAATTATTGAGACGATTAAGCGACGAACGTGTGCAAGAGATGATTCTCGCAACGAATCCCAATATAGAAGGCGAAGCGACAGCGATGTACTTATCGCGGCTAGTCAAACCGTTTGGCATCAAAGTCACCCGTATTGCGCATGGGCTCCCCGTAGGGGGCGATTTGGAATATGCCGATGAGGTTACTTTGTCCAAGGCGCTTGAAGGCCGCAGGGAATTAGGATAATCGTGTTGTAAGAAAAGCCCCGTGAGAGATTGCTCTCACGGGGCTTTTCTTTGGACTGCGATTGAACGCGGGATAGGAAGCTTGTTCTAATTCTCTTTCTCTTTCATACATTTCAACTATATGCCGTGCAAATTGCGAGCTATAAGGGAAACAGGAATGAGCGAGGAGTGATTGCGATGTGGGCCAAATGGCTGCGTACGAAGAAACAGGCTGCAGCACTGAAGTTAAAGAAGAGTGAGCAGGATGAGCAGGTGGAACTTTATGCAGAGATTAAGACAGCAAAGCAAGAGTGGGATAATGCATACCGGTACTTCGACAATGCACTCGGCAAAGATCAAATCGACTATGCCATATTTGCGATAGGTGCGGCTGAGAAGCGTTACGAAATGCTAATCAGAAAAGCGAAACGATTGCCGGTAGAATGGTCGGCTTTAAAAGGAGGACTTAGTGGATGAAAATCATTTGGCTGGTTAGTCTAATTGTATCTTCCTTGCTCTTAATTACTGTTATGCTGAGGCATCGATTGCCGCTGCAGTGGGTGAGGCGATTTGCTTTGCATCTCATTGCGGCAGCATTGACGTTGTACGTTCTGAATTATTCGGGGTTGATCTCAGGTCTGGAAGTACCGCTGAACCCGATAACGATCGGGACGACAGTGCTGCTCGGAATCCCTGGCATAGCATTAATTTTGGGGCTGCAAATGACATTGTTGTGAGTGGATCACATTAGTAAACGATAAAAGTAAAAGAACACTTGACCGGGGGCTCGCGTATATGTTAAATTAGTTCTCGCGTCACTCGAAGGTACATGAGTTGCAAAAACAAATTTAAAAAAAGTGCTTGCAATTGAATGACCGAATGTGATATATTAATCAAGTCGCCGCTGAGACATGGGCGCACAAACACGAAGTATTTGTTCTTTGAAAACTGAACAATGAGCGACCAGTCAAATGGTCATAAATCGCGAAACTAACGTTTCGCAAAGCTAGTTTTTTGAATGAGCTAACAAGCG
>NZ_JBWDNJ010000018.1:0-36953 GCF_056269135.1 Paenibacillus sp. J22FR21
TGAGCCAGGATCAAACTCTCCATAAAAGTGGTAAGCCCGAAGGCTTGGCCATTTTAAGAAATCGCTTGTTAGCTCATTCAAAAAACTAGCTTTGCGAAACGTTAGTTTCGCGATTTATGACCATTTGACTGGTCGCTCATTGTTCAGTTTTCAAAGAACAAATTTCATGTTCTGGCTTGTTGACCCAGAATCAGATGATACCATACTTCGAAACATGATTGCAAGTTTTATTTTTCAACTTGTTTGTGTTTCGATCACCGCATCCCGTATCTCTCAGCGGCGGAATTAGAATATATCATGGTTCGACATGATATGGCAAGTCTTTTCTGCAAATAAATTTTGAATAGATAATCTGGAGACGCACCAAGCGCCTCCAGACCGGCAGTAGGACTATCTATGACGCTGGATAAGATCAAGTTTTAATTGCCAAGTTTCGACACTAGTATTCACGCGATACATCTCCGGATTCAACTTGCGAAGGTATTGCGGCCAGAACAACTTCAACTGCTCCTCATGATAACTCCGAATGCCCTCTAGAGTTGGGATTGCATACACAAGCTCCCCCGATTCGAATACCGGCTGCAATAAAGGCACAGCATCGTAATCTGTAATAACCTTGTGGATGTAAGGATGAAGAGGGTCAAACAGCTCAATCGCCTCTCCCCGCTTAACGGCTTCCTCATGACGAAGTGCGATATAGTCGCCGTCAGCCATTCCGGTTTCTCGGTTAATAATGCGGTAGACTTCTTTGATCCCCGGTGTGCTTACTTTCTCGGGATTGCCTGAGATTTTGATAACGGGGACAAACTCGCCATCGCAGCCCTCACGCGCAACAAGCTTATAAACACCGCCCAGCGAAGGCTGGTCACCGGCAGTAATGAGCTGCGTGCCGACGCCCCACACATCTATACGCGCCCCTTGCGCTTTTAGATTGAAAATAATGTTCTCATCCAAGTCATTCGATGCGATGATTTGGACATAGGGGAATCCCGCTTCATCCAGCATATGTCTCGCACGCTGCGATAAATAAGCCAGGTCACCGCTGTCGAGCCGAATTGCGTTCATCCGTTTCCCTTGCTGCTCCAGCATGCGTGCGATGCTAATCGCATTCGGTACACCGCTCTTAAGCGTATCGTACGTATCCACCAGTAGCGTCACATGATCCGGAAGCACTTCCGCATATTTGCGAAAGGCTTCCTCTTCTGTTTCATGCCCTTGAACCCAAGCATGTGCATGCGTACCTTTGGTGGGAATACGAAACAACATTCCCGCTCTTAAGTTGGAGGTAGCATGGAAGCCGGCCAGATACGCAGCCCTCGCTCCCCAGATCGAAGCATCCGCCTCCTGTGCGCGCCTTGTTCCAAACTCCAGCAGACCATCTCCACCGGCAACCTGCTTAATCCGCGAAGCTTTGGTAGCGATCAACGTCTGAAAGTTAACGAAGTTCAGCATGGCCGTTTCTATAAGCTGCGCCTCGAACACTCTGGCTTCTACGCGAATCAGAGGCTCATTCGGGAAAATAATCGTTCCTTCCGGAACGGCATCCAGGTTACCGGTGAACCGGAACCCACGCAGCTCCTGCAGAAACGTCTCCTCGTAGTTCTCTTCCTGCTCCCCCAAATAAGCGATCTCTTCGTCGCCAAATTGCAGATCTCTAATATAAGCTATAACCCGCTCAAGCCCGGCAGCTACCGCATATCCATTCCCGAAGGGCAGCTTGCGGAAAAACAGCTCAAATACCGCCTTATCATTCAGTGTACCGTTCATCCAATGCGCGTACATCATATTGATCTGATATTTATCCGTATGGAGCGTCAGATTCTCGTAGTTCGACATGGAGCCTCATTCCTTCCACCAGTCATCATAAACCGTCACTGGACCGCGGCGTTTATGCTCGGTTAGTTTGTAACGCGCTTCGATTTTGCCGCTTATCTCAGCAGGTAATGTCTTGCCCTCTAAGTAGTCGTCGAGCTGCTCGTAAGTCATGCCTAATGCAACCTCGTCCGGAATGCCCGGCTTCAAATCCTCTAAATCTGCAGTCGGCTTCTTCGTATATAAGTGAACGGGACAATGCAATGCTTCTAATAATGCTCTTCCTTGACGCTTATTCAGGCCATAGATTGGCGCCATATCGCAGGCTCCGTCGCCATGTTTCGTATAAAAACCAGTTATCGCTTCAGCAGCATGATCCGTACCGAGCACGAGCAGCCCATAATGCGCCGCCAAATCATATTGCGCCTTCATCCGCTCCCGCGCTTTCACATTCCCTTTATGAAAATCACCCAGCTTGTCGCCGGTCGCCGCCTCAAACTGCTCGACCGCCGCATCGACCGCCGGTTTAATATTGATCACACTCGTCCGAGTCGGTGCGATAAACCGGAGCGCATCCTGGCAATCGTCCTCATCCTGCTGCTTACCGTATGGCAATCGGATCGCAAGGAACGTGGCCTGGTTCTTGCTCGCTGGATCTGCATTATATTCGTCAACGGCCAGCTGCGCAAGCTTGCCTGCTAATGTGGAATCTTGACCGCCCGAGATGCCAAGCGCATAACCTTTGGCGCCTGTATGCTGAAGATAGGTTTTCATAAACCCAACTCTGCGCCGAATTTCTTCCTCTGCATCAATCGTCGGTTTCACCTTCAAGTGTGCGATAATTTCTTGCTGCAGCTTGTGCTCCATATTCAAAACTCTCCTTTATAGGGTGATTGGCTGATCGCCAGCTACTACTTCTGCACCGAGCGAATGCTTGAAATGCCGCAACGCCCACTCATGCCCCTGCTCATTAAAGGTTGCCACGGCATCGGCATGCACGACAATCTGATAGCCTCTATTGTAAGCATCCACCGCCGTATGCAGCACACAGATGTCCGTACAGACGCCAACCAGATGAAGCTCCGTAATCCCTCTTGCCCGAAGCTGCAGTTCTAGATCCGTTCCGCAGAAGGCGCTGTATCTCGTTTTGTCCATCCAATAGATACGGTCTTTCTCCAGCTCATAAGTCTCTCGCAGTTTGCCGTAGAGCTCCCTTCCTGCGGTACCCCGGATATTGTGCGGAGGGAACAGCTTGTGTTCGGGATGGAGCGTATCATGCTCATCATGTAGATCTACTGCCATCACAACATAGTCACCTTGTTCCGCAAACTGCTTCGTTATCGCTGCGATGCGGCTCTCAATCTCAATTGCAGGCTGACCGACCGGTAGACGACCGTTCACAAAATCAACTGTGTAATCAATGACGACCAATGCTTTCATCATATCCACCTTCCTTATTTGAATTCATGGTTTTACATCATGTCGTTATGACAATATCAATCTTGTAAAAAGAATGCCTAGCTGTATATAGACAACTGAGGCACATAATCAGTGAACCGATAAAGCTGTGCTGCCCGCTGGGAGTAGCGATTCGACATCTTCAGCTCACCGTGTGAATCTCGTATTTCTTCAATAATGCCTTTGCGGCTTTGCGTCGATGTGATCTTGCGGATAAAATTGCGTTCCACGAAGTCCGGCACAACCGCTTCAATAACTTGATACAGCTCGCCGATTGTGAATTCCTCAGGTAGAAACTCTCTGGCAATTGCCGAGGTCATCATGCTGCGGCGAATATGCACAAGTGCATCCTGCAAAATCTGCTTATGATCAAATGCCAGCTTCATCTCAAGTGCCTCCTGCACGGAGAACAGTCGAACATCCGCCGCATCATCGGCAGCTCTGCGATGCTCAAGCTCCCCTTCATGCACGAGCGCGCAGAAGGCATGCGAGATCATCCATCCACGCGGGTCCCGCCCCGGCTCGCTGTAAGCATTGAAATATTCGATATGAACATTGTCGACGCCGGTTTCTTCTTGCAGCTCCCGCTTCGCGCTCTCGAGAATGGTCTCGGTATCTTTCGAGAATCCTCCCGGCAGTGCCCACTGCCCCGCGAAGGGCCAGCTTCGGCGCTGAATGAGCAGTACTTCCAATTGGCGGATCGGGAGAGACTTCTTCACCGTATTCCGCTGAGTCGAAGTAATCGTGAAAATCACGATGTCCGCAGGCGCACCATCCGGTGTTCGATATTTGCGCGGGGAATACGTCATCGCTTCGGACTCGTTAGCCTCGTCAATAGGTTGGGTCAAGGTGCTCACCTGCTCTGTTTATCTTTATATTGTCATTATGACATTATTAAATAGTTTGTCAAGCGGTTTGAAGTAAATGTTATCCATGCGGCAGCCAGACTATTCGTTCCACATGCATACTAAGCCGGCCAAGCTCTGAATAGTTGCTCCATTCTGTTATGCAATTTATCAATTGGGCCAATTATGATACTATTACGTTTGGCAAAATCATCATATCCGCTAGATCAGGAGGCCATCACCGTTGTCGAAGATCATACAAGTCCATGAACGGCCGTCGCTCGCGGCCAGTATTCCGCTTAGTTTGCAGCATTTATTCGCCATGTTTGGCTCCACCGTACTCGTCCCGATTCTATTCAAAGTAGATCCTGCAACGATTCTGCTTATGAACGGTATTGGCACCTTGCTCTATCTCATCCTTACGAAATTCAAAATCCCGGCTTATCTGGGGTCCAGCTTCGCTTTCCTCTCGCCGGTATTCGTGGTGTTGAAATCCGAAGGAGGATATTCCGCGGCGCTCGGGGGCTTCATTGTAGTTGGCCTCATCTTCATGCTCGTATCCTTCATCATTAAACTGGCCGGCACGCGCTGGATCGATGTCGTGTTCCCGCCGGCGGCCATGGGCGCGATTGTTGCCGTTATCGGCCTTGAGCTCGTGCCGACTGCTGCGCAGATGGCTGGCCTAATTGCCAAGCCGGGCTCACCGGCAGAATGGTCTCCCGATGCGGCTACCATAACGGTATCCCTCGTTACACTATGTATTGGCGTAGTCGGCTCCGTGCTTTTCCGCGGATTCATGAAGGTCATTCCGATTCTGATTTCTGTTATTGTCGGTTATGCCCTCGCTTCGATCCTTGGACTGGTTGAAGTACAAGCAACGGTAGACGCAGCTGCTTGGTTCAAAGCGCCTACCTTCTACTCACCGACGTTTGACTGGTCCAGCATCGCAATCATCGCACCGGCAGCTCTTGTAGTCATCGCCGAGCATATCGGCCATTTGATCGTAACGGGCAACATTGTCGAGAAGGATCTGACGAAAGATCCGGGCCTTAGCCGCTCGCTGCTTGGCAATGGCGTATCTACGATTCTATCGGGCTTCGTCGGCTCAACACCAAATACGACTTACGGCGAAAATATCGGCGTAATGGCCATCAGCCGCGTTTACTCCGTGTGGGTTGTCGGCGGTGCAGCTATTATTGCGATTGTGCTTTCTTTTATCGGTAAGCTGTCCTCCTTAATTCAAACCGTTCCGGAGGCAGTCATGGGCGGCGTATCCCTGCTGCTCTTCGGCGTTATCGCAGCTTCGGGGATTCGTATGTTGGTTGAAACCAAGGTCGATTACTCCAAACCCGCCAACTTAATGCTGACTACCATTGTGCTTGTCATCGGATTAAGCGGCGCTACGCTGAAATGGGGGAATTTCGAGCTGAAGGGCATGGCGCTTGCTACGGTTTCAGCCATTGTGCTCAGTTTGTTCTTGAAGATTATCGAAGTGTACAAGCTTGCTGAAGAATAAACAAAGAAGAGGGCGTCCGAGCGGACGTCCTCTTCTTGTGTCGAGAAAATGATACTTCGGCGTTGTACCTCCGTTATGAGTGCATGCTCGGTCGCTTCCAACTTTAACGGTTGTGAAAGTGGCTATTTGGCATAAATTTACCCTTTTTATTTTGTAACGGTTGTCAGCGAGCTTATTTGATCGTTTTACACTCGGAATCGACCCAATTGCTGCAAATAACGTCTGTCACAACCGTTAGCGTTTCAAAAAGGCTTATTTCCATGAAATAGCCACACTGACAACCGTTAGACTTATCATGTTGCATAGACAAAAAGTGGTTGTCGTTCTCGGTCAGCCTGAGGGCGTCCGAGCGGACGTCCTCTTCTTCTTGAAGGAATGGACACACATGATGCAGTCACTCGCCTGTAAAATGCGGAGGCCGCTTCGCGCGGAAGGCTTCGAGGGCTTCCAGTCGGTCTTTGGTCGGGATGATGGCTTCGTAGGCGGAGGTTTCGAGGGCGAGGCCTGACGGGAGGTCCAAGTCCAGCCCTTGGTCAATGGCCCGCTTCGCTTGGTACACGGCGAGAGGGGCATTGGCAAGGAGCTCTTCTGCAATCGACGCGCATAGCGATTGCAGTTGTTCTTCGTTCTCCGCGATGTCGGTGAGCAGACCGAGCGGATGCGCTTGTTCGGCCGAGATCCGCCGCGCCGTGAGGATCAGCTCCTTCGCGCGTGCCGGGCCGATTAGTCGCGGCAATCGCTGCGTGCCCCCGGCGCCGGGGATGATGCCGAGGCTAACCTCGGTCAGCCCCAGCTTCGCACTGCTTATGGCAAAGCGGAAATCGCAGCAAAGCGCCAGCTCCAGCCCGCCGCCGAAGGCGAGGCCGTTGATCTTAGCGATCGTCGGCTGCGGCAGCCGCTCCAGCGCGGCGAACACGGCCTTGCTGCGGATGAGACGCTGCCGGATTTGCTGCGGGTCGGTCAGCATGCTCCGCTCTTTGAGATCCGCGCCGGCGCAGAAGGCACGGCCTTCACCTTCGAGGATGACAACGCGAATCCCCCGGGTATCGGAGGCGATGTGATGCAGCTGCTCTTCAAGGGCAATAAGCATCGCTTCATTAATTGCATTTAGGCTCTCCGGGCGATTAAGCCGAATATAGCCGATATGCCCTCTTTGCTCCCATAGAATAGGCGATTGCGGTTGCGTTGGCTCCGTAGACATGGTGCCGGACCCCTCCTCCTTCCATCACACTACTTTCTAAACCGGATAAACCGGATGCTTACGCTCTGTGAAGGTAACGGTTTTGCTCGTGTACACTTCGAAGCGCTTGATCAGCTCTCTGCGCAGCGAATGAGCGGGAACGATGCCGTCGATGACCATGTCGGAAGCCAGCTGGTAGAGGTCGATATCTTGGCGATATTCCTCGCGTTTCGCAGCGATGAACTCGGAGCGCTGCGGCTCTTGCAGCTCCGCGATCTTGTTTGCGTACACGGCGTTGACCGCTGCTTCCGGTCCCATGACGGCGATTTGTGCCGAGGGCAGCGCCAGGCAGCAATCGGGCTCGAAGGCCGGACCGGCCATGGCATACAGGCCGGCTCCGTAAGCTTTGCGGACGATGACGGATATCTTCGGCACCGTCGCTTCGGATACGGCGGCGATCATTTTGGCTCCATGCCGAATAATGCCCGCTTGCTCCACCGCCGTGCCGACCATGAAGCCGGGCACATCGGCGAGAAACAGCAGCGGGATGTGGAACGCATCACATAAGCTGATGAATTTGGCAGCTTTGTCAGCGGAGTCGTGAAACAGGATGCCGCCTTTGGTTTTCGGCTGATTCGCGATTATGCCGACCGGTTTGCCGGCGATCCTAGCTAAGCCCGTGATGAGCTCCCTCGCGAAGAGACGTTTGATTTCGAAGAACGAATGCTCGTCGATTAAACCGTCGATGAACGGATACATATCGAATGGGGTGTACTGGTTATCCGGAATAATCGAGTCGAGGGGTATTCTCAGATCTGCTGGGGGACGGGGTTCTTTGGTTGGAGGTTTCTCCGTGAAATTAGGCGGGAAGTAAGCTAAGTATTGTCTGGTCAGCGCGATCGCTTCCTCCTCGCTCTTGGCGAGTACATCTCCACAGCCCGAGACAGAGCAGTGCATGCGGGCTCCGCCGAGCTGCTCCAAAGTAGCCTTCTCCCCCGTAACCATCTCCACGATGCGAGGTGATCCAAGGTACATCGAAGCATTGCCTTCGACCATGATGACGATATCACAGAAGGCCGGGATATAAGCGCCGCCTGCCGCAGAAGGCCCGAACAAGAGACACACCTGCGGGATTTTGCCGGACAGCTTCACCTCATTGTAGAAGATTCGGCCCGCGCCACGCCGCCCCGGGTACATGAGCGCTTGATCGGTTATTCGAGCTCCCGCTGAATCGACAAGATAGAGCAGCGGCACTCGCAGCTTATCTGCCGTTTCCTGCATCCGAATGATTTTCTCAACGGTGCGTGCTCCCCATGATCCGGCCTTCACCGTGGAATCGTTGGCAATGACGCATACCGTACCACCGTGAATCTTGCCAATCGCCGTGACCACGCCATCAGCCGGCAGCCCTGCCTCGTTGCAGCTGGCGAACAAAGCATCCTCGAGCTCGAAGTCCGGATCAAACAGCAGCTTCAAGCGGTCGCGCACGAAGAGTTTGCCTTGCTCCGCATTCTTCACGTGATATTTGGCGGCGCCGCCCTTCTTGATCTCTTCCATCTGTTCCTGCAGCCTGTCATTCGCCGATTCGCGTTCAGATTCCATTGTTCTCGAAACTCCCCTCTGCTGCTGACCCTGCCAAGGTGAAACGGCGTTAACAGCCGATCTGGGCTGCAATGACGAGACGCTGAATTTCTGAGGTTCCTTCGCCGATCTCGAGCAGCTTGGCATCGCGCATGAAGCGCTCCACCTCGTACTCCTTCATATAGCCATAGCCGCCATGAATTTGCACGGCTTGATCACATACCTTCATGCACATCTCCGTTGCGAACAGCTTCGCCATCGCTGCTTCTTTCTTGAACGGCCTCCCCTGATCCTTCAGCCATGCAGCCTTATAGACCATCGTACGGGCAAGCTCAATGTTCATCGCCATGTCAGCCAGCTTGAACTGGATCGCCTGAAACGCGCTGAGCGTCCGGCCAAATTGCTTGCGCTGCTTCGCATATCGCAGCGATTTGTCGTAAGCGCCTTGGGCAATGCCTACTCCCATGGCACCAATACCTATTCGACCGCCGTCAAGAACGGCGAGAAACTGCTTAAAGCCGTTCCCTTCCTTGCCGAGCAAATTCTCCAGCGGGACCGCTACCTCCTCCAGGACGAGCTCGGTTGTGTTCGAGGCGTGAAGCCCCATTTTCTCGTAGCTGCAGTGGGTAGTGAATCCGGGTGCAGCCGTCGGTACAATAAACGCGCTGATGCCGCTCGTGCCCTTCGACCGATCGGTAACGGCTGTAAGGGCGAGATTGCGCGCATAACTGGCATTGGTGATGAAGCATTTGGAGCCGCTGATGACCCACTGATCCCCAGTTCTAACCGCAGTCGTGCGGGTTCCGCCCGCATCCGATCCGGCATCCGGTTCAGTTAACCCAAACGCGCCAAGATACTCGCCTCTGCATAGCGGTGTTAAGAAAGCAGCCTTCTGCTCCTCTGTCCCGAACAGTGCAAGTGGTGCTCCCCCGAGTGACACATGCGCTGAGTAGGTAATGCCGGTCGAAGCGCATACTCGGCTGAGCTCTTCCACCACGATTGCGAAGCTGGTTGTATCTGCCCCGCCCCCGCCGTACTGTTCCGGAAAAGGAAGGCCCATCAAGCCGAGCTTGGCAAGCTTCTCGAAGACCTCTACCGGAAAATTGCCGGTGCGATCTCGATCAACAGCCCCCGGCGCCACCTCCGCATCTGCAAAATCATGAATCAAATCTCGAATCATCGCCTGCTCTTCCGTTAAGTCGAAGTTCATCGCAAGCAACCCCTCTTCTGTTCAAGTCGTGGTGGTGGGCGGCGGCAAAGTATCCGTTTCGTCGACGTCGTGCGGTTGCTGATCCTCTTCTGCTTCTGCTCTTGCTTCTGCTTCCTCGTCGTCGTCCATTTCAATTTCCAAGCGCATCAGATTAGCCGCATAACACTTGCCCAGGTTATCCATCCGAAGTGTGGCGGAGCCGCCTCCGCCTAGCGCAGTCCGACATACAAAATTCATTGCCAGCAGATTCGGCACTACATAACGGGTCACATCCCCTTCAATCATGCCGGCAAAATGCGCCTTAACCCGATCGGAAGTCAGCTCCCGCTTCAATAATTCGAACGCAGCCTCACCCGGTGCAAATACGGCAATATTGATCGTATTCCCCTTGTCGCCTGATCGCGCTTGCACCAAATGGCGAAGCTGCTTGCGTATACGTGCCATATGGGTTACACCTCCACAACCGTCACTTGCACGCCTTGCTCGATCAGCTCACGTTGAACGAGACAAGACCACATGCCGAGCAGCTCGCGCGGCTTCATCACGCCAAGGAAAGCCCCCATCGCAGGAGGTCCGCTCAGCATGAGCGGAGGAACGAGCCGGCCTAATTTGGCCGCTTCGCCCTGGCTCTTCGTACGCATCGCTACTCGTACATAAACTTCGTTCAGCTCTTCCTGCTGCGGCTGCTTAGCAAGCGGTCCGTGTAAAGAGTCGTAACCCAAGTAGTCCGTACGAATTTCTTCGTACTTCAGACCGATTCGATCGATGTGGCTGCGAACAATACGATCAGCCGTCTGTGCTTTGGCAAGTGCGTCCGGCCACGAATACCCCCAGATCGCCTGCCCGAGCCAGCCGTCGGCGTAGCCCATTACGACTTTGAGCGTATCGGGCCTTTTGGAGCCGCGTGCACCTGAAACTTCAACCCGATTCGGGCCGGCGTCAGACAGCGTAACCCCCATTACATCCAGCACGACATCCGGTGTGACATACGCCGCCGGGTCGTGGATTTCATACAGCAGCTGTTCCTTCACGGTGTCCACGGAAACGAGTCCACCGGTTCCCTCTGTCTTGGTCAGCATGAACGTTAAGTCCTCGCGAACTTCCGCAATCGGAAAGCCAATATGCTCAAGCGCTTCTACCGCCTGCCAATCACCGCTGAAATTGCCGCCTGACGCTTGCCCGGAGCATTCCAACAGATGCCCCATCAGCACGCCCTGTGCCAATCGATCCCAATCATCACACTCAATATTGAATTCATAAATTAACGGCGCCAGAAATAACGCCGAATCGGTCGTTCTGCCTGTAAGGATGACGTCCGCCCCCTGCTGAAGCGCCTCCACAACCGGTTTTGCGCCTAAGTAGGCATTTGCGAAGACGATGCGTTCTTGAATCAAACGAATATCTCGGCCATCCTCCATATGGGTGAGCGCCGAGCCTTGACTCATGAACTCGGGCAGCTTCGAGCGCACATCATCCCCGGTTACGACCGCTATCTTCAACCCCGTGAGGCCCAGTTCCTGCGCAATTCGTTCCGTTTCCTGCATCGCCCCGATCGGATTCATGCCACCTGCATTCGTGATGATGCGGATGCCTTGCGCCTTAGCTATCGGAAGCAGCTCTCTCATCATGCGACCAATATCAGCAGCGTAGCCGCGGGCGGGATCACGCTGCCGGTCTTTCTGAAGGATGGCAAGCGTAAGCTCAGCGAGACTGTCAAAGCAGATATACTGCACATTTCCCCGCTTGGCCGTCTCGATGGCAGGCAGAACGGAATCGCCATAGAATCCCTGTCCCGCTCCAATCCGGATCGTTTTCATTCGAACCTCCTTTCGATGATCGCAACCGATCGCGAGGTGGGCGTAATAGTATCATTGTATGGCGGGTAAAAGTAGGCTAGACATAGAAACAAATACCCCGAGCATTGGCATCAAGCCAACTCGGGGTATTCGTCATGCCAAACCAATTAACGATTCAAGATTCCTTGGAACAGCATGCTGATCATCTTCGCTGTCTCTTCACGCGTAGCAAATTGCTGCGGATCGAAGCTGCTTCCTGCACCTGCAGATGCCCTGCCGTTAATAATACCTGCTTGCTGAACAGCTGAAACGGCTTCCTTCGCATAAGCAGAAATACTCCGCTCATCGGTGAATGTCACGCTCGGCACTGTTTTCGGAAGCGTGTAATGCAAGGTCGCCGCAAGTCGAGCAATCATAGCCACCAATTGTTCTCTTGTAATGGGAGCATTCGGATTAAATACGCCTTCTGCTGCACCGCTTGTAATTCCGGTTGCCGCTGCCCATTGCACGGATTGTGCATAATAAGCATCTGCGCTTACATCGCTAAACTTACTTCCTTCATAAGTCGTCAGGTCGACCCCCGCCACTCGGGCCAGAATCAGCGTAAAATCAGCTCTTGTCACCTGCTTCTTAGGAGCAAAGCTTCCGCCGCCTACGCCTTCCATGATCTCTCTTGCAGACAAGTAAGTGATTTGGTCTTTCGCAAAGCTGGATGCCGTATCATTATACTTCACATTGTTGCTGGCGATCGCATAGGTCGAGAAATGGGTGACGGAGAAGATCAATTGACCTGTTGCCTTGTCATACTTAGCATTAGGCAGCAGCTCAATATTCCCATTATCGGCGATATAGTAAGCGATAACGGCATTGGCATCTTCGCCTGCGCCCAGTACATAGGGAATACTGATATTCACGATGCCGCCTGCAAAATCAGATACCTTCTTCCCATCAGCCACTACATTAAAATCATACACAGGATGCGAGCCAATAGCTTCAGCTACTGCCGCTTGATTGTTCTTCGTAAGAGCTGCCAGGTCAGCAGCCGACACCTTCGCTACGGATACGGTTACTTCTCCTGCGCTTGCAGCATTCGCTACTGTGGACATGGCTTTCTTATCCAGCTGCACCTGTCCAATTCCCGATTCAATAACCAGCGCATCTGCGCCGCTGCCGGAGATCTTATCCATCGCCGCTGCCGAGAAGGTTACCGCCGTCTCCTTCGCACTTGCATCTGCTGTAGCTTTAATCGCAACGATGTCTTTCACACTTGCCGGATTTGAAGCTGTCAGCTTGGACAACACTTCCTCAACCTGCTTATCCGTAACTACCGCCTTCGCTTTGCCCGAAGCATCAGTGACTGCTTTCACTTCCGTCGTTACTTTCGTTCCGTCCACAATGGGTCCAGTGGCAGGCGGCGTAGTTGGGCCGGTAATTGGACTGCTTGGCGGAGCATCTGCACTCGCAACAGTAACTGCTGCTTCGGCTACACCGTAACCATCTGCACTTAGTGCCGTAATTACAGCGGTTCCCGCTTTAATTGGCGAAACTTTACCTGTTGCATCCACCTTAGCCACCGTTTCATCCGATGATGACCAAGTCACCGTCGTAGAACCAGCTTCAACGTGTGGGACTACTGTAGCTGCCAGCTGCCAAGTCGAACCGCCAGCCTTAAGCGCGATTTCTTTGGCATTCAATGTCACTTTGTCCACATTCAGCTGATACACCGTAATCATACCGCCTACTTCATTAGCGACCAGAAGAAGCGGCATTCCGCTTGGACTTGATGTTGCAGGTATAAACTCGAGACCCTCCGGGCCGATATCGCCTTGCAGCGAATTCGATTCAAAGTTACGTGTGTTTGTATAATTGACGAAAGCAGGATGCTCAGGGTCTGTCACATCATAGGCCATGATGCCGCCTACACGCTCAAGACCAATGAATGCCAATGCTTTACTGCCCACTTTACCCATTTTCACATACTCCGGCTCAGGACCTTTCTTAGGGCTGCGTTTATCGAAAGCGATCTCCTTATGATCGGAGTTGAAGTATTTCGGAAACCGTTGTGCTGTTATTTTCTCAAAATCATTTTTGCTGTCATAGACAGGTGCTAAATTGCTGGCATTCCAAATGGAGAAGGAGCGACCGCCATACAAGTAAATACCGTCAGGTCCCATATCGCTTGGTACCTCTACGCTGTCATAGGCTGTTTTGCCGCTTACCGTTTTCTCAGCTAAGAAAACAGCTGCATCGGATGTCGATGTCAAGCCGGCTTTCAAGCCGCTAATCTTAGCGATATTGGTTCTGCCCGGCCACTCCGTTGCATCCCCTTCGTTCGCTGTAAACAAATACGTATTTCCGTCAACGGTGTACGTATCGATTCCATCCGGCATGAACATGCCTTTGAACGGCACGTTCTCGAACTTGATCTTGCCGTCATTCACCAAATCCAGAGCGTTCTCGGCTTTGTTCAAATCCTTGTAACCAAGACCGGTTACCGCAGTTACCGTTGCGCTTGCAATATCTATAGTGGCAATCGCGTTGTTCTCTTGCAAGGACACATACGCTGTTTTCTCATCAGCAGACAATGCGATATATTCCGGCTCCAAATCATACTTTGCCGCTTCTTTCGATGCAGCCGGACCTGTAATGATGCCTGCCTCGTTTGCAGTGCCGCGAAGATGAACGAGATCATCGATCACGCTGACATTATCGAATTTCACATGCTTGGTAACGTTATTTACGCGATCCACGATGGTAACACTGCCTTCCGGATCAGCTCCGGCCAGACGCGGCTCGGCCTCATCCGCAGTCAATACGTAATTGCCGTCATGCGTGACCTTAATCATATCCGGCTGTACGCCTGCTTCGTAGGAAGTGACATACTTGCCGTCGTAGTCAAATACGAGGATTGCTCCGTTATTCGTATACGTCTTCTCTTGAATAGCGGCGTAAACCAGATTATTCTTCAGGTCGATATCGACACTCGTAAAGTCACCGTATTCGAAGTCGGGCAAGTTCTGTTGAACGACCTCTTCGATATTGATCGAGGTCGCGTCCGCTTCCGGTTTTCCCGTGTTATCCAAGGAAACGATATCCAATGTCGCAGGATCGCTGGATCCATTAACGGAATAGAATTTATGATTCTCCGGGTTGTACTTCACGATCTCCGCAACGCCGCCATCCCCATTCGGTGCACCGGCGATAAAGGAACCCAATCTCGTCATCGTCAGCGTATCCAGAATCGGCTGATTGACAAGAAGCACATAGGATTTAGTTGTTGATTGCGGTGTCGAAGTACTGTCTGTAATGGTAACTACCACATTGTTGCTCGCAAGAGCATCGGCAGCCAGCGTTCCGGAAATGACTCCTGTAGCAGCATCAATCGTAAGACCGGCAGGCAATCCTGTTGCGCTGAAGTGATAAGGTTCTTTCCCGCCTGTCACGCTGATTTTAGCCGTATATGCGTTCGTTGCCGTTCCTTCAGCGAGCTCATTGGTGGAAACGACAAGCGGTGTCGGAACGACTCCCCACTCGCCATCGTTTCCGCTGCGAGGGCTATACGTGGCTATATCCGTTGGAACGGTCATGGACCCGTACGTAATTTGAACAAAATCGTTCTTGTTATTGTCACTGTCCGCAAAATTAACACGTCTAAGCGACATGTTCTTCGAAGTGCCGCCTGTAGTGCCTACGACTCCGGTACCGACTGCCGGGCCAGTAGGGAATTCCGCCTCAAACCCGCTAATCGTACTCCCATTGTCGTTACTGCCTGTACCCAGCATATCCACATAACCTGTTGGTTTATTGACGAACGGATTCACCGAGACGTCTTTATCCAGCAAATCTTGATTGCTCATCAAGACGAGCTTCATCCCTTTATTGTGGAGCGCACGAGGGAAACTTGCATCGAAATCGCCATCTGCAATGATCACCTTGTTTACAGGAGTCGTGGTTGCATTAGCTCGAATCAAATATGATGAATGCGCATTAATCGTACCTGTTAGTTCAAGCATCTCCCAAACGCCTGTTGGATCGGTTGTGCTGCCCGATGCTGCACCACGATCGGCATATTGAATAGACCAATTGCTAAGATCCACATTGGAATCCGTAGGATTATATAGCTCGATAAAGCCATGGCTCACTGCTCCATCTTTTGAAGTACCTGCGCCAAAATACTGATTGATAATGACATGTGGAACTTGGACATTGTACCCGTTTGTATCGTACGGCGTTCCTTGAGTAACAACTGCATCCGCTGAAGCAGGCAGTACGCCAGCCAGCAGACCTGCAGCAAGCTCAGTTGAAAGCAGCAGTGCCAATAGCTGTTTATTTCTCTTCTTCAACATGTCTTCACTCCTATTATATGGTTTGTCCTAGAAATTATATGGGAGAACTGTGAAGCATCTATTAAGGCGAAATGGATGTTTTGTAAATGACAGGTAAAAAAAATAACCCCGCCAACTCAGGAACAGCCCTGAATTGCACGTGGTTATCTACTTTCATGCGTTTATTTAATTGGAAAAACACAGCTTATTTCGCTGCTTCTTTAGTCGCCTTATCCAGCATATCGTTCCAATTCGCAAATTGGGTCTCTCTGGCTACATGACGATCAAACAGCTCATCGGGAATATTGCGAATGTCCTCATGAGTCTCCACTTGGAAATTGCCCTTCTCCAGAAACTCCGAAAAGCTATTCCAGCTCGAATATTTCCCCATGAAGGAATCGTTGAACAATCGATCAAACGACAGATGTTCCGGATCTTCCTGAACGTTCTTCTGTCCTTGTAATTCCTTTAGCAACTCATCAAATGGCATTGGTTTATGCTTTCTCAGACGCTCACCCCTAAAAAGATTATTATCATTAGTATAACCATGACGATACTGATTTCTTCCTGTTTATTCAAACTCAGTATATGTGAAAGTCAGACACGGCACACTGCTACTCTACCCAGTATACAAAAGGTACCCCTAGTTTGAACACCTTTTTTCAAAGTGTCCTGTCTAAGGGTACCTCTTCTACGCTATCTGACAAGTCAAAAATTTCTATTCTTCGTTAACGGATTCTGCGTACTTCTTAAAGTTATCCATAATCGCCTGCCAGCCTGCTTGCTGCATTTCGACAGCGTTCATCGTTTCCGTCTCGAACGTTTCGATGACTTTCGTCTCGTTATCTTGGCTGATGAATGTGATCGAAACTTCCCTGCCATCGCCTAATGTATAGGCAATGAACTCGTTGATCCGCACCTCATCATAAACGCCGCCAAATTCGAATTCAAAGCTGCCATCTTTCGCGGCCATCTTGGAAGTGAAGGATCCGCCAACTCGTAAATCATTCTCGGAGAATGGCGTGTGCCAGTCATCAGAGGCGTTATTCCATTGGGTGATATGCGCCGGCTCGGTCCAGAATTTCCAAACTTTCTCCACGGGTAATTGCACGACTGTTTGCACGGTTACTTTCTCAGCACCTGTTCCCATTTCAAGACCGCCTCTACTCGTATAGTAACTGCTAACAAGCACATTTTACCAGAACATTCATTCTTCCTCAACGCCTCGCCACATTACGCGTGAATCTTCACTTTCGTGCCTGTCGGAACCGTGCTGAACAACCATTCTACATCTTTATTCAGCATCCGGATGCAGCCGGCGCTGGCATTCGTTCCGATGGAAGAAGGCGCATTCGTACCATGAATGCCGTATTTCGTTCCTTGCGTATTCGGCACGCTCAGTCCAAGCCACCGGCTGCCCAGCGGGTTCTTCGGATCGCCGCCCGGGATTTCTTTGGCCATGTACCACGGATTCTTGATCTTCGTAATAATCTCGAAGCTCCCGGTCGGCGTTGCCCCTTTCTTCCTCCCGCTTGCAATATCGAAGCTCTTCTCAACCGCTCCACCCGCGATGACATATAACTTGTTTCGTGTAATGTCGATCTCAATGGAGACTAACTTGGTGGAGGTGGAAGTAGAGGTGGGGGGAGTCACCGCAGCAGTCTCCCCCGGACCTGCGATGCCCGCGCAGTCCTCGATCGAGTAGAACGGATTCGGAATTTGCACAACCTGCCCCGCTTTGATCGAGGCTGATGCTGCTCCGATGCCGTTCACCTTCGCAATCATTTGCTGATAGTCCTGCGCTTTATAATATTTGGTCGAAAGGCTGTACAAGGTATCGCCCTTATGTACCGTATATTTCAGTTCGCCTGCAGGCAGCGGCACGCGCAAATCCATATCTGCTTTCAAATCCGCTTCCGTTATGTGATTGTACGCCATTAATGCGTTCATGTAGTAGATGCGGTTGAAATAGTGATTCGTAATCGCGTACAAGGTATCGCCTTGTTTGACTGTATATTGATCCAGAACAAGCGGGTTCGACAATTTGAGTGCCGTCCCTGCTTTCAAGCTCACCTTCGGGTCCAGCCCATTCGTTCTTGCAACCTGCTCATAATCGCCGGTCAGATAAAACTTCTTCGCAATGCCGTATAACGTATCGCCAGGCTTGATGCTGTACGAAACACTGCTAAAGGATTCTGTTTCTGTGTATCCCTGTGCGTTCGTCATTACAGGAAAGCTTGTACATAAGACCACCAACAACACTATACTTAAGACCCACTTCGATTGCCTACTCAACGATGATCACACCTTCTGCCGTAATAATTTGCGGCTCAGATGATTCGTCATCATTCGTCAGGAATCCTTTTTATTTCATGTCGATTTTTGAAAAATAATCCAATCGTAGGAGAGCGGGGAAGAAGCTCAGTCGCAGTGGGTTCTTGAGCACCAACCTGCTTCTCCTTTTGCCCGGTTATCTGAGAGGAATAAAGTCCCAGCTGGATGTGGCGGCTTTAAACCACCGTATCGTTGGCAGTGAAGAGCCATTGATCGAGCCACCCGAACGCATCCTCTTGCATCTGATTATCGAATTTATGGGACCCCGGGTAGAACAGACCGCGATAACGATCACCGGCCCCCATTTTCTCATAAATCGCCTTTAGCTTCCGGTCGCTCTCTTCTTGTCCTTCTAGGGTCCATAAAGGATCGTCGATATCATATTGCACCATTACGGCATTCGGACCGCTTAAGGAGATGATGTCCGGCATATCCAGATAGGAGGATAAATGCGGGACATGCATCATCCACGTATGCCGCTGAATGCGATGGGCTACAACTTCACGGTTCGTGGACATGAAACCTATGCAAACCGAGCATTTAATTCGATCATCCAATCCCGCGAGGAAAATCGTCCTTAAGCCGCCTCCGGACAATCCGCCGCACCCGATTCGATCGCCGTCTACCTCTGGCCTTGTCAACAAATAATCGACCGCCCGTCGATCCTCATAAGCCATGATGCCCGTCCACGTGGTGCCTGCAAGAAATAACGTTTTGGCTACCATGGATTCGTGCTCGCCCGCAAACTGATTGTAGGCTTCAATATAAGCTCTGGAGCCCGGCTCTGCATTCAGCACAGGCTGCACATATTCTTTCGAGACACTCTCTGCGTCCAGCTTCCTTGATCCCCATAGGAAAACATCCGGCACAAAAACAACATAGCCCCGTTTAGCCAGCTTGGTCGCCCATGAACTGCCTTCATAAGCGGCCTGCTTGAATTCTGTCATGATTTCTAGCTCATCATCCAGCTCCACCAGCTTCTCTTTGCCGAAGTACTTGAACCCACCATGATCATGAAGGGCCACGACAGCCGGCAACTTGCCTTCCCGTTCAGACGGATACAGCAGAATGCCCTCCGTTCTTGGGCCAAACGGCTGCTCGTAACTAACATGCTCCACGACTAGGCCATCCTTCACGTACGAGCGATCCACGCTTGCTTGCATGGGACATGCATCGGCCTGATAGGAGAGCAGCTCCATCACCTTCGCCTTTGTCGTCGTTCTCCAACTCTCGATGTCATCCCCCTCATACGCTAGAAAAGAAAGCGGAAACGAGCATTTCTCCATGGCATTCATGGCCAGTGGTAAATAATTGCCGAATAGACTCTTCATGTCGGATTCTCCCTTCCATACTTAGACAGCCTTGATTCTGTTAAAGATTCGCAGCAGCGGGATGGACAACAACAGCGAAGCAACACCAGCTAAGAGGAATGGCATCGAAATCATACCCGTAGCCATGTAGCCTGCTATGGAGATTGCCCCTCCGCCTTTGAGCGCTACCTCTCGGGAAACCAGGCACCCGGGGAGGTTATGCGTTCTTTTGCTTTCTTGAACGAAATTCGCGAAGATCGGAATGGTGAAGAACGGGACCAGAAATCCGCCCGCCGCGGACAAGGTAAATACACTAACCGGTGCCATCGCATACGGCCGCATGATCCAAATAATTGCATAAGCAAGCAATGGCAGGAGTGCCGGCAGCAGCCATTTGCGCACATCCGTCAACTTGCCAATCACTAGATTAGCGGCTAGTACGCCAAATTGAATAAACACGGCTACAAAACCAACATCGATGAAAGCTGCGGAGACGGTGAACACATACAAGGACCAGAAGATGTCGGCCGTATCACTGAAGCCAGACAATACCGATGAAACCAGATAAATTCGGATGGCGGCAAATGTAGATTGGGGCTGGGGCTCCGCTGATTCCAATGCTGCCTCCGAAGCAGTGGACATCAATGGCGTTTCATCCCTATTTTGCAAGTATGAAACTAGCAGCACGATAATCGATACAACGAAGAAGGTAATCGCGATCGTCGATACCGCTTCAATGCCGAAATAAGTCAGCACGATTCCGCTTATGCCGGGTCCGATGATTTTGCCTGCAACCGATGCGGCGCGGAAGCGTCCCGTAGCTTTCCCCACTGCTTTGCCGGACGAAGCGGCGAATAGATAGTTCAACGGAACCCAATAGAACGCATTGGCACAGGCTGTTGATGCGATCAAACCATACAAGAGCAGGCTGCCATGTCCCGCTACTAATAAATACTGAGTAGCTAGTACGGGGATAAGTCGAAGCAAAATGAACACAACCGGTTTTGCCGTCATATACCGGCCTAACATCATGTTGAGCAGGGACTGAACGATATAATAGCCGCCTAAGTAGGCCGCCGCATAACCGATCGAGCCCAGCTCTTTGTAGATTAAGATGGGGATAAATACTTTGAGCAGGCTGTCCGCAAGCTCGTTCATAACTCTGTGGACCAGTAAGATCTTGGGGTTTATCGTTCTCAAGCGACTCTCTCCGATGCATGTACTCTCTAGTTATACTGTTATTATAAAGAACCTAATTCCAGTTTAGTAGTTCATAGTCACAATAAAAAAGGTGACACAGGGTTTATCCCTGTGCCACCGCTATGACCGCTCGCACACCTCTCGCCGCGCAAGCTAACGAACCGTTCGTCAGAGCATCGCTCGTTAGAATTTTTTTGGCGCTATTTTCAGGCAAATAAGCCCTGTACGGTTCGTTAGCGCATCCCGGCTTCCGACATCCGACTTCCGGCAACTCGCGCAGCTCGCACACCGCAACTGGCTCGCGTAAGCGTTCACTCATACACTAAGCACGATTCAATGCATCAAGCTCGGCCGTTACGGACTCGATCATCGTGACGAAAGCTGCCAGCTCCTGCGAGCTGGCCGCTTGGTCGCGCGCGATTTTGACCGTTTCATCGCTGCCGCTCTGCACCTCGCCTAATATCTTGCCAATATTGGACAGCTTCTCTTGAATCGTCTTCAACGATTCCTTCGAGTGTCTGGCCAGCTTACGGATCTCATTCGCAACCACCTCGAACCCACGCCCGCTGTCGCCCGCGCGCGCCGCTTCTATCGCAGCGTTTAAGCCGAGCAGATGAGTTTGGTCGGATATTTCCCGAATCATGGCGCCCATAAGGTGAATCTCTTGGATTTCCCCCTGCAGCACTTCCACGTTTCTGTGCGATTTCTCCTGAAGCTCCGAAGTGAACGAAGCGGATGCGGCAACCGATTGCGTGCTGCTCCTCAGCTCAACCATCATCGAAGCTAACTCTTGTACAGCCGCGCTGATTTTCTGAAGCATCTGCTGTCTTTCGTCGGCCATTCGCTGGATGATCGCCTTCTCGTCCATTTCATACGCTTCCAACACGAGCTGGGAGTCGAAATTAAACATTTTGCTAAGCGCGAAAATAATAGCTGTCCACTGATCCGGAGCTGCCGCTCTCATATGCTTGGTTGCAATATCGAGATACAGCATATAGGTACCGAGGTACCAGGTCGTCGTCAAACCGATCCGCGAATGCACATTGCCGATGAACAGTCGGCGCTTGATGAACTCTTCATCGATGCTGCCTTCCGTCATCGTTTGGAAATACCAAATTTGCGTTCCCTTCAATCGGTCGACTGTGCTGTGCTTGTTAATAATCTCAACCAACTCGGGCTGTGTGAGTACTCGGTCATATAATTCGTCCACGACGGATTCCGTAATTTGCTTAAAGATGCCGGCTTGCGATTGAAGCAGTTGAAGATCCTCTTCCGTAATGCCTATGTAATCGATTTGCTTTCTTCGTTCAGGGCTAACATTGATCATCATGATCTCTCCTCATTGTTGGAAAAAAAACCTACATGTGCAACTCCCCTATATTCTAACGATAAGCGGCATGACCGTGTATCGGGATATTCCCTGATAAACAGGCTTGAAAACCCTGAATTTCAGGGACGCCGCTCCGGGACTTCCTTCATTTTCTCGCGGTATCTTGTTAAGATGAGAGAATTAGTCCGGTTGATAGAGAAAGCCAGAGGGAGGAACCTCTTATGATTCGCATATTCATCGTGGACGATCATGTCATCGTCCGGTCGGGGCTGAGGTCTCTACTGGATGGAAAACATGACATGTGTATCGTCGGTGATGCAGCAGACGGGGACGAAGCCATTCGTCTCGCACAGGAGCTGAAGCCGGATGTGGTATTAATGGATCTAAGCATGCCTCACGGCAAAGATGGCATGACCGCAACTAGAGAGTTGAAGACCCTTCTGCCGGAAACCTATGTCCTTATTCTTACGATGCATGACGATGGCGAATATTTATTCCGTGCGATACATGCCGGCGCCTCCGGTTATATTTTGAAGAGCGCTCCGTACGAAGAGTTAATTACCGCGATACAGACGATTGCCGAAGGGGACGCCTACTTATATCCGACCGCTACGAAACGACTGATGAATGAGTACTTGGAGAAGCTGCGGCAAGGCGAAAATACGGGAAGCTATGCTTCGTTGTCCGACCGTGAGCAGGAAGTATTAGTCGGGATTGCCAAGGGCTACTCGAACAAAGAACTCGCCGAGCAGCTTGTGATCAGTGTCAAAACAATCGAAACGCACAAAAGCAACCTGATGGACAAGCTTGGGCTGCGCACACGGCCGGACTTGGTTCGCTATGCCGTGGAGAGGGGACTGTTAAGCTATGAATAGCAGGCACTCTTACCCGGAAGTAATCGGGCAAAAGGTGAACTCTCTTCTGGCACGCCTGGATGATCATATTACCGAGCCAGCGTTCCGTGAAGATTTGCATCAAATGCTGAAGCAGCTGACTGACGTGAAGCTTGCACTCGATGAATCCTCCATTGTCGTCGTCACCGATCATCATGGGATTATTCAATATGTGAACGATAAGTTCTGCGAAGTCTCCCAGTATTCACGCGACGAATTGATCGGCAAGGATCACCGCGTTATTAACTCGGGGTTCCACGGCAAAGCGTTCTTCGAGGAGTTATGGCAGACTATTCAATCCGGCCGGGTATGGCGCGGAGAGATCCGAAATCGGGCGAAGGACGGCAGTATTTATTGGGTGAACACGACCATCATGCCTTTTCTTGATAACGATGGGCTTCCCTATCAATATTTGGCCATTCGCAACGAGGTTACGCAGCTGAAAAAGGTCGAAGAGGAGCTTCAGGAGATGATGAAGCGCGTGATGCACATTCAGGAGACGGAGCGACAGCGTTTCTCACGTGAGCTGCATGACGGTATTGGGCAAAGCTTGTTCGGGCTTGTTATCCAGTTGGACCAGCTGATTGGGGAACAGATAATCGATCAGTCTGAGCTGTCGACAATCCGGCAGTCCGTATCGACGATTATTGAGGAAGTACGAAGTCTGGCGTGGGATTTGCGTCCTTCCGTGCTCGATGACTTAGGTGTTATCCCAGCGCTGCGAACGTATATCGATAATTACAAGCAGCATTACGATATCCAAGTCCAATTCACATGCACGCTGCGCACTCGTCTGGATCCTCGCACCGAGACCGCACTATATCGAATTGTGCAGGAAGCGCTGACTAACGTGGCCAAATATGCTACGGTGTCCGATGCTGCAGTAGATGTGTCGGAGTCGGAGGAGCATGTTTATATTCGAATTATGGATCGTGGGAAAGGGTTTAATCCCAATATGAACCGCCAGGGCGTCGGACTCTTCAGCATGGAAGAGCGCGCTCGCGGTATTGCCGGACAGCTTGAGGTGGTATCTGCCCAGGGGGAAGGGACTACGATTACGTTGATGGCGCCGAAGAGGTTGTAGGCCGACTCCAACCTGTAACGGTTGTGAGAGTGGTTATTGGGTCTAAAAAACCTGTTTTTATTTTCTTACGGTTGTGAGCGAGCTTATTGGGACATTATCTGGTAGAAATCAACCATTATGCCGTAAATAACGCCGCTCGCAACCGTTAGAATTATAGAAGCCGTTCATTTCATGAAATAGCCACGCTGACAACCGTTAAACTCAACAGCTGATAACGGAACTACGCTGTAAACAGTACACAACCGCTCCTCCAACTTATTCCGCAAAAAACTGCGCAGCCTTCGCACGATGATCTTCCGTGATATGAATGGTTATCGCTTTATAGGCGATATATACCGCTGTTCCATCATCTGCAAAACCTGCGACGGGAATGAAGTCAGGAATGACGTCGATCGGAAGTATGAAGTATGCCAGTGCGCCGATTGCTGTCACTTTCGCAGCTGTCGGTGTAGCCGGGTCCATCGCGCAATAATACATCGATACGGCTTCGTGGGAGAAAGGCACTTTTGCCGCATATTTCTTCACTTTGGACCAGAAACCCTTGTTCACATAGTTGACTTGCTCTTCATGATCACCGATTCTGGAAATATACTTGTCCGTTTCGACTTCCTCGATTGCAACACCAGGTGGAGCTGCCTCGACTGCTGACGCAATCTCTTCATCGGAGAATGCAGCCGGAATCACATCATCGTCGACCAGCTGTTCCTTGCATGATTCACAAAGAGCAGTTTTCACTTTCCATGTATCTACTTGATTCTTGCGGCCACAATTCGAGCACTCAACGTTCATTTGCATGGTAGCCCCTCCTTGTGAAAGGTGATTTTAGGATATTGGCATCGTACAACCATTGTTGACAACAATCCCTATTACCCCATTGTGTTTACACGTAATCCTAGTCCTTATAAGGATCGAATTCATCCGCACCGGCCATGCAAACGCCGATCGGCTTCCGCATGTGCGGAACTTCATTTATGATACAAAAAACCTCTGCATATGCCATATGCAGAGGTCTATTTCAATTGAACTCCCAGCAGTTCAAGCTTAACGTGCCCAGCTGGTAGCTGCGATGCAGCAGCTTCGCTTGCCTGTTGTTGTCGCCGGCCCCCATCGCAAGAAGCAGCGGAATGAAATGCTCATTCGTCGGAACGGCTTCCTTGGCATAAGGAGCTAGTGTCTCGTAATTGAACAATGCTTCTAGGTCCCAGTTCTCCAGCTTATCTTGAATCCATTTGTCGAAGGTGACAGCCCATTCCTCCGGTGTATTTCCTCCGCGCCAATTCAACATCCGCAGATTATGAACGATCCCCCCGCTGCCAAGGACCAGAATGTCTTGCTCCCGTAACGCTGCCAAAGCTTTTCCGATTTGATACTGCTGCTCATTGGACAGATACCGGTTGACGGACAAGGCAATAACCGGAATATCCGCGGCAGGATACATCAGCTTCAGCACCGCCCATGCCCCGTGATCCAGTCCTCTCTCCGAATCCATGACGCTCGGAATGCCATTCTTCTCGAATAGCTGCGAAATTTCCTCACTGATCGTAAGATCGCCATTAGCAGGGTAAGTCACCTTGTATAGTTCATCTTGAAATCCGGAAAAATCATAAATAGTGGAGTACGTATCCACGGTACTGACCGTTTGCGTTCTGTTCTCCCAATGCGCCGAGAAAATCACGATAGCTCTTGGTTTGGATGGCAGCGCAGCGGCAAACTGCTTCAGAAACTCGGTATAGTCATGCTGTTCGAGTACAAGAGACGGTGCTCCATGAGCAATGAAATAAGATGGCAGCATAATATTTGTTCACTCCTTCGGTTGTTTTGATTCGTTTTGTTTCGATTATCGCCCAGCATCCGCTTGAAGCCAGCTGACGAAGTCTCGTTGATTCTCTTCCGATACGCCATGATCCGTCGGATAGATCTTGAACGTGCAGTTCGGCGTTAATTGTTGAAAATACGCCGCGTTGTCCTTCCCGATCTGAACCGGGAATATGGAATCAAACTCCCCATGTGAGATAAAGACAGACACTTGATCTACAGACTGCAGCTCGTATTCCGTCTTCACGAACTCCGGAACATAGCCGTTCAAGGCTACGATTCCTTTCAATTGCTTACCCATTGTCAGCGCAAGCGTCATGGATAGAATCGCGCCTTGGCTGAAGCCGAGTAAGTACCGCCCCGCTGGGTCAATCGGATATTTCTCCGTCGCGTAGTGGATGAACGCTTCTAACTGATGAACCGCAAGGTCGAAAGTTTCGCGAATCGGATTGCCCAATCCCTTCAGCTCGTAATATTGGTAGCCTGCGCCTAAACGAAGGTCTCCCCGAATGTTGATGATGATAAAATCACCCGACAATGGAGCCACCAGGCCATGCATGTTCTGTTCATTGGAGCCCTTACCGTGAAGGGTGATGATAGCCGGGTATCTCTTGGTTGGATCGCTGTTAGGCGGTAGATGGATATCATATTCATAAGCCACGTTCACTATAAACAACCTCCCAATCAAGCTCGCTGGAATATTAGTAATAAAGAATTAATTTTTATATGGCTAATATAACTCCACCCCACTAGTATGTCAATGAATTTATTGATAATATGTAATTATGTTCGGTATTACTAATATTTATAGGCAGGTGATCCTGATGGACATCGGTTCCACCATTCGCGCAATACGCAAACGCAAGAACATCACGATCGCCCAAATATGTGAAGAAACCGGTTTGTCGCAAGGTTTCATGAGCCAAGTCGAAACGAATAAAACGTCTCCTTCGATATCAACGCTGGATAACATCGCTGCGGCGCTAAACGTACCCCTAACCTATTTGCTCATGAAGAAGGACGAACGCATGACGATCGTCCGCAAAGATGAACGCAACGTGACCACAAGCGGCCTGGAGAAGCTGAAGGTCGAGCACCTAAGCTCGACTAGAGGGATGCGTATGATGCTCGTTGAACTTCCGCCCGGCGCCTCAACAGGAGCAGCGCCACATGCCCATAAAGGTGAAGAGTCGCATCTCGTCATCCAAGGGAAAATCATCGCCGAGCAAGGGGAAGATTCCGCCGTCCTGGAAGCAGGCGACTCCTTCAGCTGGAACGCCTCTACTCCCCATAGAGTAACCAATGTCAGCGATGGTATCAGCATCGTCCTCATCTCCGTGTACACCGGGTCGGAAGAGGATTTGGAACAGGAGTATCTATAGCACACGCACACAAAAAGAGGCTCATCCTCCGGTCGCAAACTCGACCTTGAGGATAGCCTCTTATTTTGTATTAAATCCCGAGCTTCTGCCCCTTCTCCAGCCGCTGAATTTGCTTCTCGCCTTCGTCTGCCAGGTCACGGAATTGACCGATTGTTTCGCGCATTTTGGGGAGAGCTTCCTTCTTGTAAGTGCTGATCGAATCCAGCGCAGCAAGGACATCCGTGAATGCTTGCTTCAGCGTGTCTACGGAGATGCTCGCATTAAGCGCCTGCTTGTGAATCTCTGCTCCTTGCTCCTTCAGCATACGAGAAGTGCCGGCGATTAACTCGTTTGTCGTTTGGTTCAACAGTTCAATCTTCTTCAATACGATCTTCTGATTATAGAGGGCGCTGGCGACCGTAACGGAAATTCGCAGTGCCGATATGGTCACATTCTTCGCTCGGTCAACACCGCGAATAAGCTCCTTGTTGTTGCGGATGACGACTTCGATTGCCATGATTCCCTGCTGATTGACGACTAGCATCTGCTGCAGGTCCATGACGCGCTGGCGCAAGGGGAACAAGACTTCTTCCGTAATAAAACGAATCTTGTCGGGATCTTCATTACGAGCTGTCGCTTCAGCGATTTGCGTGGCGATGGATTCATCCATCAACATGCCAAGCTGAATTTCTTTCTGAAGCTTCTTGGTCAACTCGCGAAGCGTCTGCTGCTCGATCTCGAGCGTCGTATTGTCGTTCTTGAGCGTCATTTTCCCTTTATCCAAGGAGACCACGATGTCGGCGATAACCGCATCGGCCTTCTGATATTTGAGAAAGTACGCGCGTAACGGATTAAATAACTTGCCCAGAAATCCCGTCTTCGCAAAATCCACGACACTCGGGTCCAAATCCTTCAGCTGCGTATGAAGCTCGGATAACCCTTTGGCAACTTGCCCGCCGTCATCGCCCGTCTTCGAGAGATTGCCGACTGACACTTGGAGCAGCGAGTTCTTATCTGAGGATGATTTCATCGTGTTCAGCCCGAATGCGTCGATGGACGTGAGAATCTCCTTGCGCTTCTCGAGCGATTCCGTGTCTAAAGCCATGATTGTGGATACGTTGTTATCTGCGATTTCCTTGAGTTTGGCGATCTCTTCGGGGACCGGCTTAACTTCTTGTTCGATTACCTGCTTAATTTGCTCCGGGCTGGCGACTTCCATCGAGAATGACATCGAATTCCTCCTTTAGGTTGGGCATTCCATTACATTTGAACGTTGAGAAGGTTGCCGATCTTGTAAACAACGTCATCTGTATCGGCGTTGATGCTTGCCGCCTCGTTAATGCTCGATATGCTTTGAAGCGCTTTGATGTTGGCATTGTAGCCGATGGTGTAGATCGGAACTTTGTAGATTTCGACCAGCTCTTTGATATCGTTGAGCGAATGGCCTTCGTTCGTTTCCCCATCGCTTAGGACGAAAATAACGGGTTTCATATTCGGGTTGACGAGCAATTGGTCTTGCAGCATCTTGAGCGCGACGATGATGCCATCGAAGGTCGCCGTTCCACCGCCGGATTGCAGATTGTTCACGGCTCCAACGAACAACGATTGCTGAATCGCGTCGTATTTGCCGATCGGCACATCGATGGATACGTCGCTGGAGTACGAGACGAGTCCGATGCTGTTATCACGGCCGAGATACTTCTGCCCTTTAAGCAGCGATTCCTTGAGGCGGGCGAGCGGCTCGCCGTCCATACTTCCGGAGATATCGGTTACGAAGACGGCCGATATCGGTTTACTTCCGTTCTTCTTCTCTTTCCACAGCTTCTGAGCGGAAGTCAGCGTTGCGCCGTCCATGACAGCCAGCTCGGATTTGTACTCTTCAAGCTGGTTGAACCCTTTGTCCTTCGCCATCTGCTGGTATTTGTCTTGCGTCACGAATTCCGCGAATTTCTTGATGATGTCGATTTTCTCTTGCGGAAGGTCCCCCAGAGCGAATAACGGACTGTCATGTCGAACACCGAACGGCGTAAATACATAGCCGCTCTTCAATTCCGCGGCGTTGACGAAGGTCTGGTATTCAAGCACGAAACCGTCCAGCATGCCCGACTTGGCTGCGTCTCGCATCTGTAAGGTAGTAGAAGCGATGAACGGCACGTTCGCTTGAAACTTCTCGAACCCTTGAACCGCTTTATCGCTCAAGCTATTGGCATTATCGAAGGTATGAAGTGCCGTTACGAGAAAGTTAAGTCCGGTTGAGCTGGCAAAAGGATCGGTATACCCCATCGAGAACTCATTGTTCGCAATGGCTTCGGTAACGGTTTTGACATTGACCGAGCCGTATTTATCGACCAATGCATCGTACTTGGCCTTGGCAATGACGATACCCGGAACATTGCCGACGAGTCGCGGTGCGATAAGCTGCGTCTTGACTCCGCTGGCTTCCGCCATTTTGCCCCATAGTTCGTTAGATGGCGTGAACGCGTCCGGAACATATTTGCCGGTCTTAATATAATCAGTCGCCGTCCCAGAGGCGATGTTGCGGATTTTCACAGATGCGGGCTGGCCATTCACTTCGATTCCTGCATGATTGAATTCCGTTGCGACTTCGGTTAACCAGCCGTCAACGCCGGTTCCCGATTTCTCTGTGGAGGAGAAGATTTCAACGAATTGATTGGACGTGTTGTTCACCGCAATCGGGAACTTGGAGATGTCCGGCAGCGAAGCGGCGACGTCGATGGGATCCAGATCGATCTGCCCTTTCACCGGCTCCGCGGTCGTTACGGAAATATCTTCGTACAAATTGCTTAGCTGCTTGCCGGCGTTCTCGGAAGTGACTTCCGCTTTGGACTTCCCTAAGTTCGAGGTCAGATTGATGCCGTAATACACGAGGACGAATACGAGACCCAAGATCAAAATCGATATCACCAAAAACTTGCTCTGTTTGGACATAACCGCACCTCTCACTGTTTGTAATATTTAGTCTGCTTGATTAACGAATCGATCTCTTGCATGCATGGCATCTGATCGATCTCACTCGGCTCGAAGCTGTCCAAGCGCGAAATTTCAAGCAGCAGCTTATCCAGCTTGATCAACATCTCTTCGTTCGACTCCAGCGATTGCTTAACGAATGTCAGCTGTTCATTGACGATCCCTGTTCTTACTTGGAGAAGCTCCGGGGATATCCGGGAAGGCTTGCGGTCTCCACCGGCATGCTGAAGCTCCGATTCATCGAACACATGCAGCCGATTCAAGATACTTCTTACATTCAGGTAAAATAATTTCTCAACCTCCCGGGTCACAGAAGCGAACTTCTTGTAGCTGAGTTCATTCGGATCGAATCGCTGCCCGAGCACGTTCAGCAAGGTGTCCTGCCTCTTATTCATCCGCTCCATCTGATCCAGGGCATAAACCATATCCTCCTGAAGCACTTTCACTCGTCTATACCGCATGAGCGCCTCCTCGAAGTCTTCTCGCGTTCGCAGCTGCTTGACAGGCGTCGTCTCCGGCTGCTTAAACAGCAGCGTGTAGCTACCATAGAGCAGCGCGATGCCGCTCGCCAGAAGCAAAGTAACGCCGAGAGCCGATTCGAACGGACGCTCCCCGATCTTGGCACCCATAAAGCCGGGCGAAAATACCGCAATATTCACAGCCGCGATGACCACGATCATACCCAGCAGTTTCACGAATTTAGTTCCCATCGACCATGCTCCTCCATCCAGGTTCATTCCAATGTACGCGGCTTGATCGCAACATATTTCCGTTTCCTTAATCTGGATTACGGAAGATCAGGCGCGTAGTTTCAACATCGCTCATTTCGCCCATTCGGACAAGAAGTCGCGAAGCTCGACAAGTTGTTCTATTTCGACATTTTCTTCCATTATCCTTGGTCATTACTTAAAATTTTCCATAAGAATGGCGTATGCATTCGCTTCCTGGATAACTCACATACTGACAGAGAGTCCCAAAACGAATAATTTTTTCACTTGATTTCCAACTATTTGTGTTATAATTTCCATAGTTTTTTTGACCGGAGAACAGCCCTATCGAAATGAAGGCGATATTCGGAACCTCAAAATCTAGAAACTTACAGAAGTCGGTGATCACATGTTTCAATTCAAGTGGCTTTGGCACAATCTGATAGGTGATCGAGCGCGTTATATTATCGCTTTATGCCTGTCGGTGGTGGGCTCCTCGCTCACCATTATTAATCCTTACATCGGACAGCGAATTGTCGATCTCTTCATCGCTGGCAATGATGCAGCAAGTAATCTGACCGACAAACGAGCGCTGCTGATCGGCCTTTGCTTGGGCATGATCGGGTTTTCCTTGCTTCGCACGGGTCTGTCCTATTTTACGACCTTGCTGTATGAACGAGCTTCGCAGAACATGCTTTATCGCGTCCGGATCTACCTGTACAACAAGATTCAGGGTCAGGACATGAAGTACTACGATCGCAATCGTACCGGGGATCTCATGACCAAGATGACAGGTGACCTCGAGATGGTCCGGCATTCCTTGGCGTGGATTATCAAAACGATCATCGAATCGCTAACGGTATTTATTGCGGCTGTGGCGTATTTCTTCTATATCGACGAAGAGCTGACTTGGTGGCTGCTCATCCTGTCGCCTCCGATTGGGATTGTAGCCTTCATATTCGCCAGACGCGTACGTCCGATGTATGTGGATCTTAGGGAGCGCCTCTCACAGCTGAATACGACGACGCAGGAAAATATCGCGGGTAATCGCGTGGTCAAAGCGTTCGCGCGCGAGGAGTTCGAAATCAACAAATTCACGGAGAAAAGCGTGAACTACTCCAAGGCCAATAAGAAGGCTGCCTTGGTTTGGCTGGACTATTTCCCCTACTTGGAGATCTTCTCTCAGGGATTCAGCGTTATTCTGATGCTGGCAGGAGGTCTGTTCGTCATGAACGGGCGGATTACATTCGGGGAATTCTCGGCTTTCTCCGCGCTCGTATGGGGACTATCCAACCCGATGCGCAGCATTGGTATCATTATTAACGATATTCAGCGTTTCTTCGCGAGCCTTACCAAGATCATTGAAGTCTATTACGCTCATCCGGAAATCGTCAACAATCACAACAGCAGCACGGTTAAGCGGCGTTATAACGGCCGCATTCAGTTCGAGCATGTGAGCTTTAAGTATGACAATGTGACGGTGCTGGAAGACATTAACTTCACGATCGAGCCCGGTGAGACAATCGCCATCATGGGTGCTACGGGATCCGGGAAAACGACGCTAATCAACCTCATCCCACGCTTCTATGACATTACGAAGGGCCGCGTCTTGGTAGACGGCAAGGATGTGCGTAAGCTTGAGCTGGACGAGCTGCGCGGCAATATCGGCATCGCAACACAGGATGTCCTGCTGTTCTCCGATACGATCGACGGCAACATTGCTTACAGCAATCCGGATATACCGGAAGAGGATGTCTTCAAGTTCGCCGAGCTTGCCGCTGCCCAAGATTTCATTCGCAAAATGCCGGAAGGCTACAATACCGTCGTCGGTGAACGCGGCGTCGGATTGTCCGGCGGTCAGAAGCAGCGTATCGCCTTGGCTCGGGCTTTGGCCGTTCAGCCTCCAATCCTGATTCTCGACGATACTACATCTGCAGTCGATTTAGAGACGGAAGAGCATATCCAGAAGAGTCTGCGCGAGCTGGACTTCCCTTGTACGAAGATCATTATCGCCCAGCGGGTATCCACGACGTCGCAAGCTGACCGCATTCTTATTTTGGACAATGGACGTGTCATTGAAGAAGGCACGCACGCCGAGCTTCTAGCTAAGCGCGGTTACTATTACGACGTATTCAAGCTGCAGATCGAAGGCATCGGAAGGGGGGCGATCGCTCATGGCTAGAAATAAGTTCGATATGGATGAGAATTTGGAGTCACCGTTTAATATCCGACATTTCCGGCGTGCACTGGTCTACATCAGAAGGCAGCAGAAGCCGATGATTATCGCGTTTGTACTTAGCGCTTTGTCAGCCGGTATCGCGCTCTCCGCGCCTCTCATTATGCAGCATGTCGTCGACGTGACGATTCCCGCTAAGGATCGTCAAGGGCTTGTCTTCTGGTCGCTGCTTACACTGGCCACCATCGTCGTCAGCGTTATCTTGGCCACGATTCGTTCGCGTATGATGACGAGTGTCGGGCAGGATATTATCTTCGATATCCGGACGGACTTGTTCAAGCACCTGCAGGAGCTGCCGTTCCAATATTATGACGATCGCCCACAGGGCAAAATTCTCATACGGGTCGTCAACTACGTCAACTCCGTGTCGGATGTGCTATCCAACGGGATCATTAACTTAATCCTTGAAATTATGAATCTGCTCTTCATTGCCATCTTTATGTTCGCTGTTGATGTGAAGTTATCTTTTGTCATTCTGGGCGGTCTGCCCGTCTTCCTTGGCGTCATCATGCTGATCAAGACTAAGCAGCGCCGTGCGTGGCAGTCGGTATCGAACAAAAGCTCCAACTTGAATGCTTACTTGCAGGAGAGCATCAGCGGCATTCGCGTTACGCAGATCTTCACTCGTGAGCAGCATAATGAAGGCATCTTCACCCGGCTGTCCACCAACTACCGCAGTGCGTGGATGAGAACGATGTATCTCAACTTCCTCGTCCCTTTCTCGGTAGATAACCTGGCGACGACGGTCACGACAGCCATCTACTTCGTAGGTTTGCTGGCACTCGGTCCGGAAGAGGTGACGTTCGGCGTCATCCTCGCGATGAGCAGCTACGCGTCGCGCTTCTGGCAGCCTATCCTTAATATCTCGAACTTGTACAACAGCTTCATCAACTCCGTCGCCTACTTGGAGCGTATCTTCGAGACGCTGGATGAACCGGTGACCGTCAGCGACGTCAAGGATGCGAAGGAATTGCCGCCTATCCAAGGGAGGGTTACCTTCGATGATGTGACCTTCGCTTACGATCCGGGGCACAACATCCTGCAGAACCTTTCGTTCGATGTCAAAGCAGGCGAAAGCATCGCGCTCGTCGGTCCGACAGGTGCAGGCAAGACGACAGTAGTCAATCTGATCTCGCGTTTCTACAACATAACAGGCGGACAGATTCGCATTGACGGCCATGATATTGCGCAAATCAAGCTTAAATCGCTGCGCAGTCAGATGGGGATCATGCTGCAGGACAGCTTCATCTTCTCCGGCACGATTCTGGATAACATCCGCTACGGCAAGCTCGATGCTACCGAGGAAGAAGTTATCGCTGCCGCTAAGGCCGTCTGCGCGGATGAATTTATCCGCGAGTTCGAGAAGGGCTATATGACCGAGGTGAACGAGCGCGGCTCGAAGCTCTCACAAGGTCAGCGGCAGCTCATCTCCTTCGCTCGCACGCTGCTGGCGAACCCGCGCATACTCATTCTCGATGAGGCGACTTCGTCCATCGATGCGCAGACAGAGCGTCTGGTGCAGATGGGCTTGAACGAATTGCTGAAGGGACGCACGTCGTTCATCATCGCGCATCGCCTCTCCACGGTGAAGAACTGCGACCGCATCATGTATGTCGCCGACAAAGGCATCGCCGAAAGCGGCTCGCACGATGAGCTGCTCGCGCGGCGCGGCCGGTATTACAAGCTGTATTCAGCGCAAAAGATGGAGGCTTAAGCGTTGTAGCCTCCATCGGCGAAAAGGCAAGCCCCCGATCCTCGTAGAGAGGTTCGGGGGCTTGTTTGTTGAGGAGGATCGTATTTATGCAGGCAGGCAGCTCGCATGAAAGTTATAGGTATGGGCCTTTTATGATGCGGGTGCTCGCTCGATTGTGGAATGTTGCTTTTCGTGCAACAAAAGTTGCAGCTTTCGGCTGTGAGTGTGGATATGCTGCGCGTTATGCAACATTTCGGCTCCAGATGACCTTTAAAGCCCGACATTTAAGAAGATGTTGCCTTTCGCGCAGCATTTGCGAAGTTTCGCTACTGTAATGGGAGAAATGTTGCTTTTCGCGCAACAATCGGTAAATTACTTCTCACGCATTTGAAAAAAAGGCCACCCTTGTTGCGGCGTGTTCCGCCGCATGCTAGGTGACCTTTTAATAATTACACTACTTACTCGCTCATCTGTGCCAGCATGTTGAGCAGAACCGTTACAGCTTCTGCTCTTGTTGCATGGTCTGCCGGGGCGAATTCGTTATTGCCCTTGCCTTGCACAATGCCTGCTTGCTTCACAAACGCAACGCCGGACTTCGCCCACGCCGGAATAGCCTTGTCATCCGAGAAGCCGGTTGTTGCAACTTCTTCAGTAGTCTGACCCATTGCCTTCGCGATCATCGCTGCCATCTCAGCACGAGATATTTGTGCGTCTGGGCGGAAGCTGCCATCTGCATAACCTGTAATAATACCTGCTTGTACCGCTTGAGCAACTGCTTTCTGCGCCCAAGTTCCGATTTTCGCATGATCCGTGAACGTAAGCTTTGCTCCTGCTTCTTGCGGCTTCAATGCATTCATCAGCATGACTGCGAACTCAGCGCGCGTGACGGTTTTGCCAGGCTTAAACGTACCGTCTTGGTAACCGTTAACGATTCCGCTGGTTACCGCCTTCTTGATATTAGCTTCAGCCCAATGCCCGGAGATATCGCTGAATTTAATTGTTGGTGTTGGATCCGTTGGTTTCTGATTAACAACGAATACCGCATATTTCGTAAAGTGATTGACCTCTACGGAGATGTGGTTTGCGTTGATTTGGACACCGCCAACTTTGACCCATTCCTTCTTCACTTCGTCGTAATAGAAGACCGCTACCTTCTCATCGCCACTCAATTTGGTCGGATCAAAAGCAAACGTGAGCGTGATGGACTTACTGAAGTTCTCCGAGAAATTCTTCAGAATCTCGAAGACTGGGCTGGCTAGAACATCTTCATCTGAAACTAAATTTTGAGTGTTCAACACTTTGTCTATTGTTAGTTTCAGGTTATTGGCTGTTGAACCAGCCGGAATAGCGATTGTAACCGCATCTTCAAAGCTAACCTTCCCAGATTGGCCTGAAGGAAGTGTCAGTGTCCCATCTGTCGAGATCACCGTAGTGTCGATTGGCGTTGTCGGTTGTGTACCAGTTGGAGCTGCTGTCACCGTTACACGCGTAGCCGTGCTTACATTGCTTGCTGCATCCGTTGCCGTTACCTCAAGCTGTGTAGCTGTTGGTAGAGCTGCTGTCAGCGTGATGGAGAACGTGCCTCCTGTTGCTGTTGCCGATCCCAGCGTTGTTCCGCCTGCTTTTACCGTTACCGTAGAACCTGCTTCCGCTGTACCTGTGATGACGAGGTCATCGCTGTCCACTACGTTCACCATCGGTGCTGCCGGTGGTGTTACGTCTGGCGGCGTTACAACTGTTGCTTCTGTAACCGTAATATGTGTTGCTGTACTTACATTGCTTGCTGCATCCGTTGCTGTTACCTCAAGCTCTGTAGCTGTTGGTAGAGCTGCTGTCAGCGTGATGGAGAACGTGCCTCCTGTTGCTGTTGCCGATCCCAGCGTTGTTCCGCCTGCTTTTACCGTTACCGTGGAACCTGCTTCCGCTGTACCTGTGATGACGAGGTCATCGCTGTCCACTGCGTTCACCGTCGGTGCTGCCGGTGGTGTTACGTCTGGCGGCGTTACTACTGTTGCCTCTGTAACCGTAATTTGTGTTGCTGTGCTTACATTGCTTGCTGCATCCGTTGCTGTTACCTCAAGCTCTGTTGCTGTTGGTAGAGCTGCTGTCAGCGTGATGGAGAACGTGCCTCCTGTTGCTGTTGCCGATCCCAGCGTTGTTCCGCCTGCTTTTACCGTTACCGTAGAACCTGCTTCCGCTGTACCTGTGATGACGAGGTCATCGCTGTCCACTGCGTTCACTGTCGGTGCTGCCGGTGGTGTTACGTCTGGCGGCGTTAC